>JAJZDX010000038.1 GCA_021805865.1 Pseudomonadota bacterium
CGCCCCGGCTACCGTCCCCGCGCCCGAGAACCGCAGTGACAGCGTCACGAATGTTGCGCCCAATCCTGTCACCCGTATGGCCTCGTTTTGCTGAGCAGAGCCGGACTCATTTTGCCGAGCGCCGCAGGCTACGAGACCGCCAGCAGTAGTGCGACCAGCACCAGCAGCACAGTAACCGCCTGTAGCGCGACCCGCGCGAGCATCAGATGGTCGCTGCGAAGATCGTCGTAACGATCGCCATGGGCCATCGAGCCGATACCCGTGAATAATACGATCACGGTCGCCAGCGCTCCGAGCATGATCATCGACGTGAGTAACGGGTCCATGAACAGCCTCCTCGCCGCGATGCAGCACGAAATAGCAGCCAGCTTATAAGACTCCCGTTTCCCACTGATCGTGCTGATGTAGATCAGCTTCCTGGCAAAAGGCGGGTTCACCGAATATTGACCGGAAAACCGATGACGAGCAGCGCAAGCTATTGATACGAAAAGAAATTTGTCGAATGCGCAGTCACGCCCGCGATTTCCATCGAGCCCCCTGCCGAGGAGGGGCTCACCGGAACAATCCCATCTGTGCGGCGAGTCTCGCAAGCTGCGCGCTGTTCCTTGCGCCGAGCTTCTCGCGGATGGCCGATTGATGGTTGGCGAT
The DNA here is from genome assembly GCA_021805865.1 of Pseudomonadota bacterium. Taxonomy (GTDB): domain Bacteria; phylum Pseudomonadota; class Gammaproteobacteria; order Steroidobacterales; family Steroidobacteraceae; genus 13-2-20CM-66-19. Next base: position 649 of record JAJZDX010000038.1, read on the forward strand.
AGTCTTCTCCGAGAGCGCGAGCTTCTCGCCGATGCGTCTGACCGTCTCGCCTTGCACCAGCAGGCGCAGCACTTCGAACTCGCGCGGCGTCAGCGCTTCGATCTCGGAGGTTCCGGGCTGCGCCGATCGCTCCAGGTTCGCCGCCACGTCCGCACTCATGCAGCTCTCGCCCCGGGAAACCGCGTAGATCGCCTGCACCAGGACCTCCGGGGCGCTCGCCTTGCTGAGGTAGCCCAGGGCGCCGGCCTCGAGCGCGCGGGACGCGTAGATCGCGTCGTCGTACATGCTGAACATCAAGATGCGCAGGTGCGGCTGATCCTTGAGCATGCGGCGCGTTGCCTCTATGCCGCTCGTTCCCGGTAGGGCGATGTCCATCACCACCACATCCGGAGTGAGTGTGCGCGCGCGCTCCCAGGCCTGCGTCGCATTGGCTGCGTCCCCGACGACCTGAATGCCAGGCTCGCCCTCGAGAAGCCGGCGGTAGCCCTCGCGCACGATGGCGTGATCGTCGACCAGCAGAACCTTGATCGGCGTCGTCATGAGAGGGGCCGCGAGGCGGTCCGCACCGGAATGCGCGCCGTCAGCTTGAACCCCTGTCCGGGGGAAGTTTCTATGGCAAGCCCCCCGCGTAGCGCGATGACCCGCTCGCGCATGCCGATCAGGCCGAGTCCCCGGCCTGCCACGCCCGGCTCGGTCCCGGTCCCATCATCCTCGACCGTGACGGTCACCGTGTCATCCGGCGGTCCGCGCCACGGCGCCCGATCGAGATGGATGGTCACGCGATGAGCGGCCGAGTGCTTCGCTACATTGGTCAGCGCCTCCTGAACGAGGCGGTATGCGGTGACCGCAAGGTCCTCCGGCAGTGCCGTGAAATCCCCCGTGGCAGACAGCCTCAGGGCCACCTCGGGCAGCCTTGTGCGCCATGCCTGGACGCAGTGCTCCAATGCGGCCGCGAGGCCCAGGTCATCGAGGCCCGCCGGCCGCAGCTCGCGGATCAGGCTCGCCACAGCGCCATGGACGTGATCGCAGTTGTCCACGATCGCGCCCGCCCGGCCGTGCACCGCTTGTAGGTCGCCCCGGGGATCATCGCGGATCCGCACGGCATCGATCTTGATGACGTTCAGGTACTGTCCGAGCTCATCGTGCAGCTCGCGCGCGAGCGCTTTGCGCTCGGCCTCCTGCAGCTCGACGTACTGCTGAGCGAGGCGGCGGTTGTCCGCCAGCACCGCCGCCAGCCGCTCTTCGGCTGATTTCCTGCGTGCGATCTCCCGCCGGGCTTCGTTGTATCGGCGGGTGGCGAACCAGGTGAGAGCGAGGCCCATCACGAGCAGCGCGGTGGGCACCTCATCGAGCTGGTAGCGCTCATAGGGGGCAGTGAGGCGGCGCAACATCTCCGTGACGTTGAAGATCGCGCACACCACCCAAGTGGCAACGGTCAGCGCAGCGACAATGAGTGCATCACGCCGGCGTACCCTGCGCAGGGGGTCTTTAGGGGGCGAAGCGCTGGGCAGGGGTCGGGGCTCGAGCGCGGCATCCGCGAGTGAGGCGGTGCTTGAGCCGGGTCCCGGATGGAGTCGAGCCCACATTGCGCAATACTCCAGCTGCCTTCGATCTGCCGCGGGCTGTCCGCCGGATCAGGCGCCGATCAGTCTATCCCGGAGTCTGACGCCCGCGCATCCCGAGTTGCGCAAGCGTTCCATTTTGGCACAGCGCCGTCGATGGGCCGAACGGGCGCAAGTCGGGAGAAACTCCCTTGCGCACTCCGCCATCGCCATGGAACAGTGGCCGCGGGGGTAAAGGACCCCCGATCATCTGGAGCCCGGTCAAGCATGTCGATCCGCACAGGGTCCTGCCGCATCGTCCGCGCACTGTCCGCCCTGGCCATTGTCGGGCTCGCGCAGGCGCTCGTGGCTAGCGCACACGCCGCATCCCCCGCCGCAGCCGCTCCCCCGCTCCCCTCCCTCGCCGCGACGCTGCGGCAGGTGGTGATCACCGCTCCGCTCGGCGGCAGCCAGGTTCCGCTCAACGAGGTTCCGGCCAATATTCAGCAGATCTCGGTGAGTGCGATCAACCGCCTCGCCTCGGCCACCCTTTCCGGGTCGCTCAACCAGCTGGCCGGGAGCGTCAATCTCAACGACACCGAGGGCACTCCGTTTCAGGAGAACCTGAACTTTCGCGGCTTCACCGCCTCGCCGGTGCTCGGTACGCCCGAGGGCGTTTCGGTGTACGTTGACGGTGTACGGGTGAACGAGGCGTTCGGCGACGTGGTCAACTGGGACCTCATTCCGCAGGGGGCGATCTCCAGTCTGGAGGTGATTCCGGGCGCGAATCCCGTGTTCGGCTTCAATACCCTCGGCGGCGCCGTCAGCATCACGACCAAGCGGGGATTCGACGACCCCGGGACGCACTTCGAGATCTACGGGGGGTCCTTCGGCCGGCACGTCGAGCAGCTCGACACCGGCGGGCACGACCGGCACTTCGATTACTACCTCGGCGGAACGGTCTTCGACGATCACGGCTGGGGCGATCAGAACCCGAGCCGGGTGCGCCAGGTTTACGGCGAGGTGGGCTATCGCGACAGCCTGAACGACGCCTCCCTCAACCTGACCTATGCCGACAACACGCTCTATGGCAACCAGACACTGCCGCTGTCGCTCCTCTCCGATCCATACCAGAGCTACACCTGGCCGGACATTCAGACGAACCAGATGGTCTTCTTGAACTTCGACGAGCGCCACCGGCTCACCTCCGGATGGACCTTGACGGCGAAGGGCTACTTCCGCAGGGTGAGCACCGATATATTCAACAGCAACGTCAACGGCAACTTCGATCCGACCCTGCCCGTCGGGACCGGCAACGAGCCGATGGGCAATGCCATCGAGGGCATCGACCAGTACCGGCCGGGCGCGGCGCTGCAGATCTCCGGCCACAGCCTTCTCGCGGGCCACCGCAATACGCTCATCGTCGGCGCGAGCTATGATCCGGCCTGGACGAACTACCGTCAGTTCAGCCAGCAGGCGGGCACCTCTCGCGATACGCTGTCGGGCTCCCCCGCGCTGCTCGGTACGCTGCTGCATGCGGTCAATAATTACTCGGGCCTGTACTTCTCTGACACCTTCGGCATAACGCCCAAGCTCTTTCTCAATGTTGCCGGCCGCTACAACCACGCGAGCGTGACGCTGCAGGATCGCCTCGGCACGGCGCTCAACGGGCACGATGTCTACAATCACTTCGATCCGTCCGTGGGGCTCACATTCAACCCGACCCGCACGCTCACGGTGTACGCAAACTACGACCAGGGTACGCGGGTGCCGACGCCGATGGAGCTCACCTGCGCCAATCCGACCGCGCCGTGCACCCTGCCGGACGCCTTCACCTCCGATCCGCCGCTGAAGTCGGTGACGGCCAAGAACTTCGAGATCGGCGCGCGCGGAGAGCTCGGGCACGCGATCTCCTTCACCGCGTCGGTCTTTCGCACGAACCTCGAGAACGACATCCAGTTCGTCGCGGCCGGCAACGGAATCGTCAGCTCCGGATACTTCGTCAACGTCGGCCAGACCCGCCGGCAGGGATTCTCGCTCGGCGTGCATGGAAGAAAGGGACCGTTCGATCTCGGCGTCCACTATTCGTTCGTCCAGGCGACCTTCCAATCGCCGCTCACCCTCAACAGCCCGAACAATTCCACTGCGGCGCCCATCGACTGCGCGACCTGCACCGACATCCGCGTGGTCCCGGGCGACCGGATCCCGGGGATCCCGGAGAACATCCTCAAGCTGAATGGGCAGTACACCGCCGGTCCGCTCACGCTCGGTGTCAATGTCGTCGGCCAGTCGGACATCTATGCCCAGGGCGATGAGAACAACCGGGATATCAACGGCCCCATTCCCGGCTTCTTCCTGGTCAATCTCAACGCGGGCTACTCGCTCTCCTCCCGCTGGCGTGTGTTCGCCCGGATCGACAACGTATTTGACCAGCGCTACTACACCTACGGCATCCTCGGACTCAACGAGTTGACCGGGCCGGGCCATACCTTCGATACCACCGGAACGACCTGGCGCAACGCCCAGTTCCGGACCGTGGGGATGCCGATCGGCGCGTGGTTCGGGGTCGAGTACGACGTCGACGGCGGTGCCGGGTTCTGAGGCGGCCGGGGCGGGGGCCCCGGGATTCAAGTCCCGGCGCGGGGAGGAATGTAGACGTCTGGCGCGTCTCGATGCGGTGCCGGCAGCTCGGGAAAGTCCGTGCTCACCGAGAGCGCGCGCCAGGCGTGCAGATCTCGCAGCTGCCCGCGCAGCTGGTGCTCGGCGATCCAGTAGCCGTGGCGCCCGAGCACCAGGTGCTCGGGCGGATGCTCCGCGAGCACGGCCCGGATCACCGCCTCGGCGGCCCGGGCCGGATCGCCGCTTTGGTGGCCGCTGTGCGCGACGGTCTCGCGCCGATGATGGCCGGCGGTCGGCTCGTAGTCGAAGATGAAATTCGACGACTGCTTGAGCGATCGCCCGGCCCAGTCGGTGCGAAGCGGTCCGGGCTCGACGATGAGCACGCGGATGCCGAGCGGCTTGAGCTCTCGCGCCAGGGATTGCGACAGTCCGAGGACCGCGAACTTGCTCGCCGCGTAATAGCCGCCGCCTGCAAAGCCCGCGAGGCCGGCCACCGAGGCGATGTTGACGATGGTCCCGGCGCGGCGCGAGCGCATGGCCGGCAACACGGCCCGGGTCATCGCCACCAGACCGAAGAAGTTCGTCTCGAACAACGCCCGCACGTCCTCCTCGTCGCCTTCCTCCACCGCCGCCAGGTAGCCGTAGCCGGCGTTGTTCACCAGAACATCGATGCGACCGAATTCCCGCTCGGTGTCGGAGACGGCGTTGTGGATCTGCCCGGCGTCCGTCACGTCAAGAGCCAGTGCCAGCGTCCGGTCCGGGTACTGTGCCAGCCATCCGAGAGTAGTTGGATCGCGCGCGCTCGCCGCGACACGAAACCCGTGAGCGAGCGCCGCGCGGGCGAACTCCCGGCCGAAGCCGCTCGAGCAGCCCGTGATCAGCCAGACGGGCGGGGGGGATGTGTTGGGCGGCATGGGCGATGGCTCCCGGCGGCGAGGTGAGCGGGCCTTGGGCGGTTCAGGGACCGATCCAGCGGATCCGCGGCTCTTTCCTGGGGACCGCCGCGGGCGATGCCACGGGCCGTCCCACGATGATCGGCGCCACCGGCAGGTGATCTGCGGGCAGGCCGAGCGTCTTCCTGGCCGCGGCGGTGGTGAGCCAGGTCTGTGCAAGGCCGATCCAGCAGCTTCCGAGGCCCTCGGCACAGGCGGCCAGCATGAGATTCTCGGCGGCGAGCGCGCAGTTCTCCACGGCCCAGCGGCTGTGCGTCACGCTCGCGATCACGATGAGCGCCGGCGCATGGTGAAGGATGTCGAACTGCGGATCCTCGAGCCGGGCGTGAAGCGATTCCGGGATGAAGCGCCCGGGCGCGCTGCGACGCAGATAGCTCTTGGTCTTCACTGAGATCCGCTCGAGCAGATCCCGGTCGGTCACCACGGTGAACGACCAGGGCTGCTCGTTGATGGCGCTCGGTGCCTGGATCGCCGCGTCGATCAGCTTGCGCAGCGTCCTCTCGCCGGGGGCTTCTTCGGCGTACTGGCGCACCGCGCGCCGGGAGTAGATCGCCTGCTCGAGCTCCATGGTGCCTCCCGGGTCAGGCTCAGCACTGCTTGCCTTCTTCCTCATCCGGCTGGCGCAGCAGCAGCACGGGCACCCGGGAGTGGCGCAGGATGTACTCCGCATCGCTGCCCATGACCAGACGCCGTACGCCGCGCCGCCCATGGGTGCCGCACACGATCAGGTCCGCCGGCCATTCCTCGGCGTGTTTCAGGATGACGGCCCCGACCGGCGCGCCGATCTGCTCGAGCAGCACGGTGTTGGGGATGATTCCGGCGGCCTTGGCCCGGACCTCGCCCTCATCGAGCACGATGTTGGCGCTCTCGCGCAGCCCTTCGGCGATTCCGCCCACATCGGCGCTCGTGGCATCCGGCGAGACGGCCAGCCATTCGTTGACCACGTGCAGGAGGCGAAGCTCGGCGTCCTGGTCCTTGGCAAGTTTGATCGCTTCGTCCAGTCCGCGGGTGGAGGCGGGACTGCCGTCGACGGGAACTAGGATCTTCTTGTACATGCGAGTGCCTTCGGTTGTCGAGACCACGTGAATCTGCGGATACGCATCGCTCGATTCCCGCCGCAAGAATCGCCGCCGGACCGCGTTGGCTTCAATACGTACTTGCCTCTGGAGGCAGGCGGCGGACACGCCGCGCCACAGCTCGTGTGCATCTCTACAACTACGTATTGGCGCGCCGCCGCGGCCGCGTACAGTGCTCGTGCTGGGGAATGTGAGGTCGGGAGGCAGCTCGATGCGAGTACGAATCGTGGTGGCTGATCAGGCGGAGGCGCGTTTTTATGACACCGAGCCGCCCGATCCGGCTCTGCATCCGGCCGGCCGGCTGTCTGAGGCCCGTGCCCGGCTGCACGACCGGGACCTGGTCTCCGACCGGCCGGGCCGGGTGTTCGATCACGCGCCCGCGGCCACCGGCCGCCGCGGGGCGGTCGCGCATCATGGGACGGGCGGGGAGGGGGACCGCCGGCCGCACCGGCACGTGGCGAGGCTCTTTGCGCGCCGCATCGCTGAGGCGCTGGCGCTCGCGCAGCGTCAGGGCAGCATCGATCGGATCGTGCTCATGGCGGAGCCGAAGTTTCTCGGCCTGATCCGCCAGGCGCTCTCGCCTGAGCTCGAGGCGAGCGTGGCCGCGGAGGTTCCGAAAGACCTGGTGCATCAGGCCGAGGATGTGGTACGGGCGCATCTGCCGCCGCTCGCGCTCAGATAGGGGCGAGGGGTTGCGCGGCGCGGGCGCGGGGCAACCGCGGCGATCGGTCAGCCGGTGCCCCCGGGGGGCGCGCGCCGGAGTGGAGATGACACTGTGCTCGATGAGTTTCTGAGTCTGCCCCGGGTGGCGTATTTCTCCATGGAGATCGCCCTGCGCAACGAGATCCCGACCTATGCGGGAGGGCTCGGAGTGCTCGCCGGGGACACGCTGCGCTCGGCCGCAGACCTGCGCCTGCCGCTCGTCGGCGTGACCCTGGTGAGCCGCGCCGGATACTTCCGCCAGGAGATCGACTCCGGCGGTCAGCAGATCGAGCGGCCGGCGACCTGGGACCCGGCCCGCTGGGCGCAGCGGCTCGATGCCAAGGTTGCCGTGCGCATCGAGGACCGGCCGGTGTGGGTGAGCGTGTGGCTGTATGTCATCGAGAGCCGCATGGGCGGCCGCGCTCCGGTTCTGCTGCTCGACACCGACCTGCCGGAAAACCGCGAGGATGATCGGCAGATCACCCACTACCTCTACGGGGGCGATGAGGTCTACCGGCTCGAGCAGGAGATGGTCCTCGGCTTCGGCGGCGTGCGCATCCTGCGAGCGCTCGGCTTCGAGATCAGCGCGTATCACATGAACGAGGGCCACTCCGCGCTTCTCGGAGTGGAGCTGCTGCGCCACTTCACCTATCCCGCCGATGACGTGCGCCCGGGCGAGGCACCGTACGATCTGCCAAGAACGCGGGATTTGTGCCGCTTCACGACCCATACCCCGGTCGAGGCCGGACACGACCGATTCTCCTACGAGCTCGTGAAGCGCCTGTTCGCGAGCAGCGTGTACGACCGCGACAATCACGAGGCGCCGAAGCCGGGGCAGCCGGGACCGGAGTACGGGCCGATCGGTTTCTCCGTGCTCACCTCGCTCGGCGGAGCGAGCGAGCTCAACATGACGCAGCTCGCCCTGAGCGTCAGCGATTTCGTCAACGGTGTGGCCAAGCGCCACGCCGAGGTCTCCTCCAAGATGTATCCCGGCTACCAGGTGCGGGCGATCACCAACGGCGTGCATCCCTACAGCTGGAGCGCGGCGAGCTTTCGCGAGCTGTACGACCGCTTCGTGCCCGGCTGGTGCCACGAGCCGGAGCTGCTCGGCAGGGTGCACGGCATTCCCGACGCCTCCCTGCTGGAGGCCCATGCGAAGGCGAAGCAGGCGCTCATCGACAAGGTGCATGAGCTGACCGGCGTGGTGCTGCAGGCCAGCGTGGCGACGCTGGGATTCGCGCGTCGCATGACCGCCTACAAGCGCCCGGACCTGCTGTTCACGGATCTTACCCGGCTGCGCTCGGTCGCGCACGAGCACCCCGTGCAGATCGTCCTCGCCGGGAAGGCGCACCCGCGCGACGCGGAGGGCAAGCGCTTGATTGCGCTGCTGCACGAGCGCGCCCGCGAGCTCGCGGGCGCGCTCCCGGTGGTATATCTGCCGGACTATGACCTCGATCTGGCGCTGCTTCTGGTCTCAGGCGCCGACATCTGGCTCAACACACCGCTCCCCCCGCTCGAGGCCTCCGGCACGAGCGGCATGAAGGCGGCCTTCAACGGCGTGCCGAGCCTCTCGCAGCTGGACGGCTGGTGGGTCGAGGGCTGCATCGAGGGGGTCACCGGCTGGGCGATCGAGGATGCCGCCTCGCTCTACGAGAAGCTCGCACACACCGTGCTGCCGCTTTACTACGGCTACAGCGGCGACCCGCGCGGCTGGGTGAGATTGATGAAGGCGACCATCGGCACCAACGCGGCGTATTTCAACAGCCAAAGGATGATGCGCCGGTACGCCACCGAGGCGTATCTGCGCTGAGCGCCGCCGGGACCCGGGCCGGGCGATGTCCGCTACCCTTCAGGCCCCGCGCAGTGCCTGCACGGTGTCGATCAGCTGCTCGGCGTGGATGGGCTTGGCAAGGAGGCGAAGGCGCGTGTCGCGCTCGAGCCCGCCCGCCGCGCTGAGATCGCCTGTCACGAGGATGGCCTTCAGCTGCGGACCGAGCAGCGCGCGCAGGGCGGTGATGGCCTGCATGCCCGTCTCACCACCGCAGAGGTGATAGTCGGTGATGAGCAGCTCGATGGCCTGCGCGCGGGCCCCCTCGAGGGCTTCCCCGATCGTGGCGGCGGTGAGCACATCGTAGCCGTGCACTTTCAGAAGCAGCCGGGTTGCATCGCGGACCGCAGGGTCGTCCTCGAGAACCATCACCCGGGGGGGAGCCTCGATGGGAGCGGATGAGAGCGGCGCGCGGGCCGCCGACTGAGGGCTCTCCCGGCCGGGCAGCGTCAGTGAAAACACCGAGCCGAGTCCGACCGTCGAGCGCGCTTCGAGCTCGAGATCGAGCAGCCTGACGAGCCGGCGCACGATGCTCAGACCCAGCCCGCTGCCGCGCTGGGCGCTGCGATAGCCGGTCTCGATCTGGTAGAACTCCTCGTAGATGCGCGGCAGCTCCTCGGACGCAATCCCGATGCCCGTGTCCTCGATCTCGATGCGGACCTGCCCGGAGTGGGTTTTGGCACTCAAGCGCACGTGGCCGTGCGGCGTGTACTGCACCGCGTTCATGACCAGGTGGTGCAGGATTTGACCGACCAGCGCCCGATCGCTGTGCACAACGTGCGCCGAGGGCGTGATCTCGAGCGCGAGGCCATGGGCGGCGGTGAGCCCGGAGAACTCGCCGCGCACCGCCAGGAACAGCTCCGCGACGGGGAAGTCCACCGGGCTCGGCTTGATCGCACCGGACTCGAGCCGGCTGATGTCGAGCAGGGCGCTCAGCAGCCGCGCCATCGCGTCAATCGCCTCGTCCTGGCGCGACACGGCGGTGAGCGCATCGCCCTCCCTCACGAGCTGGCGCAGCGTGCCGTTGAGCAGCGCAAGGGACTGAAGCGGCTGGCGTAGATCGTGACTCGCGGTCGCAAGGAAGCGGCTCTTGGCCTGATTGGCGCGATTGGCCGCCTCGCGCGCCTCGTTGGCGCCGCGGCGTGCGGCCTCGGCGGCCTCGCGCGCGGCGATGAGCTCGGCTTGCTCGCGCTGGCGATCGGTCACATTGCGCATCGCGGCCACCGTGAGCACCTGCTCGCCGTAGCGGATGGGGCTCAAGCTGATCTCGACGGGAATCTCGGCCCCGTCCCGGCGGCGGGCGAGCAGCATGAGGCCCGTTCCCATGGGGCGCGTTTGCCGCTCCGCGCTGAAGCGGCCGCGGTAGCCGGCGTGCGGCGTGCGGAATCGCTCGGGCATCAGCTGCTCGATGCCGCTGCCGCAGAGCTCGCCGGCTTCGTAGCCGAGCAGTGCGCAGGCCTGGCGGCTGGCGAAAAGGATCGTGCCCGCCGAATCGGCGATGAGCATCGCATCCGGCGCGAAGTCGAGCACCCGCGGCAGCACCTGTGGCGGCAGGGAATCGCGTAAGGGCATGATCTAGCTTGACCTTGCCGCGGCGGCGTCAGATATACGCGGAAGTACCTATGGCGTGCGAAGGATTCACGGCGGTCTCATATCCTTGGGGTGCGTGTGAGGCGTGCGGGGCGGCCTGTGGGAAAGCGGCTATCGCAGTCGTTGAGAGTGCGGATGGATCCGCGCAGGCATCTGTGAGAGCGTGATTCGGACGGGTGTGTCCGGCTGAGGCCGCAAGAGCTGCCGATGGGGCGCGGGCGATGGGAAAATTGAGGTCGATTCTGGTCGTCACCGGCCGTTGCGAGGCCGATCCGGTGCTGATGGTGAAGGCCGCGCGGCTCGCGCGCGCGCTCGGCACGGGGATCGAGCTGTTCGTATGCGATGCCGAACAGGCCTATGAGCTGAAGCACGCATACGATTCGTGCGGCTTCGAGGAGAAGGTGCTGCAGGACTGCATCAGGCGGGCCCGGGAATTCCATCTGCGGCACAAGGAACTGATGGGCCTCGGGACGATACCCTTTTCGGTCGACGCGAGCTGCGAGAGCCCGCTGTACGAGAGCATCCTGCGCAAGGTGCACAGGAGCGGACCGGCACTGGTCATCAAGGCCGCCGGCGGCGGGCGCCCGAATCACAGCGCATTCGATGCCAACGACTGGCAGCTGATGCGCACCTGTCCCTCGACGCTCATGCTGGTCCGGGCCAGGCACTGGAGCAAGAAGATGCGGATCGCCACCGCGATCGACGTATCGGAGGAAGAGGAGACCAAGGGCCTGGCCGATACCATCCTTCAGGTTGCAAAAGACCTGGCGCGGGCGACTGACGCCGATCTGGACGTTGCATACGCGGAGCGCGCGGCGCCGAATGAGCCCGTGAGCCGGGTCCGGGCGGAAAAGCTGCGCGGGCTGACCCGCGAGGCAGGCATCGAGCCCGATCACGTGCACATCCTCGCGGGCCACCCCGAACGGGAGCTGTCAGGCTTTGCGGCGGCGCGCAACTACGATGTCATGGTCCTCGGCGCGCTGACCCACCGCCCGAGCGCGGTGAGTCTGGTGGGCACACTGACCTCGGTCCTCGTCGAGGGCCTCGAGTGCGATTTCGTGCTGGTCAAGCCGGGCTCCTATCCCTACGGGGTGCGCTCGGAGAGCGCGCTCGCGGCGGCGCCGGCCTGACCCGCCGCGAGCGCCTCGAGCGCCTCCCAACGGGCGTACTGGGCGGCGAGCTCGGATTCGAGTTCCTCGAGCCTGCGCATATCGGAGCGTATCCGCTCGGGGCCTTGCGCGTGGTACGCCGGATCGCTCATCCGCGCGGAGATCTCGGTCTGCTCCCGCTCGAGCGCCTCGATCTGCCCGGGTAGCGCACTGAGCTCGCGTCCCTCGAGGTACCCCAGCCGGGCACGCTTCGCGGGGCTTTTCTGCACCGGCGGCGCGGTGGCGGGCGAAGCGGTGTCTCGGGTGGCGGCAGGGGCCTTGCGTGTACCGCCCGCGCCGCGGCTCCTGACGGCGGGCTGCGGGCGCTGCCGCAGCCAGTCGGTGTAACCGCCCACGTAGGCGCGCCAGAGGCCGCCGCCTTCGGCCACCAACGTCTGGGTCACGACGTTGTCGAGGAATCGCCGATCGTGGCTGACGAGCAGCAGCGTCCCGGGGTAGTCCTGCAGGCGTTGCTCGAGGAGCTCGAGCGACTCGATGTCGAGATCGTTGGTCGGCTCATCGAGCACCAGGAGATTGGCCGGCCGGGCAAACAGACGCGCGAGGAACAGCCGGTTGCGCTCGCCTCCGGAGAGCATCTTGACGGGGGACTTCGCCCGATGCGCCGGGAACAGGAAATCCCCCAGATATGTCATGACGTGCTTGCGCTCCTCGCCGACGGTGATCCAGTCCGAGCCCGGACTGATCGCATCGGCGAGTGTCGAGTCCGGATCGAGTCGCTCGCGCATCTGGTCGAAGTAGGCGACTTTGAGGTTGGTGCCGAGGCGGATCGAGCCGCTCCCGGGCGCAAGCTCCCCGAGGATGATGCGAATCAGCGTCGACTTGCCCGCGCCGTTCGCTCCGATGAGCCCGACCCGGTCGCCGCGCATGATGCGGGTCGAGAGCGCCTCGATGAGCGGTTTCCCCGAGAACGCGTGGCCGACGCCGGTGAGCTCCGCGACCAGCCGACCCGAGCGGTCGCCGGGATCCAGCGCCAGTTTGATGTTTCCCAACCGATCGCGGCGCTCGGCACGGGCTTCACGCAGATGCTCGAGCCGTCTGACTCGCCCCTCGTTGCGTGTGCGCCGCGCTTCGACGCCCTTGCGGATCCACACTTCCTCCTGCTGCCAGAATTTCTCGAAGCGCCGGCGGGCCAGGTCCTCCGCCGCGATCTGCTCATCGCGCCGGGCCTCGTAAGCGGCGAAGTTGCCCGGATACGAGCGCAGGCAGCCGCGATCGAGCTCGATGATGCGTGTGGCGGTGGCATCGAGGAACGCGCGGTCATGCGTGACGATCACGGCCGCGGGGGCTTTCACCACCTGCTCCTCGAGCACGGCGATGCCGTCGATGTCGAGGTGGTTGGTGGGCTCATCGAGCAGCAGCAGCTCCGGCGCGGAGGCGAGCGCGAGGGCGAGGGCGGCGCGTTTGCACTCACCGCCCGAGCAGCCTTGCGGGCGCTCGGTGCCCGTCAGGCCGAAGCGGTGCAGAAACTCCGCGAGCCGCGATTCCATTTGCCAACGGTCCCGGTCTGCGCCGTGCAGCTGCTCGGCGGTGAAGGCGGCCGAGTGAGGCAGGGTCCGGGCTCTCTCGAGGAGACTCGCCCTCAGGTCCGTTCCGGCGGGCAGCACCGGCTCCTGCTCGACCATCGCGACGCGCAGGCCGGCGCGCCGCTCGAACTCGCCTTCCTCGAGCGCAATCAGGCCCGCGATGATCCGCAGTACGGTCGATTTGCCCGTGCCGTTGCGGCCGATGAAGCCGAGGCGCTCGCCGGAGTGGATCATGAGCTGCGCGCCGTCCAGAAGAGGCCGGTCGCCGAAAGTGAGGTGCGCGTCGCGAAGAGTGAGGAGAGACATCGGTTTGGCGGAAACGAAGATGGACTTGAGGGCGGCGGGTCGGTATAGTCGCTGGCGCAAGACTATACAGGCGCGCAGCGGTCTGCGCCTGCCTCGCTCGCGGTCGAGCCTTTCCCGGCTTCACTTCGATCACTATCACTTCCCCTCGCTTCGACCGCCACGGCCTTGATCAGGCTCGCCGGTATCCGGCGAACGCCGGCCGTTTGCGCGGGTTCACCAAAGAGGTATTCATGTCATTTTCCGATCTCGGGCTCTCGCCCGAGCTGCTGCGTGCCGTGTCCGAGAAGGGCTACGCATCCTCCACCCCCATCCAAGCCCAGGCCATTCCGGCCATCCTTTCCGGATGCGACGTGCTGGCCGCCGCCCAGACGGGCACGGGCAAGACGGCGGCCTTCGTGCTGCCCATTCTGCAGCGTCTGGCCGAGGCGCAAGCCGGCTCCCCGCGCAAGCTTCCGCGCGCGCTGGTGTTGACGCCGACCCGGGAGCTCGCCGCCCAGGTCGCCGACAACGCCCGAGTCTACGGCCGTCATCTTGATATCCGCACGGCGGTCGTCTTCGGCGGCGTCGGCATCAATCCACAGATCGAGGAGCTGCGTCGCGGCTGCGATCTGCTCATCGCCACGCCCGGGCGGCTGCTCGATCTCGCCGACCAGGGCGCGCTCTCCTTGAGCCGCATTGGCCAGTTCGTGCTCGATGAGGCGGACCGGATGCTCGACATGGGCTTCATCCATGCCATCCGCCAGGTGCTGAAGCTTCTGCCCCCCGAGCGGCAAAACCTGATGTTCTCCGCCACCTACTCGGAGGACATCCGCTCCTTGGCGCAGCGGTTCCTGCGCAATCCCAGGACCGTGGAAGTGGCAGGCCGCAACTCCACCGCCGAGCGCGTCGAGCAGTGCCTGTATCGGGTTGCGAAGGAGCACAAGCGGCACCTGCTGGCCCACCTGATTCACGAGGGTAACTGGCAGCAGGTGCTGGTGTTCACCCGCACCAAGCACGGAGCCAATCGCCTCGCCAAGCAGCTCGAGGGCGCGGGCGTCGCCGCCGCCGCCATCCACGGCAACAAGAGCCAGAGTGCGCGCGTGCGGGCGCTGGAGGATTTCAAGGGCTATCGCATCACGGCGCTGGTCGCCACAGAGGTGGCGGCGCGCGGCCTTGACATCAAGGAGCTGCCGCACGTGGTGAACTTCGAGCTGCCCAACGTTCCCGAGGACTACGTCCATCGTATCGGGCGCACGGCGCGCGCCGGCGCCACGGGCTCGGCGATTTCGCTGGTCTCACCCGATGAGGCGCCTCTGCTGCGCGATATCGAGAGACTGTTGAAGCGCGCCATCACGGTCGCAGCGCTGCCGCAGTTTCCGATCGTGGCGAACGCGGCCGACGCCGCACCCGAGAGCGAGCGGCAAGCCGAGCGGGCAGCCCCACGGAACGGCTCGGCGGGCGGGAGCCGGCGGCCGAGCCACGGGAGCAGTCGCGGCCGCGGCGAGGCGCCGAGGCGGGCGCCGGGAGAGAGCCAGCAGTCGCGCCCGCGGCAGGACGATCGTCGCAACACCGGTGGCAACCGCCAGGAGAATGGCTCGCCGGCGGGCCACGCACATGGCGGTCACGTTCATCGCGGCTCGCATGATCAGGGGAGGCGGTCGAACTCAGAGCGACGCTCGCCGCCCAATGATGCCGGGCGCGGACGGTCCGAGGGGGGCTGGAGGCGGGCATAGAGAAAACCGGACTGCCGTCTCGTGTGAGGCGGCAGTCCGCAGCTCCCGATCCTGTGAGCCGTCCGCGGCAGTGGCACGGTCTTTAAAAGGATGCCCGTGCCGCTCTCGCTGCGCGATCCTGCGCTTGCCGCGATCACTGGATCGTGATTTCCTTCGGCTTCTTCTGCTCGGCCTTCGGGATGTGCACGCTCAGCACCCCATCCTTGCTCTCGCAGCGGATCGCATCGGCCTTGATGTTGTCCGGCAAGGTAAAGGCGCGGCTGAAGCTGCCGTAGGAGTTCTCCACCCGGTGGAACTTCTCGTTGGTCTCCTCTTTGTGCTGCTTGCGCTCGCCCTGGATGGTGAGCAACCCGTCGCTGAAGGTGACTTTCACGTCTTCCTTCTTCATTCCCGGCAGATCGGCGCGGACCAGGTACTCCTTCTCGGTCTCGCTGATGTCGGCCGACGGTGACCATTCGAAGGTGACTCCGCCGTCTTCCTCCAACGACAGGCGTGGGCCGCGGCCAAGCCGCGGCAGCATGCGGTTGAACAAACTCTCGACGTCCGCAAAGGGATCCCATCGGATCAGGCTCATGACGATACTCCCGTGTGACTGCAGTGTCCGGGATCGGACTTACGTAAGTTTGGGGATGCGCCCGGACGATGTTATTCGGTCATTTACGTATACAGCCGGTCGCCGATGATCAAGGTCACCTCAGAGGCATGGAGCATGCGCGAGAGCTTGAAACGACGTCGCGGGCTTGGGCGCGCCGCGCGGGCAGGACGAGAAGCGGGTGCGTCATCTTCGCCGTTTCATTTCGGAGGTGCGCGATGTGGATTCAGGTGAGTTTCAGCCTTGTGAAAACCAGTGATTTGATGAAGTCGAGCGCCAGGGCGAACAATGCGGACGCGACGAGCACGGCGCCGATGATCGGCCAGGGCAGGGGGTGCATGAGAAGGCCATAGGCCGCGAGGAGCGAGATGCTCGCGACATTGAGCACGGCGGACAGATCGACCCAGGTGCTCGGCCACGAGCTCCAGAGGCGGCGGCGATCGCGCACCACGTAGAAGGCGGCCTGTGTGTTGAACACCAGCGTCACGGCGGCGAGTGTGCGCAGCCCGTGCCCCGCGGTCCATCCCAGGTGGAAATAGGCGGCGGCGATGACCGCGGTGCAGAAACACACGTTGCCGAGCCCGAGGACGATGGCCGCGATCGTGATGGGTCCGATCCGCCAGGCATTCGGCTCGGGAGAGGGGCGGACGTTGTCGGTGGTGGCGGACATGGCGAGAAAATCGCCGCCGATCATGACGATGACGATCAGCATCGGCGTGAGGATGGCCTGCCCGGTGAGCAGCAGCCCTGCCGTGAGGAAGAGCATCTGGTTGACCTTGGCGGTCACGGATCTCAGCGTGTATGTGAGAATGCGTTGATAGGCGACGCGGCCGGTCTTGACGGCCGCGACGATTCCGGCGAGCCCGGGCTGGGTGAGTACGATGCCGGCGGCGGACTTGGCCACGTCGGTGGCGCTCGAGACCGCGATGCCCATCTGCGCCTGGCGCAGGGCCGGGGCATCGTTGGCGCCATCGCCGCACATTCCCACCGTGTGTCCCTCGCCCTGAAAGGCCCGCACGATATGGAACTTGTCCTCGGGGAAGACGCCGGCGAATACACCGAAATCGCGCGGATGAATCCGTTCCGGCGGCGTGCCCGCGGGACAAACCTTCCCCTCGATCCCCACGGCGCGTGCGACCACGGTCGCGGTCGACGCTGCATCACCTGTCACCATGACCGTTTCGACACCGAGTGATTTCAGCTCCGCGATGAGCTCGCGGGCATCGGGACGGGGCGGATCGCTCAATGCGATCAGACCGATCCAGGACAGCGGGGCGGCCGGTCCTGCCGCCACCGCGAGCACACGGTAGCCTTGGCCCGCCAGCGCCTCGGCTGCCGCGCTCATCTGCGGCGCGGGGGGCGCGAGTTCGGCGATACGGGCAAATGCCCCCTTGACGATGCGGAGCGGGCGGCCATCGACGTCGAGAGCCTGTGCCTCGGACATCTTGCGCGCGGGATCGAAGGGCACGAAGCCGCTGCGGCGGGGCAGCCCGCTTGCGGGACTTTGCGCAGCGGCGCTGCGGATTGCCGCATCGACCGGATCCAGCCCCGCCTCGGCGCTCGCGATGGCGCCGAATCCGAGTACCCGCGGCTCATCGAGGCCCGCTGCGGCATGCACGGCGGTCACGGCCAGCGCGTTCTGCGTCAGTGTGCCGGTCTTGTCCGAGCACAGCACATCCATGGTGGCGGCCTCGTCGATCGCCGACAGGCGCGTCGGCAGCACCCCCTGCGCGGACAGTGCACGCGCGCCGATGGCCGAGGCGAGGGTAAAGGTTGCCGGCAGTGCGACCGGAATGGCCGCCAGCACGGCCGTGAGGATCAACGGGATCACCTCGACGCCCGGCATGCGCACGGCGGTTGCGTACGCCAGCTGCAGGAGGACCATCGCGGCACAGAACAGCGCGAGGTTGCGCACCACGCGCAGCACCGCCTGCTGCTGCGTGCTTGCGCCGTGGGCTACGCGCACGAGCTCGGCGGTTCTGCCGAATTTCGTCCGCGGACCCGTCGTGGTGACCAGCGCCAGCGCCTCGCCGCGGCGCACGAGCGCTCCGGCGTAGGTCGATGCGCCGGCGCCGGCCTCGACCGGCAGGGACTCGCCGGTCAACATCGATTGATCGAGAAGCACATTGCCTTCGAGCAGCCGGATATCCGCCGGGACGATACCGCCGAGGGTGAGTTTCACGACATCGCCCGGCACCAGCTCGCTCGCCATCAGGGTGCGCCACGCGCCGTCGCGGCGCGCCAGGGCGGTCAGTGCGAGCCGCGCTTTCAGCGCGTTGAGGGTTGCTTTTGCACGGCCTTCCTGCAGCAGGCCCAGGGCGCCGTTGAACACGAGCAGGACCGCGATGACGGCCGCCTCGAGATACTCGTGCAGCATGAACTGCAGCAGGATTGCCGCTTCGAGCATCCAGGGAACGGGGGCCCAGAACTTCGAGAGCGCCTGCCGCCACATGCCCGGCTCCTCGTCCGGCATGGCGTTGGCGCCGTACTGATCGAGCCGCCGGCTCGCCTCGTCGCTCGTCAGGCCCCAGGTGCCGTCCGGGTGTTCGGCCTCGAGCGCGCTGCGGCCTGCGGCCGCAGCGGCGGCCGGCGTGATGTCTTCCGTAGAGCCAGGCATTGCGGAATTACGCACCGCGCGCAGCGGGCCCGGCAGTACGGTTTTCAGCAATGCCCCTGCGGTGAACCCGTATGGCACGGCCTTGCCGGCGTGGTCAGCATCGTCACATCATGGCAGCGATTTCACGCATCCTCGTCGCGGTCAAGAATCCCTGGGCCCGCTCAATGCCCGCTGTCGAGAAAGCCGTGCAGCTTGCGCGCTCCCTCGATGCCGAGGTGCGCCTCTTTCACAGCCTGAGCGACCCGGTGGTCGTGGACGTGCGGGAGATACAGAATCTCGCCAGGCTGGAGCACAACCGAAGGGATCGGGTGCTCGCTCAGCTCGAGTCGGTGGCCAAGCGCCAGGGGAGGGGCGTGACCGTGACGGGGGGGGCGGAGTGGGATTTCCCGGCCCATGAGGCCGTGATCCGCGCGGCGCAGCAATTCAAGGCGGGGCTCATCGTCGCCGAGCTTCACCCCGCCACTCATCGCATGCCCTGGCTGCTGCGTTTCACCGACTTCGAGCTGTTGCGTCTTTCACCTATGCCAGTCCTGCTCGTGAAGCTACGCCAGCCCTACGAGCGGCCCGCTGTGCTTGCGGCGCTCGATCCGAGCCACGCCCGAGCAAAGCCCGCCGGCCTCGATGCGCAGATCCTGCACTACGGCTCCAGCGTCGCCCGAGCGCTGCGAGGCGCGCTCCATGCCGTTCACGCGTGCAATTCCTTTACCACGACCTCGGTCCTACCGCGCATCGCAGCGACCGGCACCGTGGGCGTCGAGACGGCAGCGCGATCCCAAGCCAAAGCCCGCGCGGCGTTGGATCGAGCGGTACGCTCGGCTGTCGTGCGCTCACGCAGGCACGTTGTCGCACAGCATCCGGCGGATGCGATCGATGAGGTGGCGCGCGAGATCGGGGCCGGGATCGTTGTGATGGGGGCGATCTCCCGCTCCGGCCCCAGAGGCATGATGATCGGCAACACGGCCGAGAAGCTCCTCGATCGTCTCTCCTGCGACGTGCTGGTCGTAAAGCCGATCGACTTCCCGAACCGGGTTCCCACGAAGGCGCGCGGCGCGCAGATGATTGTGCATTCCGGCGTCCAGGCCGGCTATTGATTCCCCGCTCGGGACGGACGCAGGTAGCTCGATGCGCTCCTGGCGCAGTCACGGCAGGACCTGGCGCACACTGCCGAGCTGGCGGAACTTGCGGAAAACCAGCCCGATCGCCTTGCGGATACGCCGATCGGGATCCATCTCCAAACCGGTCGCTCGGCGCGCGCACGTGGCCGATCGAGACGGTGGAGTCTGGCTTTCCGCGCTGAGCCCTCTGCATTGCGGTCTCCTGAGACCGTTGGCGTATCGTGGAAAGCTGCATCTCAGAGTACGCCCTTCCTGCCGAGCAGGAGTCGATTGTTCTTCCGGCGGACACCGTAGATGCCGTCCTCGCCAATGATCAACGTATCCACGAGCCTGCAAAACTCAAGGTGCGTATGCCAGTCGCGCCCGTTTGCGCCCCAGAGGCGGCTTGATGCGGAACACCGCTGCGAGGTTCCCTTCATAGGGTTGCTCCGGGGGGTACCGGACAACGGGGCACGGCTAGTCGCAATGTCGGCGGAGGGTCGCTGCGGCCTGTTAACGAGTTAGGGAGTGGCGTGCGAGGGAATCGAGAAATTGAGAGCTGAGGCGGGTGCGGTGAAATCGTCCCCACTGCTCGCGGACGACGTTACGCCTCGGAATGCGGCGACGGAGTAGGGTGGCGGTGCGAGATGAATTGCACTCGCACCATTGATTCGGGCGAGCGCTGAGCTTACGGGGAGCAGCTGAAGCGTAAGCCTGGGAGTAACTACTCACGCCCGAACGCTCCCGCTCCATTGAACGGATGCTTGACAACGTAGCGATTTAATCCTACGCTGCGGCCCCATCTTCGGCAGGGTACGGGTTCGGCGGCGGTGGGCGCATATTTCGGATCCAAGGCGACCTCGGGGTTGTGCCAGCCGATCATCGCGCTGATGCCCCCGCACGAGACCTACATCGAGAGTCACCTCGGCGGCGGGGCGATCATGAAGCGTAAGCCGCCGGCGCTGCGCAATATCGGCATCGATCGCAATGAGCGCGCCCTGGAGAGGTTTCAGTGCGAGTATCCGGTGGAGCTGGTGCAGGGCTGCGCGCACCGGTTCCTGGCCGACTTTGACTATCAGGGGCGGGAGCTCGTTTACTGCGATCCGCCGTACCTGCACTCGACGCGCAGCTCCGAGCGGCGCTACCGGTTCGACTATGAAGAGCACGATCACCTGGAGTTGCTGCGGCTGCTGAAGAGCCTGCCCTGCCAGGTCATTCTCTCGGGCTACCCGTCCGGCCTGTACGATCAGGAGCTTGCCGGCTGGCGGAGCCTGGAGCTGCAGGTGATGAACCAGGCCGGCGTGCGCACCGAAAAGGTCTGGTTCAACTTCAGTCCCGATCGGGTGCATTGGGCCGGTCACGCGGGGCGCAACCACACCCACCGCCAGACGATCAAGCGTAGGGCCCAGAGCTGGGCTCGACGCTATGCGGCAATGCCACCGGCCGAGCGCCTGGCGGTATTGGCAGGGTTGATGGCCGTAGAGGCCGGCGAGTAATCCACCAGGCCGCCTTTCGTGCCGAGCGTCAATAAGCAATCCCTGCGCGAGGAGTTCACGGCCCTCAAGGAGCGCTTCGGGCAGTTGTCCAGCGACGGCAAGGTCGGCGCCGAGAGCCGCGCCCTGATCGAGGCGCTGCTGATGTTGATGCAGGTGCTGATCGCGGTGTTCATGGAAAAGAACACCCCCAAGAGCAGCACGAACTCCAGCAAACCCTCCTCCCGCACCGAGAAGGACGAGAGCGCGATCGGCCACGCCGGCACCCATACCAAGGGCAAGGTGTACGACCCGAGCCGCTCGGCGAACACCCGCACCGTCGAGACCGTTGAGGTCTCCAAGGTCAGCGCCTGCGAGGAATGCGGGGAAGACCTGCGCACCGTCCGGCCTCACGGTCACGAACGGCGCACCCAGGTCGACATTGTCTTCGAGAAAGTCCTCAGCCACGTCGACGCCGAGATCAAATCCTGCCCGCACTGCGGCAGCGAGACCCGCGCGCCATTCCCCGAGAGCTTCTCTGGCCCCGTGCAGTACGGCTCGGGCATCAAGGCGTACGCGCTGAACCTGCTGATCGCCCAGATGATCTCGCTGAAGCGCGTGCAGCAGTCGATTCAGACCCTGATTGGCCTTGCAATCTCCGAGGCCACGATCTTGAAGTACCTGCTGCAGCTGCACCTGGCGCTCGCTCGCTGGGAGCAGATGGCCATCGAGCGGATCCTCATCCAGCCGGCGATGCATGTCGATGAGACCTCGATCCGCGTCGACAAGCACAACCATTGGATCCACGTCTGCTCGGCAGGGGATATCACGCTGAAGTTCGTGCATGAGAAGCGCGGGCTGGAAGCGATGGCCGCCATCGGCATCATCCCCAAATATGGAGGGGTGATCGTGCACGACTGCTGGGCCTCCTACCTCTCCTATGAGCACTGCCGCCATGGACTCTGTGGCGCGCATCTGTTGCGCGAGCTGACCTTCATCGTCGAGGCGAACGGCTACGCCTGGGCCGCCAACATGAAGCGGCTCCTGCAGCAGACCTGCCAGCGTGTCTCCAAGCGCCAGCGCAAACGACTCACCCCGCGCGAGTACGACGCTCTGCAGCAGCACTACCGCAACATCCTCACCCGCGGCGAGCGGGAGCTGCCGCCCATCCCGGCAAAGCAGAATGGCAAACGGGGCCGGGTCGCGAAATCCGATGCTCACAATCTCTGGGAACGTCTGAAGGAGTACGAGACCGCCGTGTTGCTTTTTGCCAGGGACTCCAATGTGCCCTTCACCAATAACCGCGCCGAGCGAGACCTGCGGATGAGCAAGGTCAAGCAGAAGGTCTCGGGATGCTTCCGCAAGGCCGAGTTCGCCCAAGCCTACTGCCGCATCTCCAGCTACCTGCAGACCATGGCCAACCAAGGCGTCAACCCCCTCGTCGCTATCCAAATGGCCCTATCCGGGCAGCTCTACACCGAAACCGCGTGAGCAGTTACCCTAAATCCATAAATACGATTGCGTATCGGACTGGCATATTTCCCTGCTCGGTGGCATGCTTATCGGCCCAAGGAGGGGATGTATGCCGAGAAAATGCCCATATCGTATTGAGCTGTCCGACGCAGAACGAGCCTGACTCGAGGCTACGGCTCGGAAATATACGTCACCGTATCGTGATGTCATCCGCGCCAGGATCGTGCTGTACGCCGCCGAGGGGCTCGACAACGACGCCATTGCGGCGCGCCTGGATACCCCGCGGCAGATTGTCAGCAAATGGCGCAAGCGCTTCTTCCGAGAACGGCTACGAGGTCTGGAGGAACGCTCCCGCACCGGGCGCCCAGCGCTCTTTTCCCCCCAGCGTCCTCGTCGCCATTAAGGCCTTGGCCTGCCAGCTGCCGTACGAGTCCGAGGTGCCGCTGTCGCGCTGGAGCGTGCCGGAGATCCGCCGCGAAGTCATCGAGCGCGGCTTGGTCGCCTCGATCGGACAAACCACCCTGTGGCGTTGGCTGACGGAGGATGCGATCCGCCCCGTGGTTGCACCGCACCTGGATTTTCCCGCGCGATCCGGCCTTCGAGCGCAAGGCCGCCAGAGTGCTGGATTTGTATCACGGGGAATGGGAAGGACAACCCTTGAGCGAGATGGACTGCATTCTTTCCACGGACGAGAAGACCAGCATCCAGGCCCGCCGCCGTATCCATCCAACCCTGCCTACGGCGCCTGCCCGCCCGATGCGCGTGGAGCACGAATATCAACGCCGCGGCGCCTGGGCCTATCTGGCCGCTTGGGATGTCCGAGGCGCCAAGGTCTTTGGCCGCTGCGAAACCACGACCGGAATCCGCCCCTTCGGCCGCCTCCTCGCCCAGGTCATGAGGCGAGAGCCCTGTCGCTCCGCCCCGCGAGTGTTCTGGATCATGGATAACGGCTCCTCGCACCGCGGCCAAGCGTGCATCCGGCGCTTGCAGCGACGCTGGCCCACGATCATCCCGGTGCATACTCCGGTGCACGCCAGCTGGCTCAACCAGGTCGAGGTGTACTTCTCCGTCATCCAGCGCAAGGTGCTCACGCCCAACGACTTCCACTCCCTGGCTGAAGTCAAAGACCGCTTGTTGCGCTTCCAGGATCACTACGGCGCCGTCGCTCGCCCGTTCCAGTGGAAGTTCAGTCGCGAGGACTTGAGAGCACTGCTTGCCAAGATCCACGCCCATGAGCAAACCTTCCGCAAGGCAGCCTGAGTGGAATACGTCACCGAATTTACGGGCCACAGTACTTAGCTGGGCCTGTCCGGTTCGATGAGCGGGATGTGGAGACGGAGTCATGGTTCGTCGATTGCGACACCGCCAGACGAAAGGGGCGGAAACAGTTGAGACGCACCTACCGCCACCGCGCCACATCTCGACTCTAAGGATTCGCTCCCGGATTTGAGGTCGGCGGCCCGCCCGGGTGAGCGCCATCAAGTACTTGCGAGCGTGTCGATGGCGGAAGTGGCTGTAGTGAAGACCTTGGCTCTGGTCAGGCTGGCGGCGGCGATGAGCATAATGGTCAGCCGACATGTTCCTGCGCGCCACAGCAAAGATCACACGTACTACAGCGTGGTGGAGAACAAGCGCCTCTCCGACGGGCGTGTGGTGCAGCGGCACGTGCTGTACCTCGGTGAAATCAATTCCTCCCAGCAGCTGGCGTGGCGTAAATCAATCGAGGTGCTCGATGAGGAGCACCCGCACGCGCCACGCACGATCGCGCTTTTTCCCGAGGATCGCAGACGAGGCGGTAGTCGGCGAAGAAGACGTGGTGCGGCTGCGGCTCTCGCAGCTGCGGCTCGAGCGGCCGCGGCAGTGGGGTGGGTGCTGGCTGGCGATCGAGTTGTGGCGCGAGCTGGGTCTGGATGCGTTCTGGGCGGCGCGGTTGCCGCCCTCACGCAAGGGCACGCTCTGGGACGAGGTGCTGTTGATCATGGTGGTGTACCGGCTGCTCTCGCCCGGCAGCGAGTGGCGGTTGCACCGGGAGTGGTACGGCAGGAGCGCGCTGCCGGATCTGCTTGATGCCGAGGAAGTGATCGATCCTCACGCGCTCTATGCGTGCCACGCTCTGTTGCTCGAGCACAAGGCGGCGCTCTTCGATCACCTGGTGTGCCGGTGGAGGGAGCTGTTTGACGTCAGCTTCGATGTGCTGCTCTACGATCTCACCAGTACCTACTTTGAGATCGACCCGCCGCTCTCGGAGGAGGGCAAGCGCCGGCTCGGTTATTCCCGTGATCATCGGCCCGACTGCGTACAGGTGGTAATCGCGCTGATGGTGACGCCGCAGGGGTTCCCCCTGGCCTACGAGGTGCTCGCTGGCAATACCGCCGACAACACGACGCTGAAGGACTTCCTCACTCGCTCGCATCGAGCGCCAGTACGGCAAGGCGAGGCGGATTTGGCTGATGGACCGCGGCATCCCCACCGAGGAGGTGCTCGAGCAGATGCGCAAGAGCGATGGTACAGTACTTGGTCGGCACGCCCAAGGGGCGCCTCAGCGCGCTCGAGCGCCCGCTCCTGGAGAAGCCCTGGAGGCAGGCGCGGCCGGATGTGCGCGTGAAGCTGCTCCCGCAGGATAAGGAACTGTATGTCTTCGCCGAGAGCCAGGATCGTATCGCCAAGGAGCGCAGCATGTGCCGGAGGCAACTGAAGTGGTTGTGGGCGCGCCTGAAGAAACTCTCGACGATGAAGCTCACGCGCGCTGCGCTGCTGATGAAGCTCGGCGCCGCACAGAACAAGGCGCCGGCCGCCTGGCGGCTCGTCACCACCGAGATCGCCATCGACGGTGCCTCCTTCGGCTTCTGGCTCAATCGCAGGCGATTGCGCGAGGTGCGCCGACGCGAAGGCCGCTATCTGCTGCGCACGAACCTGACCGAGTCCGATCCGGCAAAGCTCTGGGAGTATACCTACAGCTGGTCGCCGTCGAGGAGGCGTTCAAAACGCTCAAGGGCGATCTGGCGATCCGCCCGATCTACCACCAACACGAGGACCGCATCGAGGCGCACATCTTCATCGCCTTCCTTGCCTACTGCCTGCACGTGACGCTCGGCTACCGCCTCAAGCATCTCGCACCCGGGCTCACGACGCGCAGCGCGTTGGAGAAGTTCTCCGCCGTGCAGATGATCGACGTGCGCATCCCGACCAGCGACAGGCGCGAACTCGCCCTCACGCGCTACACCCAGCCCGAACCGGATCTGAAGCTGCTGCTCGAGCGCCTGAAGCTCGCCCTGCCAGCCCAGCCGCCCCCGAAAATCACCGCCGCCCAGGGCCTCCTCGGCTACCTCCGTGTAGTGCAGACTTCCGGGGGACACTCCCCGGAAAATCAATGCGTTATCCTCGCGCTACCCCTCGAATCCGCGAAGAGCGGCTAAGGGGCTTGCAGATCGATGCAAAAAAGGCGACAATTGATGCGGAATATGCATCAGTCACCATCCTCGATCCTCTTCCCCGGCTACCGCCGCCGGGTGCTCGGAATGCTCCTGCTGCATCCCGAGGAATCTCTGCACGGACGCGAGATTGCCCGCCGGGGGGGGCTGCCTGCCGGGACATTGACTCGCGAGCTGAAGCGCCTTGCCGGGGCGGGATTGCTGAATTGCGAGCGCCGCGGAAACCAACTTCTCTATAGCGCAAACAGGCAGTCTCCTATTTTCGAGGAACTCGCGGGTATCCTGCGCAAAACTTCCGGGCTGGCCGATGTGGTTGCCGAGGCACTTGCACCGCTGACGGACCACATCGAAGTCGCGCTGATATTCGGCTCCGTCGCGCGTGGGACCGAGACGCGAGCAAGCGACGTGGATGTCTTGATCATCGGAGCTGTAGATTACGGAAGCGTCATCGATGCGTTGTATCCGGCGCAACAGCGCCTCGCGCGAGAAATCAACCCAAAGGTATTTACCCGGCGCGAGTGGAACGCGAAGCTAAAGGAGAAGAGTCCCTTTGTGCTCGAAATACTGTCGCGCGAGAGGATCTTCCTGATAGGAGGCGAGCATGAGCTTGCAGAGCTTGGTCGGCATCAGTCTTGAGCGGATCACCCCGGCCAAGGAAACGATCAAGCGGCTGGTCGAAGGCGCCGCTCGACATATCGCCGACGCAAAGGTTCAGGCGATCAGTGGTGAAACTCGCTTTGGCAGCGCGTATACAGCGATCCGGATGCTTGCCGACGTTGGACTGCACGCTCATGGCTACCGGACATTGACGAGCCGGCCTGGGCATCACCAAACGGCAATTCAGACATTGCCCACGACGCTGGGAATCGACCCGCAGACTGTCATCCGCCTCGATAAGCTGCGCAAGCAGCGGAACCTGACCGAGTACACAGGTGATCTCATCCCGGAGTCGGCGGTCAAGGAATGTCTCGCCCAGGCGGAGTCGCTTTTTGTGATGACTCGAGACTGGCTGAAGGGCAACAGGCCCGACTTACTGTAAACAACCGATAGGACTTCACTACTCGGAGTTGCGAGTCAGCAGGAATGGGCCGAAGAGGGGCCAAGTGCCCGCTTGAATGGCAGCGGAGCAGCAGACGGGGAGCCACGGAAAGTGGTAGCGAGGGCGGGATTCGCTAATATCCGCAGGCGCCACGCGCTGAGGTGGGCGGCTTGAACGGTCACGCCTGCCAACTGATGCAGCTATTGCTAAACGGTTAAAAACACGCCGCGGCCCCGACTGGCGGGACTGTGATCAGGTTGCCAGGATTATCGTAACGCATTACGATTAATCATGCAATCTGTTCTCCAAAAGCGATCCAGGAGAGGGCGGCCCGCGACGGGCGCCGCATTGACGCCGGCCGAGCGTATGCGGCGTGTGCGCGCGCGGCGCAAGTCCGCAGGGTTAAAGGCGGTTGTGACATGGGAGCCACGTGCACCCGTCGTGAGTGCGCCGTATTCCTCGCATCGGTTGCTTGAGGCTCGCAGCTTGGCGATGCATGCGGTTATCGCAGCCAAGATCATGCGAGATCCCGATCTCCTGGCGAAACCTCGGGACAATATTAAGCGGTGGAGTGGACGGTTCGGGAAGAACCCACCCCGCTGGATCGGGCAGTGGCGGCGCATACTTGCTCTGTCGTATCGAGAGATCGCTGCGCTTATCACGGAACCCAGCGAGGAGGGGGCGCGACTTAGACAGTCTTCCCCATTTGCGGGATTGTTAACGACTCAGGAGCGCAGACGAATCTATGAAGCGTTCCGAGCTTGAGCACATCATTCGTGCGGCAGGTGCAATAGCAAACGACCGTGAAGTCATTATCATCGGGAGTCAGTCGGTTTTGGGCCAGTTTCCCGACGCGCCGACAGCCTTGCTTGTCTCGGCAGAGGCCGATGTCTTCCCGAAAAATCGCCCGGAGCTGGCTGACTTGATCGATGGCAGTATCGGTGAGGGTTCGTCGTTCCATGAGCTTTACGGTTATTACGCACAGGGTGTCGGTGAGGATACGGCGGTGCTGCCGCGTGGTTGGCGTGATCGTCTGATCCGGATCAGCAATCCGAATACCGTTGGCATCACCGGCCTCTGTCTTGAGATTCACGACTTAGCAATATCGAAGTACGTTGCGGGCCGCGAGAAGGACCTTGAATTTACTCGCGAACTTGCGAAACATCGCCTGACGGCCCAGGCGACACTAATCGAGCGATTGAGCCAGACGAAGGTTTCGGCTGAGATGCGTATCTTGGTCCGCGCCCGAATTCATCGCGATTTCACAGGAGCGGCACGTGGTGCATCAAAGGAATAGGTGCTGCTCTGTCCGCAGCTATCGCCTGGGGGTGCTTCGGAAAGTCAGCTGTGTCTCGCGCCGAGGACGACGACTGGCCCGGCTCGGCGCGCTTTTATAGAGGGGCAGGATTGGCGGAGCAGCGACCAGTGACGCTGGCGCGACGCTTTGGCATGACGTCGGCAGCTCGTTTTGATCTTCCAGCAGAAATCCAAACAGGTGGCGCGTGTCGGCCAATTGCGGTCTATGTTTGTGCTGCAAGCGGCCTGGAATTTGATACAGTGCGAAAGATCAACAGCATAGACCGGAAGTGAACCATATGGGCAGGCCACCTTCCCGTGCAATGCCACAACCGCGGAGTTTTCGGTCATCAAATGAACTTCGTGCATGGATGACTAGGGAGCACGCCCGAGCCCGTAGTCTATTCCTGCGAATTTACAAGAAGGACTCTGGTGTTCCATCGGTTACATATGCCGAGGCGCTAGACCAGGCGCTGTGTTTCGGTTGGATAGATGGGCAAAAGCTGCCGTTTGACTCAATCTCTTGGATACAAAAATTCACCCCACGCAGGGCAAAAAGCGGTTGGTCCAAGCTAAACGTTGCGCATGTGGATCGGCTTATCCAGGGGGGGCAAATGACGCCCGCTGGTCTCAAAGAAATAGAAGCAGCCAAAGCCGACGGGCGCTGGGCTATTGCGTACGATTCTCCGGCTAACGCAACGGTGTCTCCAGAATTTGTCAAGGCGCTCGCACGTAATGCCAAGGCAAATCGGTTTTACGCGACACTTAACAAGGCTAATCTGTATGCAATTGCATACAGATTGCAAACCGCAAAACGCCCAGAGACAAAGATCAAGCGCACAAATCTGATTATCGACATGCTCGCGCGCGGCGAGAAATTTCACTGACCGACCAGGTCCATGCTTCGAGGCACTGATATTCGCCGCCTCCCGTGTGAGGGAACCGAACAGAGGGCCGCTTCGGGTCAACTCCGGCCTGTCGGCGGGTGACGTAATGGCGTGGGAGCGAGTCTAGGATCGGAGATCTGGGTTGGGGAAGCCCTGACCACGGACGAAAGTCGCTTCGCGTCTGGACGAGATGACGAAGGGAGCAGGGTAGTGGGGTGAGATACTTTGCACTCGCTCCATTGAGTCGGCCGAGCGCTGGGCTTACGGGGAGCAGCTGAAACGTAAGCCTGAGAAATGGTAGCGGGGGCAGGATTCGGCACTTACTTGCACGGCTGCCCCGGCGCTCAGGTGGCTAGCGTGGACGGGTTGCGTGATGCAGGAGGGACTTGCTGGCCTTTGAGGCGGGGCGCGGGAGGGCGGTCACAGTCTCCGGCATCTGTGAACCTCTGGCGCGGCAAGCTCCGGCGGAATCGAACTGCACGCCTGAGACTCCGACGCTTTTCGGGTGTAATCGGGCGTCAGAATAGGCTTGGATAAATGGGCGTAAATGGGTGTATATTTAGGTGTGAGCCAGAGCCACCTCAATACGGACGCGTTAACGATCACCCCGGAAATCCTCGCCCTCATCGCCGCGATTGACGAGTTCAAGGGGGCTTGGCGGGCGCTCGGGGCGATCGCGCCGGAACGGCTCCAAGCCCTGCGCAAGGTGGCCACGATCGAGAGCATCGGGTCCTCGACCCGCATCGAGGGCGCAAAGCTCTCCGACCGTGAAGTCGAGCGCCTGCTGTCCAAGCTGGAGATCAAGTCCTTCGCGACACGCGACGAGCAGGAGGTCGCGGGCTATGCCGAAGTCATGGACCTCGTGTTCCAGTCCCATCCCGAGATCGCGATCACCGAGAACCATATCCGGCAACTGCACCGCGATCTCTTGTGCTACAGCACGAAAGACGATCGGCATCGCGGCAGCTACAAGACCGCGCCCAACCATGTCGCTGCGTTCGACGAGCAGGGCAATCAAATCGGCGTGGTGTTCGAGACAGAAAGCCCGTTCGAGACGCCGGGTCGGATGGCTGAACTCATCGCCTGGGTTCAGGGGGCTCAAGCCGAAAGGCGGCTGCATCCGATTCTGATCGTCGCGATCTTCATCGTAGTCTTTCTTGAAATCCATCCCTTCCAGGATGGCAACGGACGGCTCTCACGAATTCTAACCACTCTAATGTTGCTTCGGGCGGGCTATGTCTACATGCCATACGCCTCGCTCGAAAGCGTGATCGAGCAGAGCAAGGAAAGCTATTACCTCGCGCTGCGCCGAACCCAGGCGACGATCCACAGCAAGCGACCTGATTGGCAGCCCTGGATCCTGTTCTTCCTGCAGGCGCTCGAGCGGCAGAAGAACCATCTCGCCGCCAAGATCGAGCGCGAGAAGATCGTCGTCGCGCAACTGCCGGAGTTGTCGGTGCGCATTCTCGATTTCGCGCGCGAGCACGGCCGGGTGAGCGCCGGCGACATGGTGCGGCTAGCTGGCGCCAGTCGCAATACGCTGAAGCAACAATTCCGTCACCTCGTAGAGCGCGGCTATCTTACCCGCCACGGCGGCGGTCGCACGACCTGGTACACCTTGCGGTAGAGAGAGGGAACGGGCCAGCGACGGGTCCGCGCGGATCAGGCAGCCGTGTCGCTGATCGGATCGAGGAGGCGTTCGAGACCGGTGACGTGATCCGCGCGAGGAAATACCTCACGGCGCAGATAGGACCGATGAGGGTCGATGGAACGGGAACGCGATCCGACGCTACAGCGAGCAGATGGCATTATCTGCGTCCTTGCTGAGGACGGTTGGCATCGCCCATGCAAGTAAGGTTGGTAGCGGGGGCAGATACCGAATAGTGCGCGTAAGACATTGAGACACAAAGGATTGCGCATCTGTGACCATGCGATTTGCGACCGGATTTTGTGACCATTTCGGGGTCGGTGCCTATCGTCGCTCGCGGCCCAGGTGGTGCGGGATTCTTCCGCACGTCGCCGCGCCCGCCGGTGTGAGCTTGTGCCGGGCTTCCCCGGTCGAGCGCCGATCAGGGGGTGATGTCGCTGCGCATCCTCGGCGCGGTCCGGGTCGGCGGGCGGTCAGCGGTCAAGCGTGCCCGCGCGGTACTC
The DNA here is from genome assembly GCA_021805865.1 of Pseudomonadota bacterium. GTDB lineage: Bacteria > Pseudomonadota > Gammaproteobacteria > Steroidobacterales > Steroidobacteraceae > 13-2-20CM-66-19. The sequence continues at coordinate 31,720 of JAJZDX010000038.1, forward strand.
GGCCAGCTCTTGCCGCTGTGCCCGGAGTTCCCGCGCCAGCTCGCGCAGCTCGGCCCGTGTACCTCCGCGCCACGCATTGCGAGCGCAGATAGCTTTACCGGCTCCCGTCCTTGGTCCCGTCGACCGCTCCCAGGGTCGCCATTGCCGGATCAGCTCCGCTTGCCGTGCTCGGCGTGAGGGTGTCCAGGCGGTCGTCATGGCCTTGCGCCTCCAATAGTCTGTTCTGCGGGTTTTCGGTTTCTAGCGCGCGCGCGGGTACGGTCGGCGCGGGTGTGCCGTTGTTCACTTGCTGCGGGCCGTGCGCAACGTTCGCCTGCCGGATGAACGTCGGATTCGGCGGGTTCTTCAGCAGCGCCAAGGTTTCGAGGGTCGAGCGGCATTGATTCTGCGCCCGCAGCGCCAAGCGCATGTACCGGTCCGCCGCATCCAGGTACTCGCCCATGTTCAGGCCCGCTCTGCGTGCGAGCTCATGGAACAGCGCTTGCAATGTATGCGCTTGTGCGAAAAGCATTTCCTCGGCCCCCCGCATATCGCCACGTACAACGGCTTTGCTCTGTGACGCAAGTTCCTCCGCGAGAGCGGTAAAGTCCAAGTCCCCGAGCTGCGGCTTGGCATAACTGGCCGTCGTGACCGCTGCCCGCACATTGGCGCGCAAAGCAACCCGTGCGAGCATAGTGGCGCGGTCCGCGCCGGGTGATTTTTGGACACTGAGCGTATTGTTCGGCGGGGTCGTGGGTTTGGGCGGTGCCTTCGCTGGCGGTTTCTTGCGGCTCATGACGGCAGCCCCTCGGCGGACTGGCGCAGCCGCTCATTGAACATCGCCACTCCGGGCCACAATGCCGCCGGGATGTGCGCCTCGCCGGTGACGATGCCCCCGGTAGCGGTGCGCAGGCCCAGCAGGACCGACACGGGCCCGCTCGCCGGGGCGGTGAGCGATGCGTTCGCCACGTCGAAGCTATACCGCAGCGCCGGGTCCGCTTGCAGGCGCGCTATGACGCGCTGGCGGCGGCGTTCCAGTTCGCGGGCAGCAGGTGCCGCCGGTTGCCAATCAGCGGCGCAGCCGTCCGCATACGCGCCCCAGGTCTCGGTACGGTGTTTGACGCACCAGCCGTCCGGGGTCTGCCCGGGTTTCGCCCGGAAGTGCAGGCACGTGGCACACGCGCCGGTCGGGGTGGTGACGGTCGCCGGGGTGATCGGTCTCTCAGGCGGTGCGGCCTCGGCTTTCGTGGAGGATTGCCGCCCAGCAGCGGCCCTTGCGAGTCTCATCAGTTCAGACATAGCCCCTCCGTTCAATCATGCGACGTGCGACCAAAGCGATATAAGCGACCAAAGTCCGGGGCTTGCTCATTCCGCACCCCCTTTTATCGCTTTCGTCGCTTTTGTCGCAGCTCGCCATACCTCGGAAGGTCGCCCGCCGGTCTGTTCCTCAGCCTTGCGCGCGAGTCCGCGCGATACCAGCAGGTCGAGTGCAGCGGTGACGCGCTCCGCCCTCTGATGTCGTTTGAACAGGTCGCGTATCGCTGTGCGCGTCAGTCCCTCATCGCCGGCCCGGCGCAATGCCGCCAGCAGGTCATCGGCCACCGGATCGCCAAGGGAGTCTCCGAAGATGTACGCGGCGGATGCTTGGACGTACTCGATAACCGCTAGTGCTGCCAGCAGGTGCGGTGCGTCGATCACGGCGGAACAGTCGCCCAGGGCGTAGATCAGCGCCAGCCGCAATGTCTGCGCCTCCGAGCGGGCCGTGACAGCGCCCAGCAATCCGGGGCGCGGTTGCGACAGCTCGGCGTATAACCCCGCCCAGATCGTTCTCGCGGCCTCCGTCATGCGAACCCATTGCAGCGTGCGGGCGTGCTCTATCGCCCGGTTGAGTCTCAATGTCACGTCCACCAGGGCATCGGGGTCTATCAGATCGCCGCCAAAGGGCAGCAGCTTCGACCGTCTCGCCAGTCCGAACAGAAACCGATTCGCAAAGCCGTTCGCTGTGTCGGTTGCGGTCAGCTCGGCGCGCAGCTCGGGAATGGTGATGTGCCCGATGATGCAGATGTGCGCGCCCGTCGCCACTACGGGATCGTTTTTCGTCAAGGTCATCATGCAGCCGGTATCCCATGCGCTGCGCACAGTAGGAGAGAGGGTGTTGCCGCTGCGCGCCGTCTGCCGTAGGGCTTGCGCAAATTCCGATTCCACGACCAGCAGCCGCTTATCGGTCACGCCAGGATCGGCCAGCACGGTCTCGGTGCGCTGGGCTTTCTTGTCGTACTGTTCTTCCTCTCGCGCGTCTCGGACGTGGTACTTGAGCCCTTCGCCGCTCGATAGCCCCTCCACAGCGCGGGGCCAATCGTTCGTACCGCTCAAAATCTGCCGCACGCGCCCCCAGGACGTGCCCTTACGCGCCTTCGATGACTCCCCGACGATGACCGCATACAGCGCGCCGTGGTGCTCATCGCCTTCCACCTTGACGTGCGGGCCACGTCCTACGGTTGCGCCGAACGCGACCAGGGTTTGCAGCAGAATCGCCGCCGGGTCCGCTTCGGTCTGCGGCTCGATCAGGTCCACGATCTCCCCGATGATGCCGTGGTATGCCTCCTTGGCGAGCGAGTCAGGCCACGGTGCGGGGTCTGTAGGATTGGCCTCTGCGTTCGCTTGAACAGAGTCCGCCTCGGGACCAGGCTCGCGCGCCGCCTCGATACCGGCCCGCACAGCGTCCAGCCCCTCGGCCCGGTGAACGTCGTTCCAATCAGTGCCATCCTTGGGCGGAATCGCCACCAGTCCCCCAACCGCACGCGCCGATTCCATCGCCGCACGTTGGCCGGTGACGCTCGCGTCATTGTCGCCGCACAGGACGATGCGAGCCTCGGGAAACTTCGCTCTCAGCGCCTCGGCAACGGCGCGCAGATTCCCGGCACTGAACGCAACCGCAACAGCGTGCCCGGTAGCCTCATGCACGCTCGCGCCGGTCGCGTATCCCTCGCAGATGCACAGCAGGCCGTCCGGCTTTCCGATAGCGAAATAACAGCCCTTCACGCGCCCGCCGGGGAGGAATTTCTTTTCGCCGTCCGGGGTGATGCGCTGAAGGTTTACGATCTCGCCGCCGCTCGCCATCGGCACCAGCAGCTCATCGCCGCTCGCGCGCAGGCCGTAGGACTTCACACCTTTGCGTAACCGATAGGGGTGATTGTCCGGTGTCGGTGTCGAGTCGTGCCAGATCCGTTGCGCCCAGTCCGCCGTGCTGCGCTGGCGCTCGGCCTCATCCGCTTGGCGCTGCCGGCGCATTGCTTCCATGCGGCCCCTGTGCGCGCGGAATTCCTCCGTGGTGAACTTGCGGTCCGTTCTAGCGTGCCAGGTCTGTTTAACCCCGGAGCGCCAGCAGCCGAACATCCCCGCCGGCACGCCATCTAGGTGCAATCGGTAGTAACCAGCATCATCACCACGGTGGCCATCGGATGCGAAACGGTGCAGCGTGCCGTCCGCCTCGATTGCTTCCGGTGGTGTCAGTCCAGCCGCTGCAATCGCTGCACGGAATCGGTCGATCACGTCGTGCTCGGCGGTCGGGAGTGGTCGGCCATTCACCGGGCCGGTGCAGGTTTCCATGCCCGTGCTCATGCCGCATCCCCGGTGGTGTCATGGGCCGGCTGGGTCCATTCCTCGCCGCGAGCGCGGGCAGCTAGATAGTCGGACAGCTCGGCGGTCAGGACTCCGCTCGCGCGCCCGCCGGGGGTGAATTTGATGATTCGGGGGAACTGTCGGCGCCGCTCAAGCCGATAGATGCTCGGCAGGCTCATGCCCGTCAGGTCGGGCAGGCGGTGCGTCCGGGTAAAGCCTTGGGGTCTCGAAAGCATGACGGTCTCCAAAAGGATGTGCCGTCAGGAATCATAGGGACACGTCGCCCCGTGTAAATCAAGTCTCCCTAGGAGACTGCCCAGTCTCCGCAGGAGACTCCCCAGTCTCCCCGGGAGACTGGGTTATGCTTCGGCCTTTCCTTCGGCGTCGCGCCCCTCGGCAAGCCACGTTGCCACGGTCGACGGCTTGAACGGTCGACTGCCATTCGACAGTTTTATAGACTCAAGTGAGTCCGCGTACTTCTGATAGACAACGGACTTGGTGCGGTATTTCGCGTAGTCGCCTTCCTCATTCCACCATTTCAGCACCTGCGCCTTCGCCTTCCGGAATTCCTTGTACTTTGCTCCGTTCGCGTTTTGCGACTTGAGCTTGCGTTCAGCTCTCTGCGCTTCCTCGGATGCGCTTTGGCTGTCCTTCGTGGCCTTGGCGTGCTCGGCGCGCAATTCGGCCATAGCGCGCCGGTTCTTTGCCTCGCTCGCCGCATAGCAGGCGGTACCGATAATGTCAGGATAATTGGGCGGACGTTGCGGCGGCATTTCGAGAGTTTCGAGAAAATTCGTTTGTGCTGCCTGCACAAACAGAGACACCGCCAAAATCGCGTAGAGCATCGCATCATCTGCATCTGGGCCAAGTTCTTCGTCTACGACGTCAGAAACAGGCAGCTCACTCGCGCAGTAGTCCATGTACTGCAATGCACCGTTCAATACGAAGCGAGCAAGTACGTATTCCGGTCCGTTCGGTCCCTGGATAATCAGCTCATCAACGTTACCAATCCAATCGAACGTCTGTTCTATCTGGAAAGCCGCCTTGCGGATCATGTCATCGTTGAGTCCATTTAGGATGTCCAGAGCATCCCTACAAGCGTATGACGCTGAATCGTCGCTTAGGTGACGGGGTATTTCGGCAATGGATTTGGGCCAATTCGTTGGGCAAATTGTGGGAATCGGGGCAGATGATCCGAATACTTCGTTTGCAATCTGATTAGAGTCTCCGACCTCATGCACACCATCCAATCTTGGGTCATCACATAGGCGCGCGTACTCTCGCCGCGCGGCCTCCCATTCGTTGTGATCGGTGCCCATGCGTGCCTCCTAACAGGCGCTATCACTCTAAAATCCGCCACGGCAGGAAGGTGATAGGAACCTCTTTTCCCGCCCAGGGATCAGCCGGGCGGTAGCCGTGGCGGGGTCTCGAAACCCTATGCGGGCGTCCTGAACGGTATGACGTTGGTTTTCGGCTCGGCCTCGCGCAGCTCCGTCAGCCAGTGCGCCCATCGCTGCATCATGGCGCGGCGTTGCGGCTCGAAGGTCGCGCGGTCATAGGCTTCGCCGTACTTGTCAGCGGTCAGATGCGATAGCTGATACTCGATCAGCTCATCGGCAAACCCCAAGGTTTGCTTCAGATTCGTCTTGGCGGTCGCGCGGAAACCGTGCCCGCTCATGACTTCCTTCGGGATACCGAGCGCGCGCAGTGCGCTCAAGATCGCGTTATCGGACATAGGGCGGTCTCTGCCGCGCGCCGATGGGAACAGGTACTCGCCGTTGCCGGTGTGCGCTTGCAGCTCGCGCAGTACCTCGATTGATTGTGATGCGAGGGGAACATGGGCCATGCGGACGCGGCCCGCCTCGATGTGTTTGCGCCGTTGCTTCGATACCGGGTACACCCATTCGGCCCGCTCGAAGTCCACTTGCGACCATTTGGCGTGACGCAGCTCGCCGGGGCGCACAAACAGCAGTGGTGCGAGTTTCAATGCGGCGCGCACGGCGGGCGTTCCCTGATATGCCCAGATGCCGCGCAGCAGGTCCGCAAGTTTCGCCGGTTCGGTGATCGCCGCGCGGTGGCGGGTGACATGCTCGGGCATCAGTTCGCGCAGCAGCACCAATGCGGCATCGGCGGCGTCATAGTGAATGTCGAGCAGTGCCCGACCATAGCGGACAACGGCACGGATCAGCCGGAACATGCGCCATGCGGTCTCAATCGAGCCTTTCTCGGCGCAGGGCAGTACGGCGGTGACGATCTCGCGGGCGGTCAGGTCGGCCAGCGGTCGCGCGCCGATCGCACGGTTTGCCTTGCCGATCAGCCGTTCATTGCGCGTGCGGTTGCCCTCGGCCCATACCTGCCGCGCCATCCACCGCTGTGCAACATCCTCGAAGGTGCCCGATGTGATCTCGCGGCGGCGCAGGGCGTCCAGCCGGCGGTCGGTGATGGGGTCAGATGGGGCAGGGCTGGCGAGTTTCGCGCGCTCCTTGCCGGCCAGATCGCGCGCAGCAGCAAGCCCTACGGCGGGGTACTTCCCTAGGCTCATCCTGCGGGTCTTACCGTCGAGCGTGTAGCGCAGCAGCCAGTACTTGCGGCCCCAGGGTTCGACCGCCAGGAACAGCCCCTCGGCGTCGTGGAGCGTGTATCGCTTCGCCTTGGACTTGGCAGCCCTGATTTTGGCGTCGTTCAGCATGCGGCGGTCTCCTATCGACCTAACCGCCCTTGTGACCAGTGCCCGGCTTGCGACCGGATTTTGTGTCCACTCTCGGGCGGGTGCCTAGCTGCCCGTCATGATACACCCTGAAATGTCGCTATACGCCTAAGTGCCTGATTTCTGGCACAAAAAACCCCGCACGGTGGCGGGGTTGATACGTCTCGAAATGTCCTGAAACGTGAATTTGGTAGCGGGGGCAGGATTTGAACCTGCGACCTTCGGGTTATGAGCCCGACGAGCTGCCAGACTGCTCCACCCCGCACCAGGAGGGGGCGCATTGTACGGGCCGGAGATCGATCCGGCAAGAGATTTTCCGGGCGAGATTGATCGCTTCCATTCGGCTTCGATTTGGGTCGAATGGAGCAGACTTCGCTGTAATTGTATCGGCTTTGCCGTCTCAGGCAATGGCACTCACTCGAGGGCTGCCCGCAGCCTGGCTGCGAGCTGGGCGCCCGCTTCGGTATCGAGTGGTCGCATGGGCCAGCCGATACCGAGTCCTTCCGTGCGATTTGGCTTTGGGATGATGTGAAAGTGCACGTGGGCGATGGCCTGGTGAGCGCCGGTGCCGTTGTTCTCCAGTACGTTGTACTCCCTGACACCGGTGACCGCGATCACCGCGCGGCAGATGCGCGGCAGCACGCGACCCAGAGCGGCGGCGGATTCCTCAGAGAGCGTATCGAGGGTCTGCGCCGGCTCCTTGGGGATCACCAGGGTGTGACCGTTGCTGAGCGGGTTGATATCGAGGAAGGCGAGGACCCGATCGTCCTCGTACACCTTGTGACAGGGAATCTCTCCCCGGATGATCATGCCGAAGACGCTCTCTGACATGGATGCCTCTCGCCGGCGTGTGGCTCACGCCCAGCACATTGTCGCTCAAGCGGCCGCGCTACGCGAACCTGAGGCCGAGGGGCTCCCGTCCTGGCCCCTAGTGGCGGATGGGCAGGGTGATTCCCAGGCGTCGCATCTTGCGGTAGAGCGTATTGCGGCCAATGCCGAGCTGATGCGCCACGCGGCTGATGTTGCCGCGGTTGTGCTCGATCTCACGCTGCAGCGCGCTGCGCTCGGCCTTCTGCAGGGGATTGAGGGCGCAGCCGGGCGGAGGATCACCGCTGCACTCCGGCTCGGGTACGATGCATTCGGGGGGCAGAGCGCGCACATCCAGCCGATCGTCCGAGCGCATGGCGATCATGCCGCGCAGGACGTTGCGCAGCTCGCGCAGGTTCCCCGGCCAGGTGTAGGCCTGCAAGGCCTGCACCAGGTCGTCGCTCAAGGTGATGGAGGGACTGGTGGCGCTTTCCTGGATGAACACATCGCGGATGAGCGCCGCCTTGTCCTTGCGCTCGCGCAGCGGCGGCAGCGTGAGCGCAAGACCCTGCAGCCGGTAGAACAGATCCTCTCGGAATTCCCCGCGAAGCACTTTCTCCTGCAGTCCGCCACGGGTGGCGGTTACCAGCCGCACATCGATCCGTAGGGCTGGCTCACCGGGCCGTGCGATCTCCCGCTCCTCGATCAGGCGCAGCAGCCGGGCCTGCAGGGCGAGCGGCAGCTCGACGACGTCGTCGAGAAACAACGTGCCGCCGTTCGCCTGCACGATGCGCCCCGGGTCCTCCGCGCCGCCGCCCGGCGGTGCGCAGGTCTCGGGCGGACCGAACAGCTCCTGCGAGAGCTGCGCCTCCGGGAGCGAGCCGCAATGCACGGTAACGAAGGGCTTCTCGGAGCGCTCGCTCGAGGCGTGCAGCGCCCGCGCGAAGCACTCCTTGCCCGTGCCCGATTCCCCGACCAGCAGAATGGGCACATCGCGCGACTGGGTGCGGCGCACGGCCTGGATGTTGCGCCCCATGAGCGGGTCGCCCAAAGCCAGATCATCGAGCGGGCTGCGGATCTCGTTCGGAGCGGGCTCCTTCACTTGGCGCGGCCGCCCCGTGCGTCTGGAGGAAGGTGCCTGGGCGACGACGAACACGCGCCCGCCGTGGCGGGCGTCGTAGAGGGGCAGGGGGTGGAAGGACTTTCTCTGGCTGCGCGCGAGCAGCGCCTCCGGGGAGATGTTGAACACGCGCTCCAGAGGGGCCCCGAGGAGTTCCGCGGCGCTCTTGAGGCCGAGCTGAAAGAGCGCATTGCGGTCCAGGGCGGCGATGCAGCCGGCCTCATCGAGGGCAATGATCCCCTCGCCCCAGGTGCCCAGGAGCTCCGGGCGGCTGTGGAAGCGCACCACGAACGCCTCGCGGAAGTGGTGCAGGAACAGCCGGTTCTCGATCATCTGGGCGGACATGTTCACCAGCACCA
>JAJZDX010000071.1 GCA_021805865.1 Pseudomonadota bacterium
GTGGGGGCGGACGCCTACTGCCGCGATGCGGCGATCGCGGTCGAGACCGCCAAGAGCCTGATCGCCGCCCGCCGCGCCGCGCGCCACGCCGCCTGAGGCCGATGCACCCCCATGGACTCCCGCCGCGCCATCCTGATCATCGCCTGCGGGGCGCTCGCCCGCGAGATCAACGCGCTGCGCAGGGCCAACGATTGGGCGGTCGACGTCCAGTGCTTGGCCCCTGAGCTGCACAACCATCCGCAGCGCATCGCCCCGGCGGTGCGCGAGCGGATCCGCGCGCACCGGGGGCAGTACCGTGCGATTTTCGTCGCCTACGCCGAATGCGGCACCATGGGACAGCTCGATCGGGTGCTCGCCGAGGAAGGCGTCGAGCGTCTCCCCGGCGCGCACTGCTACGAGTTCTACGCCGGAGCCAGCACGTTTGCCGAGCTGGCGGACGCCGAGCCCGGGACGTTCTACCTGACCGATTTCCTCACACGGCACTTCGAGAGGCTGGTCATTCACGAACTCGGCATCGACCGCCATCCGCAGCTCGCGCAGGAGTACTTCCGGCACTATCGCAAGGTCGTCTACCTTGCCCAGGAGCCCTCGAGCGCGCTCATCGAGCAGGCGCGGCAGGCGGCCGTGCGCCTGGGGTTGGCCTTCGAGCACCGGCTCACCGGGTACGGCGAGCTCGGCACCCGTCTCACCGCTCTCGCCACAGGCGCAGCCCCCGCATGGCAAGTCTGATCATCATCTCCTGGCGTAACATCCCCGCGCAGGTAATCGTCAAGCGCGGACGCGAGACGGCCAAGGCGCAGCTCTCCCCGCGCTTTCAGGAAGCGGTGGACCGGGCCGCCATGCGCGCCGGCCGCGGCACCTCAAACGCCTACCTTGCCGACTGGCAGCGCAGCCCTCCCCGTCCCTGCGCAGATGACCTGCAAAGCGAGGCTGCCGCGGAGGCGGCTCGGCTGGAGACGGCCTACAGCGACGAGCGACTCGAGCAGCTCGTGCGCTCCAAGGGCGTGGATCCCTCCTCGGACACCCCCTTCTCTCCCGAGCCCGGCGAGGCCTGATGTACGCATTGAGACTCTGGTCGGTGCGCCACGCGCGCGGCCTCAACGCCTTCTATCGCGGCTTTGAGACCGTCCTGACCGGCTTGCATCCGCTCTTCAAGCGCCTGGGCTACGAGCGCCTCGAGCGCCCCGTGGCCACCGTCGAGCACTCGGTCAAGGGGCTGTTGTTCGACTGCAGGATGTGCGGCCAGTGCGTGCTCTCCTCCACCGGCATGTCCTGCCCGATGAACTGCCCCAAGCAGCTTCGCAACGGCCCCTGTGGGGGCGTGCGCGACAACGGCCACTGCGAGGTGCGCCCCGAGATGAAATGCGTCTGGCATCAGGCGATCGCCGGCAGCGCGCGCATTACGGGCGGCCGTGAGGCGCTGAGGGAGGTCCAGCTCCCGGTGGACCGGCGGCTGCAGGGCCGATCGTCATGGCTGCGCGTGGCACGCGAGCGCGCAGGAGCGGCCGCATGATCTTCGAGGACGAGCCGGTCCCGGGCTATCCGCTGCCGATCCTGCCAGGTCACACCTCCCCCGGGCGGCTCGAGCGGATTCTGCGCGCCGGTCAGTTCGCCGTGACCACCGAGCTCGCCCCGCCCGATTCCGCCGACCCCGAGGAGGTCTACCAGCGGGCGAAAATCTTCGACGGCTACGTGGATGCCATCAACGCCACCGACGGCAGCGGCGCCAACTGCCACATGTCGAGCGTGGCGGTCTGCGCCCTGCTCACCCGTTTGGGCTACGCCCTCGTGATGCAGATCTCCTGCCGGGACAAGAACCGCATCGCCGTCCAGGGCGACATCCTGGGCGGGGCGGCCATGGGCGTGTGCAACATCCTGTGCCTCACCGGTGATGGGGTGCAGGCGGGCGATCACCCGCAGGCGCTGCCGGTGTTCGACCTCGACTGCATGTCGCTGCTCTCGACGGCCCGGACGCTGCGGGACGAGCACCGGTTCCTGAGCGGCCGCAAGATCACGTATGCGCCGCGGGTGTTCCTCGGGGCGGCCTCGAACCCATTCGCCCAGCCGACCGAGTGGCGCGCCGAGCGCCTGGCCAAGAAAGTGGCCGCCGGCGCCCAGTTCGTGCAGACCCAGTACTGCTACGACGTACCGATGCTCAAGACCTTCATGAGCCGGGTGGAGGACCTCGGGCTCCTCGGCAAGGTCTTCGTCCTGGTCGGCGTCGGTCCCCTGCGCTCGGCAAAGACCGCAGAGTGGATGCGTGCGAACGTTCCGGGTCTTCATATTCCCGAGACGGTCATCAAGCGCCTCGCGGGCGCCCGGGATGGCGCGTGCGAAGGCCGCAATCTCTGCATCGAGCTCATCCAGGAGATCCGGGAAGTGCGCGGGGTGAGCGGCGTGCACATCATGGCCTACCGTCAGGAAGACAGTGTTCCCGACATCATCGAGCGCTCCGGAATCCTCCGCGGCCGGGTCCCCTGGTATCCGGGACGCGATCCGCAGGTGTCCGGGCCGCGATCCGCAGCGTAACCCTCAACCCAATGGCCGCATCATGACCGACACAGTCCTAAGCTCAGCAACCCGCGAAGTCGTCATCGGCTTCGAGCGTCCCTTCGTCATGATCGGCGAGAGGATCAATCCCACGGGCCGCAAGATCCTCGCCGCCGAGATGGCCGCCGGGGATTTCTCGCGTGTCGAGGCGGACGCGCGCGCGCAGGTCACCGCCGGCGCACACATGCTCGATGTGAATGCCGGCATCCCGCTCGCGGATGAGCCGGCGATCCTCGCCAAGGCCGTGCAGCTGGTGCAATCGATCACGGACGTGCCGCTCTCGATAGACTCCTCCATCGTGGCGGCCCTCGAGGCGGGCCTTGCGGTCTACAAGGGCAAGGCGCTGGTGAATTCCGTCACGGGCGAGGAGGAGCGCCTGGAGGCCGTGCTGCCGCTGGTGAGGAAATACGGGGCGGCGGTGGTGGCGATCTCAAACGACGAGACGGGCATCTCCGAGGACCCGGATGTGCGCTTCGAGGTGGCGAAGAAGATCGTGCACCGCGCGATGGACCACGGCATACCGGTCTGCGATGTGGTGGTCGATCCGCTGGTGATGCCGATCGGCGCCATCAACAAGGCGGGCGTGCAGGTGATGCACCTGCTGCACCGGCTCAGAGCCGAGCTGAAGGTGAACACCACCTGCGGCGCCTCCAACATCAGCTTCGGACTGCCCGCCCGGGAGGGCATCACGGCGGCGTTCCTGATCTCGGCGATCGGCTCCGGCATGACCTCCGCGATCATGAACCCGCTGCACACCGAGATCGTGCGGGCCGTCATGGGGGCGGACGTCATGATGGGGCACGATCCGGACTGCGCGCGCTGGATCCGCAGATTCCGCGAAGTGCCGGCCGCCGGTGCCGCGGGAGCCGAGGGAGCCGGCCGCGGCCGGCGCGAGGGAGGTCATCGCCGTCGTGTCAGCTGAACCGGGCGCCCTGGTTGTTTTCACGCCCTCGGGCAAGCGCGGCCGCTTCCCGCTCGGCACTTCGCTCCTCGCGGCAGCGCGCTCGCTCGGAGTGGATATCGATTCGGTCTGCGGGGGACGCACGATCTGCGGGCGCTGCCAGGTGCTCGTCATGGAGGGCGAGTTCGCCAAGCACGGCGTCCTCTCCCAGGCCGGGCACCTCTCCCCCGTGGGCGCCGCCGAAAAGAGCTATGCCCGCCGCCGCGGCCTCGCGAGCGGCCGGCGTCTGTCCTGCCAGGCGCTCATCCAGGGCGATCTGGTGGTGGACGTACCCCCGGGCAGCCAAGTACACCGGCAGGTGGTGCGCAAAGAGGCCGACGCCCGCGCCATCACCCTGAATCCATCGGTGCACTTTTACTTTGTCGAAGTGCCTCAGCCGGACATGCACCATCCGGCCGGCGATCTGCAACGGCTCAAGGAAGCCCTCGAGCGCGAGTGGCAGCTGCGCGGTCTTCAGTGCGACCTGCAGGTCCTGCAGAGCCTGCAGCCGGTGCTGCGCAAGGGAGAGTGGAAAGTCACGGCGGCCGTGCGCGCCGGCTCGCAGATCATCGGTGTCTGGCCGGGCTACCACGATCGCAAGCTCGGGCTCGCGGTGGACATCGGCTCGACCACCATCGCTGCCCATCTGTGCGACCTGAGAACCGGTGAAGTGCTCGCCTCGAGCGGAGCGATGAACCCTCAGATCCGCTTCGGCGAGGACCTGATGAGCCGTGTGTCGTACTCCATGATGCACCCGGGCGGAGCCGAGCAGATGACGGTCGCCGTGCGCGAGGCCATCAACCAGCTCGCCGCCGAAGTCGCCCTCCAGGCGCAAGCCGCTCCCGAGGACATCCTGGAAGTCACGCTGGTCGGCAACCCGATCATGCATCACCTGCTGCTCGGCATCGACCCGGTGGAGCTCGGCGGCGCCCCGTTCGCACTGGCCACCGACGAGGCCACCGCCCTTCGCACCGCGGACCTGGGCCTTGCCCTTCATCCCAACGCCCGCGCCTATGTGCTGCCCTGTATCGCAGGCCACGTCGGCGCGGACACCGCGGGCATGGTCCTCTCGGAGCGGCCCGACCTCGCCGAGGACATCACCCTTCTGGTGGATGTGGGCACCAATGCCGAGATCGTGCTCGGCAACCGCAAGCGGCTGCTCGCCTGCTCGAGCCCCACGGGCCCGGCCTTCGAAGGGGCCCAGATCAGCAGCGGCCAGCGCGCCGCGCCCGGGGCCATCGAGCGGATACGGATCAATCCCGAGACGCTCGAGCCCCGCTTCAAAGTCATCGGCTCTGAGCTGTGGTCGGATGAGCCGGGGTTTGAGCAGATGATCCAGGAGACCGGAGTCACCGGCATCTGCGGCTCGGGCATCATCGAGATCATCGCCGAGATGTATCTCGCGGGCATCATCAACCAGGACGGCGTGGTGGACGGACAGCTCGCCGCACGCAGCCCGCGCATCGTGCCGCAGGGCCGGACCTTCAGCTACGTGGTGCACCAGGGCGCGCAGACGCTCATGGTCACGCAGAACGACGTTCGAGCAATCCAGCTCGCCAAGGCCGCCCTCTATGCCGGCATCAAGCTGCTGATGGAGCAATTCGGCACCGATCGCGTCGATCGCATCCGTCTTGCCGGCGCCTTCGGCGCTCACATCGACGTCAAATACGCCATGCTCCTCGGGATGATCCCGGACTGTGATCTCTCGCACGTCGCCTCGGCCGGCAACGCCGCCGGGACCGGAGCTCGCATCGCGTTGCTCGACCTCGACTCGCGACAGACGATCGAGACGCTGGTGCGCAAGGTGGAAAAGATCGAGACCGCCCTCGAGCCTCGCTTCCAGACCCACTTCGTGGAAGCGATGGGCATTCCGCACTCCACCGCACAGTACGTGCATCTGCGCAAGGTGGTGGACCTGCCTGCGCCCAAGCCGCTTGCGCCTCGGGAAAACGCGCGCGGGCGGCGGCGCCCGCGGCCGGAGGCGGCCGAAAGCCCATGACCGGCTCCATGACGCCGCGAGTCCCACGCGGCGCTACCTCATTTAGCAAGTAATCGAACGAACCAATGAAACGCATACTGGTCGGCATCAAGCGCGTGGTGGACTACAACGTGCGCATTCGTGTCAAGCCGGACGGCACGGGGGTGATGACCGAAGGGGTGAAGATGAGCGTGAACCCCTTCGATGAGATCG
>JAJZDX010000007.1 GCA_021805865.1 Pseudomonadota bacterium
ATAGCCGATAGATGTAAAAACCCAGATCAAGAGTTGAAGCAAATACCGTTACCGTGTTTAATCAACTCAGCAGATCCTTCCACTCATCGACTCGGAAAATCTGTCCGAACTACCCGAGCCACCGCTAAGCGCACACCGAAAGATCGACCTACGGCGAGTACCACGGAGGTCAGCAGTGCCGCCCGGTCGGCATCGTAGAGCCGGTCCAGTGCCCGACCCAGCCGATCGTCGCCGAGCTGACGCAGTTGCGGCTCCTCGAGCCCGAACAGGCTCGCCGCATAGGCATGCACCGTCTCGGCTTCCCGGTAGATCGGCTCGCGCTCGACGACGATTGAACGTAGCAGCACCCCGAGGGCGAGTGCATGCGGTAGCGCGCAGCGCCGATCGGTGGTGGGCACGTACTGATCGAGCAGCTCGGTGAGACCGAGCCGTTCGATGAAGTGATTGACGAGGGGAAGCGGTCCCAGCCGCTCGGTAGACAGAGCGAAGTTCTCGGCGAGCGGCTTACGGGGTTGCGCTAGCATCACTCTGGCGATAATACTATCGCCAGCTCTTCAGTCTGTCAATCCTGTGTCCCACCCAAAGCCCACTGCCAGCGCCCGCGCCGAAGCGAAGATCGCCGCGATCCAGAAAGCGATCGCAGCCATGCAGTACCTGGCCTCGGGCACGTTGCTCAAGCGCACCAAGGTCTGCGGCAATCCCGCTTGCCGCTGCGCACACGATCCGACGGCGCGACACGGGCCGTATTACGAGTGGAGCTATATGAAGGCGGGCCGGCTGCACCACCGCAGCCTCACCCCGAAGCAGGCAGAGCTGATGCGCCAGGCCATCGCCAATTACCGCAGGACCAAGAAGCTCCTGCGGGCCTGGGAGGTACAGACTCAGAAGCTGATCGAGCTCAACGCGCCCGAGTAGCGTTCCCGCTCAGATCGCCCGGCGGGAAATTGCCGCAAATGCCTTCGCTGATGTGCGGAAAATGGGTCGGGAGTATCGGCGCGGCAAGCTTCTCGAGCGAGGCGCCGAGAGCGCTCGTGAGCGCAAAGCGCCGGCGTTACTGCCCGTGCAGATCCATGTGCCGATGAAGGCGGCGCCGCAAGAAGCGCGCGCCGCAGCGGTTTCCCCGGCGTCACAACCCGAGCGGGTGGAGATCGAGTTTCCGAGCGGCACGCGCCTGAGGATTTGGGGTGGCTTGGGCACGGAGCGGCTGCAGGCGATTCTGCGGGAGTTGGCCGGCCCATGCTGAGCGTACCGGCCGGGGTGCGCATCTGGCTGGTGGCGGGACTCACGGATATGCGCCGCGGGATCGATGGGCTGAGCGCGCTGGTGCAGACACAGTTATCGGCTGATGTGCTCTCGGGGCAGCTCTTCATCTTCAGGGGGCGACGCCGGAAGCGAACTTCATAATGCATCTCTCCTGTCAAAAGCCTGGGAGTTTCAGAACTCTATCTGCTTGATAATCAGCCACTTTGCGTGGGCGGCGATCGGCAACACCCTGCAGTCCTGTCTTCACGGACTGGGAGTCAAGGGCGGCGACGGGGATTTGCCAGGGTGCCGAGGGCATCAGTTGAACCGCGGGAAGCGAGCCTTCTCGGATCAGACGATATACGGAGCCTACGCAGATCTTCAAGCGACGTGCCGTTTCGTCCACAGTGATGGTCTTCTCACCTGGCGCGTTGGGGTCAAATGGCGCGATCTTCAGTCGTTCACGAAGCTGTTGGACTCGCATCTTCGTCCACGCACCACCATCGGGATGTTTGCAGCGCATCCGGTTCATTGTCGTCGCAAGTTCCTTGTCTGGCCATTTGCCTCCGAGTTTTCGCATGACCACAACGGGGCTGGGATGTCGATCGGCTGGGTAGCGCCCGGTTTTGACACGTGGGATACGCACCTCCGTGTGTCGTCCGCCGATCCAGTGGATCGTGAGGACGACTTCATCTGCCGTGTCATCGAGATCGATGATGACTTCGAGGATGAGCACGCGCACGATTCGCTGTTTGGTTCTGGTATCGGTATTGGCCGCGTTCCAGACAGCAGGCAGATCTTGCGCCAATGCGAGGAGTGCCGCGCGGTCAACAGGCCGACGTTGCGCGCAGCTCGCCTGCATCCCCGCCAGACGTTCCTGAAGCTGCGCTACGCGCTCCAGAGCAGCGTTCCAGCGCGACTCGAGCTCACGTGCCACCAGGCGCTTCGCCGGGTCTACGGCCTCATAACGACGCGAGGCAAGGGAGGCCTCGTATTGGGCTTCTTCCAGCTCGTGCAGGAGCGCTTTCTGGACATCGTCCTGCGCATGCGCGAAGCGTTCCTCGGCGAGGACGGCGGCCTTCACCGCGTGATCCGAGACTACCTCCAGCAGCGCGCGGGCGATCGCCTGATCGACGCGCACGCCACCGATGCCGAGACAGATACCATTGCCGATGTGCTCACCGATGCATTGATAGCGATGCGCATGAGAGGCTTGCGAACCGTAGAAGATACGCATCATGCGGGCACATCGGCCGCACCGGGCAAGCCCTGTGAGCAAGGCGCGTCCCCCGCGAGCACCTTTACGCGAAGTGCGCTTCTGCATATGTGCGTTCTCCGACAGCGTCTGCTGGTTCTCCTCAAACTCCGCCCAGCTGATGTAGCCAGGATGATGATCTCGCAGCAGGACACTCCAGTCCTGCATCGGCTTATGATGGCCGGTAGTCTTGCGCGCTCGTCCCTCCACTACCTTTGTGCGCTGAGTGGTCCGCCCAAAGACGTAGGCTCCAGCATACAGCGGATGCCGCAGCATCGATATCACGTTGTGATAGGCCGGGTAGTGCCAACCGATGCGCTGCTGCCCCGCCCGGCTTTGGTGAATGACCGGAAAGTCGAGCCCCGCCTCGCGCGCCCAAAGCAGGACCTGGCGGGCGCTACCGAGTTCGCGGAACTTGCGAAAGAACAGATGAACGGCCTCCACTACCCGCTCATCGCAGTCCAAGACGACGCGACCGAGCTCGTCCCAGCAATACCCAGGTGGCAAAGCAAAGCGCAGCTCGCCACGCTTGGCCTTGGAATCGCGTGCGGCAAGCCCCCGCTGACGCAGCAGCGACAGCTCGTACTCGGACATCGTGCCCTTCAAGCCGAGGAGCAACCGATCATTCATCACCCGCGGATCGTAAATACCGTCCGGGTCGATCACCAGCGTCCCCGTCAACGCGCACAAGTCGATCAGGTGGTGCCAGTCTCGACCGTTACGTGCCAAACGCGAGGCTTCGATGCAGAACACCGCGCCGATCGAACCCGAGCACACTTGGGCAACCAGCTTTTGAAAGCCAGGGCGTTCCACAAGCCCCGAGCCCGAACGACCCAGATCATCGTCAATGACCGTTACAGGCGAAAAGCCATGCGATTTGGCCGACTCAACGAGCGCATACTGTCGATGCTGACTCTCGGTGTGCTCGATCACTTGACCCAAGGTCGATTGCCGTACGTACACGACCGCCCCGCGCGCGAGGTGCTCCGTGGTGATTTTAACACTCATCGCTTTCTCCCGACTCGCTGTCCTGCGCGGGGAGCGCTTCCCCCAGAGCCTCGAGTAGCAGATCGGATAGTGCGAGAAGTAGCGCGTTTTGCTGATCGGGCGTCAGGTCGTGTCGTGCCTCGCGCTCGAGGGCGAATGACAGTTGCCCTTTGGACCGTCTTGCCAGACGCTTCATCGGATGGACCCTCCGTCTGTGAGGGCTTCGATGATCCGCCTGCGGAGGCTTTCGAGGAAAGCACCGTGCGCAACTCACCCAGCGCGGCAATGGATACCTGTGGCGGCCCCGCCGTCATTGCACCGCAGATCGCCTTATCGATCATCCATGCCGGCAACTCGCGGTTGTATTTCGGGCGCTCTACATCAATGTGCACCACCTGCTCGCCGCGGCGACCGGTGCGGCGAAATAATGGAACCTTCTTGCCATGCAACGGGTGCCATCGATACTCGATGATGACGGGACACGATCGGTATGCTGAATGTCGTTTGATCCGGCGATAGCGAAAGTCGAAATGGAACGCAAGCGCCCCGTGTCCCCAACCTGACCGCGCCCACGGAGGACAGCGCAGGTCACGCGCTGTTACGCACCCTCACCGGAAGCTCACAACCCCCCGAACAACATCTGTCAGCAACGAGAGCTGCTTGCTGATCGTGAATTCGTTCTCGATCCGGGAGCGCGCCTGCAGACTCAGCTGTTCTCTCCACTCGCTGTCGTCCAACAGTCGCTTCATTGCGCCCGATAGAGCCTCCGCGTCACCCGCCTTTAGAACGAGGCCCGTCTCCCCGTCCCGCACGGATTCGTTGATGCCCTTGAGGTCGGAGACGAACAAAGGCAGTCCGCTCGCCTGGACTTCCATGCCGGAGCGTGGAAAGGAGTCCCACCCCGTGCTCATGATGAGTGCGGCGTAACACCCGCGGTACAGCCGGTCCAAGTCGGAGCGGTACCCGGCGAATGTCACGTGAGCACGGGCCTCATCGGTGAGCATCTTTTCATACGGAACACTCTCATCCCCCTTGTTCCCGCAGAGCAAGACGTGCCAATCGTCCACCTGACGAAACCGGCTCAAATGGTTCGCGGCCCTCATGATTACCGCGACGCCCTTACGAGGCTCCATGTGGCCGCAGTAGAAGAAAATGCGCCGCTGCTTCGGGATTCCCGCGGACTCGTACACATACTGGGAGTCCGCGGGGTCAGGCCTGAAACGATGACAATCCACCCCCAGAGGAACTACGCTCACTCTGCGAGACGGTATGCCCCGCCCTTTGACCGCCAGCTCCGCCATCCCCCGCGACTCGAAGATGTAGTGGTCCGGACCCTCTGGGTGCAGCATCACCCCTGCCCTCTTGACGAGCCTTAGCGCCCAATTGTTCATCGAGCTCATGGGCGCGCCCCAGTAGGAGATGAACCGCTTCACGCCGGCGCGACGGAAGCAACGATAGATCGGCTGGAAGACCGGCTGATCAAAGCCAAAGATCGTGTCGATCTGATGGTCGCGGATATATTGCTCGGCGGCCTTGCAGTGTTCCGCATCGACACGGTTCGGATCGATCACCGCATATTGCTTGAAGTCCGCCGGCAAAGTCGGCGAAGGTCCCTTCTTCATCGATGGATACGAAAAGTGGATGCGGGAGGCGTCTCCACCGCACAGCTTCAGCGCCATTTCATAAAAAGTCCGCTCCAACGGACCAATGGCATAACCGGTATTGGACTCACAATGCAGCAGTATCAGAATGGATTTCATGAGGGTTCTTTGGCGAAAAGCTCCTGCGCGAGAGAGCACCTGCCGGACTTCAGGGCAAGGAGCCGCTCGCTCCGATACCTGCGCGCTGAGTCTCGCCGCCGCGAATCGGGGCGAGGCGGCTTGTATCATAGTTCGCACAGCACCGTTCCAGCTCATCGACGAGCCTGCGGCCAATCATCGCATAAGAATACACCGACACCGCCAAAGAACGCGCATTGCCGGACAGCTGCTTCCTCCTCTGCGGGTTTTCAAGCAACGTCACGATGCTCTGGACGAACTCGCCGGGCTCGCGAGCGAAAACCACATCATGGCCGTCCTGCACACGGATGCCTTCGCAGGCAACCGGGTGAGCCACGATTGCCTTCCCCATGGCAAGTGCATCCAATATCTTCAGCTTCGTTCCGCCGCCATCCATGATGGGACACACGTAGAGTGCCGCTCGGCCGATGTAGGGCCGTACGTCCGGCACGAAGCCGTGAACCCGGAAATCCTTATCCCGCACCGCCAAGTCCTTCAGCCGGGATGGCGGATTGGAGCCAATCACATCCATGGTCACTCCCGGAAGCTTCCTCTTCAGCATCGGCCACACGCTTTCAGCGAAGAAAAGCATCGCCGCCCCGTTCGGGTACCAGGACAGGTTGCCGGCGAATACGAGCCCAAGCGGATGCTCCGCCTCGCCATCCGGGCGGAAATATTCCGTGTCAACTCCGTTTGGAACTTCCGCGATTGTCGCGCCCGGCGCCACACGCTCGAGCCTTTCCGTATCGAGACTCGAGCAAGTGATGTTGAGGTCAAACTGCGGGCAGACGCGCCGCTCGTAGCGCTGCAGGCGCAAGCCTTCCTGCCAAAAGTAGAATCGCCTCAGCGGATGCCTCTCGATCCGAGCCCTACGGAGCATCATGTCCGATTCGATATTGTGATGATCCAGGGACGTTGCGCCGTGCGTGAAAAGTTCGCGATACGGCGCCAGGCTCAGCGTATCGAAATGCACGACATCAAAATCGACCGACGCATTCCACTCCGTGGCCGCAGTACGCGCCTCCTCGGACAGCAGCCACCGGATGGTATAGGGGTATGTGCCCGTTAGACTGCGCGCCGCAAGCCAGCTTCGCCCGAGCCGCGAGCGCTCAGAGGGGATGGAGAGAAATTGTACACGGGCACAGTACTGCTCCAGATGCTCCCGGGCTCTTTCGAGCCCTGCATCCACATCGCCCAGCAGCTCCCCGATGATCTTGCGCTGCACGAACGCCAACAGGTACACCTGGTGAGTCCGGGCGAGCTCCCGCACCAAGTGGTAGCTTCTCTGCAGGACCCCTAAGCCGGTCTCGGGGTAAGGCACGAGGTGGGAAAACCATAAAACCTTCATCTTCGCGCGCTACCCATTTCCCCAAGGGCCGAGTCCCCTTTATGATATCCGCGATCCCGGGCAATTACTCACGACCCGAATGTCATCCGGACGCCAGACAGCATGTGCGGAATAGCAGGAGCCATCGCGCTGGAATCCGCCCCGGGCCGACTGGCCGATCCGCTCGATCGGATCGTCGAGCGCATGGCGCAACGCCTGACGCATCGCGGCCCGGACGGATCGGGTCTCTGGAAGTCCCCCTCCGGTCGGCTCGCCCTCGCCCACCGGCGGCTCGCCATCATCGACCTCACCGACACCGGGCGCCAGCCCATGGAGTATGCGGGGCGCTTCTGGATGACGTTCAACGGAGAAATCTATAATTTCAGGGAATTGCGCCCCCAATTGCGTGCCCTGGGTCACACCTTCCGTGGTGAGAGCGATACGGAGGTGCTGCTCGCGGCCATCGGGCAGTGGGGCGTCGAGGATGCCCTGGGTCGCTGTGTCGGCATGTTTGCCTTCGCCGTGTGGGATGCGCGCGATCAGGTTTTGCACTTGGCCCGGGACCGCATGGGCGAGAAGCCCTTGTATCTGGGCGAGGTCGGTGGACATCTCTTCTTTGCTTCCGAGCTGCGGGCTTTCCGGGCGATACCCGGCTTTGATGCGCGAATCAGCGGCAGCGCGACAAACGCGTACCTGCGCGACGGCTGCGTACCCGGAGCGCTGTCCATCTACGAGGGCGTTTACAAGCTCCCGCCGGGGCATGTGCTCACCGTCCAGGCTGGCCGCGACCAGCGGCTGCCGACCCGATGGCCGCTGCCAGGGGACGCGCCGAGCCGGAGCGAGCTCAAACCGCGCGCGTACTGGAGCTGTCGGGACACCGCGACCAAGGGCCAACAGTCGCTGATCACCGATCAGCGGGCGGTCATCGACCAAGGCGAAGATTTGTTACGCCAAGCCGTGCGGGCGCAGATGCAGGCCGACGTTCCCACCGGGGCGTTTCTCTCCGGCGGCATCGACTCTTCCCTGGTCACCGCGGTGATGCAGCATCAGTCCTCACACCCGGTGCGCACGTTCACGGTCGCTTTCGACGATCCGCGGTTCGACGAGTCCCGTCATGCGCGCGCCATCGCCGCCCACCTCGGCACCCGTCACGAGGAATTTCCGCTGCGCGAACAGGACATCATCGACCAAGTGCCTTCGATCGTTCGATGCATGGATGAGCCAACGGCCAACGGGTCGTTCTTTCCCGTTTACCTGATCTCCCGGTTGGCGCGCACCCAGGTCACGGTGGCGCTCTCCGGAGACGGTGGAGACGAGCTCTTCGGCGGATACAATCGATATGCCCTGGCGCCCGGCGCATGGCGCCGGAGCCGATGGGTCCCTCCTCCCCTTCGCCGGCCATTGGCCGAGTTCCTCCTAAGTGGCGGCTCGCCGAACCGAGCCTCCTTGATCGGCAAGATGGCTCGCCTGGGCAGTCAGGTGGGCTCGGCGGATGCCCGCCGCAAGCTGGCCCGCATCCTGATGTCCGAGACGTTCACCGAGACCTATCTGCGCCTGACCTCGTGGTGGGCCGAGCCTTCGGTTCTCGAAGGGGACGCAGCGCTCCCCCCGCGCAACTGGCCGGCGCAATTCACGGACGACCTGCCCTCCATGCTGCTCGCCGACCAGATTAATTATCTGCCCGACGACAATCTTGCCAAGGTGGACCGGGCCAGCATGGCGACGAGCCTGGAGACGCGCCTGCCGCTGCTCGATCACCGCCTAGTCGAGTTCAGCTGGCGGCTGCCGGATGATCTGAAGCTGCGTGGCCGAACGACCAAGTGGCTGCTACGGGCGATCCTGGATCGATATGTGCCGCGCTCGCTGATCGAAAGACCCAAGATGGGATTCACCGTCCCGATCGACAAATGGCTCCGGGGGCCCCTCAAGGAATGGGCTGCAGACATGCTCGCCGGATCAGCGTTCCAGCGCCTGTTCCCGGTCGATCCGGCGACCATCCGCCGGCTCTGGGACGAATACATCGCGGAGCGTGGACCCGCGGCGAACGAGATCTGGGCGCTGGTCATGCTGTCGGCCTGGGCGGAATCTGCGACATTAAATACTTTAACTTCCAAACACTTGGATACTTCTCTTCAAGTGCCTCAATGATTTACGGCATGAGTCCCCTGGTAGGATGATGGAAGCATTATTCTGGCTCTGCGTCATCGCAGCCACCTACAGCTACTTCTGGTATCCGGCGCTTTTGCTGCTCCTGCCGCCACGCAAAGGCGATGCCAGCGTGCCTACCATCCCCGTCCGCAAGGTCGCGATCGTCATCGCGGCCCGGAACGAAGCGTCCAAGATCGCCGGGAAGATGGACAATACGCTGGCTCTGGAAGCCGCCGGCATCGAGCTGGACCTGATGGTGGCGTCGGACGCTTCGGACGATGCCACCGACGCCATCGTCCTCGAGTACGCCGGCAAGGGAATTCGTCTGATCCGCTCACCGGTCCGGAAGGGCAAGGAGCATGCGCAGGAGCTGGCCATCGCCTCGACCGACGCCGATGTGATCGTCTTTACGGATGCCGGCACCATATTGCCCAAGGATGCGCTCACCCATCTTCTGGATGCCTTCCGCGACCCGACGGTGGGCGCCGTCTCGAGCGTCGATCGGTTCATCACGGCGGATGGCACGCTGCAGGGTGAGGGCGCCTACGTCCGCTACGAGATGTGGCTGCGCGACCTGGAAACCCGATTCCACTCCCTCGTGGGCTTGAGCGGCTCGTTTTTCGCCGCACGTCGTGAGGTCTGCCAGCGATGGGACAACCGGGTGCAGAGCGACTTCGGCACCGCGTTGAGCTGCGTGCAGATCGGGATGCGGGCGGTCTCCGACCGCCGGGTCATCGGGTACTACAAGAACATCACGGACAACCGCAAGGAGTACCAGCGCAAGGTGCGCACGGTGACCCGGGGCATGGGGTCGCTGCGCATCCGGGCCGAAGTGCTCAATGTCGCCCGCTACGGGCGGTTCTCGTTCGAGGTGTTCAGCCACAAAGTGATGCGTTGGGCCACCCCCTGGTTCCTCCTCGGCGCAATCGGAATCAATGCCGCCCTCGCCTTCCAGGACTCCCACCCCGTCTACCGGCTGCTGCTCGTCCTGCAGCTGGCCTTGTACCTCTCCCCTCTCGCCTCCCGGATCGCACCCGGGCTGCGTAAGATCGGGCTTGCCAGAATCGGCATCTACTTCGTCGAAGTGAACGTGGCCATCCTGCACGCCGCCCTGCTGACCCTGTCCGGCCGCACCATCCTCACCTGGGAGCCCTCAAAGCGGTGAGGCTCACCGCCCTGCCGCCGGTACGCCGCGCGGTGCCGCTCCAGAGGGGAAACCCGGCGGCTCGCGCCTCCATGGAGCGGTTCTTCGGGAACCGCAAGATCACCCTGTACGCCTCCGGGACGGCGGCTCTGGCCCAGGCGATCGCCAATTGCGCCGCACGCAGCGCCACAAGCGATCCGGAGGTCATCCTTCCCGCGTACGGCTGCCCCGACCTGGTGGCAGCATGCGCTCATGCGTCCGTATATCCGCGCCTGGTCGATGTCGCATCGTCCCACTGGTCCTACGATCTCGAGGCCCTCCAGTCCAGCCTGTCGCCCCATACGGTCGCCGTCGTCGCGGTCAATCTTCTGGGTCTCGGCGACGGCGCCGCCGAGCTGACCGGCCTGTGCCGGGACAGGCGCATCCCTCTCATTCAGGACAGCGCGCAACATCTGCCCCGCGAGCCCATCGACTGGCCCGGGGACTACCTGATCTTGAGCTTCGGCCGCGGCAAACCGATGAACCTGCTCCACGGTGGGGCGCTCATCGCGCCGACGGAAGACAGCCGTACGCTGCCAGTCCGCCCTGCGCACTACACCGGGAGGGATCGTCTGCTCGCGAGCCGAGCCGCCGCCCTTGCATTCAATTTCCTCACCCGCCCCCACGTCTATCGGGTCTTCTCCGCCCTGCCGGGTACCGGGCTTGGCGAGGTCACCTACCAGCCGCTGACCGAGGCGGCCCTGCTTCCCGAGGAAGCCTGGAGCCAGGTCGGGACCGCCTTCGAGCTGTATCGGCAAAGGCCTTCCTACCGGCGAGACATCTGGGCATCCGCGATCGAGGAATGGTCCCCTCTCGGAATCGCAGCACTGCACTGCCCGGGCTCTGCCTTGCCGGCTGAGCCGCTGCGGCTCGCCTTGCTGGCGCCAAATCGCGCCGCACGCGACTTGCTCGTCAACACCTTCAACCGCTACGGATTGGGCGCATCCCGCTTCTATGGTACCGATCTCCCGGGGGTGGCAGGCATACCGGACGGGGTCAAGCGCCAGGGGCCGTTCCCAAACGCGAACTCCCTCGCAAGCAGACTGTTCACGCTCCCCACCCACCATCTCGTGACGGACGATTCGGTCCGATCAGCTCGTGACAGCGTAGAGGCGTGGCACCACTCTCAAATGCCCCCCCTTATAGAAGAACGAAAATGAGCGACGTGCGACCTACATCCTGGCGACGTGCGAGAGTAAGTGAGACCCAACTCGGACGTCGGGCGCTTCTACTGCGCATCGTACAAGTCAATGCAGCCCTGCCGCTCCGACGCGACGCATAAATTTCAGGACGAAATATTTTAGACGCTCCTTTACCGAACGAGTCGACTGAAGTTGCTTTCGCAATTCAGTGTCACGATATTTTCCCGTGAAATCGGTAAAGCTATAACGTCTACCACCTTCAGGTTTTATCATCACAAATTGAGAGAACGGGAGCGCAAAGAATCGACAACCACTTGCCTCGGCAAAATAGACTGCAAAAGGGAAAACCAGCGTCGGCTCAAATTGCCGTCCATGCTGCCAAATTGTTGAAGATAAGTCGTCACCCGCCAAGTACCCGCCCGGCTTCAGTTTGGAATAAGAATTGATGAGGTCTATTGATATACCTCGCAACGTATGATCACCATCGATATACACAAAGTCCAAACTGTCATTGGGAACTCGATCAATCATCTCTACAGTTGTACCACGCAACACCGCTCGCTTCTCTGCGGCGAACTCCGTGTTCGCCATCGCCTCTCTGAATGCATGCTCAAATGTCGAATCATCAACATTCAATGGCTTGTTCCAAGATGGAAGTTTTCGCCAAGGATCCAGCATATGATAATCATTTATGGAACCACACTTCGCAAGCACGTACGCGGAAAACTCCCCTTTCCAAACACCAATTTCCAGGATTCTCGCAGATTGCACGTAGTTGATGAATTGCGCCCAAAACTCCAGTCGCGTTGACGATTTGTTACTAATTGAACGCAATATGTCAGAAATTTCGTCCATTTCTATCACCCATGCACTAGGCAATATGTTATTTATCTCAACACGCTACAGCGCCTGACAACGACTCAACGCGCTTAGGGACTGCGCAATAATAACAGCGCATGAGATTATGAACTGTATCGAGTGCATCGGAGCGATAAGGTCTTGCGCGAATGATGTCTTGGCAGATTCACGGTAATTGTCCCCCTATTTCGAGCGTCGGTCCGCTGTCCGGCGGCGTTGACGGCGGCCTCAACATAGTGGTACTATTCACCATACTGGCACTCACGGTGATGTATACCATTATGAGAACCGCGGAGTTCAGCGCCCAAGACCTTGAGCGTGTGCTTAAAGAGCGCACGGTCTGCACGTTCGAACAGCTGGCCGATGCTCTGGGCACTCACTCCAGGATGACCGTGTTCCGCAAGCTCGGCGTGCTGCCTTACCTGACAAGCTACTCCCATCGCGGGAAGTATTATGCGCTGCGATCGGCCTGTCAGTTCGATGTGAGCGGCCTGTGGGGGCACCGCGGTATCTGGTTTTCCACTGACGGCACGCTGCTCGACACCAGCAAACGTTTTGTGGAGCAAGCGCCGGCGGGATATGCGGCCGGCGAGCTGAACAATGCTCTGCATGTCGAGACGCGACAGACGCTGCTGCATCTGGTCCAGAGACAACTGATTGAGCGGGAAAGGATCAGCGGCGCCTTTGTCTACTTCGCCTGGGATCAGGCCCAGCGGCAGCGGCAGATCAGTGCCCGAGGCAGGATCGCGCGGGTTGCCGTCGGGGGTGTCTCCGAAGAAGTACTGGCGCATGAGGTGAAGGCGGCGATCATCCTGTTCTTTGGGCTGCTCGATGAGCGGCAACGGCGGCTGTTCGCCGGGCTCGAGGCGCTCAAGACCGGCAGAGGGGGCGATGCGCGAGTTGCCGCATTGCTCGGGGTGGACCCCCATACCGTCGCCAAGGGGAGGATCGAACTGCTGGGCGAGGACATCGATCCGACGCGTATCCGCAGGCCGGGGGGAGGCCGCCGAGCGGCGGAAAAAAAACTCCACGATCCGGGCAAGGATCGAGGAGATCCTCAAAGATGAAGTCGCCGGAGATCCGATCGATGGTACACGCTGGACGAGGAAGACGACGCAGTCGATCGCCGAGCAGTTGCGCGCGCATGGCATCGAGGTCAGCGCCAAGACCGTGGGGCGGCTACTGCATGCCATGGACTTCTCGCTCAAGACCAATCGGAAGAACATCGAGTCCGGCTTCAAGCGCAAGCGGGGCGATCGGGCCAGGCGCAATCGGCAGTTCCTGGCCATTGCGGCCAAGTGCCGGAAGTTCGAGACCGCAGATCTGCCGATCATCAGCGTCGATGGCAAAAAACGCGAGCTCATCGGCAACTTCAAAAATGGCGGCCGGACCTGGCGGCGCAACGGCCGGGAGGTCAACGACCACGATTTCCCCTCCGATGCCCAGGGCGTGGCGCTGCCCTACGGGGTCTACGACGTCCGCCGCAACGCCGGCATGGTCATGGTGGGCACTTCGCGGGAGACTCCCGAATTTGCAGTCGAGGCCATCGAGTACTGGTGGCGCAGCTACGGCAAGAAGCACTACCCCGAGGCCAGGGAACTGCTCATCCTCGCCGACGCCGGTGGGGCAAACAGCGCCCGCTGCAGGGTCTTCAAATGCGACCTGCAGCAGCGGCTGTGCAACAAACATGGCCTGCGCGTGACCGTCTGCCACTATCCGCCCGGAGCCTCCAAATGGAACCCCATCGAGCATCGACTGTTCAGCGCGGTCAGCAAGAACTGGCAAGGCGTGCCGCTCGAGACCCACGAGGTGGCCCTGAACTACATCTGCACGACCAAGACCAAAACCGGATTGACTGTGTCCGCGAAGCTCAACTCCAAAGTCTACGAGAAAGGTCAGCAAGCGACCAACGAGGAGATGGAATTGCTCAACATCCGCGCCCACAGAACTCTCCCGGAGTGGAACTACACCATCAAACCCTATGCCCAGAAACAGCTACGCAAAATGTGAAGTTGTTTTTGCGCGGCCCCTTAGCGGCAATGGCGCTTAGCCTCTCACTCCCTGTCGCGACAACCAGCCCCCCGTATTACAGCTTCTGAAGAACGAAAATTCAAGCCAATCAACCCTCCGATTGCCGCCCAAACTGCAGACGTCCCAATAAATGCAGTGGCCATGGCAAACTCTCAAGCGAAGTCCCCTCCACCGCCTGAATGGCGCGGACTCCCACAAACGCCATGAGCGTAATTGCGATCGCCATTACGATCGACCTAACCAAAAGATCAACGGCCAATCCGGAATTTTCAACCATTAAATTCGAACACACGTAAGCCACGATACCAATCAGCGCAAAGATACCTATCGGAACTAAGTTGAATCCAGGATCATAATATCGGCGCGACAGAAAGCGGACATATATGAAGTTAATTGCAAAGGCCAAAGCCTGTCCAGCCGCTGCGCCCAGGAGACCGAATCTAGGAATGAGCACAAGATACGCGACCGTGATGAGCACCGCAGTACCGTACTGGCACAAGCTGGGGATCTTCGTATTTCCCGTAACAAGAAAGCTGAAATTAAAGAACTGTCTGAGACTGCTTAAAACAAAGCCAAACGTCACGATGGGTACTACGGCGGCGGCCGCATCAAAGGGCTTTGCAGCCATCAACTTGATTGCGGGCTCTGAAAATATACTGACCCCCAATCCCCCAGCAAACATCAATGCAGAAATTGTGATAAATGCCACCTGAAACTTCCGCCGTCCGCCCTCTTCTTTGTGATACTGATAGCTCATCGGCTCCCAATGCGAGAAGAACGGCGACCAAATCAGAACACCAACGACAGTGGCAAACTTTTCCGCCAGCGACAGCCTTCCTACATCGCTCAGCGTGTCGAACAGCCTGAGGTAAATTGCACTCGACGAACCAATATAGAGCCCGGCAATGGCAGACAACCACATGGGCCAACAGAACTGCACCATCCTACGGGTTACTAGCCAGTCAAATGCCGGAGCTTCGTGTACTGCAACATATGTCGTCGTTCCAATACTTAACAGAATGGATGAACTTACCGTACTCAACACAACGCCGAGAACACCGTCCCGCCAATACACGACGAAGAGGACGTTCATCGCCAGCTGCACCAAAAGCTTGCACATGCTGAAGGCCAAAAATAACCGGGATCGTTCCCGCAATCGGAGATACGTCATCCCCGTCTGCTCAATCGGTTGGCTCAGAAGGGTGACCGCGAACAATCCCAAGTCCATCGCATACTTACGATTCCCAAACAGCAATTCTGCGCCCGTGCCCCTAAAAAAGACGAGCACAGCCAAAGACACGGCGCTCGCAGCGCCGGTTAAAATCAATGCCCCCCAGATTACAGCCCGCCTCCCTCGGCTGTCAGGAGCATCGAAATAGAATTTCGGAATCGCCCATCCTAGTCGCGCACCAAGTAATGGCTCGAACACCGCTAACGCAAATATAAGTAGACCGACGACGCCATAATCTGTCGGACTCAAAAACCTCGTGTAGATCGGCAACATCACGAATCCGACTACTCTGCCGACTATGTTTCCGATAGCATAGGTAGCCGCGTGGCCTGCGAAGCTACCCGACCGTTTACCGGACTCCATCAGTTTCTGTTTCTCCCACATTCGTCGCACGCCACCGCATTACCTTTTCGTCCGCGCCTAATTAGTCTTTCTCTGCCAGCACCTGTAGGTACAATGCGCGAATTCTCTCCGCATTGCGCTGGGCCGAAAAGCGTACAAGCGTCTCAGCCGCGCTCCTCGTGAAAATGGCCCGGCCATCCGAGCAAAGAGTTCTCAATACTCCTTTCCGGTAGCCATGCGCGCTGTGTTCAGAAATTAGAAACTCTTCTGGCACCACGTCGATCAGTCCCCCAACCGCATGCGCAACCATGGGCACACTAAGAGCTGACGCTTCCAGCGCCACCATCGGCATGCCTTCATGATCTGAGCACATCACAAGACCATCCAGTCCAGTGATACAGGTTAGAATATCTTGGCGATGACCGTGAAACGTCACGCTTCTCGAGATCCGCAGCGCTTGCGCGAACTCCTCGAGTTCCCGGCGCATCGGCCCATCGCCAAAGACGTGAAATTTCCAGCAGCGATGCGGATGGTCTCGTAACAACAAAGCCGCTGTCTCGAGAAAAAGATCCACTCGTTTCACCTTAACCAAGCGGCCGGCGATTCCAATGTGTGTCGCATTCGGCGCATCCCGTCGAAACTCGGCAACACCCATTGTCTTTTTTACTTCTTCAGCATCTATTCCATTTTCGATCACAGCGATTTTGTCTGCCAAAAACTCCTCCATCAACTGAGAGCCGAGATCCGCCGTGACAGCAATGACTCTCTGCTGCAATGCTCGGCCACACCATCGATCGAGATCATTCATCACTCGACGGCGGATATCACTCCAACCATCCATCTCGAAATGTTCGTCTGCTCCATGTACTGTGCGGACGGAAGGTACATTTCCGCAAAAGCGGTTGGCGAGCGAGCCCAGAATATTCTCTTTTTCACGGTGCGTATGTACAATATCCGGGCGCCAACTTCGCAGAAAGCCGCGCAACCGACTTATTATTCCGACCGGCGAAATCCTCTGTTCATCGATTACATGCACCAATATCCCAACGGACCGAAGCCTATCGCAAAGAGTACCTTCATTCATCAACACTGCCGCTACGGCAGTCTCAGGCATGCGAGTGAGATGGGACATCAAGGTGAATGCCTGCACTTCGGCCCCCGCCCAAAGGTCGCCCGAAGCGATGTGCAATACACGCAAAGCTCGAGTCATAGGAGATTTCGAGACGATGTCAGCTTCCCTTGGGCCGGCTCCGAATCTGCGCTCAATGGCGCCCATGCCTCGCGAGACTGGGGCGCCAGATTGGCTCCCGCTCTCTGCTCGACGGACACGCGCACGATGTTCGCAAGGGAAACCGTCAATGCCAAGTTGATCCATAGGAAAGGATAATATGTGACCGTATTAAATTGACCGGCGACTACGAACCCCAAAGTGGTGACGGCCAACCCTCTCGCGACGTTCGAAGCAAATGCAGGAGCTCCCTCGTTGTTCTTACATATACGCTGGATATCCTTCGCGATTTTCAAATTTCGATATATCAACACCAGAAAAATCACAAGTCCAACAAGACCAGCATCAGTGGCGACCTGGATAAATATGTTGTGTGGTAGTTGCGGCTTGCCGTTGCTCCACAGCTTATTCGGATCATGCACAGCATAAACCGGCGCGAAATTAAAATAACCGACTCCCAAAACAGGATGATTTTCGATCATCTTCAGCCCCGCTCTCCAGTAATCGAGGCGTTGTATAGAAGTACGATCAGTCCCCGATCTGGTGAATCGCGCTTTTTCCGCCGCGGGCAGCAACGCGAAGCCCACGCCTGCGAGCAGGGCGATACCGATCAGGACTTTGAATTTGAGCCGTCGTTGAACGGCCATCCAAGCACCCTGGCAAGCCAGCGCAAGCTGAGATCCCCGGTCGCTCGCTCCCAGAATCGACAATCCGCCGGTGATTGCGCCAAGCATCAGAAACCAATACGTCACACGCCGGACGTATGGCTTGACGAACCGGGCGAGCTCAAACGCTATAGGTGCGAACATGAGCATTTCCCCAGAAAAATCAGCGGAATTCTGGAAGAATCCTGGTGGCCCCTCAATCCCCCACGTGGCAAAACCAAAACCTCGCTCGGCCCACGTGCGGGCACCAAAGAATGATAACTTAAAATTGGCGAGCAGAAAAATTACCAGAAATATGAAGTAACGCTCCGCGGTCGTGACGGTATTGATGATGAGAAAATAGATCACAAGCCAATTGAAGAAATCAAACCAGTGACTCCATGATATTGAGGGATAAATAGCTAAAACCGATGAAACGACGGTCAATAACCAAAAAAATACCATCCATATGTTGGTTGAATCTCGCGCCCAGCGTCTTTTCGGATCCATCGGCAACGTTAGGATCACGAGACCGATTGCGATCTTATCCAAGGGAAGAGAACTGAGACTGTGGTAGATCCGCAAAGGATCAAAATACTGCAAGACCAAGTAAAGGCACATCATCCAGAATGCAAAGGACTGCTTCTGAAATTCCGACCACAATGCGCGGGGATTCAAGGTGTAGAGAGTTTCCATCAATCAGGCGTCCTGTGGCAGGGATTTCTATGTACCGCGTTCGCTCGCTGAATTTCCGGGGCCAAATCCTTGGCGGCGGGCGCTGCGTTTCTTGCCATGTGTTCGACGAGTTTTGCAATATTTGCGTCAATCACTGAAAAGCATCGCTGAAAGTATCTGTCGCTCTGTCCGTATGGGTCATGGATATGAGGCTGAAGAGGGCGCGACCAGATACCGAGCAGGCTAACTGGCGCCCGACTACCCAACCGTCGCCGAATCTCGACGAGATGCACCGGCTCAAATACGATGACGAGATCGCCGTTTGCAAGACCAGTCGCGTCCAATCTTGCGGAACGGTGGGAGGACAGATCCATGCCTCGTATGGCGGAATTCTTCAAAGCAGCCGGATCCGCCTCACTCCCCTCCCGTGTATCCAGACCGAAAGAAGCAGCCGCTATGCCCAATGAGAGCGCTCTGGCGGAAGCGTATGGGCTTCGGCAAATGTTTCCTTTGCACACGAAGGCGAGCCTTTCCACAGCGGCCCATTCGATGGCCTGCGAGCTATGGTAGGCCCCCAAAGCGTACAGCGCGCGAGCACGGATGTGCTCGAGGAACCCCCTCTTCCCACCGTAAAGTTCCACATCTACCATATGCGCGCGCTCACTTCCGGCGTCGCGGAGTGGGCGCAACAGGCGTTCCGCGCACTTTTGATTCTGATAAGCTCATCGCACTCAAGGTTCGTCAGTTAGTCCGCAGGCTGCATGCATAAGGTACTGGTGCTCGATGCGAATCAGCGAAGCGCATTGGCCGTTATCCGCAGTCTTGGCCGCGGCGGCCTGAAGGTCATTGCTGCCGATCATCGGGCACGGCCTCTCGGCGCGGCGTCGAAGTACGCCATCACCTCGGTCCGCTATCCGAACCCCGAGACGTCTCCCAGTGCGTTTGTCAAGGAGCTCATAGGCATAGTCGGCCGTCACGGCATCGATGTGATCGTGCCGGCAACTGATTTGACGACGATGCTGCTTGCCAGTCAATCAGATTTATCTAAAATCGCACGTGTGGCGACTCCACAAGCCGACAGCTACGAGACCTTGACCGATAAGGCTCGGCTGCTGCAGCTGGCCAGTAGCCTCGACATTTCAGCTCCCGTGACGCACATAGCACGTACCACGGCAGCCGTCGTAGACGCAGCGCACGATCTCGGTTTCCCGGTAGTGCTTAAACCCGCAAGGTCCCGATATCTCAAAGGGGATCAGGTTCTCTCGACCAGCGTTGAGATAGCTCGCAATGCCGATGACCTCTCAAACGCATTGCGCTCCCAAAGGTGGCTGGATGACATTCCCTGCCTAGTTCAGCGCTTTGTGCCTGGTCATGGCGCCGGTGTATTCGCGCTGTACGGCCCATCGGGGCCGATCGCATGGTTTGCCCATCGAAGAATCAGAGAGAAACCTCCAGCAGGCGGCGTCAGCGTTCTGTGCGAGAGCGTTTCGATTGATCCGATCATGCAGTCCGCTGCGACCAAGCTCCTCTCCGCCACTGGCTGGACCGGGGTCGCTATGATCGAATTCCGTGTCGCAGATGATGGAACGCCCTATCTGATGGAAGTCAACGGGCGTTTCTGGGGCTCCCTGCAACTGGCCATCGACTGCGACGTGGACTTCCCCTGGCTCTTGTACCAGATGACCAAAAATTGCCCGTTGGAAGAACCCGCGCCCTATGTCATCGGCCGACGCCTCCGGTGGCTTTTAGGGGATCTCGACAGCCTCCTGATCCAAATACGGACGGCCACTCGAGCGCGCATCAAGGCACAGACGATCTTGGCGTTTGCGCGCTCCTTTGCAGACCCCGTCTGCCGGCAGGAAATCCTTAGACTCTCCGACCCTCACCCCGGAATTCGGGAAATCTCTCAATGGATTAAGGCCATGCGCCCCCCAAAAGCAAGATGACTGCCCTTGGGCCCCGCTACTGTACCGCGACATCTGACGGAGGTTCCGGCAACGACGTCGGCATAAAGCCTCCTGTCGAAATCCGAATGTCGTCATAATAGAGTTGAAATGGCTCGGGGTCGTTTTGGGCCCATCCGAAGAACTGGATGTAAGAGATTGGTCCGTTTGCAGGGTTGCGGTTGTAGAGACCCGTCGCATCCACATACACTTTGCCGTCGATCTCGAGATAATACTCTCCGTTGGGCAACGCATTTTGCGCGGTAGTACCACTATTGAACTTGATATGAATCTTGAAGTGATGCCACCCCGTCCCCCAATCCGCAGACGAAAAGTCACTCATCTGGGGGGTTTGGACCACTGCGGTGCCGTACGAGCGCCCTATATACTGGGGAGCATCTCCGTTGAGATACAGGACATTCTGAGAGTCATTTGTAATGCTGGTTCCGTCGCCAAAATAGAATCCCATGATGGCTCCGAAGTCTGCTCCTGTATAATCCGTCGGGAGCGTAGTATCCGCGTAATTCGTCGAGGTCAGCCGTTCGCCAAATACCTTCACGAACTTGCAGCCCCCCTTATACTGACTCGGCATTTTGGCCCAGAATTCGATGTAGATATCCTCTGTATTCAGGTTCGCGACACTGTAGTTTGCCCACATATATTGGCCGCCGGCGCGGGACGACGCCGGATACGAGCCTTCAAGGGCGTCAACGGTGGACGCGGAAGACATCGGCGTGGCCGCCGACGATGCCGCCGGCGTTTGCGACACTCCAATCGATCCATCGCCTTGGGCGCCAATAACCCAACCCGAAGTGCTGACCGAAGAAGGCGACGCCACTGATGCCGCGGACACCGAAGTCGCCATCTGTGCCGTCGAATTGAACTGAAGAAACGTCAACAGCGTAGGGGTACCGTCCGGAGCACCCGCTGAAGGCGTGGCGGCCACCGCGCCAGGGGAAGCGATGAGGATTGATGCGAAAGACAGGCCCGCGATCAGCCCGCCGCGAAACAGTTTCATGACTTACGATTCTCCGGACCCATACGACTTCAATTGACCCAACACGCTTGCCGTCACAGGCCTTGCGCAGCGAGATCGAGCCCTTTCCACGGCAACCTGCACGCCGAACTTAGCGCCGATCCTCGCCGCGTTCTACAGCGCGGGCACGCCAATGTGACGCATCGCACAGCTGCCGCGCAACACTTTTCTTGACGGATTTCGCATCTTGCGAAACCAACCTCGTGATCGTCTCTCATCGGCGACGCTCCCGGTCCTGCTAAGATGCGCCGCCCCGCAATGTTCCACGATAAAAGCCCTCGGACCCCGCGAAGCCCATGATCCGCGTTTTACATGTCATCGACACCGGCGGCCCCGGTGGCGCCGAAACGGTCTTCCTGCAAACCGCCACGCGTCTCGATCCGGCTCGCTTTCACTCGCTTGCGGTGGTCGGTGGCGAGGGATGGCTCGCGCAGCAGTTCCAGGAACGCGGAGTGAGCCCTGTGGTCGCGCCTGCCAAGGGCTCCTTCAATGCTCGGTATCTGGCGCTGCTCCTGCGTCTCGCTCGGCGCCACCGCAGCGATGTGATCGTGGCGCACCTGTATGGCTCGGCGGTATACGCGAGCCTGGCGGGGATGCTTCTCTCGATTCCGGTCGTCTCGGTCCTGCACGGTCACACTGACGTGGCTGGCGCGGGACGGTTCTCGTCTCTCAAGGCCGCCCTCGTGCGCAGAGGCTCCCGCAAGATCCTCTTCGTATCGGAACGCTTGCAAGCGCATCTCGGGGCCCGGCTGCATCTCGCTGATTCGCAATGCACCGTCATTCCGAACGGAGTCGATACGGAGGTCTTCAGGCCCGATCCGGATCGCTCCCTTCGAGCCGAGCTCGGTCTACCCGAAGAGACGGTGCTGGTCGGGGCGATCGGCAATGTCCGCCCGCCCAAGGCCTACGACGTGCTTCTGCGAGCCGCCCGCATCGCGATCGATCGATCTCGACGATGGCATTTCGTCATTGCAGGCGATCGCGCCAACGATCTCGGCCGCCAGCTCGAGCAGCTCAGCCGTGATCTTGGGATCGAGCGGCACGTGAGCTTCGTCGGACTCAGATCGGACGTGGCCCGGATCCTCAATAACCTCGATGTCTTTGTGCTCAGCTCCCACACGGAGGGCTTCTCGATCGCCTGCATCGAGGCGATGGCCTGCGGCGTGCCGGTCGTCGCCACCCGCAGCGGCGGCCCGGAGCAGATCCTCGAGGGCGAGGCGGGGATCCTCGTGCCGACCGGCGACCCCGAATCCCTGGCCGCGGCCATCGAGCGGGTCGGCTCCTCGAAGGATCTGGCGGCCACCCTGACCGCCCGCGCCATGCAGCGCGTTCAGGAGCGCTACTCGCTGACGGCGATGCTCGCTCGCTATGAGGAGTTGTTGGAGCGCGTCGCGCAGGACTGCGGGAAAAGGCGTGCGAGCAGGGGTATACCCGGGGGGGCTTGAGCCTACCGCCAGCCGCTCAGGCGCTCGAGAAACGGCTCCCGAGCGTTGCTCACATCCTCGTGCACGCCGATCCGCCGGATCAGGTGCGGATCACCGCTTGCCTCATGCCATCCGCTGCGGGTCGTGACCGCCCCCAGGTAGTGGCGGCGAACCAGATCGAGCGCCGCCGGAGAGGTCTCTCCGTTCGGATAGCAGAACAGCTCGACGGGCTGACCGGAGAGCTCCTGCAGTTCTTTCCGGGAGCCGGCGATTTCGCTTTCCAGATCGGAAGGCGATATCCGCCCGCCGAGGCGAAAATGCGTGGCTGTGTGCGAGCCGTATCGGATGAGACCGGTCGCGGCCATCTTT
This sequence comes from Pseudomonadota bacterium, assembly GCA_021805865.1. Lineage (GTDB taxonomy): Bacteria > Pseudomonadota > Gammaproteobacteria > Steroidobacterales > Steroidobacteraceae > 13-2-20CM-66-19. The sequence continues at coordinate 22,844 of JAJZDX010000007.1, forward strand.
TCGACCTCGCTGCGATCGAGAATCTCCCCTGCTTGCGAGATACCGTCGCCGCTCTTCTCGGCCGTCTCGATCAGACGACGGATCTCCTCCTCATCGAATCCCTTCGCCCCCTGCACCACCCGATCCGCGTCCTCGACGGCAAGCGCTCCGCGACGCTTCACCTCCTGCAGCACGGGCGCCACGATCCGGCGCAGCGGGTCCGGATAGTCCACCGAGCCGGGCTCGGCGGCGGATTTCTGCAAGAGACTCATGAGCCGGTTCGGCCAGAACCGGTAGGTCGTGCCGATGTAGCCTGAGACGAGGAAGACGGTTGCGGGAGCCTGGTGCTTCACCAGCACCGGCAGGGCAAAGTCGTAATTATCCCGCCAGCCGTCATCGAAGGTGATCGCGCAGGCGAGCCTCGGGAGCGGCGCGCCTGCCTTCGCCCGGCGCAGCCAGTCATCCAGGTGCACGAGCTCGAAATGGCGCTTGAGCTCATTGAGGTGCAGATCGAGGGTCTCAGGCGACACGTACATCCCGGGCTGCTCGGTTTGGCGCGCCGGGGAATCCTTCGGCAGCACCCGGTGATACATCAGGACGATGAGCGAGCCCGGCTTGCGCCATCCCCAGGTGAGGGGCGCCGTTCGGGCGATGGTATGAACCACCGCCCGCTTGGCGATTCTCTTCCAGGCGCTCACCAGGGCAGCGCTCCGCTGATGAGGGGCCCGATCGTGTTCGCGATGGGCAATGGCAGACGTTGCCAGACCGCCGTCGCCAACTCCATCACTCTCCCCTTCCCCTCCCCCTCGCCGGCAGAACCCTCAGACCCGCTGCCCTGCCGCTCCCAGCGATACCAGTACAAGGGCGCGGGCTCTGCGCCCCACTGGCGCTTGAACCGGTAGGTGCCGCTGTCGACGGTCGAGCGGCCGAAGTCAAACAGCGTACAGCCCCGGCCCACCGAGAGGCAGAGCAGCTCCCAGTAGAGCTTCATGTTGAGCCCCAGGGGCTTGGCCTTGGCCCGGCAGGAGGCCCAAGGGACCTCTCCCCGTCCCTGCCAGAAGGTGAGGAACGCCGCGGCCGCCGGCTCGCCATTCCAATCGATCACCACCAGCTGGCAATAGGGCTCGAAGCGCCGGAGGATGGCCTCGAAGAAGCGCTTGGGATAGACGGGGGTACCGAGATCGCGCATGTTCTCGGCGAACACGCGGTAGAAATCATCCAGAAGGTCATTCGACCCGGTACGGCACCGGACCCCTTCCCGCTCCGCCCGCTTCACCTGCGAGCGCAGCTTCGCGCCCAGGCGCTTGGACAGGGCCTCGAAGGTCTCCGGCAATTCAAGCTGCAGCGTGATCTTGTCCTTGCGCAGGGCCCAGTCGACCGGGCGGCATTGGGTGTCGCGGAACTCCAGATAGCGGCAGCCGAGCTTCTCGGCGGCCTCGGACGCCCGGATCATCATCTGCCGGGCGACCTCCGGCTCCGCCGTGAGCGCCCCGCCGTAATTGTAAAAGGCCACGGACGTGGCGAAGTTCCCGAGCAGCCGGCTCTTCTGCTGGATCACCGGCAGCACCCCGATGAGCGCCCCGGACGCCTGCCGCGCCTTCACGAAGAGCGTCCGGTGCCCGAAGACCTCCCGGGCAAGCTCGGTCCAGCCGCTCAAGTGATAGAGACTGGCGCCCGTGCTTTGCCTCACGAACGGATCCCAGTCCGCGCCGGCGCTCTCCTCGACAGACAGGCGGCAGTCGGACGGGACAACCCCGGGTAGAGCAGCCATCAGCCCCGCTCCGCGGCGGTCCCGCATCCGACCGCCTGAGACGCGCTGTAGCACGCTCTGGGTGGATGGAGCACACTGAGAGCCCTACGGAGCCAGAGCGGACGCAAAAGCGCCGGATGATCTCTCAGGCCCATAGCTCGTTCCGCCCGAAGTAGAGGTAGAACGCATCGTTGTCGATCATCTGCACCCTCGGCGTCTCCTGGGGAACCGGCATCTCCCCCGAGCTTCGCAGGTAAATCGGCAGACTCAGGCGCGCATGAAAGCCGCAGGCGCCGAGGACCTGCGACAGCCGCGGATCGCTCGACCAGACCACGAGCTCCGCCAGCCCGCCCCGGCTCTTGGCCTGCCGCACCGCAGAGTGCACCAGGGCGCGCCAGTCGGCGGGGTCCTCCGAAGCCATCCACAGATCGACGAGCCGGGCTTGTCCGGGAGCGTAGCTCAAAACGAAATACCCCAAGGCCCGCCCGGCTTTCTCGAGCGCATAGAGCTCCACCGGGACGATGGGACAGGCCAGCACGTGACGGAGGAGGTCCGGTGAGCGCCCGAGAAGCACCCGACCCCGATGTCTGTCGGGCAGGGCCTGCGCGATCCGCGCCACCTCCTCGACACCGATCCGCCGCGCCTGCCAGCCGGCCAGAGTGGCTGCGGGGGCCGACAGGGACCAGAGGAGGCTGCGGGCCATCCGGGGAGCCACCTTCCAGCGGGCTTCGCTCGGCCTCTCCACGATGCGAAGCGCTGAGAGCGTCCGAACATACCCCGTGACGGTACCGCAAGGACGATAGCCGATGAGGGGCATGATCCTGAGCGTGTGATCGCTGCCGCCGATGCCGAGCAGAAAGTCGGTCCTCCGTGCGACGTGCTTCATCAGCAGCACGCCGGCGCCCACCGAATCGCGCCGCGCGGCCCAATCGATCATGTGGATCACTCGCGCCTGGAGGACGCCCGAGTGAAGCGTCCCCGGACAGGCGGCGCCATGCGCCAGGATCTCCTTGCCGTCCGTGACCACGAACGAGCGCGATCCGGACCAGTCCGGGCGCGCCTGCCAGTATTTCCAGTACAGGTGCGCCGGATTCTCGTGCGGCTGAAGCCCCGCCTGTTTCATCAACGCGACGATGGCCGGGCCGTCCTCGGGGCTCGAGGGTCTCACCCATCGCCCGCCTGCGACAGGGGGCGTCGGCGTCTCAGCGGAGGACACGGTCTCGTATTCCTGATCCACGTCGCAAAAAAAAACGTACCAGATTGGCGGCGCTTGGGCCTGCGGACCCGGCTATGGTACAAAATGCGGCACCGGAACACTGGATGACGAGTGCGGCGGAGTGGCCTCCGCCCGGAGGCGCCGGAGCAGATGTCGGACTTGACCACTCCCGAGGGCTGTGAGTCCTCCGTGACCGCGCAGCCGCCTGCCGCGACTCGCTCCCGCGGCCTGCCGCAAGCGTCCGCGTTGCACCGTCTGATCACAGTCTACGGGCTCTGGGTCGCGGTCGCCCTCCTCTACTGGCCGAGCGCCGTGGCGCTCAATGCGCTGTGGACGAACCCCTCCCAGGAGGAGCCGTTTACGCACGGCTATCTGGTCTTGGCTATTGCGCTCTGGCTGATCTACCGCGACCGAAAACGGCTGGCGGCAGCGCCGATCCGGCCTGCGCCGCTCGCACTGATTGCGCTTGCGCTGCTGAGCGCCCTGTGGGTCTGGGCCTGGCGCGCAGTGATTCAGGAAGCGCACCTGATGCTGCTGCCTCTGCTCCTGTTTGCGGCCATCGTGGCCGCTTTCGGCTGGCGCGTCGCGCGCGTGCTCGCATTCCCGGTCGGCTACCTCTACTTCGCGATGCCGATGTGGACCGACATCAACGGCATCGTACAAACATTGAGCGCGAAGATGACCGGCGTGCTGATCTGGATCACCGGCCTGCCGGCCTATGTGCGGGGTGATTTCGTTCACCTACCCGGTGGAACGATAGAAATTGCCCAAACGTGCAGTGGCTTGCACGCGCTCATCGTCGGGCTGGCGCTCGCCACCCTGTACGGTGAGATCACCAGCGAGCCGCTGCGTCGCAGGCTGACGTGGATCGGCGTGATGGGCGTTCTGTCTCTGATCGAGAACTGGGTGCGGATTTTCATCGTGCTCACCGCGGCGTACTTCAGCCACATGCACAGCTCGCTCGTGAAGAATCACTATTGGCTCGGCTGGTGGCTCTTCGCCGCAATCTTCGCTGGCTTTCTGTGGTGGACGGGACGCCAGCCGGCTTCCAGAGATCACAAGCATGCCACCGGGAAACGCCAGGACACCACTCATCCTGACGCCGGACTCAGGGAAACACGGATCGCCGTCACACTCGTGGTGCTGGCGTTCCTGCCCGCGCTCGCGTACGGCATGGATTGGGCACACTCTGGCGAACCGGCACTTGAGATCAAGTGGCCCGCAGCGCCCGCGGGGTGGAGCGGACCGCAGCCAGTTGCCGGCGGGGTTTGGCACCCGTATTTTCTGCGTCCTGACGGTGAATCCCTGGTGGCCTACACCGGCGCTGGCGGAAAAGTGGAAGCGTTCGCAGTGGCGTACCGGGCGCAGACTCAAAACGCCAAGCTCCTGAGCTACTGGAACCATCTACTGGGCGACAAGCACCGGTTGCGGGCAGAATCCGTGCGCATCGTGAATTCCCCTTCGGGAAAGTGGCGGGAGACACTGGCCGTGGATCGAGCGGACACGCGCTCGCTCATCTGGACGCGTTACCTCGTCGGCAACCGCGCATTTACCGACCCACGTCTGTCCCAACTCTGGTATGGACTCTCAGCAATAGTGGGTCATCCTCTGTATTCGCTGACGGCGCTGCGCGCCAACTGCACTTCGAACTGCAAAGCAGCCCATGCCCTTCTGCACAACGCAGATAATATACAACCGATTTTTTCGCAACCCAGTGCTGACGGGGCACGGAAATGAAGCACCAACCCAAAAACACCAAAGGATTGCTCGACAGCGTTCACTCACGATTTTTCCGCCTCTCGTATCCCGATTGCGCCAAAGACCGCGACCGCCCACCATCGACCCATCGAGCTGGAATTATTTGAATCCCAGCATGCCGATCTCACAGGCACACAAAATCGCGCTCGACACCGCGACGACCCTCCACAATTGCCAAGATGAAGCGCGTCTTTTTTGACTGCCTGAGTTCTGTTGGCCAAAAGATAGTCCGCAGGCCAGCAGCAATTGCGCACATTCTGTTTGGATTTGGCCCACACCTTGACGCAAATTATTCCGCTCATTCCAGCGATTCGGATCATCTCTCAGGGATAACCGCTCGAGCCAAAGTCAACCAACGTCGAGGAACGTGCGCTCGTCTCTGCGATGCTATGAGCGCCGACGTCCCTTGAAGCACGCGCTTTTCGCACAAATGCCAACGAGCAAGAGAATAAAGCTCATCCGAAATGGCTTTATCGACGGCACGTGCAAGCGTCCTGCTTTCACGCACTCGCGGATGATCGTGCATCCACTCCAGGTAGGAGATTTTGCTCTGAGCCTGGGCCAGTCCGGTGCCGGCTTTGCTGAAAAGGTTGTAAACCCCCACTCGCCAGCGATAAATCGAGCCTCTGAGGAATGCAGTGCGAAGAGCAAATGAGGCCCTGATGGACCACTCGTTATCCCACAGGAGGCAATCTTTCCGGAACCCGCCGACCTCAGCGAAACCCTTGGTAGTCACCGCAAATCTCTGGAACGGCATAGGGATTCTTGAGAAAAGGGAGACCGGTAGCTGGCGATCCAGAACCAGCAGATCGCGAAGCGACGACGGCCCCGAATGTTGGCTGAGCAAATTCTCCGTCGCAGCAGCGATCGCCGCTTGGAATTCAACTGCGCGCTCGCCAAAGCAAGCGACATCAAGGTATAAGAGATCGACCTGCGGAAGTGCCTTGAATGCTTCAAGAATTCGCGCGCAAGCTCCCGGACACAATGTGTCATCGTCGTCCAAGAACACCACAACTTGCCCGCGCGCGGTTCGCGCTCCTGCAGTTTTCGCCCAAGCTCCTCCTGCTGACGGCCCGCTCCGCATTATTCGCAGGCGCGCGTCTCCGGAGGCACACCACCGAGACCGTTCAGCAGGAATGGTCGGATGATCATCGACCACGATCACCTCGACGTCCATAAGACCCTGAACAAAGACGCTGTCAATGGCCTCATCCAGTAATTCCGGCCGCCCATAGGTCGGAATGACAACACTAAGGCTTGGCGTCCATCCCTTCAACGCCGTGCTATCTGAGTTCATTGTCCCGGGGTACCTCAAGACCGTGCTCTAGCAGCAGGAACCGTCCTGCCTGTGCCCGTAAGTTCTGGCCGCAGGTTAAACTTCAGGATACTCGTCATTCGCATTCGATGCCACCACCACCTCAGTACCGAGGTCAAATCATTTTTCGTTGAACAGCAAATCGTTACAGTGTTTAATCAACTCAGCAGGTTCGTTCACTTAATCCCGCGCCGCAACCCACCTGAAGAACCCGAGCCACCGCCGAACGAACAAGTAAGAGCCCACATTTAACTTGAGAACCCCACGATGGAATATTTACACATTCGGAGAGATGAGCATGTGGAGCCTGAGACGTAATTTCGAAGCTACCGCCGCTCGCTCATATGTCGTCCGCATGGTTCGGCGCCAATTCCCGACTCTCGATTCTCAAACCATCGCGTATCGACTCGCCTATGGAAGTTTCGTAAGCCTCCGCCACAAGATTCTCTACGTCGAGACGCCAAAGGTAGCATGCACAACTATCAAGGAATATCTGCGAGACCTGTGCGATGCCCCCCCGCTCACATTTTCTATCGGGCACCATCGCGAGTCCCGCCGAGACATGTTCGTGCACGCTCGCTCAAATGTGCCGCTTCCGTCTCTTTTTGACCTCGACGAAGAAACCCAACGGCATGTGCTTACGTCACCAGAATTCTTGCGCTTTGGCATCGTACGAAATCCTTACTCTCGTCTATTATCTGCGTGGCGCAACAAGATCCTGCTTTGCGAGCCCGGGTATGAATACGTATACCGCAAGATGACCGGGATTGAGCCTTCCTTACGTGAAAAGGAGACTTTGACGTTCGAGCAGTTTCTGAAGTTTGTAGAAGGCGAGGATGTTGGCACTTGCAACCCCCATTGGCGTCGACAAATTGACCTGCTCCTGTATCCGGCCATCCCCTATACCCATCTCGGGAAGATCGAACGACTGCGCGATACGTTCGAGCTGATCGAGAAACATGCGGAGCCAGGAAGATCAGTTCCTTTAGGCAACAGCAATAGCACCAGAGTCGGTCATGCCAAATTGACTGACGCTATCGCCGGGAGAATCCACAAGCTCTATGCTGCTGATTTTGAGGCCTTCGGCTATAACAGAAATTCCTGGCTCGCGCTGAACGAGTCGGAACACGGAAACCGCACCATCCCGGAAACACGCTTCGTCGACGAGGTCATCGAGCGAAATTTGGTGATTTCTCACCTGTACGAGCAATATGCCCAATTGCAGTCTCGCTATCGGAACTCATATCGATTTTCTTTGGCCCGAATCCAAGATACGGTCGCTGCCTTGTGGGAAGCCGGCCGGCACAGATCCAAGGCAGATCGATAATGATCATAGGCGTTACCCCTCCGACGGAAAGCGCCAAGTGCAGGCGACCAAACGTCGCACCAAGGAGGATTTCGTCGGATTCGTCTGCCGAACGCCGCACCGTGGGTACGCCGATATAGACAAGGCGCGCCTAGTCCTTGACAATCCCCACACCGATCTGCGCAGCAGCTTGCAGGAAGTCCTGGGCAAGTAAGCTGCCGCCAGCATTCTGCGGCGCATCCAATTTGACTACACCGCAGTGCACGCAAGCTGGCTGAACGTCGCCGAGATCGAGATGGCATCTTCGAGCGCCCGTGCTTGGCGTGCGCCGCCGACCAAGCCACTCTTACCACCCAAGTGGCGGCATGGCATCGACGAAGCAAAGCCGCTCAATGCGGCATCGAGTGGACGTTTTACGCACTGGAACGCCGATTGAAAGATGCGTCGACATTATGTTTCGTAATTAGCATGTCGTCATACTAATATCCTCCCATGAACTCTCCCATCCCCGGCATCCCCTGCAGGGACGGCTGCATGGATCGCTCGCCGAACAGGTCGTACGTGAAGTAGATGCCGACGCGATCGTCGTTGTAGGAGGAGGCGAAGAATCCGGAGCGCCCCGGGGCACCGCTTTGTTGCCAGCGCTCGACGTAGAACCAGACCATCGTGCGGGCGAAGCGCTTGGAAACGGTCAGCCCGATGGTTTCGCGGCGGGTGTTGGCATGAAGGCTCGAGTACCGGTCCCAATAGCCCTGCGCCTGCAGCTGCACCCTCAACGTCGGGCGCAGCTGCCGGCCGAGGATGACGGTGGCGCCATAATCCCGGGAGTTGTACCGGTTGGAGGTGACGCTCGTCTGATTGAAGATCTGCTGCCCGTAGGTGCCCGTCAAAGACAGGCTGGTGCGAGCGCGGTTGAACATCCAGCCGATATCGGCGCTGCGCTGGTTGAAGGGCTGCGCCACGGCGTAACCGGGGTTCAGCGAGGCGCCGACTTGCAGGCCGATCCGCGCATTGGGCGAGCCGAGCGAGCCGCCGTTCGTGGTGTAGGTCTGCTGGCCGTCCACGAACACGGTCGAGAACGGGGAGATCTGGCGGCTGAGGCGCACCTCGTACAGCGGCGCGCCGTGCGTCGATCCGCCGCCAAATTGGATCATATTGTAGCCCGCGCTCAGCATGAGGTCGGTGCGCACGAATTTCGCCTTGTACGAGATCGAGGCCTGGCGCATGTCGTAGCTCGCGGACGACCCGGCAAAGAACTGTCGCACCGCCGCGCTGTTGAGGTACGTGGTGTGCGCGGTGCTGGCGTTGAGCGACAGGGACGATGCCCCGGGGAGCGCATGCGAGAACTGCGCCCCGCCCTGGTAGGTCTGCGAGTCGAACGGCGAGCGCTGATAGGTCGTGCGCGAGTAAGTGCCGAAGAGCGTGAGGCGATTGGTCAGCCCGAAGTGCAGGTTGACCAGGGGCCCGGTCATGACGTTGTTGATGAGCTGCAGGCTCTGGGGTGTGGGCGCCGCCAGCGGGTCGGTCATCTCCTCGCCGAAGCCGTCGGAGAGCTGCCACTGAAGGATGCTCGTGGGCTTGCCGAGGATGCCTGAGCCGAAGAACTGGCCGTAGAAGCTGCCGCCGAAGGAGCTCTTGATGTATTGGATCCGGTCGAGATTGCCGAGCAGATTCAGGCTAAGATTGCCCCGCCGTTTGTAATCGACGTTGAACCCGACGGTCGCAATGCCGTCGCTCGCGTGATTCTGGCTCGTGAGCAGCGCGTTGTCGGTGTACCCGAGCCCCGCCAGCAGGTCGACGTAGCCGCTGTGTTGGGCGGGTGTGGAGGCGGTGGTGCCCGCCTGCGCCGGTTGCCCGATGTCCTGCGCGCGCGCATGCCCCTGCCATCCGAGGGCGAGCAGGGCAAGCCAAAGATGCCGTGTGTCGAGTCTCATGCTTATACAGCCCCGTCACACCGGCTCAAGCGCCGGCATGAATTGAGTCCCCCGGGTGACTCGGGCAGCCCTTGCCCGAACGATTCAGCAAACGCGGCCTCACCGCGCAGTGATGCGCCGCCTAGCCACTGACCGTATTCGAGCGCTCGCTGCCGTAGCCGTAATAGTAATACGCGGAGGCCGCCACGCGCAGACTCTGGTTGAGCACCAGAGAGACCGAGGGATGAGCCTCCAGGGTCTTCAGCGCATCGAGCAGCACCGGCTGCGGGGTGGATTCGGCGCGCACCACCACCACGACCTGGCCGGCGAGCCGGGCGAGCATGGGCGACTCGGTGGTCTGCAGCAGCGGCGGGGAGTCGAAGACCACGATGCGCTCACCCTGCTGCCCTAGCCGCTCCGCGGTGCGCTCCATGCGGGCGCTCGCGAGCAGCTCGGTCGCCTCCTCCGCCCCCGCCCCGGCCGCCAGAAACGACAGCGCCGGCACATCGGTCGGCCGGATGAGCGATTCGACATCGAGATCGGGCTGGCGCAGCGCATCGAGCAGCCCCGGCGCTTGCGCCAGTCCCAGCACGTGGGTGAGTTGAGGCTTGGCGACGTCGCCGTCCACGAGGAGCACTCTGACGTCCTTCTCGAGCGCGAGGCTGAGGGCGAGGTTCAGGGCCGTGAAGGTCTTGCCCTCCCCGGCCATGGCGCTCGCGATCATGATGAGATAGCCCTTGGGCACGCGGGGCCCGCCGAGACCGATGGCCTGCGTGACCAAGGGATGCTTGATCTTGCGGTACTGGCGCGAGAGCAGCCCCATGTCCTCCTCCGGCGGCAGCAGCCCCGAGGCTCGCAGCGCCCCTCGATCCAGAGCGATGGGCGGCTGCTGCGGCGCTGCGGCGTCCCGGGCCTGCGCCGGCGTGGCCGGGTGCACGGGGGATACATGGGCCAGCGGCTCCACCGGGGACGCGGGCTGTTGCTGTTGCTCCTGGAGCTTGCGGATGGCTTTCTCGACGACGCTCATAGAAGCTCCACGACCATGTTGGAAATGTGTGCCTGCAGCAACAGCACGGCCACCCCGGCGAGCAGCAGCCCGCCCGCCCAGCAGGCATAGCGCAGATTTCCCCGGTGCGCCTGCACGCGGTGCTCGCCCGCCCACGCCATGCTCACCGTGCCGAGCACCGTGAGGCCGGTCACCGCGCCGAGCTGGCGGGCGCTCACGAACACCGGTCGCAGCAGCTGCAGCAGGTACGCCACCGCGATCCCGGCGCCGATCGCGAGGAAGAGCGTACCGATGATGAGGAGCGGGCGCTTGGGCGAGACGGGCGTGTACTTGGCCGACGGCGGATCGATCACCTGGAAGTCCACCAGTCCGGTCGAGGCGGCCTGCTGGCCGAGGCGCGTGCTGTCGAGCCGTGCCAGCAGCGCATCGTACTGCTTCCTCGTGACGGCGTAGTTACGCGTCAGCCGGGCGTATTCGGCCTCCACCTTCGGCGCGGCGCCCATCTTGGCCTTGAGGACGCCCATCTGCTGCTTGAGGTCGGCGATCTGCTGCTGGATGGAGGCGACCTGGACCTGCTGGGCGTTGTACTGCTCCTCGACCTGCTGATAGACGGGGCTCGCCGCGAGGCCGAGCGCGGAGGCCGCTCCCACGTCCCCTTTCTGCGCGGCGGCCATTTGCCTCTTCTGCCGCGCCTTGAGCTCCTGGATCGTCTGCTTGAGCGCGATCACGCCCGGATACTGGTCGGTGTACTGCAGCAGCATCTGATCGAGCTGCTGCTCATCCTGCGCGATCTGCTGCTCCGTATCGAGGGCGGCGCCGCTCGGCACGCCCGCCGGCGCGGAGGCCCCGCCGGTCGTGAACTGCTTGCCGGTGCGCAGCTCCTGGGCGAGCGCATCGCGCTCGCGCTCGGCCACGTACAGGTTTCCCTCGAGCGATCTTAACTGGCTGTCATCGCCCTGGAGCTGGGCGAAGGCATCGCCCTGCTCCCCCGGCACCAGCCCGATGTTCTGACGCTTGAATTCCGCGAGCTGCTGCTCGGTGGCGGACAGGCGCCGCCCGTAATCGGCGATCTGCTGCGTGAGGAACCGCTCGGCCTGCCGCGAGCCGTTGCTCTTGCCCCCGAGGGAGCCCTCGACGAAGTCGTTGAGCAGCTTGTTGACGACGCGGATGGCGCGCGCGCGGTTGGCATCCTCGTAGCTGAGGGTGAAGAGGGTCACCTGGTCCTTCGGCACCTTGGGATTCACATCCGCGGTGATATCGATGCTGTCGCGCAGGCTGTCGATCACCGCCTCCTGCTGCCGGCCGGTGATGGCGCCCGCCATGAGGTTGGTCTCGTTCGCGACCTTGCGCAGCTGCGGAGTACTCAGCAGCACATCGCTCACCTGCTGGATCTGGGCGGCGATGTCATCGCTCAGGCTGATGCCCTTGGTCGCCTGACTCAGCGTCGTGCCGGTGTTGACGAAGATCTTCGCCTTGGCCTCGTACTTGTTCGGGATCAGGAAAACCCCCACCCAGGCGAGCAGCGCCACGGCCCAGGCGACGATGAGCGCCGCCCACTTGAAGCGCCACAGGCCGCGCAGCTGGTCCTGAACGCCCGCCAGCTCGGTGAACAATGATGAGCTTGCCATCTTCGCCTCGACTCCTAGAACCACGACTCCGGCACGACCAGCACGTCGCCCGGCTTGACCTTGAGGTTCTGCGACAGCTCCCCGCCGTTGAGCAGGTTGGAAAGCCGCACGTGCAGCGTCTGCACCTTCCCGTCGACCTTGCGCTCGAGCTTCGCGTCATTGCCGGCCGCATACGGGGTGAGCCCGCCGGCGGCGAGCACCACATCGAGCACCGTCATCCCCTTGTAGTAGGGGATCGACTCCGGGTGCACCACCTGACCGATGACCTGTACCTGGCTCAAGACGCTCAAGGCCGTGTTCACGATCACCGTGACCCTGGGGGAGCGGATGTACTTGCTGAGCGCCTTGTCCATGGCATGCGAGAGCTGCGACGGGGTCTGGCCGGCCGCCCTGATGTTGGAGATCAGGGGAGTGGAGATCCTGCCGTCGGGGCGCACGGGTACCGATTTTTCCGAAAGGTCCGGGTTTTGCCATACGTAGATGTCGAGGACATCGCCCGGCCCGATGATGTAGTCCTTGGAGACCTTGGCGGGCTTGCCTGCCGGGGCGGCGGGAGCGGTCCCCGCCTGCGCGGGCACGCCGCCGAGGCAGAGCGCGAGCACCGCAGCGGCTGCGATCCACCCGGAAAACCGTGAAATCTGTCGCAACATGTTGTCAGCCTAGCGGAAAGTGATATGGGAGTCTGTGGTTAGGGTCTCAGCTGCTCGAGCGTCCCAAGGCGGCCAGCAGATGCTTCGCCTTGCCCCGGGCATCGAACGGCTGCGGGCTGGAGAGGATCCGGGTGAGAATCTTGCGGGCCTCGGCCGCCCGGCCGCTCTTGGCGAGCGCATAGGCATAGTGGTAGGCGAGCTCCGGGTCCTTGGGAGCGAGCTTCACGGCCCGTGCGAGGTAGGGCAGCCCCTGGCTCTCCCGCCCCTGCTTCGTGAGGATCCACCCCAGGGTGTCGTTCACGCCGGGGGACTGGGGCGCGAGGCGATCGGCGCGCTCGGCGTAGACGCGCGCCTCGGGGTCGCCGCGCTTGCCGAGGAGCCAGGCGAGGTTGTTGAGCGCGACCGGGTCATCGGGCGCCTGCGCGACGACGGTCTTCAATTCCCGCTCCGCCTCGAGGGGCGCATGCGCCACCAGCAGGTAGTAATCGCCGAGCACGCCCCGTACGCGCCAGTCACCCGGTGCGCGCTTCAGCCACTGCGTGAGCGGCTCGGCCGGATCGGCGAGGTGCGCGGCGAGCCGGGTCTGATAGAGCTTCACGGCCACCACCGGGCTCGGCTGAAGCCTCTGGGCCTCGCCGTAGGCGCTCAGGGCCGCCGCATCGTCCCCGAGCGCCCGCTCCACGTCCCCTCTCAGCGCGAGTGCCCCCGGATTGCGCGGCTGGGCCGCCACCAGCGCATCGACGCGCGCGAGCGCGGCTTGGGCGCGATGCTCGCGCACATCGATCATCGAGCGCATGCCGACCACGGGCAGCCAGTGCGGCTTCAGCTTCCCGGCCTTGCGAAGCGAGTCGCGCGCGGCTACCGGCCGGTTGAGCGCGAGCTGGGCGCGGGCGCTTTCCAGCCAGTAGAGCGCATTGCCGGGCTGCAGCTGCGTGGCCTGGGTGAAGCGCTCGAGCGCGGCACCGTAGTGGTTGGCCTGCATCAGCAGCGCCCCGGCGTCCTCGACGACCGCGGCGTCTCCGGGACGCGCGGCAATGGCCCGATCGAGGGCGCTGTTCGCCTGGCGCAGATCGCCCTGGGCGAGGGCCACCCGGGCAAGGGCGAACTGCACGCCGGTGAGGGTGCGGGCGTGCGGGGCCGCCTGCAGCACGGTGCGGGCCTGGGCGAAGGCGCGTGTGCGAAGGAGCATATCGGCGAGCGCGAGGCGCAGCGGCAGCGCCTGCGGATGCGCCGAGACCGCCGCGGTGAGACGCCGCTCGGCGGCGGTCACATCGCCCTGGGCCACCTCCACGCGCGCCAGGTCCAGGAGCGAGCCCGCATCATTGGGGTCGAGGGTGAGTGCGCGGCGCAGGAGCGTGCGCGCCGGGCCGAGCTGGTTCTGCGAGACCTCGTAGGAGGCCGCGAGCGTGAGCATCGCGGGGTTTTCGGGCTGGGCGGCGAGGAGCGAGTCGACCTGTTGGCCGGCGGCCTGAGGCCCGCGGGTGGCGAGGAGCGCGGTGATCAGGAGCTTGTCGCGATACAGATCGGCGCTGTCGCGGGTCTTCTCGAGGAGCGAGAGCGCCTGCGGGGCCTTTCCGGAGCTCAGGTACACCGCGGCGAGATTGACCGCGGCGGCCTCCTCGTTCGGATGGGCGTGCTGCTCGCGCTCGAGCGCCTGCAGCAGCGCCCCGGAGTGGCCCGAGCGGCGGGCGGCGAGGCCGAAGAGCTTGAGCAGCTGCGGATCGAGGCCGGGGGCGGCCAGCGCCGGAGTGAGCACGCTCAACGCCTCGCCGGGCTCCCCGAGCTTCAGCTGCACTTCGGCGAGGAGCTTCCTCGCCTCGAGGTTGTCGGGAGTCTGGCTGACGACGTGCTCGAGCTGCTGCTGCGCCTGCTCGAGATCTCCCCGCTGCAGGAACACGGCGCCGAGCAGCATGCGGGCCTGCACGAAGCCCGGATCGCCGGCCACCACGCGCTCGAGCTCGGTGGTGCCGCTCAGCAGGTGCTTGCGCGCCAGCTTGATACGGGCATCGAGCAGATGCGTCTCGGGGGCCTCGGGCTCGAGGTGCGCCAGAGCGGCCTGGCTCTTGGCGGCGAGGGCCACCTCCCCGAGCGCGAGGCGCGACTCGGTGAGGCCGATCAGCGCCACCACGCGGTGCGTGATGGGCTCCGAGGGCTTCATGCGCTTCAGCGCCCCGGCGAGCGAGCGCTCGGCGCCCGGGTACTGGCCCAGCCACTCCTCGACCCGGCCCGCAAGCAGCAGGGGCTCGGGGGACCTCGGGTCGAGGCGGGCGGCCGCGTGCAGCCGCTTGAGCGCCTCCCCGAGCTTGCCCTCCTGGGCGAGGGAGGCGGCGAGCAGGTCCTCGGCTTCGACGGGAGGCGCTTGACCGGCGAGCACCGGCTTCAGCGTTTCGATCGCCTGGGCGGGGTTGCCGGTGTCGAGCTCGGCATGGGCGAGGAACACCGTGCGCTCGGGCTCCTTCAGGTGCAGGGTGTGGTGCGCGAGCGCGGCGAGCAGGGTCTTCGCCTCTCCGGTGGAAAGCCAGATGCGCGCGCGCAGCCTCTCGACCTCGGCGCCCTTCGCGCCGGCGGCAAGCGCATGCCGGAGCGCCGATTGCGCCCCATTGCGGTCAGCGGCATCGAGCGACAGCCGCGCGAGCAGCAGCCAGGCCTGGGTATCGTGCGGGTCCTTGCGCAGGACGGTCTTCAGGTCGAAGGCCGCATCCTGCCACTCCCCCGAGCGCATCTCCCGCCGTGCCCGCTCGATGCGGTAGTGGTTCGTCAGGAAAGCGCCACATCCGGACAATGCGAGCGTGGCGAGGAGAACGCCAATCGTACCCGCCCGCGCCGGACTGACGCCGAGCCAATTCCTCATCATCAGTTTCTCCAACAGGCGCAGTGGGCAGCCGTCTCGAGCCGCATGCGGGGGCCGGAACGGTGCGTGCCGGCCTCGAGCGCGGGGGGAGAGGATACCGGCTGACCGAAGAACGCGCCAATTCCGTAGCCGATCAGGGACATACCGCCCCCCGGGCCGAGTGTTGTGGGGGAGGATGCTACCAGCTTGGCGGGGAGAGCGTCCTGGAAAGCCGACCCGGGGGGGGCAACGCTACGCGCGCGTGGCGCCGGGAGGCAGGAACTGCTTCGCAGTCCGAGCGCGGGCCGTGCCCCGGGCCGCGCCCGGGCCTCGATGCGGCTCGAGCCTGGGCGCGCATCGGGCCGGGCGCTTTCTTGTTCGGGAACTCGGGTCGGTCTGCCCTGCCCGACCCCTCCTCGGGGCAGCGCGTGCGCATCCTCCGCGGGGCCCTGGATCCCGGGCCGGGGGAGCGCTGTGCCGATCAGCTGATGGTCGTGCTCGCGACGTTCGAGAGGCCGCTTTCGGCCCCGGAGGTGGTGTAGGCGGTCACCGCGAAATACCAGGTGCCGGCGGTGAGCCCGCTGATGACGTAGTTGGTGAGCCCGATGTTCGTCACCTGAACCTTCTGGGTGAGCGAGGTGGCGCTCGTGCCGTAGAAGATGTAGTAGCCGGCGAGATTGGTCAGGGTCGAGCCGTTGGTATTGGTGGTCGGCGGCATCCAGGATACATCGGCGCTGGTGCCGCTGGAGTTCGCCTCCGCCACCGTGATCGTGAACGCCGGGAGCGTGGCCGTCGACTGCCCGTCGCTCGCCGTGATCACGATGTCGGCGTAGGTGCCGGCATCGCCCGCCTGGGGCGTGCCGGAGAGCTGGCCCGTGCTCGCATTGAAGCTCGCCCAGCGCGGGGGGTTCTCGATACTGAAGGTGACCGTGCCGCTCGCATGGCTCACCGAGGGCGTGAAGCTGTAGGCCTGGCCGGATGAGACGGCGCCCTGGGGCGTGCCCGCGACCGACAGCTGCGTGCTCTTGTTGGAGAGCTGCGCCGCGGGCGCGGAGGCGAGCGAGGACGTCGAGGTAGCACTCGATCCTCCTCCGCCACAGCCCGCCAGCGCCATCATCATCAGCGCCGCGCAACTAGCGGTTGGGATCGACACTGCACGCATGACCCTCGACTCCTCGCCCGGGGCGCCGCCCTCGGGACTTGGCGCTCTGCCACACCGCCGCGCTGCAGTCCGGGGGAGGATCTGCGGCGGCCCGGGAGGGCATAAGCAACTTGCGTGCCGAATTCAAAAATCATCCATGAATCAACGTATTGGGAGCGCACGACCGGTGTTATGTCGCCACGCGGGAACGCGGGATGTCTGCCCGTGCAGACGCAATGCTGATGGGGCACCGTCGAAGGGTGGTGCAAGAGGCTGAATTTCAGGTGAAATCCCTACTGTCGCGGTTACGCTGCCGAAGGCCGTCAGCAGGTGACCAAGAGTGTCACTCCGTGATGGGCGGCCGGAACCCGCGCGGCCCGATCCAACATAACACGTGCGCATGCGACAGAATACGCGCCGAGGTGACAGAATATATTTTCGCCATTGCCCGCCGCATGGGCCGCGCGGCTGCGAAATGTCAATGCGCGCCCCGGCATGAGCTTTCGCGCGTAAGTTCCCGTGGAATATGTTATGACGCCATCTTGCGACAGTCCTAACCCCGCGATAGACTGCCGTCCACTAAGGATCCCAAGAGCCCGCGAGCACACAACAGGGATCCCGAGGCGATACCGCCCTTATGAAGGCCAAAACTCTCCGGCCGTTTTTGATCGTACTGCTGTTCGGCTTTTTATCGGCGAGCGGATGGCTGACCTTTAGCGGCGGTGCGCATCACGCGAGCGCCCCTGCCCTCCTCGGCGCCAACCCCCGAGCAGGTACGGCCGCGCACCGGCCCACGGCCGGCTCGGCCGGCTCAGCCGGACAGGAGCGCCCGGGGTCCGCCGTGCCCTCCGCTGCCGCTCTGTACGCGCAGTCCGCAGCCCCGGGCACGCCCCTCCCTGCAGGAACGGCCCCACACGGGACGTCGGGCGATCCGGCCTCCGCGGCCCATCGGCCGGCCGAGCCCGGGGCGGGCCCTGCGATCCTCATCGCGGCGGATGACGCCTACGATCCCGGGGTGGGGTTCGGTGAGCTCGGCAGTGCGGGCGCCTTGCCGGCCGCGGATGCTTCCAATCCCCGCGGAGGCCGGCCGGATTCCGGTGGGGGCTCCGCTTCGGGCCGCTCGGGCTCGGGCGGCAGCGGCACGAGCAGTCTGCTCGACCCGCCGGGGGCGACCGGCGGCGGCTCGAGTGCCGGTGGCGGTGGTGGTGGTGGTGGTGGTGGTGGCGACCCCGCCGGCAGCAACGGCAATCATCAGGTGACCGTGCCGGAGCCTTCCACGCTCGCGTTGTTCCTCGCCGGGACGGCGGCGCTCGGCTTCGCGCTGCGGCGGCGCCTGAGCGGCTGAGCCGGACTCTTTACGCGGCTGCGCTCGCGGTCGCGCATGGGCCGGGTTATTTCGCGCCGTTCCCCGAGGTCCGCTGGATGAGGTCGTAGAGCGTCGGGCGTGTCACGCCGAGCAGCTCGGCCGCTCTGGAGACGTTCCCGCCCGTGACGGCGAGTGCGCGCTGCACCGCCTCGGTCTCGGCCCTCTGGCGCACCTCGCGCAGCGGGACGATCCCCGCTTCCTCCCCCGGCACGACCGCCGTCAGCGACAGATCCTCCGCCGTGACGAGCTTGCCCTCGGTCATGATGGCCGCGGCGTTCACCTTGTTCTCGAGCTCGCGCACGTTTCCCGGCCAGGGATACTGCTCGATGGCGGCGATCGCATCCGGCCCGAGCTTGAGCGCCGGCTTGCCGTGACGCTTGCAGGCGATCTGCAGCAGGTAATTGGCGATCAGCACCGCGTCCGAGCCGCGCTCGCGCAGCGGGGGGATCTGCACGGCCACCTCGCTGATGCGGTAGTACAGGTCCTCGCGGAAGGCCTTCTGCTCCATCGCCGCCTTCAGATCCCGGTGCGTGGCCGCGATGATGCGCACATCGACCTGGATCACCTCCCGTCCGCCGATGCGCTCGATCACCCGCTCCTGCAGGAAGCGCAGCAGCTTCGCCTGCAAAGTGAGCGGCATGTCCCCGATCTCATCGAGAAACAGCGTCCCGCCGTCGGCGGTCTCGATCTTGCCGAGGGTCTGCTTGACCGCGCCGGTGAACGCGCCGCGCTCGTAGCCGAACAGCTCGCTCTCGAGCAGCGTCTCGGGAATGGCCGCGCAGTTGAGGGCGACCATGGGTTGCGCGGCGCGCGCGCTCAGGGCGTGCAGCGCCCGTGCGAGGCGCTCCTTGCCGGTGCCGCTTTCCCCGAGCAGCAGGACCGAGGCCTGGGTGGGGGCGAGCTTCTGCACCAGGCGGCAGACCTTGACCATGGGCTCGCTTGCGGCGATCACGCCCTCGAGGGCGAGGGAGGGATTGCCGCCGAGCCGGCGGTTCTCCTCTTCCAGCTCGTAGATGCGCCGGGCGCGGTCGATGATGAGCGAGAGCACGTCCATGTCCACCGGCTTCTGGCAAAAGTCATAGGCGCCGGCCGCGATCGCCCGCAGGGCGTGCTCGCGGCCCTCGCGCCCCGTGACGACGATGATCTTGGTGGCCGGCGCCTGGCGCAGGATCTCCCCGATGGTGGCGAAGCCCTCCTCCACGCCGTCCGGGTCGGGCGGCAGCCCCAGGTCCTGCAGCACGATGGGCGGCTCGAGCCGGCGCACGGCCACGAGCGCCTCGGCGCGGCTCGAGGCACACTCGACCTCGTAGGGCTCGAGCGCCCATTTGAGCTGGCGCTGCAGCCCCGGATCGTCCTCGACGATCAGCAGCCTAGTGGGTTTGGAGCTCATTCTTCAGTCCTTCTCCTTCCGTTCTCGACAGCGCAGGCGCGAGCGGCAGGCGCAGGGTGAATCGCGTGCCGCGTCCCGGGCGGCTCTCGACCTCGATGCTGCCGCCGCATTTGCGCACGAACTCGCGCGCCTGGTAGGCGCCGATACCGAAGCCCTTCTCCCCCTTGGTGGTCTCGAAGGGCGCAAACAGCTTGTGGCGCACGAACTCCTCGTCCATGCCGCAGCCGGTATCGGCCACCTCGATGAGCGCCTGCTGAGCCGAGGTTTGCGCCCGTACGGTAACCGATCCCTGCGCCGGTGTCGCCTCCTGGGCGTTGCGGATCAGGTGCTCGAGCACCTGCAGCAGGCGCTCGCGATGGAGCACGACCTCGCCGCGCTCGCGCACCTCGAGTGTCGGGCGCGGCTGCCCCGGGCAGCGCCGGATCGCCTCCGCGCAGAGCTCGGCCACCTCCACGCGATGGGTCTGCTCGGTGAGCACGCCGCTGCGCAACTCGTCCATCAGGCGCGTCATGCGCTTCACGGAGTTGTCGATCGTCAAGATCGCATCGTCGAAGAATTCCGGGTTGCCGCGGTGGCGCGCGGCGTTCTGCACCACGAGCGCCTGTTGGGCGATCAGGTGCCGCAAGTCGTGCATCAGCACCGCCGAGAGCCGGTTCAGCGCCTCGAACTGATGGGCCTCGGCCAGGCGCTTGGCGGCCTGCTCGAAGGCGAGGTAGCTCGCGACCTGC
The DNA here is from genome assembly GCA_021805865.1 of Pseudomonadota bacterium. GTDB lineage: Bacteria > Pseudomonadota > Gammaproteobacteria > Steroidobacterales > Steroidobacteraceae > 13-2-20CM-66-19. Next base: position 42,820 of record JAJZDX010000007.1, read on the forward strand.
CGTCCCGCGGCCTTGAGCAGGTCGAGCTCCTCCCAGGAGAGCCTCATCGCGGCGAGCGGCTGGGCGATGAGGACGAACCCGACCATCGCGCTCTCGCAGATGAGCGGCACCACCAGCCACAGCCGGGCGTTCTCGAGCATCCACGCGGGCGGGACCGGCACGGGCTTGCCGCGCCGGGGGCCGCGCACCTCATCGAGGTCGCAGATCCACTCGTTGTGCAGCAGGTACTCGAAGAACTCCCCCTGGCCGCTCTCGTGCGGTGCCGAAGGCGGAGCGAGATCCCCGCCCGCGGGTGCGAAGCCGCCCTCGGTGTCCTTCAGCCACAGCCCCCCGTACGGGGAGCTCATGAAGCCCGCCATGACCTTGGCGATGCGCTCGTAGATCGGCGTCTCCCCGCCGACCGAGAGCGCGCGCGTGAGCTTCTGCCACTCCCGGCGATAGTCGTAGCGATAGGGGAAGAGGTACTTGGCGAGGGTCACCCGCGACCAGGCGCGAAACTGCTCCGACAGCGCCGCCACCACCAGCACCAGAGCGCCGGCGGCGAGGAAGAGCATCTGGCCGGCCGCCCCCCAGGAGCCCCCGAGCCGGCGGATGAGATAGCTCCCCACCGCCATGACGAACGCATACAGCGCCGCCCCGAGGAGCGTCGCGCTGAAGAACACGATGCGGGGCGAGAGAAAGGCCGCCGACTCCCACTCCTCGATGCGGCTGAAGGCGACCGCGAGCAGGCCCGCGAGCACGGCGTCCACGATGCCGCGATCCGCCCAGAAGACATTCGCCAGGCTGCCTCGCAGCATGCCGATGGAGAAGAACCCCAGGTCCCAGGCGAAGAGCGCACCGAGAGCCAGCCACACATACTTCAGCGCCCAGCGCTGGGTCGAGCGCGTGTTGCGCGCCGCCTGCTCCACCAGCACCAGGCCGCCGATCGAGAGCAGGAATCCCCCCCACAGCCAGTAGCGCTCGATCAGCCTCGAGATCCCCGGATGGCCCGGCCAGAGCGTGAGGCCACCGGCCACGATGACCACCCCCACCAGCACGGCGAGGCCCTGCTGCACGGCGCGGGTGGTAGCCGATGTGCCGGCCCCCCGCAGACAGCGCACAAGCACCAGCATCCAGGCGAGATCGCGCAGGTACTCGACCGTGATCGCAAGGCCCGCCTGGATGGGCGCCCCGGCCGCCTGCGCGGCGAGCAGCCCCGCCCAGCCGAGCTGGGCGGCGATCGCCACGGCGAACCCCGAGCCCGCCAGGCGCCGCCGCCAGAGCGTGAGGCACACCCCGAGCAGCCCCGCATAGGCGGCGGCACAGAGAAGGTAGCCCAGCGCGACGCGATCGTAATGCACGGGCGGGAGAGTAGCGGGATTTGCCGGTCAGTTGGGGCTCAGCGTCCGCGGTCGCTCGGAATCTGCGATCGGCTGCGCGGCGGGCGCTGGGAAGTGTGGGCGGGCGGGCGCAACGCCCGCCCGCCACAAGGGCTACGGAGCGAGCTCGACGATCGTCTTGCTGCCGAAATCGCCCACGTACAGGTCGTCCAGATTGCCGGTGGAGGTGCCCACCGAAATGCCCCAGGGACCATTGAACGCATAGATCTTATTGGTGGTGCCGTTCGTCGGGTCAGCCGAGGCCGCCACCGTAGTGACCACCCCTTGCGGGGAGACCTCCCGGATGGCGTTATTGAGGTTGTCGGCCACGTATACATTGCCTGCGGAGTCCACCGCCACACCCATGGGGTCCTCGAACTCCGCAGCCGTTCCCGTACCATTCAGATAACCGGCGGTACCCGTAGTGGCGCCGGAGCAGGTTCCGCCCCCCCCGGCCAGGATCGAGACCGTGTCGTTCGTGCCGACCGAGGTGACCTCGCGGATCACGCTGTTGTTGGCGTCTGCCACGTACAGGTTGCCCGCGGAATCCACGGCGATGCCCGTAGGATCGTCGAACTCCGCGCTCGGCCCGTTGCCTTCGACGCAACCGGCCACGGTCGAGCCCGCCACCACGGACACCGTACCCGTCGAGGCGATCTCGACGATCTCGTTGTGCCCGGAGTCGGTCGCGAACACATTGCCCTGGGAGTCGACCGCCACACCTTTGGGACTGAGGAAGGTATGCGAGCTACCCAGCGTGTTCACCGCGCCGGAGGACTTGACGATCTCGAGAATGTCGTTACCCCCGGAGTTGGCGACATATACGTTGCCCGCGGAATCCACGGCGATGCCGTAGGGACTGGAGAACGTATAGGTGCTTGCCAGCTCCGTCGCCACACCACCGGAGATCTCGTAGATCTTGCTGGCGCTGGTGTCGGCCACGAATATGTCCCCGGAAGAATCCACCGCCACGCCGGTAGGACCTTGGAGCGTGGCGCCCGTCATCGTGACCGTGCTGGCGCTTGCCGTGTCCGCTGTGCAAGTCAGGTCCTCGCCCGTCACGTTCTGCGCGACTGTCCCGGAGAAGTCACCGGAGTTCTGCGTGCACGTCTCCCAGCCCGGCTGCTGGCTGATGAAGCTCGCCAGGATGCTGCTGCCGTAGGGCACACTGGAATCCGTGTACGAGGCGGAGCCCGAGGCCGCCCCCGCCACCGACAGCACCTGTCCGCCCGTATAGAACTGCAGCTTCAGGCCCGCGGACGTAAGTCCGGTGGCGCTGCCCGTGATGGTGTAGGTGTTCGCCGTGCACGCCACGCTGACGTTGCTGACATTGGCACTCGAGATCGTGCCCGTGTTCGAGGAGGGTGTGCAGGTCTCTCCCGTGGGCTGAGTCGCCACGGTCACGTCGTACGCGGCGCCGTTCGCGAGCATCGTGGTGAAGGTGAACGAGCTTTGTCCGTTGTTCACCGTGAGGTTGTTGCCGCCGTTGTCCTCGAGTACGAGGCCCGAGGCGCTCAGGCCGCTGATGGAGCCACCGACACTGTAGGTGGTGGGGCTGCTCCCTCCGCCGGAGCTGCTGCTGCTACTGCCACTGCTCCCGCTGCTGCCACCGCCGCCGCAGGCCGTGAGAGCGAGGCTGGCGAGCGCGCAGAGCATCCAGCGCGCGGCGCTGAATCCGACACGATGAGTACGCATGGTGCCCTCCTTCAGGCATGCGAATCGAGACAGGGTGCGGCCCGCGATAGTGCCATGGACGCCCCCCGTCCGTAGCGCCGCGCATCCGAAATGTCGAAATCTTTGACAGCGTTCTCGATGCGGCGGCGGACAACGCCAGATTAGGTTAACCCGCAGCAGATTAGGTTAACACAGCTGAATCCATGCTGAATGTCGCCAACGTAAGACGTTGATTTCAGAGGAGACCCAAAGTTGTCCTCCACATGGCATGTGCCTTGCATCGAGCGGTGTCGTCCGACACGAATCATGGACCTGAAAGACTGTGCATCATGACTCGCTCATCGAGATACCACGCAGCCTCACCGTGGCTGCCGGCCTGTTGGGGCCTGCTGCGGCCGAAGCCAACACTCCAACGCCGTGCGGGGCAAGACCCGCATGGCACGGGAACCCGATGCGCCGGCCGTGCTTGCCGCAGTCCTCACCCGGGTGGACCTGGCGATGGCTCGCGTGCAGCGGCGCACGCAAGAGCGACCTGCCTGACTCCCGGAACGGCATTCCGAAAGCCACCTTCGAGGAGCACTCTTCTCAATTAGATCCGGATCCGATCGTCGATAATTTTTACACTCCAGGCGATCGTTCGGTTGGTTTTCACATAACTAGTTGATATACATGAATTTATTGAATATGGCATTTTTCTTGCTCAATATTGGTCGTGGAGACCACCATTACCGGGAGTTCACTTAATGAACAGGCACATTTCTAAGCTTGGCCTCATCGCCGCGATTGGCGCGATGGCGGCGGGTACCGCGTTCGCCGGCCCCATGCAGATGACCGTGTCCAGTGGAGGGAACAGCAGCACGTTTTTCACGACCAATGGAAGCAGCTACACCAACTCGGATCTGAACGGCTGGGACGTCTCCTATTTTGTCCCGGAGAGCAATTCACCCTCGACCCAGCCATGGGGGCTTGATCTGGGTGGTTTCACGACTGCCTGCATGAACTCGAGCGGTTGCGGCGCCCTCACGGTGTCCATCAGCGCGACCGGCTTCACGACTCCTGTGGGGGCGAATGAGTTTGGCACAACGCTCGGCGGAGCGCTGACGGGCTCGGGCAGTGTCATGCAAACGGCCTATTGGGGCGCAAGCAACCAACTGTGGGATGAGAGCGGCACCATCGGGACGCTCACCAGCTTGGGCTCCACGGTAGGAGGCGGTCCTGCTCCCGCCATGGACATGTCGGCGTACTCGCTGACACTCGTCGATACGTTCAACGCCACCTGCACCAAGAGCAATTGCGCATCATTCAGCATCGACGGTGACATCACCGGCGTCAGCACCGTCCCGGAGCCCGGCACCCTGGCGCTCTTCGGGGCCGGACTGCTCGGCTGCGGCCTCTTCGTCTCCCGGCGCCGTCGCGCCCGTCAGAGCTGAGCGCAAGGCAATGTGACATCCCGCGAGGACGTGACATGCACGCGGATGTTCCTGGAACGGCCCCCTCGAGGGGCCGTTCTCTTTTAGGACCCTCAGACCAGGCACCCCCTTGCCGGGTGTACGCTCATCGACGGCGATAGGACGCGTGGCACGGTGCGCTCCCGGGAGAAACGGCGGCGACATCGTGGTCGGGAAGACCGGCACCGATGTCCCGCTGCCCGCGGCACTGGCGCTCTTCAGTGCGAAGATGCCCGGCTGGACGCTATTCATTGCCTGCCGCCCCGCCGGGTCGGTTGGCGCCGCGCCGAGCGCGAGCGGTGAGATCGCGCATTGTCGATGGATTTTACGAACAGCCTGATCGTGGCGCCGCACGGATGGATGGCAGCCGGGCCTGCTTTCCCGTAAGCCTTTCATTTTCAATGGGTATTCAATGGACCCTCCCTATCACGGCATGTAGCTTGCATGTAGTGATTTCACGAGGCGTTGCGGAAGGCACGCCATTTTGGAGGTGCGTATCGTGATGCGATCAACCAAAGCGGTTTGTGCAGTTGCGGCCGCGGCCGCCGGCTTGTTCTGGTCTTTCTCGGCCTGCGCCGCTGCGCTGCACGCGTTCTGCTATAGCCCGACACCGGCGTGCTCGGATAACGGCAGCGTCACCCCGACCACCGCCTCCTCGCCGAACTTCGGGTTCTGGTCTGCCTCGGGGCCGGCGACCGGGGATTTCCTGGTCGATATTCTGGTCCCCAACAACTACACACTGCCCTCCGGCTTCACCGTCACCGGCGGCGGGAACGGCGCGGCAACGGCCTCCGAGTCCGGCTCGGGGTGGACGGGCGGATTCCTGGATACTTATCTCGGGCTCTCCGCCTCGCCAAGCAATCCCCTGAGCGCCTGGCTTCGCACCACCCAGGGCAATGATCCCGGCGCCAGCGGCTATTACGTGTTCCAGGCGAATCTCGGCACCAACACGCTCGCCGGCGCGGCCGGATCCGGACCCGATCTAAATGCCGGCACCCTGCAGGTGGGCACGGTGGTGGTCGGTTTCCTGGGTCCGCAGACCTGCAAGAAGGAAGAAGCATGCAGCGACTGGATCGGGACCCCCAACAGCGCCGCGCTGTACGACGGGACGAGCACCACCGTCCCGGAGCCCGGCACCCTGGCGCTGTTCGCCGCGGGACTGCTCGGCTGCGCGCTGGTGGCTGCCCGCCGCCGCGCTCGACAGAGCTGAGCGTCTCCGCCACGTCCTGACACCTTGGCGGTGTCCCGAGAACGGCCCCCTTGCGGGGCCGTTCTCTTTATGATGTCAGGATGCCTGCGTCAGGAGCGCAGGCCCGCGACGCGGCACGTCTGTATTTGACATAAAACTTGTCGGCAAACCTTACATCTGCCGGGAACAGGGTTTACCCAAAGGATGCACCCGGGGCACAATTGCTTGTCTTGGAGATGATTTTTCTCCGTGGCATGGAAGTTGCTTAATTCCCGCCAGCAGCGGAACAACCCCGCATGGAGGTCTACATGAGCTCGTTTACCGCATTCGTTCGTCCGTCGGCCCTGGCACGTGCCACCCTGAAGTCTCTTACGCTTGCCGCCGTTGGGGCAATCGCACTGGCTTGCGTGCAGCCGGCCCACGCGAATCCCTACCCGGGCCACTACAACAACCAGAACAACTCCGGTAATCAGGGTAACGACGGTAACCAGGGAAATTACGGTAACGACGGCAACCAGGGTAACGACGGCAACCAGGGAAATTACGGTAACTACGGTAATCAGGGCAACGACGGTAACCGGGGAAATTACGGTAACGACGGCAACCAGGGTAACGACGGTAACCAGGGAAATTACGGTAACGACGGCAATCAGGGCAACGACGGCAACCAGGGAAATTACGGTAACGACGGCAATCAGGGCAACGACGGCAACCAGAACAACTGCGGTGGCAAGGGCAAGTACAACGTCCCCGAGCCGGGCACCCTGGCGCTGTTCGCCGCGGGACTGCTCGGTTGCGGGCTGTTCGCCGCCCGCCGCCGCGCAAGGCAGCGCTGAGCGGCTGCGGCAAGTCCGGGACTGCAGGCGTCCCAGAGAACGGCCCCCTCGCGGGGCCGTTCTTTTTTGAAGCGCCGCGCAGCGAAACGGGGGCGGGTCCGCTACCGTGAAGGAATGGCGGCAGATCCCCAAAGCCTGGCCGGACCCCAGGGCCCCTTGCGAGCGGCCGCAACCGGCCGCTCCCTGCGTTCACGGTCGACGGGGAGGATTCTTTTCAGGTCGCGGCATTGGCCTCCGCGCTCTCGCGGGACAGCTGGGCCACGCCTGAGTGCCATGTGAAGCGCAATACGGAGCGTCTGCCGGCTTCGCCTGCCCCCTCACGGGGACCTGCGCATGACTCGGGGTCGATGTGGTTCGCCAAACCTGCCTCACCGTGGACTTCCCGCCTGGCGACATTGATTCTTCGCGGGCGAAACTCGATTGTCGCTGCGTGACTTCCACCACTTGCTCCTCGCCGGTCTCCCGGCGCATCACAAAGGCTTGGCAAAGCTGCCTCCGACGGCGCTGCGCGCCGAGGGCCCCGGGGTTCGATGCCAATCAAACTACCGGGCCTTCCTCTATCTGCATCTCACACCTTCAGCGTAGCCGAAATGGATCAGGCCGCATCCCGATGCAGGTGCCGGCACCCCCGGGAATCCCATCGCAGCGTTAGCTCTCTGCCCGGCCTCTCAGGCCGGGCAGACTGCGCCGCCGTTCTGGCGAGGCGCAGAAAAACGACGTCGATGAGGCGAAATCGGAAGCGGACGGGAGGCAGACCCGAGCGCCGAGACTCACCCGGTCAAATCAAAACCGCGCCCCAACCCCAGAATCAGCCGGTTGCTGACCACCGTTCACACCAGAAGCGGGTGGCCGAAGGATCGCGACTGTGCCTCGCGGACAACTGCTTGCATGCAGGGGTCTCGGCCGCAATCGCGATGGGCATCGCCCTCAGAAGTTTGCCGTGACTTCCACGCCGTATGTGCGCGGCTCGGCCAGGGACCCGATGTCGTAGGGCAAGCCGGTGAACTTCGAGGGGTTGTAGTCCTCGTAGTAGCGCTCGTTGCCGAGATTCCTGCCCCAGAGATAGACGCCCCAGGGGGCAAACTCGACCCCGGCCCGGGCGTCGAGCAGGTTCAGGGGCTTCTGCACCGCGCGATTGTAGACCTGCCAGTACTGCTTGCCATCGTGGGTGAAATCCACCCGCAGTGTGCCGCGGTAGCCATCGCCCAGCGGCCGATCATACTGGAACCCCACCTTGAGGTCCCAGGGAATCGTCTTCGGCGTGTGATTGCCGTCGATTCCCGGGAAGGCGTTGCTCACCGAGGAGCTGTTGACGATGTCCGTGTGGGTCGTGCCGACACCGCCGAACACCTGCAATCCGCCGGTCACGACCGCCTGGACGCTCAGCTCGAGTCCGCGGATGTGCACGCGGTTAAGATTCTGGATGATCTGCGAGCCGTTGGTCGCATTGACGAAGAAAAACTGGTAGTTGTGATCGACGTCGTAATAGTAGTCGCCGTTGACGATGAGCCGCCGATCGAGCCAGCTGGTCTTGAAGCCGGCCTCGTAATTGGTGAGCGTCTCGGGGCGGAAATACTCGGAGAACGGCGCCGAGATGCCCGGTGAGTTGAAGCCGCCGCCGCGAAAACCCGTCGAATAGGTGAGGTAGCCGAGCGCCCGCCTCGTGAAATGATATGTCAGGGTCGCCTTGGGCTCCGAATCCGTCTCGGTCTTGCGCGCCACGCCACCGAAGCCCGGATTGGCGAGGTTCGTCTGAGCAAGGGTATTTGAATCGTAGCGCAGAGCGACGGTGGCCGTGAGGCGATGCGTCAGGTCGTAGTCGGCCTGTCCGTAGAGCGCCCAGGAATGGTTGTGATCGGCCTCGTTGCGGTTGATGATCACCGCGGCCGGGTTGTAGAACTGATCCGACCCGGTCGGGATCTCGAAGAACGCCCGGGTGAGGAGCGACTTGGTGGTCTGCTCGTAATAGGCTCCGATGAGCCAGCGCAGCCGCTGCGCATTCGGCGAGGCGAGGTGGATCTCCTGGCTTGTGATCGCGGTCGACAGGTTCTGCCCCTGTCCCACCGGCCCGAGGAAGCCGAACAGACCTCCCGGATTGATCGTCGGGTTGGTGAAGTCCAAAGACCCGCGGTAGTCCTCGAGGAGGTTCGTGTAGCCGGTGACGCCGGTCAGGGTTGCGAAGCCCAGATTGGCGTCGAACTTGAACGCCAGGTCGCTCACGTGACCGGAGCTGGCGCCGAGATAGTCGCTCTGGGGCGGCTGGATGTCATTCGCATTGCCGCTGAACACCACGCTGTCCCAGGTCGCGCCTCCCTTGAAGCCGTTGTAGTCCCCGCGCAGATCGAGAGTCAACCAGCTCGTCGGCAGGGCAAGCAGCCGTGCCCGGATCGTATCATCGTGATTGACCGCATCGACGTTCCTGCGCAGGTAGGGATTCCTGATGAGCCCGCCGCTGCCGTGCACGTTGCCGTCGATGCTGAAGAGCAGCCTGTCCCTGATGAGCGGTCCGGAAACGCTCGCCGTCGCGGCGTACGCACGGCCATTGCCGTATTTCAGGTCGAGGTGCGAATGAAACCGGTTGGTCGGTCCGCGCGTGGTGATGATCATCACGCCGCCGATGGCGTTCTGGCCGTACAGGCCGCCCTGGGGCCCCATGAGCACCTGCACCTGCTTCACGTTGAACAGGTCCATCAACAGCTGCTTCTGGCTGTTCTGCGCCACGCCATCGACCACCACCAGCATCGGCGGATCGGCGTTGTTGATCTCCGAGACGCCGCGGATGGTCACGAAAGAATTGAGGAACGTGAACGAATTCGCCACCGTCACGTTCGGGATGAGATTGAGCGCCTGCTGGGTGTTGCTGACGTCGGCGGCCGCCAGCTGCCGTCCCGAGAGCGCCGTCATCTGTATGGGCACGGACTGGATGTGCTGGGCGCGTCTTTGCGCGGTGACGATCACCGGCTGCAGCTGCTGGGTCACAGCGGGCTGCGCGGCGACGGCAATACCGCTCCACGCGGCAAGAACAACGGCCATCAGGCCTGTGGCGGCGCGATTCATGTCTGTCCCCCCGAGTTTCGTCGTTGTCATGGTCGCAATGGTTCAGCTGTCAGCGGTGGTCGATCGAGGTCATGGTGTTGCGGCGAGGATTTCGATGGGCACGAACGGGTGATCGAGCCTGAAGGCCTGCGGTCCGAACACCGCCAGGGCATCGCTGGTGCGCAGCGCCGGCGGCGCGCTGACCCCGAGCACGCTGACCCGCTGGCCATAGCGCAGGCCCTCCGTCGTGATCGGTTCGGCGCTCTCCCGATCGACCACGACGATCAGATCGGGGACGATGGCGATCACGCGTCCGTCCCGCTGCGCGCAGAGATTCTCGTTCTGGAACTGGATCTCGAGGCGCGCACCCCGACCGTCGAGGGCTTCGAGCACACATCGCCCGAGAACCCATCCCCGCGTCGTCTCGCGCTGCACGTCGATGATTTTTCCCTCGAAGAGCAGGTGGGCATGACGGTAATAGGGCGTGGTGCGCAGATACGCGAGCAGCGCCGCGACCGGCTCGCCGGCGCTGCGGCCGGCGCTGATCGCCCGGCCGATGCCATATGCCACCGACAGCGTCGCCGCCACGGCGGTGCGCTTCGCCTCCGCGCCGGTCATTGGATAGCAGGAGAGCATGGCCGAGGCGCCCATCTGCACCACGAGCGCCCGCCCGATTTCCTCGGCGGCGACCGCCGCGCCCGTCTCGATGATGACACTCTCGCCGTGCTCATTGGCGATCACCATCGGCGTGCAGGCGACACCGTAGACGTTGAAGGACACCATCTGGATCGACGGGAAGGCCCGGCCCATCCCATCCGCATCGACAACGGGCAATCCGCGCAGGGCCGCATAGGCGACCGGCAGCGTCGCGTTGATGCCGCCGCACTCGGCCGCGATGATGACATCCGCGCGGCGACCGAGGAATCGCTCGAGCTTGGAAACCGCCAGATGCGCCTCCTCGAGCGAGAACAGCTTCTCCACGAGGACGGTAGGCGCCCCCATGCCCGCGACCGAAAACACGTTGGCATCATCCGCCACGGCCTCGAGCGCCAGCAGCTGCGGGGCGCCGTACTGCTCGATCGCGTGGGCACAGCACAGGCGGCCGATGTACGGATCACCGCCGCCGCCGGTGCCGAGGAAAGCCGCCCCGCGCGCAAAGTCCTCGAGCATCGCGGTCTCGATCTTCATGCGCCCACCTCCCCCGCCGGCGCCCCCTGCGGGCGCGCCAATGCCAGATCGCCCGTGACCTTGACCCGCAGGCGCACCGCCCCGCCCGGCACGTACGCGATAGGCAATTCCTCCACCTCGACCACTCTCAGGGTATCCGGGACTGCTCCGGCAGCGAGCGCGGCGCGTCGGGCCTCCTCGGTCGCCGCCGCGATCGCGCCTTCCCGACCGAGCTGCTGGTACGAATACACCCGATCCACCTCGCCGCCCGCCTGCGCGATCGAGGCGCCGATCGCGTTGGCAACCCCCGCGGCCTGGGGAACGATCACCTCCGAGACTCCGGGAATGGCCCGGTGGATCAACACCGAACCGCCCCCCACCAACACCAGGGGGATGGCGGCCGCCGAGGTTTTCATGCGGTCCAGGGCCTCGGCGAACAGCCGATGGATCTCGGCGACGCCGGCCTCGACCCGCGCCGGATCGAGGCCGGCGACCCGCACGGCATCGCCCATCCGGGCATAGCCCGCGGCGACGGCGATGTCGCTCGCCGTCAGCACGTCTCCGCCGAAGACTCGGGCCTGCTGCGCCAGCCGATAGCCGACCGAGCGCGGACCGACGCGCACTGCGCCCGCATCGGCGTGTACGAGACTGCCGCCGCCGAGCCCGATTGACAGCAGATCGGGCATGCGAAAGTTGGTGCGTACTCCGCCGATGTTCGCGCTGATCGCCGACTCGCGCGGGAAACCGCCCACCAGCATGCCGATGTCGGTCGTGGTGCCGCCGATGTCCGCGACCAGCGCATCGCTCAGCCCGGACAGGTACGCCGCCCCCCGCATGGAATTGGTCGGACCCGAGGCGAAGGTCAACACCGGATATTGCGCCACCCGCTCGGCGCTCATCAGCGTGCCGTCGTTTTGACTGATGAAGAACGGCGCCTCGATGCCGAGGGCGCGCAGCGCCGCCGCGAACGCCGCCACGACCTCGCGCGCCATGCCCGCGAGGGAGGCGTTCATGATGGCGGCATTCTCGCGCTCGATGATCCCGATCCGCCCGATCCGGCTCGACAGCGTCACGGCGATCTGCGGGGCTTCCTGCGCAATGATCTGCGCCGCGCGCTCCTCCATCTCGGCATTGACGGGCGAGAACAGCCCGCACACCGCGGCGCACTTCAGTCCCTGGGCCTGCATCTGGCGCGCGGCCTGCGCGACCGCCTGTTCATCGAGCGGGGAATTAATTCGTCCGTCGTAGTGATATCCGCCACGCACGCAGTGCACGTTGTGGCCGATCGCCGTGACAAAATCCCGCGGCCAGTCCATCAGCGGCGGTACGCCGCGCGCGGCCGGCAAGGCAATGCGCACCACCCCGACCGACGAGAGATTGCGCCGCTCGACGAACGCATTGGTGAAATGGGTGGTCCCGATCATCACGGCGGCGATGCTCTCGGGCGAGCGCTCGGCGCCCGCGCCACCGTCCTCGAGGATGGCGCGGATCGCCCCCACGATGCCGTCGCTGACGTTGGGCGTCGTCGGATGCTTGTGGAATGCGATCAGGCGCCGGCCGTCCATGAGCACGGCATCCGTGTTCGTTCCGCCGACATCGACGCCGATTCGAAGCACGCCTCGATCCCCCTGCGGGGCTCGTGCCCCTGTGCGCCGGACTTTACCCGGCGCGAATGAGGCGCCAAGGGGGAAAAAAGCTAGGAGCAGAGGCAATTCCGGCAGGAGGGTCGGATCGGGCCCGTACGGGGCCACCCTACCGATTCCGGGAGGGTGCCTCCCTCAGCACGCCCAGCTCGCGAGCCCGGACGAGCGCTTCGAGGCGCCCGTGGGAACGGGTCTTGGCATAGATGTTCTTCAGGTGAAAACGCACCGCATGCTCGCTCACTCCGAGACGGCGAGCGATGACCTTGTCCTTCAGACCCCGATCGAGCTGCTGGAGAACATCGAGTTCCCTCGGACTGAACACCGGCCTTTGCCGGACGGCCTCGCCCGTGAGCAGCGCATGCAGATCACACGCCTGCCGGCGCAGCGCTTCCTCGGCAAGCACGCGGCCGGCCTCGGCGAGCAGCGCTGCGAGCGCCGCCCCCTCGCGCAGCACGGCGCGCAGATAACCCGTGCGCGCGACTTCCGCACACACCTCGCCCATGCGCGCCAGCGCCTCGGCATGCTCCCCCATGCCCTCCAGACACATGGCCGCAAGGACGTTCAGGCGCAGCACCATCCGCGCGACTCCGCGGGAGCGTCCGTAAGCGAGCGCCGCCTCGCAGACCCGCATGCCCTCCTGGAACCGGCCGTGGCGCGCCATCAGGCGCACCCAGGCCGTGGCGAGGCACTCGACCTCCCGCCAGGAGGCCCCCTCTCCTTCGGCAAGGCCGGCAGCGGCGAACCGCGTCGGGCTTCTCTCCGCCACACGCAGCGCCCGGTCCGGCTCGCCGGCGAGGGTCAGGGAGGCGACGCGCAGCGCATCGAGCAGCGGCACCAGTTTCGCAAGGCCGAGACGCTGAGCGTGCGCGTGCGCCTCATCGAGCATGGCGAGCGTCTCCTCGAGCCCCCGATCGAGCAGGTAGACTTCGGCGCTCGCCCCATAAGCGGCCGCATAGATCTCGAACCAGGCCTCGGCGTCGCGCAGCCGCGTGATCACCTGCGAGAGGCGCCGCTTCGCATTGCCGAGAGCGTTGCATTCCAGATCCAACTCGGCCATCAGTACATTGCCGATCAGGCCCAGACCCGCGTCGTGCGGGAAATGCCTGCGGCTCTTGCGCCGGCCCCGCTCGTAACGCTGCAGCGCCTCCTGGGTATCCCCGCGGGCCATCGCGATCGAGCCGGTGTGAAAGTCGATGAAGTTCGCGCCGTAGATCGAGCCGAACGCCAGGCAGTGCGCGGCGGCTTCCTCGCCGTAGCGCCATGCGGCATCAAACAGCCCGCTCTGCAGATGGGTCACGCACAGCACGGTCTTGTGATGCGCCAGCTCGACGTCTTCGGCGGCCGGATCGTGCAGGCCCTGGGCGAGAGAGCCCAGGTGCGCATCGGTGAGCGGCAGGCAGCAGTAGATCACCAGCATGGACAGGATGAACAAGCCCTCGCGCCGCAGCGCCGTGGCCCCGGGTTCGGCCGGATCCTGCGAGAAGCCCCGCGTGGCGGTGGCGACCCGGTCGTACTGTGCGCGAGCCTCGTGCAGGCGCGACTGCTTGATGAGCACGATGGCGCGTATCAGCCCGAGGCGCGGCATCGCGGCAATCATCTCCTCATCGATCAGCCGCTGCGCTGCGATCACTTCCTGCATGCCGTGACGGATCCAGATCGACACGCCTCCCGCCTGCAGGATCAACGCGCCGGTGAGCATCTTGTCGCCGGCCGCCTTCGCGTGACGCAACGCGGCCAGGAGATCCTGTGCGTCGGCCAGCCATTGCGCCGCGCGCCGGTGGATCCGCGCGCATCGGGCCGGATGCCGCTCGGCCAGCATCGCGAAGTGCTCGCGCAGCATCGGGTGCAGCCGCAGATGACCGGCGGCCTCTTCCAGGGGCGGCATCAGCGCGGAAAGATATTCGAGAGCGCGCAGGATCTGTGCGGAGTCGTGCGCCTCGCGCACACGGTCGGCGAGCTCGACGCTCACCGAATCGAGCAGGCTGACGTCGCAGAGGAACTCCCGCTGCGGCTCGGTCAGTCCGCGGACGAGCTCTTCCGTGAAATACTTCGCCGCCACCGTCTGCGAGAGCGGATTGCGCAGCACGCCGTGCTCCTGCAGCGGCTCCTGCGCCGCGAGCGCGCGCAGAATCTGCAACGCCACCGGCCAGCCCTGCGTCTGCTCCCGGACAGCGCCCAGATCGTGGGCCGACACCGCTCCTTGCAGGCAGGCGTTCATTTCCGCCTGCGTGAAGCGCAGGCTCCCCGCATCGATATGGCTGACCTGCCCGATCAGCGCGAGGTGCGAGAGCGAGAGTCCGGGGTTGGCGCGCGCGGCGAGCGCCACGTGCAGATTCTCTGCGGCGTACCGGATCAGAGTATCGAGCTGGCCCAGGGCATCTGCGCTCGTGACTCGTTCGAGGTCATCGAGAATGAGGCAGATCTCCTGCCTGGCGCGCGCGGCGCCATGCAGTACCGCGTGGATCGCGAGCGTGCCGGCCGCCGAGCCGCGCTGGCCGTCCTTCAGCAGCCCGGTCGCAGACATGTCAACGCCGGCCTCCTGCAGCGTGAAAGCGAGGTAAGCGGCCAGCCGCTCCCCGCTGTCATCCGCATCGAGCGTCAGCCATGCGACCTGCACGCCCTCTGCAAGCAGCAGCTCCCGCCACTGCGCCAGGAGCGTCGTCTTACCGAAGCCTGCCGGGGCTTCAAGCAGAGTGACCCGGCGCGAACGGCCCGCCGAGAGACACTCGAGGAGCCGCGGGCGGCTGAGCAGCACAACGGTTTGTCTCGGCGCCGATATCTTCGTCTTTAGCAACATGGGATTGAACGGACTCCTGCTCGCAGCAGCGATCGGCGCGACAAGCCTGTTTTCGTGTTGCCTCAGCTAATTTTGTTACCGCGTTCCTCATCAGCAATGTTACCGAGGAGCGGCTTCCCATCTCTTCCGGATCGAGCTTCGATGCGCAACGCTTGTGCCTCATCTTGCTGTCCATAGCCCCCACGGTGCGGTGGAGAGTGCATCCTGGCAGGGGCTATCGCCGGTCACATCTCAGCCGAAGCAACGGCCGGGATCGGTACCATTTTTCGCCAGACAATGCGAGGGCCACCGCCGACATCGCGCCGAAACGGCTGTCGTACGATCCGGTGCTCGCCGCGCCGGGCTCCAAGCCCCTGAAGCTGACTGACCATCGCTTGGTTCACCGCGTTCTGGCAGGATCGGCCGGCACTCAACTCCTGCCCCGGAAACATCGCCAGTGTCACGGTCGGCGGGTACCTGCGCTCCCGGTACTGCGGCAGCCGTGCTTCCAGGGGCTCGAAAAGCTCAGGACCGGTCAGCAGGTCGAAAAAGCTCATCGAATCCACTGGCACTTGCCGGGCGAGTCCCTGCAGGTGCTTGCGCAAATGCCGTTGCTGTCGGGCGTTTCTCGGTCTACGCTTGATCGCCATGAAGGGTAGCCTCCGGGGCGCAGGGTGGATGTGTCACAACAACATCCTACCACTCTGAGCCAACCTTCTTCTTTACTTTTCAACACCTTGCGCAACCCCGCCTCGCGCGCTGCGCCTTCCCCGAGTGCCGCCGCGCAAGGCAGCGCCGAGCGGCTGCGGCAAGTCCGGGACTGCAGGCGTCCGAGAGAACGGCCCCCTCGCGGGGCCGTTCTTTTTTGAAGCGCCGCGCAGCGGAACGGGGGCGGATCCGCTACAGTGAAGGAATGGCGGCAGATCCCCAAAGCCTGGCCGGACCCCAGGCCCCCCTTGCGAGCGGCCGCAACCGGCCGGTCAATGCGTTCACGGTCGACGTGGAGGATTATTTTCACGTCGCGGCGTTGGCCTCCGCGGTCTCGCGGGACAGCTGGGGCACGCGTGAGTGCCGTGTGGAGCGCAATACGGAGCGTCTGCTGGCGCTGCTCGCCGGCCAGGAAATCCGGGGAACGTTCTTCGTGCTCGGCTGGGTGGCCGAGCGCTACCCGGCGCTGGTGCGGCGCATCGCGGACTGCGGCCACGAGGTCGCCTGCCATGGATTCTCCCACCAGCTCATCTACCGGCAGAGCCCCGAGGAATTCCGCGAGGAGACCGCACGCGCCAAGACGCTCCTCGAGCAGGCGATCGGGGCGCCCGTCCTGGGCTATCGCGCGGCCAGCTTCTCGGTGGTCCGCTCCACGCTGTGGGCGCTCGATACGCTGATCGACCTGGGGTTCGCCTACGATTCCTCGATCTTCCCCATCCGGCACGACCGCTACGGCATCCCCGATGCCTCAGCGGACCCGGGACGCGTCGCCGCCCCCTCGGGGCGCACCCTGGTGGAATTCCCCATGGTGCCGGCGCAGTTCATGGGGATGAAGGTCCCCATCTGTGGAGGCGGGTACTTCCGGATCTTTCCGTACTGGCTGACGAGGGCGGGCCTGAGGCAGATCAATGCCGGTCGGCGGCCGTTCCCGTTCTACCTGCATCCGTGGGAGATCGATCCCGGCCAGCCCCGCATCCGCGTCGGCGCGGTCTCCCGCTTCCGCCACTACACCAATCTTCATCGCTGCGAGCGGCGCCTCGGCCGCCTCCTTCAGGAATTTCCCTTCGCCCCGATGCGCGACGTGCTGCACGCACGCGGCCTGCTCAACGCCTAAGGAGACGGCGGTCGCTCTCTGACACGGCCTGGCCGAGGGTTGCCCGAGGCTGTCGCCGACCGAGCCGCCATGCCAGCGGCCGCGGGGGAGCAGGGCCGCACGCCCGAGAGCTTCCAGGCCATCGAGCCTCTCTGCTACATCGGCAGCGGTGGCATGGGCGCTCTCGAGTTCGCCCCCGCCCTGGGCCCGGGACCCCGGCACGCCACGAGGCTCCGGGTGGACGCGCTCGTCGCGCTGGCATCCGAGGTGCTCCGCCACCGCAACGCGCTTCACGGCTCCTTCGACCCGGGCCATCGCGAGGGCGCCCTGCCGGACATCTTGCGCGTCGGCACCTCGGCCGGCGGGGCGCGAGCCAAGGCGATCATCGCGTGGAATCCCGAGACGAACGAGGTCCGCTCGGGCCAGGTGACCGCCCCCGAGGGCTTCGGGTACTGGCTGTTGAAGTTCGACGGCGTCAGCGGCAACCGCGACAAGGAGCTCGAGGATCCGAAGGGCTACACCGTGATCGAATACGCCTACTCGCTGATGGCCCGCGACGCCGGCATCGAGATGGCCGAGTGCCGGCTGCTCGAGCAAGGCGGGCGGCAAGCTGCACAGGCAGTCCCTCGCCGCGCTCGCGCACCTCGACTTCAATGCCGCAGGCGCGCACTCCTGCGAGCAAGCCCACGAGGTCATCCGGGCGCTGCGGCTCGAGTTTCCCCTGCGCGAGGCGAGGCAAAAGGCACGCCCCCCCGCAACGCCCGGCCCCGCCTCGGCAGTGAGCTCCTCAGACGGCCGCCCCCGCCTCAACTGCTCTTGAAGCCCACGGCGCGGCTGACCGCGTGGCTCAACGGGCCGAGCGTGTCGGGCTCCCCGCCCGGCCTCGCCGCTCTCGACCAGGTTGCGGACAGCTCGCGCAGGTCAAGCTCCACACAGCGCACACGGTCCTTGAGGCTCACCATGTCGGACTGCACCCGGTCCACCCCGAAATCGAAATCCGAGAAGCGGCTCTCGATCCGCTCCCGCCGGCTCTCCGCGTGCCGCAGCCGGTTCTCGATACCGGTCAGGCGGGTCTCGGCGATGGACACGCCCGTCTTGAGCGCGGCAAGGTCCGACTCAACTCCCGTCAACCGGGCCATCAGCGTCGCCAACTGGACCCTGAGATCGTTGACTCCTGACTCCATGTGCGCCATCCGGGCCTGCTGGCTCTGGCGCCCGGTTTGACCACGGTCTCGATCGGCTTCGATTTGCATGTACGCTCTCCTGGTGACGCCCATCACGATCGACAGCTCAAGGACTGCGGCGGGTCATCGGATCACCTGACCCGGGTCACGAGACGCAGACCCGCTACGATCTGAAATCTAGGCAATTCGCATGGATCTGCCAAGGACCGGTTGTAGACTTTTTTCGCGGCTGTTTCAACGCGTCTCCAGCGTGCGTCATCGACGTAAATCATGACGTCGCAAATCCGTTGAAAGCCGACACGTCGCTCCTCCCGTCGAGCCAAGTTAGCGTCGCAGATCACAGACTGCTACAATCGCCTTCTATGCGTGGACTGCACCTGATGCGTATTGCCGGCATCGACATCACCGTCGATTGGAGCCTGCTCATCATTTTCGTGCTGATCACCACCGGTCTCGCCTCGGGCCTGTTCCCGCAGTGGCACCCGCAGTGGAGCCCCACGACCGCGTGGCTCACCGCCTTCGCCGCCGCGCTGCTGTTCTTCGCCTCGGTTCTCGCCCACGAGCTCTCCCACTCCCTGGTGGGGCGCATGAACGGCATCGAGATCAAGCGCATCACGCTGTTCGTGTTCGGCGGCATGGCGCAAATCGAGCACGAGCCGGGGCGCTGGCCGGCGGAGCTGTGGATGGCGATCGTCGGGCCGCTCACCAGTCTCGCCATCGGCATCCTCTGTCTGCTCGCCGCCAGCGCCGGCACGCCGGCCGCCGACCTTGCCAGCATCGCGCGCGTGCAGCACCTGCTCGCCGGGCTCGACCCCGGACGCACGCTCCTCCTGTGGCTCGGCCAGATCAACATCGTGCTCGCGGTCTTCAACCTCGTTCCGGCCTTCCCGCTCGATGGCGGGCGGGTCCTGCGCGCCCTCATGTGGGGCGCCACGCACGATCTGCGCCGCGCCACCCGCTGGGCCTCGGCGATCGGACAGGGCTTCGCGTGGCTGCTGATCGGCTCCGGCATCGCCATGGTGCTCGGGCTCTCGGTGCCGTTCCTCGGCGGCGGACTCCTCAACGGGATCTGGCTCGCCTTCATCGGCTGGTTTTTGAACAACGCCGCGCTGATGAGCTACCGCCAGCTGCTCACGCGGGAGATGCTCCAGGATGTGCCGGTCTCGCGCCTCATGCTCGTCCATTTCGAGGTGGTGCCGCCGCAGGTGCCGCTCGATACGCTCATCGAAGGGTACATGCTGCGCAGCGACCAACGCGCCTTTCCCGTCGTGGACCGCGACGAGCGGCTGCTCGGAATGGTGTTTCAACGTGACATCGAGCGCCTGTCCCCGGAGCAGCGCCGCACGATGACCGTGCGCGATGCCATGAAGCCGGTGGAGCAGCTCGTGGGGGCGCGGTCGGGAGACGACGTGCTCGACGTATTGAATGTCCTGGCGCAGCGCGATTTCAACCAGCTGCCGATCCTCGAGAACGGCCGCGTCATCGGCCTCATCCGCCGGGTGGACATTCTGCGATGGCTTGCGCTGCACGGCTCGCCCAAGCCGGCACCGGGCGCGCGGAAGTAGCGCGGGGCGGAGACCGCCGCGCCCGCACCGATGCGTGAGCGGACGCTAAAGCAGATGAAACAGCTTGAGTAAGGTCCCGAGCAAAGTGATCAATGAACTCGCGCCGATCGCGATCAGCGACACGAACAGGCGGGTGAACTTCGTATCCATGGCAGTGAACTTCGCATCCACGGCAGTGAACCTGGCATCGAGCCTGCCATCCTGCGCATCGAGCCGCTTGTCGATGGTGAAGCGAAGCTCGCGCAGGTCCACCTCGACCGTCCCCATGCGTTGCTTGAGCGCGGAAATGTCGGTTTCGATCCGGGCCATACCGGTCTGCACCCCGCTCAGCCGACCCTCAACCCTCTCCAACCGGCTCTCGACTTTCTCCAAACGGCCCTCGACCTTCTCCAGCCGGTTCTCCACGACGGACACCCGGGTCTCGAGGCCGCCCAGGCGCTGCTCGACGCCCGCCGCCCGGGCCTCAAGACCCGTGACCCGATTCTTGACCTCGGTGAGCCCGCTCTCGACCGCGGTCAGCAGGACCTTCGCCTGGCTGAGCTCAGATGGATCGCGTCCGCTGTCTTCGACCGGCATGATGTCTCTCGCCCTCGCCCGCACCGTTGCATGACATGACACCACGCGGCCTGCGCGTGGGGAACACTGTAAATTTAGGGAATTCGCCCGCTTTTGCCAAGCGTGTGCGGATCTTTTCTGCAGGTATTTTGACGCTGTTTGATACGTGTGATTTGACGTAGCAGCCCACGCATTGCGCAAAAGAGGGTCATGCGAGCACGCGCGAGCGGAGCAGCCGTGAACGGCCCATGCCGATACCCGCTGCTGCAACATCGAGGGCGCCCTGGCCGGATTGCATTCGACCCGCGCCGGCCGCATGCCGGACCGGCGCACCGGGCGCGCCCGGGTCGGATCAGGGCCGATCCTGCGCCACGGTGCTGGCGAGCGTCTCCCGCACGCCGTCGTTGCGCCGCTTCAGCTGTGAGTGGCGCCATCCCCCGCCCACCGCGTCGATCAGATCGACGCTCGCCACCAGGCGCTGGCTCTGCAAGCTGACCAGGGTGATCTCCGCGGTGAGGCGCGCGGTCTGGGCACTCAGCAGGGTCGCATAGTCGGCCACGCCCGCCTTGTACTGATTGAGCGTCAAGGCCTCCGCCCGCTTGGCATCCTGCACCGCCTGCTGCTCCTCGGCATACTCGGATTGGAGGTAGCGCAGCGTGGCGAGGTCGTTCTCGACCTGCTGGAAGGCGTTGAGCACGGTCTGGCGGTAATTGGCGACCGCCTCATCGTAGAGGGCCCGCGCCTCGCGCGTCTGCGCGAGCGTCGCCCCCCCGTTGAACAGGTTCTCGGCGATCGAGGGACCGAAGGACCACACCGCGTTGCTTGCGCGGATCAGGGTCGAGAGCGCGGAGGAATCGAAATCATACGAGCCGGAGAGCGTCAGGCTCGGGAACCACGCCGCCTCGGCCACGCCGATCTGGGCGTTGGCGCTCGCCATCGCCCGCTCGGCCGCGGCCACATCGGGGCGGCGCAGCAGCACCCGCGAGGGCACACCGGCCGGCACCACCGGCACCGTCGCGGCAAGCCGGCCGTACGCGAGCGTCAGCCGCGAGGGCGCCTCGCCCATCAGCACCGCGAGCGCATGCTCCAGGTTGGCGCGTGTCAGCTTGGCGGTGTCTTCCTGGGACTTCGTGCTCTCAAGCGTGGTGCGCGCCGAGTACACGTCCGCGAGCGTCGTCACGCCGGCTTCGACCCGGTTCTGAGCGATGCGCAGCGACACCTTGTCGTCCTTCACGGCCAGCTTCAGGTACCGCAGCTGCTGCTCGGCGGCGCGCAGCTGAAAATAATCCTCCGCGAGCGTCGCCTGCGCCGAGAGCTGGGCGGCCGCCACGTCCGCGGCGCTCGCCTGCGCCTGGGCGTTGGCGCTCTGCAGCTCGCGGCGCAACCTGCCCCACAGGTCAAGGTCCCAGCTGGCGGTGGCGCCGGCCTGATTGGCCGTGCGCGCCCCGCCGAAAGTGAACTGCGTGGCCGCGCCGCCGCCGCTGCGCGTCTGGGTGCCCCCGAGGTTGATCGAGGGAAAGAGTGTCCCGCGGGTCACGCCGGCCGCCTCCCGCGCCGCGTAATAGGCTGCCACCGCCGCCTTGAGGGTCTGGTTGGACACCGCGACCCGACGCTCCAGGCGCGAGAGCACCGGATCGTGATAGACCGACCACCAGTGAGCGGGCACGATCTTCGCCGGGGTCGCCGGCACCCAGCCGTGCGCCTCCTTGAAGAGCGGCGAGGGCGGCGGCGCCGGCCGATGGTAGTTCGGGCCCACGGCGCAGGCGCTCAAGGACGCGCACACTGCCGCCGCAACGAGCGGCCGCGCTCGAGCGATCATGATGCGGGACTCCCGGCGGGCAGCGCCGCCGGGCGGCGGCGCGTGAATGTTCTCGCGAACCATAGTCGGAACCGATCGAGGTAGATGTACACGATGGGCGTGGTGTAGAGGGTGAGGATCTGGCTGATGGCGAGCCCCCCGACCACCGCGATGCCCAGGGGCTGGCGCATCTCCGAGCCCTGCCCGGTCATGAGCGCGAGCGGCAGTGCGCCGAGCATCGCCGCGATGGTGGTCATCATGATGGGACGGAAGCGCAGCAGGCACGCCTCGTGGATGGCGCGGGGCGCATCGGTGCGCTCCGTGCGCTGCGCCACGAGGGCCACGTCCACCATCATGATGGCGTTCTTCAGCACCACCCCGATCAGCAGGATGATTCCGATCAGCGCGATGAGGCTGAACGGCTCGTGGAACAGCAGCAGCGCAAGCACCGCTCCGACCCCGCTCGAGGGCAGTGTCGAGAGGATGGTGATCGGCTGCGCCAGGCTCTCATAGAGCACCCCGAGCACGATGTACACCGCCGCGAGCGCAGCGAGGATGAGCAGCGGCTCCTCGCTCACCGTCTGGCGAAACACCTGGGCGTTGCCGGCGAACTGCCCGTGCACGGAGACCGGCACGTGCAGATCCGCCATCGTGCGCTCGATCGCCGCCGTGGCGAGGCCGAGCGGCTCGCCCACCGGCAGGTTGAAGGAGAACGTGGTGGCGACGAACGGGCCCTGATGGCTGATCGCGATCGGCGTCGTCCCGGGGCCGTAGGTGGCGAAGGCCGCGAGCGGGATCATGGTCTCGGCCTGGGTGCTCACGGCGGCGGCGGTGGAGGCCGCACCGCGGGTGGTGGCGATCTGGTTGAGCGCGTAGTTCTGCGCGGCGCCGGTGCGGGTCACGCCGGGGAACTGGAAGGCGTTCGCCGCGCCCATGGTCGATTCCGTGCCGGAAAGCGCCCCGCCCGAGGTGCTCACGTACAGGTCCTTCAGCGTCGAGGGGCTGTTCCAGAACTTCGGGTTCACCTCCATCACCACGTGGTACTGGTTCATGTCCTCGTAGAGGGTGGAGACCAGGCGCTGGCCGAAGGCGTCATAGAGCGTGCTGTCGATCTGCGAGAGGTTCAGTCCCAGGCGCGCGGCGATCTGCCGGTCGATGTGCAGCTTCACGTCAAGACCGCCCTGCTGGCGGTCGGAGTTCACATCGCGCAGCTGCGGATCTTTCTTGAGCACGTGCTCGATGCGCGGCGCCCAGGTGTTGAGCGTGCTCAGGCTGTCGCTGAGCAGCGTGTACTGGTATTGCGCGTAGCTCTGGCGCCCGCCGGCATGGATGCTCTGGGCGGTCTGCAGGTACAGGCGCGCACCGGCGAACCCGGAGAGCTCGCGCCTCAGGCGCGCGATGACCCCATCGTCCGTGAGCTTGCGCTCGGCGAGGGGCTTCAGGCTGATGAACATGTGCGCGGTGTTGCTGCCCCCGAAGAATCCTCCGCCCGTGAACCCCACCACGTGCTCGACCGCCGGGTCGCGCTTGATGATGTTGACCACGTAGCGCAGCTTCTTCTGCATGGCGAGGAACGAGCTGCTCTGATCGGCGACCATGAAGCCGGTGAGGTTGCCCGAGCTCTGCTGCGGAAAGAAGGTCTTCGGCACGATGGCGAAGAGATAAAAGTTGAGCACCACCACCGCAAGGAGCGCGAGCATCACCACCCGCGGATGGCGGATCGCCATCCCGAGGGTGTCGTCGTAGAAGTCCCTCATGTGACGGAAGGCGCGCTCGACGGCGCGGAAGAAGGGCCCCTGGCGCGGCTGGGCGCGCAGCAGCCGTGCGCACAGCATCGGGGTGGTGGTCAGCGAGATCACGAGCGAGAGCGCCACGGTGATCGCAAGCGTCAGGGCGAACTGGCGAAAGACCCGTCCGACGAGCCCCCCCATGAGAATGATGGGCACGAACACCGCGACCAGGGAGGAGCTCATGGCGAGCACCGTGAAGCCGACCTCGCGCGCCCCGTCGAGCGCCGCGCGCAGGCGCGGCACGCCGGCCTCGATGTGCCGGGTGATGTTCTCGATCACCACGATGGCATCATCGACCACGAAGCCCGTGGCCACGGTGAGCGCCATCATCGAGAAGTTGTTCAGGCTGAAGCCGAGGAGATAAATGATCGCGACCGTGCCGATGAGCGCAAGCGGCACGGCGACCGCCGGCACGAGCGCGGCGCGCGGATTGCGCAGCATCACCAGCACCACGGTGACGACCAGGAGCACCGCGAGCAGCAGGGTGATCTCCACATCGTGCAGCGAGGTGCGGATCGCCTCGGTCTGATCGTGGGTCACCACCACGTCGATGCCGCTCGGGATGCTGGCGCGGATCGAGGGCAGCAGCGCCTTGATGTGATCGACCGTGGCGATCACGTTGGCGTCGGGCTGCTTGCGGATGATCATGGCCACCGCGCGATGGCCGTCGAGAAGCCCCAGCGTGTGCACGTCCTCCACACCGTTGGTGATCCTCGCCACGGTGCCCAGGCGCACCGCCGCGCCGTTGCGGTACGCGATGACGAGCTGGCGGTACTGGCGCACCTTCGTGGCGGTATCGTTGACGTAGATCTGGTAGCGCCGGCCGGTGAAGCTCAACGCCCCCTTGGGGCTGTTGGCGTTGGCCGAGGCGATCGCCGCGCGCACGTTCTCGAGCCCGATGCCGTACTTGAAGAGCTGGCGCGGATCAAGATCGATGCGGATCGCCGGCAGAGAGCTGCCGCCGATGTCGACTTCTCCCACGCCCGGCACCTGCAGGATCTTCTGCTCGATGATGGTCGAGGCGGCGTTGTACACCTGCCCGATCGGCAGCGTCCTCGAGGTGAGCGCGAGGATCAGGATCGGCGCCTCGGAGGGGTTGAAGGCGAAGTACTGCGGATTGCTGCGCAGGGAGGCCGGCATGTCCTGCCGGGCCGCCTGGATGGCCGCCTCCACATCGCTCTCGGCCCCGTGGATGTTGCGGCTCAGGCTGAAGATGAGCACGATCTGCGAGCGGCCCTCGGTGCTCTGGGAGGTCATCTGGTCCACCCCGGCGATGCCGCTCAGGCGCCGCTCGAGCGGCGTCGTGACGCTGGTGGCGACCGTCTCCGGGCTCGCCCCGGGCAGCTGCGCCGTGACCACGATGGCGGGGAAATCCACCTGCGGCATCGCCGAGACCGGCATCAGGAAGTAGGCGATGAGCCCCGCGAGCGCGAGCCCGCAGGAGAGCAGCGTCGTCGCCACCGGGCGGGTGATGAACGGGCGCGAGATGTTCACGGGGGCTCGATGGACAGAGGTCCGGAGGCGCGCAGCGGCGCGCCGGCCCACGCCTTTGCGCCTCTCGCCAACCGGTCAAAGAAGAGGTACACCACGGGCGTGGTGAAGAGCGTGAGCAGCTGACTCAGCAGCAGGCCGCCGGCGATCGAGAGCCCGAGCGGCCGGCGCAGCTCCGAGCCGGTGCCCGTGCCGAGGATGAGCGGCAGCGCGGCGAACAGCGCCGCCACAGTGGTCATCAGGATCGGCCGCAAGCGCAGCAGCGCCGCCTCGTAGATCGCCTCGCGCGCACTCTTGCCCTCGTGCCGCTCGGCGTGCAGCGCGAAGTCGATCATCATGATCGCGTTCTTCTTGACGATACCGATGAGCAGCACGATGCCGATGATGGAGATGATGTCGAGGCTCTCCCCGGCCATCATCAGCGCGAGCAGCGCCCCGATGCCCGCCGACGGCAGCGTCGAGAGGATGGTGAGCGGGTGGATGTAGCTCTCGTAGAGGACGCCGAGGACGATGTAGACCGTGGCGATCGCCGCGAGCAGCAGCAGCACCTCGCTGGTGAGCGAGGACTCGAAGGCGAGCGCCTCGCCCTGGAACGTGGTGGTGATGCTCACCGGCAGCTCGATGCGCCGCTCGCTGTCGCGGATGGCATTCACCGCCGCCCCGAGCGAGGCCCCGGGGGCGGTGTCGAAGGAGAACATGGCCGCGGGGAACTGCCCGAGATGATCGAGCGTCAGGGGCGCGCGCTTGACCGTGATGCGAGCGATGGAGCCGAGGGGCACCTGTCCCCCGCCGGCGGAGGGAACGTAGAACGTGTCGAGCGCACGCACGCTGTCCGAGAGCGCCGGATCGGCCGTGAGGATCACGCGATAGTCGCTCGACTGGGTATAGATCGTCGAGATGATCCGCTGGCCGAAGGCGTCATAGAGCGCATTGTCGATCGTGGCATCGGTGATGCCAAAGCGCGCTGCCGTGCCGTGATCGACGTCGATCTGGATAGTGCGCCCATGCTCCGTGAAGCTCGTCGAGACGTGCGCGAGCGCTGGCTGGCGGCGCAGGGCCGCGAGCAGCTTCGGCACCCAGGGCTCGAGGATGCCGCGGGTGGCCGCCCCCAGAATGAACTGATAGCGCGCCCGGCCGACGATCGAGCTGATGGTGAGGTCCTGCACCGGCTGCAACGAGAGGTGGATGCCCGGCACCGAGCGCGCCGCCGCGAGCAGCTCGCTCATGACCGTGGTGATGCCGGCCGAGCGGTCGTCCTTGGGCGTGAGATTGATCAGCATCTGCCCCTGGTTGACCGTCATGTTGTTGCTGCCGACCCCGATGAAGGAGGTGAGGCTGACGACGTTGGGGTTGTGCCGCAGCACATCGGCGAGCGCCTGCTGGCGCCCCGCCATGGCCTTGAAGGAGATCGAGGGGGAAGCGGTGGTCGTCGCCTGAAGGAGCGCCGTATCCTGCAGCGGGAAGAAGCCCTTCGGGATCACGATGTACAGCAGCACCGTGAGCACCAGCGTGCCGGCGGCGATCCCGAGCACCAGGGGCTGGCGCTCGAGCGCCCAGGTGAGCCCGCGCCCGTACGACTCGATCACGCGGTTGAACCACTCTTCGGCCCGGTGCGCCCACCTGCCCTGGCGGCTCAAGGTCTCCTCGTGCGGGCGCAGCAGCTTGGCGCACAGCATCGGCACCAGCGTGAGCGAGACCACCGCGGAGATCAGGATCGAGATCGAGAGGGTGATGGCGAACTCGCGAAACAGCCGCCCCACCACCTCCCGCATGAACAGGAGCGGAATCAGCACCGCGATGAGCGAGATGGTGAGCGAGACGATCGTGAAGGCGATCTCCCCTGCGCCCGCGAGCGCCGCCTCGAGCGGCTGCTTGCCCTTCTCGATGTGCCGCGAGACGTTCTCGATCATGACGATGGCGTCATCGACCACGAACCCCGAGGCGATGGTGAGGGCCATCAGCGAGAGGTTGTCCAGGCTGAAGCCCGCCAGGTACATCACCGCGAAGGTGCCGATGAGCGACACCGGCACCGAGAGGCTCGGGATGATGGTGGCGGGAATGTTGCGCAGGAAGAGGAACATCACCATCACCACCAGGGCCACGGCGAGGGCGAGCTCGAACTGCACGTCATCGACGGAGGCGCGGATGGTCTGGGTGCGATCGGTCACCACCCGCAGGTTGACGTTCGCCGGCATCGAGGCGCGCAGCTGCGGCAGCAGCGCGCGGATCCGGTCCACCGTCTGGATGACGTTCGCCCCCGGCTGGCGCTGGATGTTGATCAGCACCGCGGGGGTGTCGTTCACCCAGCTCGCGAGCTGGTTGTTCTCCGAGCCCATCACCACCCTGGCGACGTTCTTCAGGTACACCGGCGCGCCGTTGCGGTAGGCGACCACGAGGTTCGCGTACTCGGCGGCGCTCGCGATCTGATCGTTGGCGTCGATGGTGTAGGCGTGGGCCGGGCCGTCGAAATTGCCCTTGGGCGCATCGGAGTTGGAATTGGCGATGGTGGTGCGCAGATCATCGAGGCTCAAGCCGTAGGCGGCGAGCTGATCGAGGTTCGCCTCGATCCGCACCGCCCGCTTCGGCGCACCGTTCAGGCTCACCAGCCCCACCCCCGAGACCTGGGAGATCCTCTCGGCGATGCGCGTGTCGGCGAGGTTCTGGACCTCGGTGATCGGCATGGCGCGCGAGGTGAGCGCGAGCGTGAGGATGGGTGCGTCCGCGGGGTTGACCTTGGCGTAGATCGGGGGGGCCGGCAGGCTCTGCGGCAGCAGCATCTGCGCGGCGTTGATCGCGGCCTGGACCTCCGCTTCGGCCACATCGAGGCTCAGGCTCAAGTCGAACTGCAGCGTGATCTGCGAGGCGCCCGCGGAGGTCTTGGAGGACATCTGGTCAAGGCCCGACATCTGCCCGAGCTCGCGCTCGAGCGGCCCGGTGACCGTGGCGCTCATCACATCCGGGCTTGCCCCGGGCAGGAACGTCGAGACCACGATGGTCGGGTAGTCCACCTCCGGCAGGGTCGACACCGGCAGCATCAGATAGCCGATCGCCCCCAGGATGACGATCGCGACCATCAGCAGCGAGGTGGCGACCGGCCTCAGGATATAAGGCCGGGACGGGTTCATGTCTTACTCGCCCGCCGGGAGCAGCCGAGGCGCCGGTAGGCGCGGGCGAGGGACTTCGCCTGGATGCCGCTCGCCCCGTGCATCGCCCGGGCGATCCGCGCGCAGCGCCCGGCCGTGCCGCCGGCGCGGGCCGTGCCGCCGGCGGGCGCGCGCTTCTGCCCCGGGATGCGTACGCGGGCCCCGTTGCGCAGCTCATCGGCCCCGTCGGTCACCACCGTCTCCCCGGCCCTCAGGCCGCTCGTGACGGCGATCAGCTGCCCGTCGGTCGGCCCGGTGACGATGTTGCGCAATTGCACCGTATCGCCCGGCTTGACCACGTAGACGAAATTGCTCGAGGGGCCGTTCTGAACGGCCGCGCCGGGCACCACCACCTGGTTCTGGAGCGTGCGCACCACCAGCTTGACGTTCACGAACTCGTTGGGGAAGAGCGGCAGGGCGGTGTTGGTGAACAGCGCGCGCATCTGCAGCGTGCCGGTGGTCGTGTCGATCTGATTGTCGATGCTCGCGAGCGAGCCGGTCGCGATGAGGTGGCGCATGTCGCGGCTGTAGGCCTCGACCTCGAGCGTCTTGCCGGCGTGCATCGGGCGGAAGATCTGCGCAAGATCGCTCTGCGGCACCGAGAACAGCACCGACATCGGCTGCATCTGCGTCACGGTGACGATGGGCGTGGTCTGGTTGGCCTGCAGGAGGTTGCCGATGTCGACCTGGCGCAGCCCGACCAGGCCCGCGACCGGCGTGCTGATGCGGCAGTAGCTCAGGTTCAGGCGGGCGGTCTCCACCGCCGCCTTGTCGGTCTCGAGGATCGCCTCGTCCTGCTGCACCGTGCCGAGCTGATCGGCATAGGTCTGCTGGGCGACCGAGTCCTGCGCGAGCAGCCGCTTGTACCGGGCGAGATCGATGCGGGCGGTGGTGAGGGCGGCCCGGGCGCTCGCGAGCTGACCCAGGGTCTGATCGAGCGCCGCCTTGTAGGGGCGCGGGTCGATCTGCGCAAGCAGCGCCCCGGCGCGCACCATCTGGCCTTCCTGGAAGGCGATCCTCACCAGAGGCCCGCTCACCTGCGGGCGCACGTTGACCGTGGCGAGCGGGGTGACGGTGCCCAGGGCATCGATCACGACCGGCACGTCCGCGGTGGTGGCCTTCGCCACGCTCACCGGCATCGGGCCGCCGAGCCCGTGCATGGCCATCATGCGGTTGCCCGCGTGATGGCGGTAGATGACGAAGGCGATCAGGGCGAGGAACCCCCCGAGACCGATCCAGGCGATGCGCCGGTGGCGCCTCACCCGCGCCTCCTCGGCAGACGCCTCGGGCCCCGATCTTGCGAGGGGAGCGGGGGTGGGCGCCGGGTCCGGGTCGGACCGGTCGAGGGCAACCGGGTCAGGAAGGGCCCGCTCAGGGGCGTCGTGCACGTCCATCCTGCAAGCCTACCATTCCTCCCGCGGCCGCCCGCCGGGGGCGGGAGGGAGATTTGTGAAGATTTCTGAACCCCCTGCAACAGAGGTATGGCCCGTGCCCGCTCAGGTGGCGCAGCTTCGCGCCGGGTCGCCGGGCCGGAGATTCCCTGATCCGAGGCGTGCGATCCGGGCGCCTCAGGCCTGCGCCGGGGGGATCCCGCTCTCCGGCGGCGGCTGATAGTGGTAGTACCGTTCCTCGGCGAGCGCGTGATAGAGCGGCGGCGTGAACAGGCCGGCGAGACGCGAGGAGGCGAGCGCCACCGCCATCAGCGGGATCACCATCGCCGTGCCGTTGGTCATCTCCATCACGATGACGAACGAGGTGAGCGGGGACTGCGTGACTGCCGCGAGATACCCCGCCATGCAAAGCGCGATCACCGCCGCCATGGACGTCCAGGAGAACATCGCGTGCACCCACTGCGCAATGCCCGCCCCGATCGCAAGCGACGGGGAGAACAGCCCCCCGGGGACGCCCACCATGTTGGTGAGCACGATGGAGACCCATTTGGTCGCGCCAAAGGCCATGCTGAGCGGGGCGGTGCCGTGCAGGAGCGCCCGCGCCTGATCGTAGCCGCTGCCCCAGGTCTGGCCGTGGGTGGCGACACCGATCGCCGCGATCACCAGCCCGCACGCCCCCGCCCACCACAGGGGCCTGCCGGACTTGAAGTCGCGCAGCCGCCCCGGCAGCCACCGGCGCCAGTGCAGCAGCGCATAGGTGAACGCCGCCCCGAGCAGCCCGCACAGCACCGTCGCCACGATCACCGGCAGGACGAACGCGAAGCTCAAACTGGAGGTGACGTTGAGCTGGCCGAAATAGAGGTAATTGCCCGCCAGGGCGACCGTGGTGAGGCCGGCAAACACCGCCGCGGTGATCATGGTGCCGTTGGTGCGCGTCTCGAAGTTGCGCGCCAGCTCCTCGATGGCGAAGATCACGCCGCCGAGCGGGGTGTTGAACGCGGCGGAGAGCCCGGCGGCGGCGCCCGCGAGCAGCAGCCGCCGCTCGAGCGCGCGGGTGCGCTGCGGATAGAAATGCCGGGTCTCGGCCATGATGGCCGCGCCCAGGTGCACCGTCGGGCCCTCGGGGCCGATGCTCAGCCCGGCGAGAAATCCGAGCACCGACATGGCGATCTTGCCGAGGATGATGCGCAGCCCGAAGAAGTACCGCATCATCCGCGAGCCGTCCTTCTCGCGCGGCCCGTGAATGGCGGCGATCACCTGCGAGATGCCGCCGCCCTCGGCGCCGTAGAACCAGCGCCGTGTGCCGTAGACCGCGAGCACCGTCAGACCCGGGGTGATGGCGAAGGCGAGCCAGACGCGGCCGTGGATCCAGCCGCGAAACACGTGGTAGGCATCGGCGGTCCAGTGCGCGTACAGCACCCCCACGAGACCCACGACCACGGCCGCGATCCACGGCAGCCCGACCTGCAGGAACAGGCGCCGGGTGTTGCTGTTGACCCGGCGGAAGAAGCGGTCGCGCAGCGAGCGCACGTGCACGTGCACCGCGGGCGCATCCAGCGGTACGAGCGGCTCGGGAGGGTGCCCCTCGGCACTTGGCGCGTCCGGGTCGGAGTTGGGTTTGGTGTCTACCTCGGGCAGGGGCAAATCGGGCTGGGAAGGTTCGGACACGTTACACGGCGCCTGGGTCCACGAGCGGAAACACCCCGCAGCTTACAGGAAAGGCGCCTCGCTGAGGCGCCCCCGCCCCTCCCGGGAGCCCACCGCAGCGCGGCTCATGCGGCGCGCACCGCACCGGCCTGCGCCCCCTCGCGCACCGGCAGGCGCATCGTGACCGCGAGGCCCCCGCCCGGGACATTGCTCGCCTCGATGCTGCCGCCGTGCAAAGACATGGCGCGCGCGGCGATCGCGAGCCCGAGCCCCTCGCCGCCGCCGGCCCGGTCGCGCGCCGCATCCACACGGTAGAAGGGCTCGAAGATCGCCTGCAGATCCTTCTCCGGCACGCCGGGGCCGCGGTCACGGACCGCGACGACGATGTCCTCGCCCCCCCGGGCCGTCACCTCCACCCGCGAGCCCGCCGGCCCGTAGCCCAGGGCGTTGCGAATGACATTCTCGAAGGCGCTGCGCAGCAGCTCCGGGTCCCCGCGGGTGCGCAGCGCGCCGTCGCCGCGCAGCGTCACCGAGGACCCTCTCGCGTCGGCCTCGATCCCGACGTCCGCCACGATGCCGCGCAGCAGCTCGCCCACATCGAGCGAAACGCCCTCGATCCGGGCGCTCTGGCGCTCCAGGCGCGCCAGCCTGAGCATGCGCGAGATCAGGTGCTCGAGCCGGTCGGCCTCGCGCCCGATGCGCTCGAGCTGGCGCGGCAGCTCCTCGTTGCGCGAGGCGAGGGAGAGGGCGAGCTGCAAGCGGGTGAGCGGGGAGCGCAGCTCGTGCGAGACGTCGCGCAGCAGCCGCTGCTTGGACTCGAGCAGGCCGCTCACCCGCTCGGCCATGGTGTCGAAATCCTCCGCGAGCCGCGCCAGGTCATCGTGCCGGCGCTTCAGGCCCGGGCGCACGCGCACATCGAGATCTCCGGAGGCCACGCGCCGCGCCGCCTGGCGCAGCCGCGCGATGGGCCCGACCAGATAGCGCGCGAGCAGCAGGCAGATGACGGTGCTCACCACCAGGGCCAGCGCGAGCGTGGTGCCGGCGACCCCCGGCAGTCCGAGCGCGCCGAAGAAAAAGAACGGATGGTGGTGCAGCGCCGTGACCACCACCTGATATACGCGCCCCCCGGGGGTCACCAGCACCAGCGACCCGCTGATCGGCGGCGCCGGGCTCGCATGGGGGTGGCCGGCGGGCGGCACGGGCGTAAAGAACGGGCGCAGGAACCGAGGCAGCCGGCGCCCGAGCAGATCCCGCCCGTCCGGGCCGATGACATAGGTGCGGCGCGAGAAGCGCCCGTGCGAGCCCCGGAGCCCGGCGAGCCAGTGATCGAGCGCCTTCGCTCCGCCGGACTCGAACGCCTGGGCGGCCTGCGTGAACAGCTGCCCGCGCTGCACCCACGGCATCTGCGCCCGGTGCAGGAAGGCCTCGTTCACCGCCGCGGTCACCGTGCCGACCAGGATGAGCGCGATGGCGAGCCAGAACGACCAGAAGATCCTCCAGAAGAGCGAGTGCATCGAGGGATCCTAAAGCCTATCTCTGCGTGAGCGCATAGCCCGCCCCGCGCACGCCCTGGATGCTCACCCGGTCGGTGAGGCGGCCGAGCTTGCGGCGCAAGTTGCTGACATGGGTGTCGAGGCTGCGGTCGGTCGGCAGCAGGCGCCGCCCGAGCGCCTGCAGCATCAGCTCCTCGCGGCCCACGGTGCGCGTGTCGGCGAGCACCAGAAGCTCGAGGATGCGCAGCTCCGCGCTGGTGAGCAGCAGGTCCTGCCCCTCGACCTGCGCCCGGTGGGCCCTCGGGTCGAGCGTGAGCGGCCCGAAGCTGAGCGCGCCGGCCGCCTGCGCCGCCTCCGCCGGGATGCGCCTCAAGATCGCGCGGATGCGCGCCACGAGCTCGCGCGGACTGAAGGGCTTGGCGAGATAATCGTCGGCGCCCATCTCGAGGCCCACCACCCGATCGACCTCCTCCCCGCGGGCGGTCAGCATCAGCACCGGCACGGCGCTCACGGCTCGCAGCCGGCGCAGCACCTCGAACCCGGAGAGCTCCGGCAGCATGACATCGAGCACCACCAGGTCGATCCGGCCCTGGGCGAGGCGCTCGAGCGCCTCGTGGCCCGTGGCGGCGGTCTGCGCGAGAAAGCCCTCGGGCCCGAGGTACTCGGCGAGCATGGCGCAAAGCTCCCGGTCGTCATCGACGATCAGCAGGCGCGTTTGCGCGGGCCGCTCGCCCTGGGTCACGTCGGGTTCTCCAGCGTGAACACCTGGCGCTGATCATCGTAGGCGAAGATCTCCGCGTAGCGGCCCCAGCTGATCACCGTGCGCAGCGTCTGCTCGGCCGCCTCCTCGGTCATGTAGTCCTCCAGCTCATCGACGAAGCGGCTCTTCGGCGCCCGGTGGCTGCTGCGCTCATCGAGGACGCGGCGCACGTGCGCGGCGAGCGGCACATGGGCGAGCAGGTGGCGGGCGAAGAGGGTCTTGCGCTCATCGGTGTCGGAGCGGGAGAAGGCGAGGCCCGCCTCGGTGAGGCGGATGTCGCCTCCCTCGACCTCCGCGAAGCGCAGCAGCTGCAGCGCCTCGGTCAATGGGAAGAGGTCATCGGCCTCCATGTGCAGCGCCTGGCCGATCGCCGGCAGGTCCGCCCTGCCCCGGTACGGCGGCTCGCTCACCGCCTCGATCAGGCCCGCCATGAGGTTCGGCGAGACGTGCACGAGCGCGGCATCGAGCGTCATGGCCGCGATCCGCTCGGCCCGGCCGCCCTCGCGCGCCGAGCGCGGCCGGGCGGTCATCTCGGTGTAGACGCGGTCGACCAGCGCGCGGAAGGTTGGATCGACGGCGATGCGCGGCTGCGGCAGATCGATGAGGATCTCGCTCACCACCCGTCCCGGATGGGTGGAGAAGATGAGCAGCCGATCGCACATCTGCACCGCCTCCTCGATGTTGTGGGTGACGAGCAGCACCGAGCGGATGGGCAGCTCCCCCTGGCCCCAGAGCTCGAGGAAGTCGGTGCGCAGCGTCTCGGCGGTGAGCACATCGAGCGCCGAGAACGGCTCGTCCATGAGCAGGACGTTGGGATGAACGACCAGCGCGCGCGCAAAGCCCACGCGCTGGCGCATGCCGCCGGAGAGCTCGCGCGGGTAGGCCGACTCGTAGCCGTCCAGGCCGATCAGGTCGATCGCCTCGAGCGAGCGCTTGCGGATCTCGGCCTCCGGGAGCCTCAGGGCCTCCAGTCCCAACTGCACGTTCCCGAGCACCGTGAGCCAGGGGAAGAGCGCAAAGCTCTGGAACACCATCGAGATCCCCTCGGCGGGCCCCGAGACCGGCGCCCCGAGGTAGCGCACCTCACCGCAGGTGGGCGCATCGAGGCCGGCGATGAGGCGCAGCAGCGTCGACTTGCCCGAGCCCGAGCGGCCGAGCAGGCCCACGATCTCCCCCGGACGCAGCGTGAGGGCCACCTCATCGAGCACCACGAGCTCATCGCCGTCGGGCTTGAGGAAGCTCTTGCCGATGCCCCGTACTTCCAGCAGGGGCTCGGCGGTGGCGAGGTGCGGATTGGCGCTCATCAGTGGATCGCGGCTCCTGCTTCCGATCAACCCATGCGGAATGTACGCTCGGCCCGGGCATACAACGGCCGCCAGAACAACCGGTTGATGAGGACGACAAACACGCTCATCACCACGATGCCGAGCACGGTGCGCGGGAAGTTCCCCGCCGCGGTGGCACTGGCGATGTAGGCGCCGAGGCCCTGCGCCACCAGGTGCCTGTTGCCCCAGTTGGCCACCTCCGCCACGATGCTCGCGTTCCACGAGCCTCCCGCGGCCGTGATCGCCCCGGTGACGTAGAACGGAAACACCGCCGGCAGCGCGATCCGGCGCCACCACAGCCAGCCGCGCACGCGCAGATTCTCGCCCACGTACCGGAGGTCCGTCGACAACGAGGAGGCGCCCACGATCACGTTGAACAGTATGTACCACTGGGTGCCGAGGATCATGAGCGGGCTCAGCCAGATGTTCGGATCGAGCTTGAAGAAGACGATGCCCGAGACCACCACGGGAAACAGCAGGTTCACCGGGAAGGCGGCGAGGAACTGCGCCACCGGCTGCACCGCCGCCGCCACGCGCGGGCGCATGCCGATGTGCACCCCGATCGGCACCCACACCACGCTCGCAAGTGCAATCAGCACCGCGACGCGCAGCAGCGTGTACAGGCCGAGCACCACCACGTGCCCGATCTGCCCGGAGGGCACGCTCGAGAGCACATAGGCGAGGATCTTCCATACCGCGAGCGCCACGAGCAGCGCGACCCCCACGTACCACACGATGTCCGTGACCCGCTTGCTGCGCCGCTCGGGCTGCGGGCGCGGCGGCCCGAAGGAGCCGCGGTTGAACCCCAGGCGCACCAGGCCGCCGAACGCGTTGGCCCCGAGCGAGAGCAGCCGGGAGCGGCGCATCATGGTGAGCGCCCAGGAGCGGCTCGGGGTGAGCCCGGTCTCCTGCTCGAGGCGGAACCAGTCGGCGCTCGCGATGAGCGGGCGGAAGATGATCTGATCGTAGATGAGGATCACCAACGCCATGGCGGCGATCGCCCAGCCGATCGCCCCGAGGTCGCGCGCGGCGATCGCCTTGGCGATGTAGGAGCCGATCCCGGGCAGCGTCACCGTGGTGTGGCCGACGCTGATCGCCTCGGCGGCCACCACGAAGAACCAGCCTCCCGACATGGACATCATCATGTTCCAGATGAGCGCCGGCATGGCAAACGGCACCTCCAGGCGCCAGAAGCGCATCCACGGGCCCAGGTGAAAGCTCCTCGCCGCCTCATCGAGCTCCGCCGGAATGCTGCGCAGCGAGTGATAGAAGCTGAACGCCATGTTCCACGCCTGGCTGGTGAACACCAGGAACACGGCGGCGAGCTCGGCGCCGGCCACCCGGCCCGGGGTGAGCGAGAGAAAGAACACGATGGTGAACGAGAAGCCGAGAATGGGCACCGACTGCAGGATGTCCAGGAGCGGCACCAGCACCGCCGCGGCGCGCCGGCTCTTGGCCGCGAGCGTCGCGTAGGTGAAGGTGAAGAGGATCGATGCCCCCATCGCCACCAGCATGCGCAGCGCGGTCTGCGCCGCGTAGGCAGGCAGCGCCCACGGATTGAGCGAGATGTGCTCGGCCGTCAGGTGCGAGAGGGGCGCGACGAGCCCGAGACCGGCATGAGCCAGGTACACGAGCGCCGCCACCACCAGCACGAAGGCGAGGATGTCCCAGCGGCCGGGAACGAGCCGGGTCCTCAGGACGGAAATCGGCAGCCGTTCGGTGCTCATCGCAGCGAGTGTGCCCGAACTCGGTGACAAATGGCACCGCGCCGGCCAACATGCGGTACCATCCCGTGCAGCTTTTCCGTGAACGTGCTCCCTCGACCTCGCCCTGCGCTACGGAGGCGCGCCTGCTCTGCCGCACCGGAGGCCTCGCGCCGTGAATCACATGAAGCCCCCCCTCCTCCTGCGCATCCTCGCCGCGACGCTGTGGTCGATAGCGGCGGGGCCCGCCTTCGCCGCCTCGCACACCCTCGGCGGGGACCTGAAGAGCGTCGGCCGCGCGATCGCGCGGGATGCCCGGCATGTCGGGCTCACCATCGGCCATGACGCACGCAACGTCGGCCGGCGCGTCGCCACAACCTCGCGCAAGCTCGGCAAGACGGTGGCCCGCGACACCCGCCCCGCCCGGGCCCGGATCCGGCGCGACGCCAAGGTCACCGGCCACACCCTCGCTCGCGACGCCAAGGTCACCGGCCACGCGATCGCACGCGGCGCGCGCAAGGTGGGCCACACGGTGGCGGGCGATGCGCACCGCGCCAAACGGGCGCTGCAGCGCAAATTGCGGTAAGCGCGCGATGTCCCCCCGCGTGCACCCGGTGAGCCCGCCGGCGCAGCCGGATGTGCTCATCATCGGCGGCGGGCCGGGCGGAGCGAGCGCCGCCTGCGTGCTCGCCGAGGCCGGCCACCGCGTGGTGGTGCTCGAGAAAGGCCATCATCCGCGCTTTCATATCGGGGAGTCGCTCCTGCCGGCGAACCTGCCGCTGCTCGAGCGCCTCGGGGTGGCCGAGGCGGTGCGCGCCATCGGCCTGCCCAAGCACGGCGCGGAGTTCTACTCCCCCGAGTACGGCAGGACCGAGCGCTTCGTGTTCGCCGACAGCGGCAACCCGGCCCTGCCCTCGGCCTACGAGGTGCACCGCTCCTCCTTCGATGAGATCCTGATCCGGCGCGCCGCGCGCCTCGGCGCGCGGGTGATCGAGGGCTGCCGCGCGCGCGCGATCGAGTTTCCCTCGAGGGACGAGGTGCTCGTGCACGCCGAGCACGAGGACGGGACGGGCAGCGCCTGGCAGCCGCGGTATCTCATCGATGCCTCCGGCCGCGAGACGTTCCTCGCCAGCCGCTTGGGGCTCAAGCGGCGCAACACCCGGCACGCGAGCTGCGCCATGTTCGCGCACTTTCGCGCAGCGTGGCGTCACGAGGATGCCGCGCGCGCCGGGGACATCACGATATTCTGGTTCGAGCACGGCTGGTTCTGGTTCATCCCGCTCGCCGATGGGGTGACGAGCGTCGGGGCGGTGGTCTGGCCGTACTACATGAAGCGGCGCGACCGGCCGCTCGAGGAGTTCTTCCGCCGGACCCTCGAGTGCTCGCCCGCCCTTTGCGCGCGCCTCGAGGGCGCCGAAAGGGTCACCGACGTGGAGGCGACCGGCAGTTATACCTACCGCTGCGCGCGCACGCGCGGGAAGCGGTTTCTGCTGGTCGGGGACGCGTACTCCTTCATCGATCCGGTGTTCTCCTCCGGCGTGCTGTTCGCCATGGTCGGAGGAATCGCCGCCGCCGAGGCGCTCGGTACGTGCCTCGCGGCGCCGGAGCGCGCCCGCCCGGCGTTGCGCCGCTTCGAGCGCCGGGTGCGCCTCGGTCCCGAGCGCTTCGCCTGGTTCATCTACCGGATGACGCGGCCGGCCATGCAGTCGCTGTTCATGGAGCCGCACAATCCGCTGCACATGCGCGAGGCGCTGCTGTCGCTGCTCTCGGGCGATATCTTCGAGGACACCCCGCTGTGGCGCTCGCTGCGCGCCTTCCAGGGGCTCTACTACCTCACCTCGCTTGCCATGCCACGCCGCTCCTTCGCAGCCTTGCGCCGGCGCGCCGTGCACATCCGGTGCAAGTGCGCCTCCGCCGCCCCCTGAGCCCATGAATCCCCGCAACCCCCTGCGCCTTCAGCTCGCGAGCGAACGCCCCGGGACGTGCGCCTGGGGCGATGTGTTGGGGGCGGCCGTCTTCGGCGCAGACCCTTGCGGGGCGGACGCGCCCCCCGGGCGCCCCGCACGCGTGCCGCTCGCCGAGGTGCCCATGGCCCCGCTCGGCGGCTGCGCCGTGATCGAGCGCTGGCGCGTCGCGGGGCCGATCCAGGCGGGATCCCACGGCATGATCGGCTACGCCCACAGCGAGGAGTTTCTCTTCGGGAGGCTGCACGCCCGGGAGGACGATGCGGGCGCCGGGCGCACCGGGCTCGAGCGCGCGACCGAGCGCGCCTACCGCGAGATCCACGCGACGCTCGAGACGACCGGCTTTCCGCACCTGCTGCGAGTCTGGCACTACATTGCCGACATCACCCTCGAGACCCATGGCACGGAGCGCTATCGCCAGTTCAACAGCGCGCGCCAGGAAGCGCTCGTCTCGTGCGGGCGCAGCGTGCGCGGCAACGTGCCGGCGGCGAGCGCCCTCGGCAGCTCCCGCGGCCCGCTCGCGATCTACTTCCTCGCCGGCCGCGCCGCCCCGCAGTTCATCGAGAACCCCCGCCAGGTGAGCGCCTACCACTACCCGGCGCAGTACGGCCCGCGCGCCCCGAGCTTCTCCCGGGCCGCCCTGGTGCGCCAGCGCGGCGCGACGCTGCTCATCTCCGGCACCTCGAGCATTCTCGGGCATCGCACCATGCACGAGGGCGACCCCGCGGCGCAGACGCGCGAGACGCTGGCCAACATCGAGGCGCTGCTTCAGGAGGCCAACCGGCTCGAGGCGGGCGCATTCGCCCTCGACACCCTCACCTACAAAGTCTACGTCCGTGACCCGGCCGACCTGCCCGTCATCCGCGCCGAGCTCGACTCGGCCGTCGGCGCCGCCGCCGCCCGGGTCTACCTGAGGGCCGACATCTGCCGGCGCGACCTGTCGGTGGAGATCGAGGCCGTGGGCGAGCGGGGCTGAGCGGCGTGTTGAGACGCCTGCGCGAATACCTCACCACCTACGGGCTGCTCGGGACGCTCGCCGTGATGATCCTTGCGTGGACGGTGCTCGCGCTCGTGCTGCTGCCGCCGCTGCCCGCGCGCCGGCGGCGGGCCGCGGCGCGCCACACCATGATGGCGGGCTTCCGGCTCTTCTCGCGCTTTCTCACCCTGACGGGCGCCTATCGGCTCGATCTCGAGGCCCTCGATGCCCTGCGGGCCGGACCGGCGCTGATTCTCGCGCCCAACCACCCGAGCGCCTTCGATGCGATTCTGCTGCTCACCCGCCACCCGGACCTCGCCTGCATTCTCAAGCCCGAGCTCCTCGGCAACCTCCTGCTCGGGGCGGGCGCGCGCCTCGCCGGCTTCATCCGCTCCGATCCCCCGCGGCGCATGGTGAAGGATGCCGTGACGGAGCTGCGCCGGGGCTCCTCGGTGCTGCTGTTTCCCGAGGGCACGCGCACGCGCCACTCGCCCATCAATCCCCTGATGGGGGGCGTCGCGGTCATCGCCCGGCATGCCGGCGCACCCATCCAGGTGGTGCTCATCGAGACCGACTCGCCCTATCTCGGCAAGGGCTGGCCGTTCTTCAAGGTGCCGCGGCTGCCGATCGAGTACCGCGTGCGCCTCGGGCAGCGTTTCGAGCCGCCGCGGGACATCGCGCACTGCATGGAGCGGCTCGAGGGCGAGTACCGCGCACAGCTCGCCGCGGCGCCGCAGAGCGCCTGGCTGGGTAAGCCGTCCCCTGCGGGCGGGAGCCGCCCTTGAGCGCCCCCTCGGGCACCCACCTGGTGCTCATTCCGAGCTACAACCCCGGGGCGAAGGTGCTCGAGACCGTGCGAGCGGCGCGCGCGCAGTGGGCCCCGGTGTGGGTGGTGGTCGACGGGAGCACCGACGGGACGGCCGAGGCGCTGGCCGCCCGGGCGGCCGAGGACCCGGCGCTCACCGTGCTCGTGCGGGCGAGAAACGGCGGCAAGGGGGCGGCGCTGCTCGAGGGGTTCACCGAAGCGCTGCGCCGCGGCTACACCCATGCGCTCACCCTGGACTCGGACGGGCAGCACCCCGCCGAGCGCATCCCGGCCTTCATGCAGGCCTCGCTCGCGCACCCCGAGGC
Source organism: Pseudomonadota bacterium (assembly GCA_021805865.1). GTDB lineage: Bacteria > Pseudomonadota > Gammaproteobacteria > Steroidobacterales > Steroidobacteraceae > 13-2-20CM-66-19. The sequence continues at coordinate 83,664 of JAJZDX010000007.1, forward strand.
CATGGTCCTCGGACGTCCGCTCTTCGATGCCAGCGCGCCGGCGGTGCGCGTGAAGGGGCGGCGCATCTCCAACTGGTGGGCCAACCTCGAGACGCTCGGGGCGGGGATCGAGGACTCGCTCTGCGGCTTTCGCGTCTACCCCCTGGCGCCCCTGGTGCGCCTGATGCTCGAGCACCGCCATGCCATGCGGCGATTCGATTTCGACGTCGAGGCGGCGGTGCGGCTCTCCTGGAGCGGGGTGCCGGCGCTCAACCTGCCGGCCCCCGTGCGCTATTTCACCGCCGAGCAGGGCGGCGTGTCGCATTTCCGCTACGTTCGGGACAATGCACTGCTCACTTCGATGCATCTCCGGCTGTTTTTCGGCTTCCTCGCCCGTCTGCCGCGGCTTGCGGCCCGCCGCGCGGCGAGCCCCTGAACCGGACCGAGGTCACCCCTGCCGGGGGGCGGCCTCGCCTATAATTTGCTCTCACCCCGTGCAAAAAATAATATTTCTCAATGTCGAAGTCCGACCTAGCCGCCACCGTGCATCCGATCGAACCCCAGGCGAGCCTGCTCTGCGAGCTGGCCGAGCTGATCACGGGGGCGCTCAATCTCGAGCTCGCCGCCGGGCAGATCGATCCCGACGCCCGTCTCTACGGCGAGGGCCTCGGGCTCGACTCGATCGATATCCTGGAAATCGCGCTCGTCGTCTCCAAACACTACGGTGTGCAGCTCCGCGCCGACAACGCCGAGAATGCACAGATCTTCCGCTCGCTGCGCCATCTCGCTGAGTACGTCGCAGCGCACAGGACGAAGTAGCCCCTGGCCCCTCTCCCGCTGTTCTCGCACACCGCCCCGGAGGCGATCGTCGCGTACCGCGCCGGCTCCCCCATCCGCGCGGGCCGCTTTCTCGCGCAGGTGCGCCATCTGGCCGGGCGCTTTCCGCCCGGGCGGCACGTCCTCAACGTCTGTGCGGACCGCTACCATTTCATGGTGGGGTTCGCGGCCGCGGTGCTCTCGGGCCGCGTGAGCCTGTTGCCCCCGACCCACACGCCCGAGGTCGTGCGCCACCTCGCCACCTTTGCCCCGGATGTCTTCTGCCTCACCGACCAGGCGGGCTGCGACATCGACCTGCCGCGGATGCGGTATCCCGAGTGCGCGGGCGATGCGCCCGAGGGGTGGCCGGTGCCGCAGATCGAGCCCGAGGCCACCGTGGCGTTCGTGTTCACCTCCGGCTCGACCGGCGAGCCGGTCCCGTACCGCAAGACCTGGGGCCGGCTGGTGCGGTGCGTGCGCGACGGGGCCGCCCGGCTCGCTCTCGGGGGACGGGCGCACGCGCTGCTCGCGACGGTTCCGCCGCAGCACATGTATGGCTTCGAGTCGAGCGTGCTGCTGCCGATGCACAGCGGCGGCGCGCTCTGCGCCGAGCACCCGTTCTATCCGGCCGACATCTGCGCGCTGCTCGAGTCGATCCCGGGGCCGCGGGCGCTCGTCTCGACCCCCATTCACCTGCGCGCGCTGCTCGAGTCGCAGGCGCAGCTGCCGCCGGTGGACCTCCTCGTCTCGGCGACCGCGCCGCTGGCGCAGGCGCTTGCGCTCGAGGCCGAGCGGCGCTTCCATGGGCCCCTGATGGAAATCTACGGCTCCACCGAAACCGGCCAGCTCGCCACCCGCCGCACGAGCCGGGAGCTCGAGTGGCGGCTCTGGCCCGAGATCCGCCTCGCCTGCGAAGACGGCCGCGTCATCGCGCGCGGCGGGCACCTCGAGCAGCCGACCCCGCTCTGCGATGAGCTCGAGCTGCTCGAGGGCGGCCGCTTCCGCCTGCACGGGCGGCTCGCGGACCTGGTGAACATCGCCGGCAAGCGCAGCTCCCTCGCCTACCTGACCCACGAGCTCACCAGCATCGAGGGCGTACTCGACGGCGCGTTCTTTTTCCCCGGGGACTTGCGCGCGGACGAGCTCGGCATCACGCGCGTCGCGGCGGCCGCGGTCGCCCCGAGTCTCGATGCGGCGCACATCCTCCAGGCGCTGCGTCAACGGATCGACCCGGTGTTCCTGCCGCGCCCGCTGCTGCTCCTCGAGCGCCTGCCGCGCAACAGCACCGGCAAGCTCCCCCAGCAGGCGCTGTGCGCGCTGCTCGCCGGCCCCGTCCGCCGCCAGGCATGAGCCTGCCCCTCGCACTGGCGCAGCCGCACCCCGCCCTGGAAGGGCACTTCCCGGGCGAGCCCATCGTGCCCGGGGCGGTGCTGCTCGATGAGGCGCTGTACGCGATCGAGTCCGCCGAGGCCTTGCGCGGGCGGCTCTGGCGAATCGACTCGGTGAAGTTCCTCGCCGCCGTCGCCGGCGGTGCCCGGCTCCTTCTCGACTACGAGCGCACCGCCTCCGGCTTGATCCGCTTCACCATCCGCGATGGCGACCGGCGGATCGCCACCGGCACCCTGGTGGCCCATGCTTAAGACCGCCTCGGACACCGCTTCCGGGTGGTCACGCCGGCGCGAGCGCGGCAGCCTGCTGCTGCTGCGCCTGATGGCCGGCTTCTCCCTGCGCACGGGCCGGCGCGCCGGGCGCATCGTCCTGTACGGCATCGCCGCGTACTTCTTCCTGTTCGCACCGCGGGCGCGGCGCGCCTCGCGGCGCTATCTGCGCCGGGCGCTCGGCCGGCGGCCGCGCGCCTCGGACCGCTTTCGCCAGATCCTGAGCTTCGCCACCACCGTCCACGACCGCCTCTACCTGCTGAATGGGCGCTTCGATCTCTTTGACTTCGAGGTGGTGGGGGAGGAGGCGATGCAGGAGCGGCTGCGGGGCGGGGGCGGCGCGCTGCTCATCGGGGCGCACCTCGGCAGCTTCGAGGCGACGCGCGCCCTCGGCCGCCGCCGCCCGGAGCTGCGCGTGGTGAGGGTGATGTACGAGCGCAATGCCCGCAAAATCAACACCGCGCTCGCGGCGATCCATCCGGCCGCGGCCGCCGACATCGTCGGGCTCGGCGATCCGCTCGCGCTGCTGCAGGTGCGCGACCTGCTCGATGAGGGCGTGTTCGTCGGCATGCTGGCGGATCGAACGCCCGGGGAGGAGCCCACCGAACTCGTGAGCTTTCTCGGCGCGCCGGCCCGCTTTCCCACCGGCCCCTTCCGCGCCGCCGCGCTGCTCGAGCGCCCGGTGCTGCTGATGCTCGGCCTGTATCTCGGAGGCAACCGCTACCGGGTGGTGTTCGAGCCGCTCGCGGACTTCACGGCCGTCGCGCGCGAGGGGCGGGAGGCGGCCATCCGCGCCGCCATCGCCCGCTACGCCGGGCGGCTCGAGCACTACTGCCGCGAGCACCCGGACAACTGGTTCAACTTTCACGACTTCTGGGCGCATGCGTAGCCCCCACCCCATGCGCCGCCGTTCGCGCAAGGCAGGACGGCGAGCGCGCGGACAGCAAGGCGCCTCCGAGACCCGTTGGCGCCGGGCAGTGCACCCGGAAACCGGACCGGGACGCACTCGCGGGAGCGTTCCTGCCCTGTGGCTGCTGTGCGCGCTCACCCTGTGGCGGGGCGCCGCGGCCGCGCCACCCCCGGTGCCGGGGGCACCCTCGGTGCCGGGGGCGCCCCCGGCGCCGCTCGAGCGCCTCATGGCCCTGCTCGCGCAGCGCCAGCACGGGGAGGTCACATTCGTCGAGGAGGATCACCTGACCGTCCTCACCCGGCCCCTGAAGAGCTCCGGCGTGTTGATCTACGACGCCCCCGGTCACCTCGAGCAGCGCACGCTGAAGCCGCATCGCATCACCCTCGTCCTCGATCACGGCGCGCTCACCGTGATCCGCGGCGGTCACACCTACCACATCGAGCTCAGCGCCCATCGACAGATCGCGCCCTACATCGACGCCGTCAGCGACACGCTCTCGGGCAACCGCGCGGCGCTCGAGCGGTTGTTCCAGGTGCGCTTCGAAGGCCGCCTCGCCCGCTGGACGCTCACCCTGCGGCCGCGGGAGGCCCGCTCGAGTCACATCCGCCGCATCCGCATCGAAGGGGCGCGCGCCGACATCCGCTCGATCGGCATCGTAAAGAGCAACGGCGATCACTCGCAGATGACTCTCGGGCCCGCCCCTGCCCAATGAGACGGCTGAGCCTACCGGTGCTGGTGTGGGCGGGGCTCGCCGTCGCCGCCGCGCTCATCGTCGCCCGCGCCCGCTACTCGGCCGGTCTCTCGGCATTCCTGCCCCGGGCGCCCACGCCCGCGCAGCGCCTGCTCATCGAGCAGCTGCGCCGGGGCGTCGCCTCGCGTCTCATCCTCCTCGCCATCGGCGGCTCCGATGCCGCCACCCGCGCGCGCCTCTCGCGCGCGCTTGCCGCAAGTCTTGCCGAGGATCGGAGCTTCGTGTCGGTCGAGAACGGCGGGGCCGCCGCCGCGCGGCGCGATGGGGCCTTCCTCTTCGCGCACCGCTACCTGCTCAGCGACACGGTGAGCGCCCAGCGCTTCACCGTGGCGGGGCTGCACGCGGCGATCGGCAACACGCTCGCGCTGCTCGCCTCGGGGCTGCCCGCCTCGACGCTGCGCGCCGATCCGACGGGCGAGATGGTGAGCGTGCTCGGCGCGCTGAGCGGCACCCGTCCGCCGCACCGCTCGCACGGGGTCTGGAGCTCTGCGCACGGGCGGCTCGCGCTGCTGCTCGCGCGCACCCGCGCCGCGGGCGCCGACACCGACGGACAGGCGCGCGCGATCCGCGCGATCCGCCGCGCGTTCGCGGCGGATCGGGCGCGCCTGCGGGCGCGCGCCACGCTTGCGATGACGGGCCCGCCGGTGTTTGCCGTGGCCGCGCGCGCGAGCATCGAGCGCCAGGTGCTGCTGCTCTCGGCAGTGAGCGGCGCACTCATCCTGACACTGCTGCTGCTCGCCTACCGCTCCCTCGCGGCGCTGGCGCTCGGACTGGCGCCCGTCGCCTCCGGGGCGCTCGCCGGAGTGGCGGCCGTGGCGCTTCACTTCGGGGTGGTGCAGGGGGTGACGCTCGGCTTCGGGGTGACCCTGATCGGCGAGGCGGTCGATTACTCCATCTATCTTTTCGTGCAGTCCCGCGCGCGCTCCGCTGCCGAGGACCCCGATGCGTCCTGGCGGCACACCGTCTGGCCGACCCTGCGGCTCGGCATGCTCACCTCCGTGTGCGGCTTCGCCTCGCTCCTGCCCTCGAGCTTCCCGGGCCTCGCCCAGCTCGGGCTCTATTCGCTCTCGGGCGTGCTCGCCGCCGGCCTGGTGACGCGCTTCGTGCTGCCGAAGCTGCTGCCGCGGCGCTTCGCCCTGCCGGACCTGACACCGATCGGGCGCGCGGCGCAGCGCCTGCTGCCAAGAGCCGGCCTCGCCCGCATCGCGCTCGCGGGGATCGCGGCGCTGTCGGTGGCGGTGCTCTATCTGCACCGGGATCGGCTCTGGAGCCGGCAGCTCTCGGCGTTGAGCCCGGTCCCGGCGGCGGCGCAGCGCCTCGATGCCCGGCTGCGCGCGGACCTCGGCGCCCCCGATGTGCGCTACCTCGCGGTCGTGTCCGCGCCGCGAATGCAGTGGGCGCTCGAGGGCGCCGGGCAGGCCGGGCACGAGCTCGACGCCCTCGTGAAGCGCAACGTCATCGGCGCCTATCAAAGCCCGGCGCGCTATCTGCCGAGCCTCGCGCTGCAGCGGCGGCGCCAGCAGAGCCTGCCGCCCGAGCCGCTGCTGCGCAGGCGCCTGCGCCAGGCGCTCTCGGGGCTGCCGCTTTCGATCTCGACCCTCGCACCGTTCCTGCAGGATGTCGCCGAGGCGCGCACCGCCCCGCTGCTCACCCGGCGGGACCTCTCGGGCACCTCCTTCGCCCCGGCGCTCGATGCGCTGCTCATCCGCGAGGGGGGGCAGTGGCGCGCGCTGCTGCCGCTCAGCGCACCGGCCTCGGGCCCGCACCGATGCTCCATCGACCTCTCGCAGGTGCGCCGCGTCCTGCAGGTGTCCGCCCCGGCGCGCCTCGCGGTGCTCGACCTGAAGAGCGAGACGAACGCGCTCTACTCGACCTACCTGCGCGAGGCGGTGCGCTACTCGCTCCTCGGGCTCGCGGCGATCGTGCTGCTGCTGCTCGGCGCGCTGCGCTCGCCCGCGAGGGTCGCCCGAGTGATGCTGCCGCTCGCCCTGGCCGTGCTCACGGTGGCGGCAGGCTTGAGCGCCCTCGGGGTGCGCCTCACGCTGCTGCACGTCATCGGCATGCTGCTCATCGTCGCGGTGGGCTCGAACTACGCGCTCTTCTTCGACCGGCCCTCCGAGAGCCCCTCGCTCACCCTCGCCTCGCTCCTGCTCGCCAATGCCGCCACGGTGCTCGGGTTCGGGGTGCTCGCCTTCTCCACGGTGCCGGTGCTCGCGGACCTCGGCGCCACGGTCGCCCCGGGGGCGCTGCTCGCGCTCCTCTTCGCCGCCATCCTCTCGCGCGAGCCGGCCCGCGCCCGCGCCCGCGCAAGCTAGAATTCCCCCCGATGCGAACCTCTTCTCCCTTGCCTGCGTGGCGACCCTCGCCCCTCGTCCTCGCCTCCCTCGGCGTACACGGCGGGGCGCTCGCGGCCGTGCTCGCCCGGCCGGCGGCCTGGCCCTGGGCGCTCGGGGCCGTGCTCGCGGACCATGTGCTCCTCACGGCCGCCGGGCTCTCGCCCCGCAGCCACCTGCTCGGGCCCAACTGGACGCACCTTCCCGCCGCAGCCGGCGCGCGCTCGGTGGCGCTCACCGTCGATGACGGCCCCGACCCCGAGATCACCCCGCGGGTGCTCGCCCTGCTCGAGCGCTACCGCGCTCCCGCGACCTTCTTCTGCATCGGCGAGCGCATCGAGCGCCATCCGGAACTCGCCCGCGCGATCAGCGCGGGCGGTCATGCCATCGAGAACCACAGCCACCGCCATTTGCACCGCTTCTCGCTGCTCGGGCCGCGCGCGCTGCGCGGGGAGATCGAGCGCGCGCAGGAGGCCATCGGGACGGTGACCGGGCACCGCCCGCAGTTCTTCCGCGCCCCGGCGGGGTTGCGCAGCCCGTTTCTCGATCCGGTGCTGCAGCGGCTCGGCCTGACGCTCGCCAGCTGGACGCGGCGCGGGTTCGACACCGTCAACACCCGCGCCGACACGGTGTTCGGCAAGCTCGCCCGCGGCCTGGCGGGCGGGGACATCCTGCTGCTGCACGATGGGCACGCGGCCCGCACCGGGGGCGGCGTGCCGGTGATTCTCGAGGTGCTGCCGCGGCTGCTCGAGGCGATGTTGGGCGCGGGGTTGAAGCCGGTCACGCTGCGCGCCGCCCTCGCATGACCGCCCTGCCGCTCACCCACTTCACCGCCACGAGTTGCATCGGAGGCGGTCTTGCCGCGACGCTCGACTCCCTGCTCGAGCGCCGCAGCGGCCTCGCGCCGTGCGCGTTCGAGACCGTGCGGCTCCAGACGCACCTCGGGGAGGTGCCCGGGGTGGATGAGGTCCGTGTGCCGCCCGGGCTCGAGCGCTTCGACTCCCGCAACAACCGCCTGGCGCTGCTCGGCCTCTCCCAGGACGGGTTCATCGAGGCGGTGGCCGGATGCGCGGCCCGTTGGGGGCGGCGGCGCATCGGGCTGTTCCTCGGCACGAGCACCTCCGGGATCCTCGAGACCGAGATCGCCTACCGCCGGCGCGGGCCGAGCGGAGCGCTCCCCCCGCAGCTCGACTACGCCGCCACCCACAATCCCTACTCCCTCGCGGCCTTCGTCGGGCGCGTGCTCGGGATCGAGGGCCCCTCGGCCGTCACCTGCACCGCCTGCTCCTCGAGCGCCAAGGTCTTTGGCTCGGCGCAGCGCATGATCGAGGCGGGCCTGATCGATGCGGCCGTGGTGGGCGGTGTCGACTCGCTGTGCCTCACGACGCTCTACGGCTTCCACTCCCTGCAGCTCATCTCCCGCCAGCCCTGCCGGCCCTTCGATGCGGCGCGCGACGGCATCTCGATCGGCGAGGCGGCGGCCTTCGCGCTGATCGAGCGGCCCCCGGGAGAGCGGCGGGCCGGGCAGATCCTCCTGACGGGGATCGGGGAGTCGAGCGACGCCTATCACATGTCCTCGCCCCATCCCGAGGGCCTCGGCGCCCGCGCGGCGATGCGCCAGGCGCTCGAGGCCGCCCGCCTTGCGCCCCGGGACATCGACTACATCAACCTGCACGGCACCGGCACGCCGAGCAACGACAGCGCCGAGGGGCGCGCGGTCTCGGCTCTGTTTGGCGCGGGGATCGCGGCGAGCTCGACCAAGGGCGCCACCGGCCACACCCTCGGGGCGGCCGGCGCGCTCGAGGCGGTCTTCTGCGCACTCGCCCTGCGCCACGGCTTTGCTCCGGGGGGCGTGAACACCACGCGGCTCGACCCGCAGGTCGGATTCGACTACCTGCGCGAGAGCCGCCGCCGGCCTCTCACGAGCGTGCTCAGCAACTCCTTCGGCTTCGGCGGCTCCAACTGCAGCCTCGTGCTGCAGCGCGCCTCGTGAGGGAGGCCGCATGAGGCCCGCCGCACTCACCGCACAGGTCATGGGGATCGGGCTCACCGGGCCGGGCCTCCCGGACTGGGGCCGCGCCGCGCCGATCCTCGCGGGCGAGCGGCCCTACGAGCCCGCCCCCACCGTGCTGCCGGTGATCGAGGCGCTCCCGCCGGCCGAACGGCGGCGCACGGGAGCCACCGTCCGGCTCGCGCTCGCCGTCGCCCAACAGGCGCTCGCCGCGGCCGGGATCGACCCGGCGACACTCTCGACGGTGTTCGCCTCCTCCGGAGCGGACGGGGCCATCTGCCACGAGATCTGCCTCGCGCTGGCCGCCGAGGACCGCCAGCTCTCCCCGACGCGCTTTCATAACTCCGTGCACAACGCCGCGGCCGGATACTGGAGCATCGCCATGAAGTCCATGGCACGCTCGAACGCGCTGTGCGCGTTCGACGGCAGCTTTGCGGCCGGGCTGCTCGAGGCGATCACCCAGGTGGTGATCGATGGTGCGCCGGTGCTGCTCGCCGCGTACGAGACCGGCTACCCCGAGCCCCTGCATGCCAAGCGCCCGCTGCCCGATGCGTTCGGCGTGGCGCTGCTGCTCGCTCCCGGCCCCGCGGCGGGCGCCCAGGCCCGCATCACGGTGACTCTCACCGACGCCCCGGCCGAGCCCATGCCCCAGGGGCCGCTCGAGGCGCTGCGCACCGGCGCTCCGGCCGCGCGCAGCCTGCCCCTGCTGAGACATCTCGCCCGGGCGCACAGCGGCGGCGTCGTGATCGACTATCTCGATCACCAGCGCATGCACATCGAGGTGTCGGCGTGCCGCTAGCGCCTCACCCGGATCCGCTGCCCGTGGACGAGCGCCTCGACCGGCGCTGGATCGAGCGCCACATCCGGCACCAGGGCCGGATGTGCCTGCTCGATGAGGTCCTCGCCTGGGATCTCACCCAGATCCGCTGCCGGGCCTCGAGCCAGCGCCTCGAGGACAACCCGCTGCGCGCCCACGGCCGCCTCGGCGCGGTCTGTGCCGTGGAGTACGCCGGACAGGCCATGGCGGTGCACGGGGCGCTCGTGGCCTCCCTCACCGGCACGCGCGCCCCTCCGGGATATCTCGCCAGTGTCCGAAACCTGCTCCTGCGCGTCACGAGGCTCGATGACCTGACGGAAGACCTGCTCGTCACCTCCCGGCGCCTCGCGGGCGATGAGTCGAGCGCGCTCTACGAGTTCGCGCTCGGCTGCGGGGAGCGCGAGCTCGCGAGCGGCCGGGCGAGCATCGTGTTCGGCGCGCTCTGCGCCCCCCACACCCGGAGGATCCCGGATTGAACCCAGGCAAACGGGCGCTCGTGACCGGCGGCAGCGGCGGCATCGGCGCGGCGATCTGCCGCCGTCTGGCACGTAGCGCAGTCCACGTATACATCCACGCCCGCCAGGGCATTGCCGCCGCCGAGACGCTCGCCGAAGAGATCACCACGGCCGGGGGCAGCGCCTCGGCGGTGCATTTCGACGTGACCGACCCGCAAGGGACGCGGCAGGCGCTCTCGGCGCTGCCCGGGCCCATCCAGATCCTCATCAACAATGCGGGCATCCACGATGATGCGGTCCTGCCCGGCATGCGCCCCGACCAGTGGCATCGGGTCATCGATGTCTCCGTCAACGGCTTCTTCAACGTCACGCAGCCTCTGCTGCTGCCCATGATCCGCACCCGCTGGGGCCGCATCATCAACATCTCCTCGGTGTCCGCGCTGATCGGCAACAAGGGGCAGACGAACTACGCCGCCGCCAAGGGGGCGCTGAACTCCGCCACGAAAGCCCTGGCGCTGGAGCTCGCCACGCGCGGGGTCACCGTCAACGCCGTCGCGCCGGGCATCATCGCCACGCCCATGAGCGAGGCGCTGTTCGACCCCGCCGACATCAAGCGCCTGGTGCCCATGGCCCGCGCGGGCACGGCGGAGGAGGTTGCCAACGTGGTGGGGTTCCTCGCCTCGGAGGAGGCCTCCTACATCACCGCGCAGATCCTCTCGGTCAACGGCGGGATGGCCTGACTGGCTTCGGGCCGCGATTTCCCGCGGCTCTCTTCATCGAGTCAGCATGACGGCGATCGGATCGCGCCCCTGAGCGGGTTGCCCCGGGGACGCATAAGACGTCAAAAACGCGCGGCGTAACCGACGTCATAGTTGCGCGGCAAACATCGGTCACCGCACCCCGCGCTGCTCCGCGACAAAAATAACCCGTCCGCACACAACGTCGAGCAATGTCAGCATTCCGACTTGACACGGCCTGTGCTGAAATGCGCCCCTGCAGCAGACGCTGCGCCGAGCAGTTCCCTGGAGCCGGCCGTGGCGGCGGTGATCAAGATGACTGAAGCGACACTCGACTCTCGCGTTGCGCGACTCGAATCCGACCTGTCCTTCATCCGTTCGGATGTCGCCGACATCAAGGTGGGACTGAGCCAGGTGCGCGACAAGCTGGACGATGGATTCAAGGAAGTGCGCGGCGAGATCACCGGTCTGCGCAAGGAGACGCATGCCGGGCTCGTCAGCGTGCGCGGCGAGATCACCGGTCTGCGTGGCGAGATGAACAGCGGGTTCAAGGAGGTGCGCGGCGAGCTCACGCGCCATTTTCGCTGGATGGTCGGACTCATGATCACGATCGCGCTGAGTCTGTTCGCAACCCTCATCACGATGGCGCATCAGCCGGCGCCGGGCCATACCACCCATGACAGCCCGGTCGCCGTTTCACCGCCGCACCGCCCCGCCATTCGACGAATACCAGGACATATTCCCTGGAATCCCGCATGGCCGCCCTGGAGTCTTGCGCACGCGGCATCGGCACGGATACGCGGGAGCCAACCCACCCGTGCCAGCGGCGAGGGCGGCGCCGGCCTCAGCGCTGCGCAACCCCGTCGAAGAACTCGACTTCTCCGGTCTGCAGCGAGTATTCCGCGCCCACCACGGTGAGTCCCTCTTCCCGGATGAGGCGCTCGAGCACTTCCGACCCATGTCTCAGGTGGCTCACCGAGACCCCCACGTTGGCGCGCACGGCATGGCGGATCAGCGCCTCCTCGTCGTGGGCCAACTCGGTCCTCAGGAGCACCTCCACCGAGGGGCGCACCCGATCGACGATCGAGCGGATATTGGGGGATTGATTTTCCGCCGGGCGCCGCAGCTCCTCGAGCGTCGCCTGGATGGCCCCGCAGCGGGTGTGGCCGAGCACCACCACCAGCCGTGTGCCGAACTGCGAGGCGGCGAACTCCACGCTCCCGATCAAGGACGGCGCCACGATATTGCCCGCCACGCGGATGACGAACAGATCCCCGAGTCCCTGATCGAACACGATCTCCGCCGGCACCCGCGAATCGGAGCAGCCGAGCACGATGGCGATGGGTCTTTGCTCCTGCGTGAGCGTGATGCGCGCGCAAGCCCCCAGGGGCGCCTCGTGACTGCCCACCCGCTCGATGAAGCGCCGGTTGCCGTCTTTCAGGCGCTGGAGCGCTTCTGCCGCCGTGGTCATGGGCCGCAGTGTAAAGAGCGCGACGCGGACGTACAATGGTCCGGTGCCGGCACCTGTGCGGCGGGAAACGAATGGGAACCGAGCGGCTCGAGGCCTTCAGCGACGGGATCCTCGCCATCCTCATCACCATCATGGGGCTCGAGCTGGAAATTCCGCGCCAGACGACGCTGCGGGCGCTCGTCCCGATGTTGCCCGTGTTGCTCACCTACGTGTTGAGCTTCATCTACCTCGGCATCTATTGGAGCAATCATCACCCTCTGCTGCAGACGGTCGAGCGGGTGAGCGGCGGGATGCTGTGGGCCAACCTGCACCTGCTCTTCTGGCTCTCGCTCATCCCCTTCACCACCGGCTGGATGGGCGAGAACCACTTCGTCTCCGTCCCCACCGCCTTCTACGGCGTGGTGCTGCTGATGGCGGCCCTCGCGTGGTGGATCCTGCAGCAGCGCATCCTTGCGCTGCAGGGGGAGGAATCGCTCCTCAGCCGCGCGATCGGCGGCGACTGGAAAGGCAAGCTCTCTATCGCTGCTCTACCTGCTCGCCATCCTCGTGGCCGCCCCTGCCCGCTGGGTGTCACTTGCCCTGTACGCCCTGGTGGCGCTGCTGTGGCTCATCCCGGACCGGCGCATCGAGCGTGCCCTGGCCGGAGGCGGCGGGGACGCGTAGCGCCGCCGAGGCCGCGCGCAGCGCCCGGGCCGCACCGGCGCCTGCTGCTAGAATCCCCGTCTCGCCCTTCGGGCTCTCAGGCAGCGTCATCGTGAAAGCACCCTTCATCGCCGGACTGATCCTGATCGGCGGCGGGATCTTCCTCATCGTGCGTCCCCCGCATTACTCGAGCGAGCGGCGCGTGCTCAAATTCGGGGGGCTGTCGGCGAGCGTGCGGCAGGAGCGTGCGCTGCCGGGCTGGGTGGGCGGCACCGTGCTCGGCGCCGGGCTGGTGCTGCTCTCGGTGGGGCTGCTGAAGCGCTAGAATCGCCGTCCCCTGCGCACACCTGGAGAGAGCCATCATGACGATCCGCGAGCAGTTGATTGAATATCGCGAGGGGCAGGCCCTCCTCGAGGGCTTCTTCTGTCACGACGATTCCCGGCCGGGGCCGAAGCCCGCGGTCCTCATCAGCCACGCCTGGGGCGGGCGCGATGAGTTCGTCGAGCGCAAGGCGCGCCGGCTCGCCTGGCACGGCTACGCCGCCTTCGCGCTCGACATGTTCGGCAAGGGCAGGCGCGGCAGCACCAACGAGGAGTGCGCGGCCCTCATCACCCCCTTCATGCAGGATCGCGCCCTGCTCGGGCGCCGCATCCACGCGGCGCTCGAGACGCTGAAGGCCCTGCCGCAGATCGACTCGCGGCGCATCGCCGCCATGGGCTTTTGCTTCGGCGGGCTGTGCGTGCTCGACCTCGCGCGCGGCGGCGCGGATGTGCGCGGCGTCGCCGCCTTCCACGGCCTGCTCAAGCCGAGCGGGCTGCCCGCCCGGAAGATCGGCGCCAAGGTGCTGATCCTGCACGGCTACGACGATCCCATGGCCCCGCCCGAGGACGTGCTCGCGATCGCCAAGGAGCTCACCGCCGCCGGCGCCGACTGGCAGTTGCACGCCTACGGCCACACTCTGCACGCCTTCACCCACCCGCAGGCTAATGCCCCCGCGAACGGCCTGCAATACAACGAGACGGCCGACCGGCGCTCGTGGCACTCGCTGATGCAGTTCCTGGAGGAAGTGCTGCGCTAGTCAGGTTGAGACGGACCCGCCGGTGACGATCTCGATCGTCACCGTGCAGGTCTCGGGATCGAAAAGAATGCGCGCCACGCCCCGCTCGATCTGCGCGCACACCTGGGAGACTTTCTCCTCGAGCGAGCACTCCCGCTCGCCGTAATCGGTGCCCTCGCGCAGCACGAAGGACTCGATCACCCCGCGTAGCGCCTGCGCGGTGAGATCCCGGTACGGGATCTCCACCGGCGCGCCGGCGCTCACTGCCGCTGGATTTTCGACAGCAGCCGCAGCATCTCGAGGTACATCCACACCAGCGTGACCATCAGCGCGAAAGCGCCGTACCACTCCATGTACTTCGGCGCTCCCCCGGCGGCGCCCCGCTCGATCATGTCGAAGTCGAGCGCGAGGTTGAAGGCGGCGATCAGGACGACCAGCACCGAGAAGCCGATGCCGAGCGGGGAGGCCGAGTTGATGAACGGCACCACCACATGGAAGAACCCGAGGATCCAGCTGGCGAGGTACAGCAGGAAGATGCCGCCCGTGGCGCCGATCACCATGGCGCGGAAGCGGTCGGTGACCCGGATCACGCGGGCCCGGTACAGCACCAGCATGACCACCGTGACCGCGAACGTCGCCCCGACCGCCTCGATGGCGATGCCCGGATAGCTCGCATTGAACTGGGCCGAGATTCCCCCGAGCACCAGACCCTCGAGGGCCGCATAGGGCACGGACAGGTACGGGGCCGTGGTGGGCTTGAAGCTCACGATCAGTGCGAGCACCAGGCCGCCGATGAGGCCGAGCATCATCTCCCCGCCGACCGCCTGCAGATTGCCGCCCGTGGCCTGCGACCAGGGCAGCAGCGCACAGGCCATCAGCACCACCAGCAGCAGGAAGCTCTTGTTGACGGCGCCCTGCACCGTCATGGCCTCGGCGCCGAACCCTGCGCGCGAAACGCGCGAAAAGGCATTGAAGGCGGGGTTACCGGATCGCCGGGTCTGGGTTGGCAAAGGCATCTGTGATCTCCAGTATCGAGTGAGGCTATTCTAGATCATGTGGGATGGGGCCGCGAGCGCCAAAAGCAAGGTCCGCGGGCAAGTCTTGGCATGCGCATCAAGCGCTTACATGTCCCTCCTCAGGCTCCGCTGAGATTCGGATCGCGCCAGCCCCGCTCGAACGGCAGCCGCCAGGCGTGCGGGGCGATGAGCTGGTGCATGGAGTTCGGTCCCCACGACCCGGGGGCGTAGAACCGCACCGGCGGCGGCGATTCCAGCAGCGGTGCCGAGACCTCCCACAGCCGCTCGATCCCCTCCGCTGTCGTGAACAGCGTCCGATCCCCGCGCATGGCATCGAGGATCAGCCGCTCGTACGCCTCCAGCACCTCTCCGACGAGTCCGGTGTCGTGCATGGCGAATTGCAGGCTGAGCTTGTCGAGCCGCATGCCGGGGCCCGGACGCTTGCCGTAGAAGGACAGGGACATCTTCGAGACATCCGCCAGGTCGAACGTCAGATGATCCGGCCCCTGCGCCCCGACCCCGGAATCCGGCGGGAACATGCTCTTCGGCGGCTCGCGGAAGGCGATGGAGATGACGCGCTTGCCCTCGGCCAGGCGCTTGCCGGTGCGCAGGTAGAGCGGCACGCCGGCCCAGCGCCAGTTGTCGATGGTGCACTTGAGCGCAATGAAGGTCTCGGTGTCCGACTCCGGGCTCACCCCTTCCTCGCCGCGGTAGCCGGTGAACTGCCCGCGCACCACATCGCCCGGCTTGATGGGCAGCATGCTGCGGAAGACTTTGTTCTTCTCGTCGCTGATCGCCGTGGGCTCGAGCGCCGTCGGCGGCTCCATGGCCACGAACGCGAGGACCTGAAAGAGGTGCGTGACGACCATGTCGCGGAATGCGCCGATCGCATCGTAAAAGGCGGTGCGCTTCTCGAGTCCCAACGTCTCCGGCACGTCGATCTGAACGTGCTCGATGAAGTTGCGGTTCCAGATCGGCTCGAACAACCCGTTGGCGAAGCGGAACGCGAGGATGTTCTGCGCCGGCTCCTTGCCGAGGAAGTGATCGATGCGAAAGATCTGCTCCTCGGAGAAGACCGCGTGCAGCTTGGCGTTGAGGGACTTGGCGCTGGCGAGGTCGGTGCCGAAGGGCTTCTCCATGATGATGCGCGAGCGCGTCACCAGGCCCGCCTCCCCGAGCATGCGCACGCAGGCGAGCGCCGCGCTCGGCGGCACGCTCAAGTAGTGCAGCCGCTCGCACTCGGCATCGAGGGCCTTCTCGGCCCGCTCGACCGCCGCCTTGAGCTCCCCGGCGCCGGCCCCGAGCGGCACATAGTCCAGGGCCTTCTCGAACGCCGCATGCTGCTCCTCGCTCGCCTGGCAGGGGGAGAACTCCTCGAGCGCCGCGCGGGTGAGCTTGCGAAACGCCTGCGCGTCGAGGTCCTCGAGGGAAACCCCGACGATGCGGCAGCTGGGGATGAAGCCCGCGGCAAACAGATGAAACAGGCCCGGGAGCAGCTTGCGGCGGGCCAGGTCGCCCGTTGCGCCGATCAGGACCACGACTTGGGGATTTCGCGGACCGACTCCGGCAGGTATTTTGGCCACGCTGTCTATCCTAAATTCCATCATCCGACGAATCGCGGGCCGAGAGAATATCGAGCCCGAGAGATCGAATCCATCGATTCGGCCGTACCGCCGGGACCTCGGCACCGCGAAAGACCGCGGCCGGGGGAAGGAGTTCCCCGCGCTCAAAAGCGCGAGGGTTCCTCCCCCCTTGGGGCGAGCCGCGGGGGAATCCCGGACGGGATGCGCCGCTCATGGTTTCCGCCGCAACCGTCCGGGGTCGTCCCGCTTCGCAAGAGGCGCGCCCTTGCCGCGCAGGATGCGGCCGCCGCGGCGAGCTGCCGAGGCCGGCGCGCCGAGGGTGCGCATCGGGCCGCATGCCGGCCCCGTGTAGTCCGTCCCGAGGGCTCCCCGTGCCGTCCGGGCGATGTCGACAAAAAGCTTTACCGCAAACGCTGCAGGCAACAGTGACCGCCCTCGGCGACAGGGGATGTCGACATATTTTACGGCGGCGAAATTGATCCGGATCCAGCTTCCCATAACCCGTTGAAAGCATTGGATCACTCAAAAATGGCCTGAAAATTGCTTTGTGTCCCTCAGGTACAGGGTTGCCCATGCACCCAGCGGACTCAAACCACACCCGAGGTGAAACAGTGATGAAGACTAAACTGATCGGATTCGTCTCGGCGACTGCCCTGATCTGGGCGCTAGCCGCCGCCCCGGCACTGGCGAACGCGGTGCCGGGGTCGACGACCTGGAATTTCTACGCGCTTGAGGGGAGCCCGTCCTCCAACACCACCCTTGGGACCATCGCCACGTTTAGTCAGAATGGGGAATCCCTCACGGCCAAGTCGATGACGTGCCAAGGCACGTGCAACAGCAGCACGACCACGAGTTGGGTCAATGGCGTTGACGATCTCGTCGTCAAGGATGGCGGGGCGTCCGGGGAGGATGGCCTGGGCATGAACAACGATCCGTACAACGGCGGCAACACGGACGAAATCATCTACCCCAACGGGATCGAGCTGAGCGGGTTCTCCGGTCACATCTGGAACGTGATGATCGGCTCGGTGCAGACGGGCGAGACCTGGGCGGTCGTCGGCTGGGACACGAGCACCCACAGCTGGAGCGCGCTGGGCAACGGAACGGGCGCCGGGTGCCTGGGCTCCGACTGCACCGTGAGCTTCGATATCTCAAACTACTCGGGCTACAGCAACATCATCCTGTGGGATGACTCGTCCCAGCTGTCGTCCTACGGCTCGAACGACGTCCTTCTGGAGTCCGTGACCACCGTGCCGGAGCCGGGCACGCTCGCCCTGCTGTCCTTCGGGCTGGCGGCCGTCGGGTTCGCCGTGAGCCGCCGCCGCAAGTCCAAGACCGAAGCATAACAAGCAGTAAAACCAGAACAACAAGAACAAAGACGAAGCGCCCATGAAGCCGGCAGCCTCACCGCTGCCGGCTTTCTTGTCTGCAGGGGAAAACCGCCCGCGGAGCGCGGGCGCGGAGCGGCTCAGGAGCGACTTGCGCTAGCGCGCATCGGCTTGCGGGTCGCGGTGCGGGAAGTCGCTGCGCCAATGCGCACCGCGGCTCTCCCGGCGCGAGAGCGCCGAGCGCACCATCGCCATGGACAGATCGAGCCGCTGGCGTGCCGTCCGCGCCTCGGGCGCGAGGCGCTCGCGAAGCTCGGCGAGCTCGCGCAGCCCGCTCTGCAGCTCCCCCCCCTCGCGCAACGGCCCCATGCAGCGGCCCATGATGGCGCGCAGCGCCGCCCCCCCGTGCCGATCGGCCGAGAGGTCCGCGGCCCCCTCCCCCTGCGCGCCCGGCCTGCGCAGCACGGGGCTCGAGTGCGCGAGCGACGCACCGGCGATGCGCCCGCAGACGACCGCCTCCAGCAGGGAATTGCTCGCCAGCCGGTTGGCCCCGTGCATGCCCGTGCACGCCACCTCTCCGCAGGCCCAGAGCCCCGGCAGATCCGTGCGTCCGAGCGGATCGACCACGATCCCGCCCATGTGATAGTGCGCCGCCGCGGTGATCGGGACCGGCTCGCGCGCCGGGTCGAGGCCGTGCGAGCGGCAGGTGTGAAGCGCCAGCGGAAACTCCCCGGCGCGCTCCGACCGGAACACCGGCGTGGCATCGAGCCACACCCCCTCCCCCCGCAGGCCCCGCTCCCACACGGCCCGTGCCACCACATCCCGGGGCGCGAGATCGCCCAGGGGATGCACGCCCGCCATGAGCCGATCCCCGCGCGCATCGAGCAGAAACGCTCCCGCGCCGCGCAGCGCCTCGGTCAAGAGGGGCGCGGGGTCTTCGGATGTCTTGAGCGCGGTCGGATGGAACTGGACGAACTCGAGGCCCGCCACGCGCGCGCCGCGGCTGAGCGCCATCGCAAGCCCGTCCCCGTTGGCATGGCGGCCGTTGGTCGTGGACGGGAACAGTCCGCCGAGCCCGCCCGTGGCGAGCACCGTCTCCCGAGCGCTGATGCGCACCGGCCCGCCCGCCCGATCGAATCCCAGCGCGCCGGCGATGTCCCCCTCCTCGCCTGCGAGGAGCATCGCCACGCGCACCCCCGAGAGCAGCTCGATGTGCCCGCAGCCGGCCGCGTGAGCCAGCAGCGCCGCGAGAATCGCGCTGCCGGTGCGATCGCCCTCGGCATGCAGCACCCTCGGATGGCTGTGGCCGGCCTCCAGGTGCACCCTCCAGCCCGACTCCCCGTGATCGAAGCGCACGCCCACCCCGCTCAGGAACCGCACCGCCTCAGCGGCGGCCCGGATGATCCGCAAGGCGGCCCGCCGATCGCTCGTGTGACAGCCGGCCGCCAGAGTGTCCGCCCACTGCGAGCGCACCGAGTCACCCACGCCGAGCGGGGCGGCGATGCCGCCCTGGGCGAGGGCCGTGGAGCTCGCCGCGCGCGGATCCTCGGCGGAGACCACCAGCACGCGCCGCGGCGCGGCGCTGATCGCGGCGCACAGGCCCGCCGCTCCCGCGCCGATCACCAACACGTCGGTGTCGATCGAGCTCATGGCGGGATCGGCTGAGACGTCAGCCCACCGACAACATGCGCTCGATCGGCCTGCGGGCGCGCTCGGCGATCGCCGGATCGATGCGGATCTGCTCCCCGAGCCGCGTGAGCGCCTCGCAGAGCCGCTCGAGCGTGGTCGCCTTCATGTGCCGGCACAGATTGCAGGGGCGCAGGAAGGTGATGTCCGGGCACTGCACCGCCACGTTGTCGGCCATGGCGCACTCGGTGAGCAGCAACGCCCGCTCGGGCCGCCGGCGCGTCAGGTAATCGGCCATCGCGGCCGTCGAGCCCACGAAATCCGCCTCCGCCTGCACCGCCGCCGGGCACTCCGGGTGCGCGAGCACCGTCGCGCCGCTGCTCACGCGAAAGCCGCGGATATCGGCCGCCGAGAAGCGTGTGTGCACCTCGCACTCCCCGCTCCAGGCGATCACCTCGAGGTCGCTCGAGCGCGCCACGAACTCCGCAAGGTGCCGGTCCGGCAGTATGATCACCCGCTCGCTGCCGAGCGACTGCGCGATCCGCACCGCGTTGCCCGATGTGCAGCAGATGTCCGCCTCGGCCTTCACGGCCGCCGAGGTGTTGACATAGGCGATGACGGGGGCATCCGGACAGCTCTCGCGCACCCGCCGCACATCCTCGGGGGTGATCGAATCGGCGAGCGAGCAGCCGGCCTCCTGCGCCGGCAGCAGCACGCGCTTGCCGGGGCACAGGAGCTTGACGGTCTCGGCCATGAAGCGCACGCCGCACACCACGATGGTGTCGGCGTCGCAGCGGACGGCGAACTGCGCCATGGCCAGGGAGTCGCCGGTGTAATCGGCCACCGCCGCGGTGATGAGCGGCACCTGATAGTTGTGCGCCAGCACCACCGCGCCCAGGCGCGCCTTCAGCTCGAGGATCCGCTCGATGAGCGGCAGACCGAGCTCGATCTCCGCGGCGGGAACCACGTGCGAGAGCCGCGCCGCGAGCGTGCGGCCCGGGGAGCCGCTGTCATACGCCGTCATCATGACCATCGATCTTGCCTGAGCCCCGCGGGCTTGCGTAGCGCGAAAATTGACATTCCTCAGCCCGAGGGAAGGCCCGGGGCGGCGACGCTTCGAGCCCCCGGCCGGGCGCCGACCCCGGCACTTGCGGAAAACCCTGATACCGCACGGCCCGGGCCGGCGGTAGCGTGGCACCCGATGCAAACAAAACGCACTGTTCGAACGCTTTCCATCACCGAAACCGACTGCGCAGCCTGCCCCTCGGCCGGACGCTGCTGGGGGGAGCTGCGAGTGCCGATCGAGAGCCTGCGCGGGCGGCGCGCGGCGGTGCTCGAGCGCGGGGAGCTGCTGGTGCGCCAGGGCGAGCGCACCGGCACGGTCTACATGGTGGTGAACGGCTGCCTCATCCTGCGCGAGAGCCTGGCCGACGGCGCCCAGAGGGTCGCCGGCCTGAGCCTGCCCGGGGAGCTGCTCGGCATGGAAAGCTATGCGCGCGGCGAGCACCCCTATACGGCGCAGGCCGCCACCGAGGTCTCGGTATGCCGGCTGAACCTGCCGGCGCCCGGGAGCGGGCAGGCGAGCGCCGCACTGCTCGAGCGGCTGCTGCTCAAGTACGCGATACAGCTCGAGCGTGCCACGCCCCCCTGGGCGGGGCTGTCGGCGGTCGAGCGTGTGGCGGCGTTCATCGAGAACTACGCCTCGCGTGCACTGGTGAGACAGACTCCCGATGGCCTGTTCAGCCTGCCGTTGACGCGCGCGGATATCGGCTCCTACCTGGGGCTCGCGCCCGAGACGGTGGTGCGTGCGCTCGCGCAGCTGCGCGGCGAGCGGCGCCTGTCGGTGCACGGGCGCACCATCCGCCTGAGAGAGACGCCGCTGGCGAGCGCCTCTCCGGCCGCTTGAGGCGCAAGGCGCTTTAGGCCCGAGGAACGCCGGGCACACACGCTCCTCAGCCGGCCCGGCCGATGGAGAAGCTTCCCGTGCGGCCGCGTATAATGCGCGCGCATGATGCAAGATCTCATCGAGCGCCTGCGCTGTGACCTCGGCACCCTGAAGGAACAGGGTCTGTACAAGAGCGAGCGCGTGCTCTCAGGACCCCAGGGCAGCGTGGTTCACACCGGCGGGCGCGCGGTGGTGAACCTCTGCGCCAACAACTACCTGGGGCTCGCCAGCCACCCGGCGGTGCTCGCCGCGGCCCGCGAGGCGCTCGAGCCCTTCGGCTTCGGCATGGCCTCGGTGCGCTTCATCTGCGGCACGCAGACCGTGCACAAGCGGCTCGAGCAGCGCCTGAGCGGCTTCCTCGGCACCGAGGACACCATCCTCTACTCCTCCTGCTTCGATGCGAACGGCGGCCTGTTCGAGACGCTGCTCGATGAGCGCGACGCGGTGATCTCCGATGCGCTCAATCACGCCAGCATCATCGACGGCATCCGCCTGTGCAAGGCGCAGCGCCACCGCTATGCCAACAGCGACATGGGGGAGCTGGAAAAATGCCTGCGCGAGTGCGCCTCCGCCCGCACCCGCCTCATCGCCACCGACGGGGTGTTCTCGATGGACGGCACGATCGCCAACCTGGCGGGCATCTGCGAGCTCGCCGACCGCTACGACGCGCTCGTGATGGTCGATGACTCGCACGCCACCGGATTCATGGGCGCGGACGGCCGCGGCACCCCGCAGCACTGCGGGGTGGCCTCGCGCATCGACCTCCTCACCGGCACGCTCGGCAAGGCGCTCGGCGGGGCGAGCGGCGGCTACATCGCCTCGCGGCGCGAGGTCATCGAGTGGCTGCGCCAGCGCTCCCGCCCCTACCTCTTCTCGAACAGCATCCCGCCGGTGGTGGCGGCCGTCACCGTGCGCGTGCTCGAGCTGCTCGAGCAGGACCCGCGGCTGCGCACGCAGCTGCACGAGAATGCGCGGTATTTCCGCGCCGGCCTCACCCGCCTCGGCTTCACGCTCAAGCCCGGCGAGCACCCCATCATCCCGGTGATGATCGGCGATGCCGCGCTCGCGGCGCGCATGGCCGACCGGCTGCTCGAGCACGGCGTGTACGTCATCGGCTTCTCCTATCCGGTGGTGCCCAAGGGCGAGGCGCGCATCCGCACCCAGATGTCCGCCGCCCTCACCCGCGGCCAGCTCGACAGCGCGCTCGAGGCCTTCGCCACGGTCGGGAAAGAACTCAGGATCATCCGGTCATGACAGAGCCTCTCCTGGCGGCGCGCGCCGCGCGACGCTTCACGGACGGGGCTCGCGCTCCGGAGGATCCCGCAGGTCCCGCGAACAGCGCGTAACAGGAGTGATCTCTTGAAGGCTCTAGTGAAGAAGGAATCCGCCCCCGGCATCTGGCTCGAGGACACCCCCGAGCCCACGATCGGGCCGAACGATGTGCTGATCGAGATCGTCAAGACCGCGATCTGCGGCACCGACATGCACATCTACCACTGGGACGCCTGGGCGCGCAAAACCATCCCCGTGCCGATGGCCGTGGGCCACGAGTACTGCGGCCGGGTGATCGAGATCGGCTCCGAGGTCCGCGGGTTGAAGCCCGGCGACCGTGTCTCGGGCGAGGGGCACATCACCTGCGGGCACTGCCGCAACTGCCGCGCCGGACGGCGGCATCTGTGCCGCAACACCGTCGGGGTGGGCGTGAACCGCCCGGGCGCGTTCGCCCAGTACCTCGCCATCCCGGCCGACAATGCCTTCAAGCTCCCGGACTCGATCGGCGATGACATCGCCTCCATCCTCGATCCGTTCGGCAACGCCACGCACACCGCGCTCGCCTTCAACATGGTCGGCGAGGACGTGCTCATCACCGGCGCCGGCCCCATCGGCATCATGGCGGTCGGCATCGCCCGCTTCGTCGGGGCGCGCCACGTCGTGATCACGGACGTCAACGACTACCGATTGGAGCTCGCGAAGAAGATGGGCGCCACCCGCGCCGTGAACGTCCAGCGGGACACGCTCGATCGGACGATGCAGGACCTCGGCATGCAGGAAGGCTTCGATGTGGGCCTGGAGATGTCGGGCAACGCGACCGCCTTCCGCGACCTGCTGCGCACCATGCACCATGGCGGCTCGGTGGCGCTGCTCGGCATCCCGCCGGAGGAGACCGCCATCGACTGGAATCAGGTCATCTTCAAGGGCCTCACCCTGAAGGGCATCTACGGGCGCGAGATGTTCGAGACCTGGTACAAAATGGCGAGCCTGCTGCAAAGCGGCCTCGATCTGCGCCCGGTCATCACCCACCACCTGCCCATCCAGGAGTACCGGCAAGGCTTCGAGATCATGGGCTCCGGCCGCTCCGGCAAGGTCATCCTCGACTGGCAGAGCCTGTAGCCACGCTATCGTGCGCCTCCGATACAGCTTCGTCATCGACGAGCATCCCCGGTTCCTCGCCCAAGGCGGGATATTCCTGCGCACGCTGCTGGCCGCCGGGGTGCCCACGGGCGACATCGTGGCGCAGGTCACGCAGCGCAGCGGCGAGGCCGGCAGGCGCCTGGCCGCCCGCTTCGGGGTGCGCGCGCTCGAGCTGCCCCTGGGACCGGACAAGGCGTACTGCAACAAGATCAACCAGCTGTTCACGCTGGCCGATGATGACTTCGACGTCCTCGTCTGTTGTGACACGGACCTCGCCATTCTGCGCCCGCTCGATGAGGTGGCGCGGGCCGAGGCCGTGCGCGCGAGGCGCGTCGATCTCGAGAACCCTCCCTTGTCGGTGCTCGAGGCGGCCCGGGTCCTGCTCGGCTTCCCCGAGACCCCGGCGCTCATCGGCACCGGGTGCGAGCCGCAGGCGATGACCTACGCCCTGAACTGCAACGGCGGAATGCTGCTCATCCCGCAGCGGTTCATCCGCCCGCTCGGGGAGCGCTGGCTCGGGTATGCCGAGACCCTGGTGGCGAACCGGCAGATCCTGCAGCGATGGGTCAGCCACATCGACCAGGTGAGCTGGGCCTTCGCGATGCTGCGATTGCAGCTGCCGTTCGAGGAGCTGCCGGTGGAATACAACTTCCCGCTCAGCCTGGCCGGGAAGCTGCCCGAGGGCAGCTACGGCCGGCCGGTCGTCTTGCACCATCACAACGCCATCCGCCGCAACGGCCGGATTCGCAAATGCGGCGTCACGCTGGTGGATCAAGCCATCGATGAGGCGAACCGGCGCCTTCGGCGCCGGCTCGGCCTCGATTTTCGCAGTCTCGCCGCCCGCTTGCGGCGTCCCGCCTCGGCCTGAAGCCAGCCGCGGCGGCGCGCGGCGCGGCTGGAACGTCCCTCAGCGGTCGCTGCAGAAGCAGTATGCGTAGAGCTTGCCGTTCCCGCGCCCGCTGAATCGGGCCAACTGCGCGAGCTGGCGCGCATACGGCCCGAGCGGGCCCGCGAGCGCCGAAAGCCCGGGGAAGCCCAGCTGCGGGGAAAACAGCCGCGGACCAAAGAGCGAGGCGGCCATGCTCACCGCGCGCGACTGCGCCCGCTGCACCAGCTCCTGCGTCCACGACACGCGCGGATGGAGGAACTGCACGTAGTAGTGCTTCACCTTGGCGAGGCGGGCGGCCGCCCGCTCCGCGTCCTCGAGCGTGCCCAAGTGATCGACCAGCCCGATGCGCCGCGCAGCGGCGCCCGCCCAGACCCGGCCCTGCCCGATCGCATTGATGCGGGCCGCCGACTCGTGCCGCCCCGCGGCCACCCGGGCCACGAACTGCTGATAGCCCTGGTCGATCTGCGCGCGGATGAGATCGCGCGCCTCGCTGTTCAGGGGCTGATCCACGGTGAACTGGTTGGCAAGGGGGGTGGTGCCGACACCGTCGCTCGTGATGCCGAGCTTTTTCAGCCCCTGGTTGAAGGTTGGAATGATGGCGAAGATGCCGATCGAGCCGGTGAGCGTCGCCGGGCTCGCCCAGATCTCATTCGCGGGCGCGGAGATGTAATAGCCGCCCGAGGCCGCAAGATCCCCCATGGAGACCACGAGCGGCTTGCCCGCGGCGCGCAGCGCCTCGAGCTGCTGGTAGATCTGCTCCGCGGCGGTCACGCTGCCGCCGGGACTGTCGACCCGCAGCACCACCGCCTTGATGTGCTTGTCGAGGCGCGCCTTGCGGATGAGACGCGACAGCGACTCCCCACCGATGACCCCGGGAGGCTGCTCGCCATCGAGGATCTCCCCGGAAGCGACGATCACCCCGATGCGCGGCTCCCCGTCCTCACGGTGGAGCCTGTGCTGGGAGCGCACGACGGTCGCGTAGTCCTCGGCGGAGATCGCGTTGAACGAGCCGTTGGGGCCGGCGCCGACGAGCTTGGTGATGAGGCGCTCGACCTGCAGACTGTCGGCGAGCCCCGTCACCAGATGATCCTTCAGAGCGAGCTTCGCGCCATCCCCGCCCACCGACTTCAGGGACTTCGGCAGGGAATCGACGTAGTGCGCAATGGCATCGGCGGGGAGATGGCGTGCGGTGGTGACTTCCCGCTGATAGGTGGACCAGAGCGTATCGAGATAGTCCGTGCTCTGCAGCCGGTCCGCCTTGGACATGTCCGAGCGCGTGAAGATCTCCACGGCGCTCTTGAACTTGCCGATCCGGAAGACATTGACCTTCACGCCGAGCTTCTTCAGCAGCCCCTTGAAGTACATCGGATAGTTGCCGAATCCCCGGATCATCACGTAGCCGGAAGGGTCCAGATAGATCCGGCTCGCCTGCGCCGCGAGGTAGTACTGGTCCTGATCGAACGCCGTGCCATAGGCGATCACGGGCTTGCCGCTGGCGCGGAACTTGCGGATGGCGCTCGCCAGCTCCTCGAGCTCCGGCAGCCCCGCGTGATCCATCTGATCGAGATCGAGCACCAGGACGCGGATGCGGCGGTCGGTGGCGGCGGCGCGGATGGCATCGGTGAGGCTCCAGAGCAGCGTCTGCTGCGGCCCTTGCCCGCGGGCGTTCTCGATCGCCCGCTCGATCGCGTTGCCGCTCAACTGCTCGACCAGCTGCCCCTGCGGGGCCACCACCAGCGCCGCGTGCGTCGGCACGGTTGGCTGCGACTGGTGCAACACCCCGATCAGGAACCCGAACAGCGCCAGCAGCAGCACCAGGTGCAGGAATTTGCGCAGTCCATCGAGGCCGCGCCCGATCCAGTGCAGAACCGTCTTGATTTTGCCCATCGCTCAGTGAATCTCCATAGACGGGGTTCGCGCCGCGCAAGTCACATCGAGGTGATCACGCTCGGCGCGCAGGGCGGGCCGCGATCCAGCGGCGGGCGCCCGGCGAGAGCGCCCAGGGACGGATGCGCGGCGCGCGGCGCTCGCCCCCGCGGGGGCGAGTCCCAGCCTCGCACGAGCATCCGGCGCCGGACGCCGATTAAGACTCACGGTGCATCCGCGCCGATCCGCCTCAGAGCTTCTCTTCGATTCTCGCCGCCTTGCCCATGCGGTCGCGCAGGTAGTAGAGCTTGGCGCGACGCACGCTGCCGCGGCGCTTGACCTGGATGGTGCTGATCGAGGGGCTGTAGGTCTGGAACACGCGCTCGACCCCCTCGCCGTGGGACATCTTGCGCACGGTGAACGAGGAGTTCAGGCCCCGGTTGCTGCGCGCGATCACCACGCCCTCGTAGGCCTGGATGCGCTCGCGGTCGCCTTCGACCACCTTCACCTGCACGATCACGGTGTCGCCGGGCTTGAAATCCGGCACCTCGCGGGTCATGCGCTCTTTTTCGAGTTGTTGAACGATGTTGCTCATGTGATTCTTCCTCGATCCGCGCCTGCGGCCGCCCCTGCGGCCACAAACTCATTCAGTAGACGTCGCGCCTCGGGCGACAGGGGCCGCTCGAGAAGCAGATCGGGCCGCCGCCGCCACGTGCGCGCGAGCGCCTCGCCCAGGCGCCAGCGCGCGATGTCGGCGTGATGGCCCGACATCAGCACCGGCGGCACCGCCAGGCCCTCGAACACTTCCGGCCGCGTGTAATGCGGCCAGTCGAGCAGCCCCTCGGCGAAGGAGTCCTCGCCGCTCGAGCGCTCATCACCGAGTACCCCCGGCAGAAGCCTCGCTACCGCATCGATCACGGCGAGCGCCGGCAGTTCCCCGCCGGAGAGCACATAATCGCCGATCGAGAGCTCCCGATCGACGCCGAGCTCGATGATTCTCTCATCGAGCCCCTCGTAGCGTCCCGCTACCAAGACCATTCCCGGCAGCCCGGCAAGCTCCCGCGCCACCGCCTGGGTGAAGCGCTCGCCCTGGGCCGAGAGGCAGATCCGGGGGCTGCCCTGCGGAAGCCTGGCCTGCGCCGCGCGGATCGCCGCGAGCGTCGGTCCGGGCTTGAGCACCATGCCGGGCCCGCCTCCGTAGGGCCGGTCATCGACCGTACGGTGCGGATCGCTCGTGTGATCCCGCGGGTCCTCGGTGCCCACCGCGAGCCCGCCCCGGCTGAGCGCCCGGCCCACCACCCCGAAGCGCAACGCTCCGCAGATCATCTGCGGAAACAGCGTCACCACTTCGATCTTCATGGGCGGTCCGTCCGCTTGCCGGCCAGTTGCACGGAGGGGCGCAACCCCTTACCCGAGCTGCTCCGGCCAGTCCACCAGGATCCGGCCGGCATCGAGATCCACCTGCAGCAGGTGCGTGGGATCGGCGAGCACCCAGTGCTCCGCCCCACCCTGCGCCACCACCATCACCGCGCCCGCGGGCGCATCGACAAAATAGGCCACCTTTCCGAGCGAGCAGCCCTCGACGTTGCGCACTTCGAGCCCGATCAGGTCCGCGCGGTAGTATTCGCGCTCCCCCGCCGGGGGCAGTGCCTCGCGCTCGACCTCGATCGAGACCCCGGTGAGCGCGGCCGCCGCATCGCGGTTCCCGATTCCCTCGAGCCGCACGACCAGGCCCCTGCCTTGCCGGCGGCCCTCGATCAGCCGTCTCGCCCCCAGGGCCGCACCGGCGCGGGACAGGTCCCACAGGAGAAACCCGAGCAACGCCTCCGGCGGATCGGTGTAGGACGCCACATGCATCCAGCCGTTCAAGCCGAAGGGCGCGCCGATCCGGCCGATCTCGACCCGAGCGGCGCTCATCGCGCCTGCGCAGCGCTCAGGCGCTCGCCTGCTTCCGGTAGGAGGCCACGAGCGAGCGCACGCGCTCGGACGGTTGCGCCCCCTGGCCCACCCAGTAATCGATCCGCGGCAGATCGAGCTTGAGCTTGGCTTCTGCACGCCTCGCGATGGGATTGAAGAACCCGACGCTCTCGAGGCTCGATCCGCCCTGGCGCTTGCGGCTGTCGGTCACCACGATGTGATAGAAAGGCTGATTGCGAGCCCCGCGTCGGGTCAAGCGAATGGTTACCATGCTGTTGTCGCTCTCATTGCCGGTCCGGATACGCCCTGTCGGCGTCCCTCAAAAAAAGAGCGCGGATTCTACGGGCAAATCGCCCGATCGGAAAGGGGCTTGGGCGTAAATTAACGGCCAGCCGCGGCAATGACTAGCCGGACAGCCCGGGCGGCAGCCCCCCTTTGAGCGCCGCGAGGAGCTGGCGCATCCGCCCGCCTTTCATCTGCTTCATCATCCGCTGCATCTGCAGAAACTGCTTCATCAGCCGGTTGACGTCCTGGACCTGCACGCCGGCGCCCCGGGCGATGCGCCGCCGCCGCGAGCCGTCGATGAGCCCCGGGGAGCGCCGCTCACGGCGCGTCATGGAATTGATGATGGCGATCTGCCGGCGCAAGTCCCGATCCCCCTGCTCGGCCGAGATGGCGCTCTTCTGCGTCGCGGCGGTCGGAAGCTTGTCCAGGACCGAGGCCAGTCCGCCCATCTTCTGCACCTGCTCGAGCTGGCTCTTGAGGTCGCCCAGGTCAAAGCCCTTGCCCTTCACGACCTTGCGCGCCAGCCGCTCGGCCTCCTGGCGGTCCACCTGGCGGTGGACCTGCTCGACCAGGCTCACCACATCGCCCATGCCGAGGATGCGGGAGGCCATCCGCTCCGGATCGAACGGCGAGAGCGCCTCGGTCTTCTCCCCCGTGCCAAGGAATACGATCGGCTGGCCCGTGATCTGGCGCACCGAGAGGGCTGCGCCCCCGCGCGCATCGCCGTCGGCCTTGGTGAGGATGATGCCGGTGAGCGCGAGCGCCGAGCCGAAGGCCCGCGCCGCATTCACCGCATCCTGGCCGGCCATGGCATCGACGACGAACAGCCGCTCGGCCGGGTCGAGCGCCTGGTCGATCTGGCGCACCTCGTCCATCAGCGCCTCATCGACGTGCAGCCGGCCCGCGGTATCGACGATGAGCACATCGAAGACGCCGCGCCGGGCTTGCTCGAGCGCCTGCGCGGCGATGGCCGCGGGCGCAGCGGCCGTATCCGCAGGCAGGTACTGGGCGTGGACCTGCTCCGACAGGCGCTCGAGCTGGAGCATGGCCGCCGGCCGGCGCACATCGGTGCTCACCAGGGCCACCCGCTTGCGCTGGCGCTCGATCAACCAGCGCGCAAGCTTCGCCGCGGTCGTCGTCTTGCCCGCCCCCTGCAGGCCCGCGAGCAGCACGACCACCGGGGGCTGGGCGCGCAGCTGGAATCCCTCCCCCGTGCCGCCCATGAGGCCGACCAGCTCCCGGTGCAGGATGCCGATGAAGGCCTGCCCCGGGGTGAGGCTCTCGGCCACCTCCTGGCCGACGGCCTTGGCCTTGACGGCCTCGATGAAGCCCTTGACGACCGGCAGGGCGACGTCGGCCTCGAGCAGAGCCACCCGCACCTCCCGCAGCGCCTGGGTGATATTGTCCTCGGTGATGCGCCCCCGGCCGCGCAGGGCATCGAGGGTGCGGGAAAGACGGGCGGTCAGGGTGTCGAACATCGGATGACGAATTCGCTTGGGGCCCCCATTATACGGATAGAAGTCTGTCCCACAGACCCAGGAAAGGGCTCCCGCTCGTGATCGCACCATCTACGCCGCTGCTGCTGCTGACGCTCCTGGGGTTGATCCTGGTCATCGCGTTCTCCTCAGGGACCGAGGTGGCCATGCTCTCGGTCAACCGCTACCGCATCCGCCATCGGGCCGACGCCGGCAACGGCACCGCGCGGCTCCTCGATCGGCTGCTGCGCAAGCCCGGGGACTGGCTCGGCGCGAACCTCGTCATCGTCGCCGCCGCCAACGTGTTCGCCTCGGCCATCGCGACGCTGCTCGCCGAGCGCACCGGCTACCACTACGCCGTGCCGGCCGCGGGCGCTTTGCTCACCGTGATCATCATCGTCTTCGGAGAGCTCACGCCGAAGATCCTCGCCACCGTCCACCCCGAGACCGCGGCGCTCGGCTCGGCGCGCATCTACCGCGTGCTCGTGTTTCTCGCCCGTCCGCTGCTCACGGTGACCAACGGCATGGCCTACGGGCTGCTGCGCCTGTTCGGCGCGGTCAAGCACGCCCCGGCGGGCCAGCAGCTCAGCACCGAGGAGCTGCGCGCGGTGGTGGCCGAGGCCGGCTCCCTGATCCCGGCCCGGCACCGCCAGATGCTGCTCTCGATCCTCGATCTGGGGCAGATCACGGTCGAGGACATCATGATCCCCCGCCAGGAGATCGCCGGCATCGATGTGGCCGAGAGCTGGGACGAGATCCTCGAGCAGCTGCGCCGCACCCCGCACACGCGGCTGCCGGTCTATGACGGGGAGCTCGACAACCTGGTGGGGCTGCTGCACATGAAGCGCGTGGCGCACGAGCTCGCCCGCGGCTCGCTCTCGAAGGAGCGGCTGATCGAGCTCTCGCGCGGGCGCGAGCCGTACTTCATTCCCGAGGGCACGGCCCTCAACGTGCAGCTTGCGCACTTCCAGCGCAACCGGCGCCGCTTCGCCTTCGTCGTCAACGAGTACGGGGACATCGAGGGCCTGGTGACGCTCGAGGACATTCTCGAGGAGATCGTCGGGGAGTTCACGACCGATCCCGCCACCGTGCTGCACAAGGACATCTGCTCGGAACAGCCCGGCGTGTTCATCATCAACGCGAGCGCGACGCTGCGGGCGGTGAACCGGGCCCTGCAATGGCGCTTGCCGACCGGGGGGCCGAAGACCCTGAACGGGCTGCTGCTCGAGCGCCTGGAGGCCTTCCCGACCCCCGGCACGCGGGTGACGGTCGGGCCCTACCAGTTCGAGGTGCTGCAGCTCGCCGACAACGCGATCAAGACCGTGCGGGTGCGCTCTTCGGCGGCGGCGGCGGCGCCTGCGCAGGGGCAGCTCGAGAGTGGCTGAGCGCCGCGCCGAGCGCCTCGTCCACCCGCGAGACCGCGATCACGCCGAGCCCCTCGATGGGCTTGCGCGGGGCGTTCTCGCGCGGCACGACGGCGAGCCGGAATCCCTGCTTGGCCGCCTCCTGCAGCCGCTCCTCCCCGTAGGCGACGGGGCGGACCTCCCCCGTGAGCCCCACCTCCCCGAAGGACACCAGCGAGTCCGGCACGGGGCGACTCTGCAGGCTCGAGGCGAGCGCGATCCCCACCGGCAGATCCCAGGCCGTCTCCTCGATCCTCACGCCGCCCACGGCGTTGACGAACACGTCGTGCTCCTGGAGCGAAACGGCCGCGTGGCGGCTCAGCACGGCGAGCAGCATGGCGAGGCGGTTGGCATCGAGGCCCTGGGCGATGCGCCGGGGGGCCCCGAAGCGCATCCGGTCGACCAGCGCCTGCAGCTCGATGAGCAGCGGCCGCCCGCCCTCGCGCATCACCGTGACGATGCTGCCGGCGGCGGGCTGTGCGGCGCGGGCAAGGAAGATGGCCGAAGGGTTTCGCACCTCTTTCAGCCCCGTGCCGGTCATGGCAAAGAAGGCGAGCTCGTTGACCGCCCCGAAGCGGTTCTTGATCGCCCGCACGATCCGGAAGCGGCTGCCCGCCTCGCTCTCGAAGTAAAGCACCGTGTCGACGAGGTGCTCGAGCACCCGGGGACCGGCGATCGCCCCATCCTTGGTGACATGCCCGATCAGGATCACGGCGGTACCGGTGGACTTGGCGAAGCGCACGAGCTGGGCGGTGCACTCGCGCAGCTGCGAGACCGCCCCGGCGCTCGCGTCCATCTCGCCCGAGCGCACCGTCTGGATCGAGTCGACCACCAGCAGCGCGGCCTTGCGCTCGGCCGCTCGCGCTAGCACCGCCTCGAGGTGCGTCTCCGGGAGCATCTCGAGCGTGCTCGCGGCGAGCCCCAGACGGCGCGCCCGCAGCGCCACCTGGGAAGCCGATTCCTCGCCGCTGGCATACAGCACCGAGCCCCCGCCGGCGGCCACCTGCGCGGCCACCTGCAGCAGCAGCGTCGACTTGCCGATCCCCGGATCGCCTCCGAGCAGGGTCACCGAGCCCGGCACGATGCCCCCGCCCAACACCCGGTCGAGCTCGCCCTGGCCGCTCGGGCAGCGGGCCGGCTCCGGTGCCGAATCGAGGCGCAGGGGGATGGCGGGCTCGCGGGCGGCCGCCCCCGGCCTCGGCGCCTCTCGGCGCTCGAGGACGTTCCACTGCCCGCAGGAGGGGCATTGACCCTGCCACTTCGGGGTGGAAGCGGCGCAGGCGCTGCAGACGAAAACGGTGCTCGGGCGGGCCATGGATGCGCTTACGTGCTTGACCGGGTGCCAGGATGGGCCGCGCAAAGCGCCCAGAGCCGCCTTTTGTGACCGGCTACTCGGACTCGAGCGTGCGCAATGCTAGCTTATCCCGGATGGAACCGGGACGGGTGGCGATGCGCATTGCAATAATCGATGGTCCGCGAAGACCCTGAGGACGCGGCATGAGCCTGAAAAACAAGCTGCGCGTCGTGGGACACACCGACACCGGCAAGGTGCGCGAGCACAACGAAGACATGATCGCCGGGGATGCGGACACCGGCCTGCTCGTGCTCGCCGACGGCATGGGCGGCTACAAGGCCGGCGAGGTGGCGAGCGGGCTCGCCGTGAAGACCATCGTCGGGCTGGTGCGCGAGCAGATGCAACTCGAGAACATGAGCCGCGCGGACACCGGCTCGGGCCTGTCCCGGGCGGGCATCATCCTGCGCGATGCCGTGCAGCGGGCCAACAAGATCATTTACCAGACCGCCCGCAGCCAGCCGCAGTGCGAGGGCATGGGCACGACGGTGGTGGCGGCGCTGTTCTTCGACAACAGGGTGACCATCGCCCACGTCGGTGACTCGCGCCTCTACAGGGTGAGCGGAGAGAGATTCGAGCGCGTCACCATGGACCACTCGCTCCTGCAGGAGCTCGTGGACCGCGGCCTGTACTCGGCCGAGGAGGCCCAGCGCGCGGCGAACAAGAACTATGTCACGCGCGCGCTCGGCGTCGAGCCGAGCGTCGAGGTGGAGCTGCGTGAGATGCCCGTGCAAAAGGGCGAGGTCTACATGCTCTGCTCGGACGGGCTCTCCGACATGGTCGAGGACGAGGATATCCATTTAACCATAAGCACGTTTGGTGCTAATCTTGACAACGTCGCGAGACAATTGATCCAGCTGGCCAACGATAACGGGGGCCGGGACAACATCTCCGTGGTGATGGCCCACGTGCTCGATGTCTTCCCGGCGAGAGCCCGCATGCTCGACAAGATACTCGACTGGTTCAACTGACGCCGGGGGCGGGGAGAAAGACAAATGGCGAGGTTGATATTGAGCCTGGAAGGCCAGGTGATGGCGGAATACAACATGAACAAGGAGCGTTACACCGTCGGCCGGCTGCCCGACAACGACATCCGCATCGACAACGCGGCGGTGAGCGGCCACCACTCCCTGATCATCAACATCCTCAATGACTCGTTCCTCGAGGATCTCAACAGCACCAACGGCACGTACGTCAACGGCAAGCTGATCAAGAAACACGCCCTGCAGCACGCCGATGTGATCACCGTCGGGCACCATCAGCTGCGCTTCATGGAAGACGACGAGCAGCAGGACGAGTTCGAGAAGACCATGGTGATCCAGCCCTCGGCCCGGCCGCTCGAGGCGCTGCGCGCGGTGACCGAGGCGGCCGCGCCGCAGCCGACCGATACCGCCACCCACGCCAAGATCCGCTACCCGGCCGGGCATGCGCCGAAGAGCGCCAAGCTGCAGGTGCTCTCGGGGGCCTTCGCCGGGCGCGAGCTCGAGCTCACCAAGACGTTGACGACACTCGGGCGCCCCGGAGTGCAGGTGGCGGCGATCACCCGGCGCGCCGAGGGCTTCTACATCGTGCACGTCGACAGCGACAGGCCGAACCACTACCCGCTGCTCAACGGCTCGCCGATCGGCAGCCAGGCCGCCCCGCTGCGCGACAACGACGTCATCCAGCTCGCCGGGGTGAAGATGGGCTTTTTCCTCAATGGCTAGATGAGATGGACGCCGCCCTTCTCTGAGCGAGGAGGTGCGCCATGGCTTTTCGCAAGATCAAAGGGGGTCCCCTGACACCCGAACGGCATCTGTGTGCCGGAGTGAACCCGCCGGGTGCATCGAATTCGTGCTCAGGCGCGCCCGTCCGGCCGCCCTGCACTTCGAGCAAGCTGCCGCCCCGGCGCCCTCGCGGCGCGGCGTTCACAGGATGGCAGCCCGGGGTCGCCTCGGCCCGCACGATGGGCACTGTGGAGCCTCACGCCCCCGAGTGCCGGCGGGTCTCAGCGCGGGTGCAGGTCCCCGGGCGCGACGTTCTTGACGAACTTCACGAATTTCTGCACCAGCGGATTCTGGCCGCGCTTTTTCCACACCATGACGTCCGACACCTCGGCGCCCTCGCCGTGCATCGGAACGCAGTGAATCCTGTAGTTGGGATGGAAGCCCACCAAGTGCGCCGAAAGCACCGAGATGCCGACGCCCGCTTCCACCTTGGCGAGGATGGTCTCGAAATCCGTGGCCCACTGGGCGATCTTCAAGGTGAAGCCGTATCTCGCGCAGTTCATCTCCAGATGCTTGAGCACGGACGAGTGGTCGAGGTTCGCCTCCAGGACGAACCGCTCGTCCTTCAGGTCGCCGAACGTCAGCGTGCGCCGGCTGGCCAGGGGATGATCCGGCCGCATGACCACCACCGCATTGCCGACGTGCATGGTGTGAGTGGCCAGCGCCGAATGGTCCGCCAGCCCGACGGACAGCGTAAACCCGACGTCGATCTGTTCCTCCTCCAGCGCCCGGGCCAGCCCCA
The DNA here is from genome assembly GCA_021805865.1 of Pseudomonadota bacterium. Classification (GTDB taxonomy): domain Bacteria; phylum Pseudomonadota; class Gammaproteobacteria; order Steroidobacterales; family Steroidobacteraceae; genus 13-2-20CM-66-19. The sequence goes on from JAJZDX010000007.1 coordinate 118,906, forward strand.
CCACGCTGTAGCGCTTCAACTCGATGAAAATATCGGGCACGTCGGCGCGGAACCGATTGATGCAATCCGGCAGCCAATGAGTCTCGCTGGCGCCGATGAACCCGACGGTCAGATCCCCGACCACGCCGGCCTCCATCGCGCGCATCCGGCTGATCGCGGCATCGTATTCCACGAACATCTTGGAAATCGTTTCCTTGAACAGCACGCCCGGGCGAGTGAGCCGGACCGAATGGGTGTTGCGCAGGAACAGGGTGACCCGCAGCTGGCGCTCGAGCGCAGCGATCTGCTGGCTGATGGCCGGCTGAGTCATGAACATCGCCGCAGCGGCTTTGGTGAAACTCTGCTGCTCGGCGACGGCGAGAAAACATCTCAGTTGCTTGAAGTCCATCCCGTTTCCCCCGGCGCAGACGCCCTGAGCGCGCACCGGCATTTCACCGCAGGGCTTTCTCGCCCCCCCCGTCCGCTGCCAGGGCCCATCCGGCGCTCCTCCCGGCCGGATCCGGGCGGACCCTGGGAACGGAGGAGGCGTCAAGCGGTGCGCAGCCGGCCTACCGCACGCGCCAGGCACGCTGCATTTCATCGCCGGCCCCCCGCGCTCGACCCGCTTCGTCCGCATCCTGTGGCAGCGGCCGGCACCTCACGCGGGCTGGCGCCTCGGCGCGGCCGCTTCGAGCGCCAGCCGGGCTCCGCAACGCACCCGCAACACGCCGTGTCCGGCCTGTTCCCGCCCCCGCCGTGCACCCGGAGGCCAATCGGCACCGGCGCAGCCGGCGGAAGCATCTCAGCCCTCGGGCAGACAGGCAAGTGCCGCTTCGGGGCGCGGCGACGGAGTCCGCGCGCGCGCACCGCACGAACCGGTCGTTCAGGGTTTGAAATAGGAGGAGAAAGTCCGGCAGCACGGACTCGTCGGACTGCACGACTGCACCCGATCCGCGGCGCAGCACAGAGCGTGCAGATCCCCTGCAACGCCCCCCTTCGGCCCTCGCCGCTCAGCCCCGCGCGGTGCGATTCCCGGCCTCCCCGAATCCGCTCTGCCGTTCAGCCTGCCGGGGCGTCGCGGACCGGGACACTCAGCGGCGCTGCACAAGCACCCGGGGTGACCCGCCGGTGTGCGCCGGTCGCCGCAGGAGCGGGGCGTGGCGCACCGGTAGCCGCTCGATCTCGATGGCGTCCACCACATACGCAGGCAGGGTAAAGCCCAGCCGGATCGAGCCGCTTACCTTGAGGATGCGCTGCACGGTCGCGGTACCTGCCCCTGTCAGCCGCTGCCGGATGAAGCGGTATCGCCCAGGTGTCAGGTGGTGCACGTTCAACTCATAACGACGCACCGGCGGGTACCGCACGCTGCGCCGCGGCAGGATGCGCATGCTGAACAGATGATCCACGTGCCACTCGAGGCCGCCCGGCCGCGGCCCCATGTCGGCGGCCGGGATCTGATAGTTGCTGACGAGGATGCGAATCCGGCTGCCGGCGGCGTTGCGGGCCGCGAGGACCGCGAAGCCGTCGCGGTCCGTGCCGCTGCAGCGCAGGCGAATCGGTGTGTCCACCAGCGACCCGAAGTCGATCAGCACCTGCCCGCTCGGCGTGCGCGGTGTGCCCGAGACATTGAAGAAGTGGTCGGCGCGATAGATCGCGCTCTGATCGATCGGGGCATCCTGCATGTAGATCAGGGCGCTCGCGACGAAACTCGCCACCTGGATCGGCGGCGTCGTGTGCAGCTTCCGGAAGTCGTAATTCCATTCATCGAGAAAGCTCCGGGTATGCGTGAAGCCATAGCGATCGAGCAGCGCGCGCAGCGACCGGGCAATCTCCACGAACTGATACGGGTCATCGGCGTCGACCGAGTACCAATGCCAGGAGAAAAAATCGAGCGGCAGATGATGCGCCCGCACGAAGGCCAGAAATCCCTCGCGGTACGCGGTTTTCTGGTTCACCAGCGCGATGGCCGGTCCACCGACCTGCGCGTGCGGATCCGCCGACTTCACGGCACGGGCCGCCGCGGCATACAGTGCGTAATACTGCTGCGGCGTGCCGCGCCAGAAGATCTTGCCGAGATCGGGCTCGTTCCACACCTCCCAGTACTTCACCGCGTCCTGCATGCCGTGATCCCAGCCCCGATCATAGTGCAGCACGATATGCCGGATGACATCGGCGTATCGCGCCAGGTTCGCCGGTGGTGGCGCGGTCGTCATGCCGCTGCGCCCCAGACGAAACAATACCTGGGCATGGATCCGCCGGATTCCTTCGATCAGCCGGTCCGTCGGGCCGAAATGATAGCTCGCCGGGTTGTCCGGGTTCGCGTCCAGATTCCTGAAGATGACATTGCGATCGATGGCGGCCGCGATGGCCGCCCGCTTTTGGGCCGGCATCGGCAGCAGCGGCGGCAGATCACCCACGTTGGAATCGATGTCCCCGACGCCGCCGGAATCGTGAGTGCGCACCAGGTTGACGTGCGCCGCCAGGTAGCCCCGCGTCTCGTTCATCAGCGGCATGGGCAGCAGCGGCGAGCTGCCGAGGAAAGTCAGGTCCGGAGCGCCGTTCACCCCGCGCAACGCCTTGAGCGCGCCGGCGTCCGAATGCGCATCGACGACAACCTCCGATATCGCCCTCGGCTGCGATCCGGCCAGCGCCGCACCGCCCATCACGAGCAGCATGAGCGCCACGGCCGCCATGGGCGCCCATCGGCCCCGCGGTCGTCTCTCGCCACCCATTCCCGTCCACCGCAGCGACTGGCGCCCTCCCCGAGTGCGCAATCCGCGCCGTCCGCAGGTCGGCGGCTGCGCCGATCGGTGTGTGTTCTGCCGCGACATCGTATACCTCCAGGGCGCGAGCGCCCATCAGGCGGGCAAGACGGCCTGAGCGGGAGGCGCACGCCGCCTCCCGCTCACCGATGGTCCGCCGCGCCGTGCTCCGCTCGTGCCCAATCGTCACACCCGCCCGAGCAGGGGCTCAGTAGCGCAGGCTCATGGAAATGCCTACCTCCCGCAGCGAGGAGCTGCCGATCCAGCCCGACACTCCGCTGACCGCCCCGTTGGGAAACGCCGGATCCACCCCGGCCGGTACGAACGCCGGCCCCCCGAACAGCGTCAGCGGCTGATGCGCATTGTTCAGGTCCCGTCCGAACAGGTCGACCGACCAGCGATCATTCATGCTGCGCACGCCGATGCGCGCTCCGACCGTCCAGTGCGCCGGGTACACGAACCGCGGATCGGGACTCGGCCCCAGGCGCAGCTTGGACTTGTAGTCCGCGGTCGTTCCGACGAAGGCCATCAGCCTGCCGAGCGGAATCGTGTATTCGGTGGACAGCGTGAACTTGTCCCGCGGCACGTTGACCAGCTGCATGCCGCCCATCGGCAGCGTCGTATTCGCGCCCACCAGAGCATTGGGATTCTCGCCCTGGTAGCCCGCCGGATAGACCGCCTTGTCGTAGATGTAGCCGGCCGTCAGCTGCCAGTGCGGCAGCGGCCGCGCATTCGCGTTCAGCTCGATACCCTTGGTCGTGATGTTCACCGAGCTCGGAACGCACTGCAGGGAGCCGAACGGAGTCAGATAACAGGTCTGCCCCTGGTAGTTGCGCACCTTTTCGTAGAACAGATCCCCCGACATGAACAGCCTGTTCTCCCAGGTCATCCCCTTGGCCCCGATCTCATACGACGTGGGTACCTCCGCCGGGATGAGCGCGCCGGGCGTGGCGGCCGTGGCCGCCTGGGCCTGAGGTCCCACATAGCCCCGGGTTGCCGTCGCATACGTCGTCCAGTGGCGGTTGATCTCGTATCGCACGCCTACGGTCCCCGAAACATTGTGCGCCACCATGGCGACCGACGCCGCGCCTATGTTATTGGGCGCGAACGGCTGCAGCCCCAGGGGCGAATCGAAATCCGTGACGGTCTCGTAGGTGTAGCGCAGACCGCCGATGAGGGAGACCTTGCGGGTCAGGTGATACGTCAGCTGTCCATACGCCGCCGCCTGCTTCATGCTGGTTTCCGTGTACGGATCCGGCGATCCGACCTCCCCGGGCGGGTTGAATGGAAACGTGACATAGGAAAACTCCCCGGGACGGTTGTACCCGAGAATGGTGTAATTGTTGTAAAACAGCCCGGCGGTATACCCGAGCTTCTCGCCGGGATTGGACACCACGGTAAACTCCTGCGAGAACTGGTCCTGCGCTCCCAGCCGACCGATGGTGTAGATCTGCGGGATCTCCTGCGGCACGGCCTGGATATCGTTGGACAGCGGCCCGTTTTCATCACGACGATACGCGGTGATCGAGGTCAGTGTGCCGCCGCCGAAATCATAGCCCAGTTTGACGGCCAGGCCATAATTGGTATCGCTGTACACCTGGGGATGATTTTCGCACCGCGCCTGGTTCGCAAATCCCGGCGTGATACCGCATTGGGCAAGCTCCGCGGTCAGCGCCGGATCCGCATAGACGTAATTGAACGACGCCAGCTGCGAGTCACCCGTCGGGCCGTGCTGCACATTCCTCTGCAGGTCGGCTATGACGTTCAACTTCAGCTTCCTGGAGATCTTCCACAGGTAACGCAGCCGCCCGGAATAGTTTTCCGCGATACCCTGCCTGCCGGTGTAGGCGTTGTACTGAACGCCCCGGTAGTTGTCCATCATCATGGCGATTCGCAGCGCCGAATCCGCCGTCAGCGGCAGGTTCACCATGCCCTGAATCGTTCGCTGTCCGAACTCAGAGCCCGCCGTTCCCTTGTGCGCATAGGACAGGTGCCAGTCGGTCGCGAACCGTTTCGGATCCGGCGCATTGGTGGTGATGACGATCACGCCGGCCGAAGAGCCAAGGCCATAGAGGGTCACCTGCGGGCCCTCGAGCACCTGGATACTCTTCACGTCGAACAGGTCACTGATGTTCACGTTGCCCTGCTCGACTCCGTCGACGACGATGCCGACCGCGCCCTGCGCGGAATTGGTAAATGACTGCGTGCCGATACCCCTGATCATCGCGCCGCCACCGGGGCTGCCGAATGCCTGCGCGATATCGAGCGCGGGAGTCGTCTGGCTCAACGTCGCGATGCTGGTGATGTGCTGCTGGCGCAACTGCTCGCTGCTCACGACCTGTACCGCTTCCGGCACGTCCAGCAGAGGCTGGGCCCGCTTCTGAGCGGTGACCACGATTTCCTGCAGCATGGACGCAGGGTTGGTCTGACCCGCACTCGAGGGCACATTGCGGGCCTGAGCGACGGCATCTCCCATGATGGCCAGACAGGCGATTCCTCCGGTGAGCAGCGTGTAGCAGGTCTCTTTCATTGATCCCCCTCGTCGAGACAGATGATGGTAAGTGTTGAAGCCGATCGATCTCGGAGCCTCATGTGCCGGCCAAAGCGAAGCACCGGCAAACCCGGCACCGACCAGGTGCCGATCGCCACGGAGCAGCGCTCAAACGACAGATTGCCCCCACTCCTGCTGCATCGAGCAGCGCCGCAGGTCATCCCAGGGTTCGAGGCGGGTGCCCTCGCCCCAAGCCAGAAGGCGCACGAACCCGCCGCGAGATGCTCTGGAGAATGCGCGCAGCCGCACCGCCGAAAATGCGATCCCCCCGTGATGTGCGGCGACTCGACCGTCTCTCTCGAAATGTTTGCAGCTCTGTGGAGCAATCTAGAGCACATCGGCTTTCTGCGGAAATAATAGTTAATCGGGATGCTTATAAATTTATTTAATTATGGAATCGGATCCCTTTGATTGCCGTGGAATCGAGACAAACGCATACCGATGGGGATCCGAGCCTCACGGACATTTTGCCGATCCTGATGAACGCGACCTTGCCGATGATCACCGGTGCCGCTGGGCGTGCTGCGCAACGTCCCCAGGGCATGGGTAGTGCACCCCACCCGGGTTCACGCCCCCCCCTCAGGGGGCGCGCAGCGGCGGCCGGCGTCGCTTACCGCCCCGGTAACATGCGACCGAGAATGGAGTCCCGTTTGATGATCCGATGGTACAGCGCGGCCGCCACGTGCAGGACAATCAGGTTGAACAGCACCCACCACACCAGGAACACGTGTACGCCCCAGAACCAGCGTGGCACCCGCGGCGGATGCGCAAGCAGCGCCGGCAGCGGAATGACCCCGAACGCCCGCACCGACCAGCCGTGCGCCGAAGCGGTCGCCCATCCCGCGAACGGGGTCAGAAGCAAGGCCGCATACAGCGCGAAGTGAGTGACTGCGGCCACGCATTTCTGCCAGCCGGGCAGTGGCGGCGGCGGCGCACGGTGGGTGAGACGCCACGCGAGGCGCAGCACGACGAGCAGCAGAATGCCGCTGCCGAGGGCGAGGTGAACCGCGATCAGCGTGCCGACCGGGGTGTGGCGGTGAATGCGCGGCATCGTCACGCCGACGGCGTACTCGGTGGCAACGAGCAGCACGGTCAGCCAATGCAGCGCCCGGGCGATGGGATCATAGCTCGCTGCCGCGGCGCTCTGCGCCTCTGCAATCACGCTCATTCGCAACCTCGCATCAAAAGATGAAGCACGGGATGACGCGGACCGCCGCGTCGGCTGGCCTGCCGTGTACCGGCGCGGCACGTGCCGCGCCCGCATCCGCCCTCAGCGCGCCCTGCGTGCGTGCTGCGTCTCGCGCCGCTCGGAGTACCATTCGGCGAGATCGAGGCGCGTCCGCCAGGGGTCGGCCTCCGGTACCGGACCGTGGCCGGTGAAGTTCATCAGCCGGTCTGTGCGCGTGCGGTACCGCGGCCAGGGCGGAAGGCCGTTCGGATCCGGTTTGCCCGTCTTGGCAAACGCCACCCAGTAGGCATGCATCTGCCGCGCCACGCGCTCGTCCTCGGCACTGGTGTGCTCGCCGGAATACGCCCGCACGGTGTCGAACACATACGGGATCTCCGAGGCATGCATCGCGCCGAGCTTGCCTGAGGGCGTGTGACGGATGGACGTCGCGACGTAGGAGAACCGATATTCGTACACCGGCTGGCCACGGGATGAGAGGTCGCGCGCGATGGCCCGCGCCGGCTCGATCATCATCAGTGCGCCGCCGACCCGCCAGGCAGCCTGCTGCAGCGTCAACCGACCGCTGGGATCGAACGCGGCGCGCGCCTGTGCGGCCTTCGGGCCGAACATCGCAAACAGAGCCTGCAGAGATTTCGCCTGCAGAAAGCTGAGATCGCCGCTGTTCGCCCCGATCATCACCGGCACGCGGTTGCCGAGTTGCGGGTGTTCGGCATACACCTGGGTCGGTTCTCCCCGGTACAACCCATCGAATCGAATCGGCCCCCCGACGTAACCGTTGCGTTGCCCTGCCGTCATCGTCGCCATGTTCAACCCGTCGACCAGCCGCGAGGCCGGCAGCGCCCGCAGGCGCGCGAGCGCGCGCGCCCCCTGTCCCCGTATGCCGAAATGCCGGGCGAGCCTCACCCCCATCGCCTCGGCGCTCGACGGTGATCCGGCGAGGGAGCGTGCCGGAAAGAGCGGCCGTCCGCCGCCGGACTCGATGATGGCCCGCTGGAACAGACCCTTTGCGAGCGGACTGATCAGCAGATTGTTCACCGACATGCCGCCGGCCGACTCGCCGAAGACGGTGACGTTGTGCGGATTGCCGCCGAAGGCCCGTATGTTGTGCTGCACCCACCTCAGGGCCGCCAACTGGTCCATGAAGGCATAGTCGCCGAGCATCTGGCCGCGGTCCTGGCGGGTGAGTCCCGGAAACGCGAAAAACCCGAAGTTGCCCAGCCGATAATTGAAACTGACCAGCACCACCCCGTCGCGGGCGAACCGCGTCCCGTTGTATACCGCCGGGGATGTTCCGCCATTGACGAAGCCACCGCCGTAGATCCACACCATGACCGGCAGGTTGTGCGCCGAGACGCCCCGGGGGCGCCAGACATTGAGATACAGGCAGTTCTCCTGCGGCACCGTGCGCTCCGGCGCCGCATCGCCCGGAAAGAGCACCTGCATGCAGTCCGGGCCGTAGGCAAGCGCCGGACGGACTCCGTTCCACGGCCTCACCGGCTGCGGCGGCGCCCACCTCCGTGCGCCCACCGGCGCAGCCGCGTACGGAATGCCCTTGAACGCGATCACGCCGCGCTCGATCCGCCCGCGTACGAGTCCGCCCTCGACCGGCGCCACGAGAGGATTGCCCGCGGCCCGGGCGAGGACCGGCCCCAGCGCCATGCCCGCCATGAGCGCCGCGACGCTCATGGCGTACGTCCTCAAGCCTCGCTGCCGCCCGAGCAGTCGGTCTTTCGCGTTCATCGAGAGTCCTCGCAGGTCAAGCGTCACCGAGCGAACGCCCCACGCCATCCCATCGTCCCGTGCAACAGGGCAATTGGACATCTTAATCGGCACGTGACGCCGTGAACCTACGGGCCACTACGCTGCAGCATCGGGACGACCCATTTCGCGCAGCCTCGCGACCGTGCCAAAGGCCTCAACGCCTTCCCCTACACGGCCATCGGGTATGGCGATCACGACCCACGGCCGCAGCCGGTCCACCACGGTGAGCAGACATTCGATTTCGCGCGTGCTTCCGGAGCCCAGGCTGACCGTCAACCGTGTGTCTGGAACCCGACCATTGCTCACGCGCAAGAGAATCTCTCGGGTGCCGACCCCACGCGCCCGAATACGCAGACGCACAGTGTCGGCCGTGGCCTCGCGCGCGAAGATCTCGAGATCGATCGCTCGTGAGGGATCGAGATCCACTCGATACCGTGCGCCGTCGAGCAGCGACATCTCGCGCGCGAAGGTGCCGTACTGAAGCTCATAACGATCCGCGGGCAAGGTCAGCTCGAAGTCGCCTTTGTGCACCACGGTGATCTCGCCCGTCGAGATCCGACGCAACCGTGCACCCTGCGGCGCGACACCCGCGACGCTCACGCAACCCGGCACCCGGGCGAGGTTGGCCGCCCATCGGGCGCTCGAGAGCACCCAGATTTCCTTGTACGGAAACACCGCGTTGTTTCCCCAGGCCGGTGCGTCATCGCGGTAACAGTTCATGCCCACCGGGGCACCGCCGACCAGATTCGGCAGTGAGACCGTGAAATTCTGCCACCAGTGGTAGCCCACTCCATATACCAGGGAGCGGGAAAAGGGATTGGCGCCGATTTCCCACTGCAGCTGGCGCGAGATGAGATCGGAAAGATCCGCTCGCCTGCGTCCCTGCGCTGCCGCAGCGAGCCCCAGCGTCTTGGTCAGGTGCACGCAACTGGCGCCGTGGCGGACGTGATCGGTCCACAGCGGGAAGACACGCAGACGCTGACCCGGCGACAGGTAGGTTGCCGCCTGGTACTGCTCGCGCATCTGCTGGCGGATCAGGCTCTGCGTCACGGGACTCGGGTACACCGCATCCGGGCCCGTCCACGGCCTTTCCGCCAGGAGATCCGCCGGAATGGGTGCCTCCAGATCGGTCCGCCGCCATACCGCCGCGGGCACCACATCAAACGGTGCCGACGCCCGCGCGCCCGTGCGACAGAAGTACTCCGAGTAGGCGAGCAGGCCGGTATACCAATGGATCCACTCCGGGTGTTCCGGTAGATCCTCGCACAGCCCCTGGTAGGCGAGTAGCGCCCCCTCCTCGAAGCTGTTCGGCGCCCCGCTGGTACGCTGCAATTCGTGAAGGATTCGGTTGCGGGCCGCGTCAGCATAGAAATAGCCCGTGACCGCCGCATTCTCCACGAAGCGCAACTCCTGCAGATCGAGCACCCAGCGTGCGTATCGCACCGCATCCTCGGCGTAGCGCGGCTCGCGTGTGGCCCGATACAGCTCCAGGGCGGTCAACGCGATATACCCCGCCTCGTTCTGCCACGGAACGCCCTCCCAGTCCGGCACCGCCGGGCTGTCCACCGGCGGCCCCGGCCTGTCATGCAGCACCGTGGCAAAATCCTCCTCGGCCGCGCGCAGGAGCGTTGCCGCGAGATCCGGATCCTCGTTCAACACCGCGCGCGCACCCCGCGCTTCCGCCAGTGCCGCGGTCAGATTCTTGAACGTATCCGAGCCCACGTTCTGCTGCACAACGTCCCCCAAGGCACCGGGGACGGTATCGGTAAAGTAGCTGTATTCGCCCACCAGGCAGCGCAGCCCCGGACCGAACCGCATGCGAAGAATCCACTCCAGGCCCCAGCGCGCCTCTTCGAGTGCGCGCCCCGAGAGCGGCGGGTCGCAGACGCGAAGCGCGCCGGACAGATCCAGCAGCGCGCACACCGACAGCGCGGTGTTGTCCGGATGCTGGGTGAGATTGGCGGCATCGTGCCATCCGCCGCCCACGACGCGTCGGTCTCCCTTGTATTGCACAAATACGTTGCAATGACACGCATCATGGGCGCCCGGGACCGCGAAACCGCAGCGCAGCCCGTAGTAGGCGTTCAGAGTCGCCTCCACGAGCGGGCGCCACGGATGGTCATTGATCGCAAAGGACTCGCTGTGCGCCTGATCGGACCGCAGCCGGTAGCGGCCGGGCTGCCTCACATGGCTGAAGTCAAAGACGGCATACCGGCCCAGGGCGGTGTGCCTGTCTGCGGCATGCAGCTCTGTGACCGCCCGTCCGGTCTCGGCATCGAACAGCGTGACGCTGCGTGGGCCGTCGCTGCCCGCGAAAGCGAGCTTGCGTGCTCCGACCGAATAACCCAGATGGCTGAACGAGAGCGTCCGCGGCCCGATCTGCCAGCCTTCGACCTGCTCCGCATCGACCTTCTCGAGGCGCAGCTGGTCAAGATCATAGGTCAGCCGGCTGCGCGCCCGATGAAACGGCACCCCTGCGATCGGCTGAAACAGCTCGAGCGCGATGACTCTGTCGCGCCGCATCTCCGGGAATTCCCAGACGAGCAGATTCCACTCTCCCTGCTTCATGCCGCTCAGATAATGCACCGCTACCGGATCGCAGGGACCCGCCGGCGCCCCCTCGCAGATGAGCTGCACGGAAAGACACGTGACCGGATCGCCCATCGGATGCACATAGCACCACAGCGACAGCCGGTTGAACCCGCTCCAATCCTGCGGCTCACCGAAGGGCAGGCGCGCCCAGGCCGCGTACGGTAAAAAATCGAACAAGGGCGCATTGCCGCTGAACGATCCGTTCGGTCGCCGCGAACTGCGCACGTAGCGCAGGTTGAGCTGCTCGGTGGAGAACCGCAGCGATCGGCGGCCTTGCCGGGCCCGATCCCCGGTATAGCTCAGTTGCACGACGTCGGAGGCCACCCAGCCTTTGTCGTGTTCCATGTCATCGATGACGAGCGAGCCGAGCACTGGCTTTGTCAGGTCGTGTGCATCCAGGGAATAGCGCAGATCCGGCTGCAGCAGCGCCCGAACGGACCAGGAGCCGCTCGAGGCCGGGGCCGAAGCCGAAGCCGCCGGAACCGGCTTCGCGTCCGGCCACACCGGCCGCGCAGGCAACGCGAGCAGCGAGGCTCCCTGCAGCAGTTGCCGGCGTGTCAGCCGGCTGCCCTTGATCCCGTTCCCGTCAGACATGCCTGCCCCCGTTCGCTGCACATCAGAATTGAGTTTTGGGCGTGCGCTGACGCCGTCGAGGCCGGTGTCTGCGGTCCCGCAAGCGTCATCATAACTGAAGGTAAAACGCCTGCTCATCAGCTGAATTTATGAGTATCCCTGTCATTCATTATTTCCGTCCGGCCACGACCCGACTTATGGTCCGCCGCGGGGCATTCAGCACCGCCCCCGGGGATATTCAAAAAAATGCGCAAAAAACCCGGCCAACGCGGCCTCGGTCGCAGGCCGTTCCTGCAGTCGTCCGCGGCGCTCGGCGCGACGCTGCTGCTGCCGAGCGCGGCCGCGGCGGTGCGTCGGGTCGGATCCGCCAGGCAATCCGCTGCACTGCGGCCGACCCGATCCGGTGCGACACCGACACTGCTGAAAGCCGATCTCGCGCACAGCCTCGACGTGCGCTGTCGAGCCAAGCCGGTTCTGGCTTCGCGTGTTCTGGATGACATGGAGCAGGATGCCGGATGGATGGCCACACCGGCAGTGACGCTCACGTACACTCATGAGCGCTCGAGATCGGGCACTCGCTCACTGCGGTTTCGCACGCTGCTGCGCAATGACACCTATATCCGCAAGGAGCGCAGGCCGAACGGAAGCTTCACCGGTTCCGGGGTGCTGTTCGAGGGCACGCCTTTTTCGGCAAGCGCCCGGTTGCGCTTTGATCCGCCGCAGGACTGGAGCGGCTACAATCGCCTGTCGCTCTGGTGCTTCCTGCACGAGAGCGGCAACCCGATCAGCTCGCTCTCGGTGCAGTTTCTGTGCGACGGTGCGCCGGCCGGCCCGGCGGATCCCATCTCGGTGCACTACATTTCCGACCTCGTTCCCGGGCAGTGGAATCACCTCCTCTGGGAGATCCCGGAGTTCCAGCGCGACCGGGTATCGGAGCTGGTGCTCTTCCAGCCACTCGCCGGGATCCCCAATCTGCGGGCAAATGACGCGGTGACCTACGATCTGGACGAATTGCGCATCGAGCGCGTCGACGCAGAGGTCGTGCAGGGTTGGCCCGTTCCGAGCGGAAAGATCGCCTATTCGCACATCGGCTACCAGCCGGGAGCGGACAAGATCGCGATTTGCGCCGATGCGAACGCCGACTCATTCTCCCTGCTCGAAGCCGTTGGCGAGCGGGAGGTGGCGCGCTTTCCCGCCGCCGCCCTCGCCAACGGCCGCGGCCGCTTCCGCGTGCTCGACTTCAGCGCATTCAGCACCCCCGGGCAATACCGGCTGAGATGCGGGACGGCGAGTAGCGAACCGTTCCCGATCCAGCCTGCCGCCTGGCGCGAGGTCACCGCGCAGGCGCTCAATGCGTTCACCGGCCTACGCTGCGGCTGCGCCGTCGCCGGTGTCCACGATGCCTGTCACCTCGATGTGTTCATCTCGTATCGCGGTCACCGGAGGGTCATCGGAGGCGGCTGGCACGATGCCGCCAACTTGACGCAGTATCCGGGGGTAACCCATCTCTCATGTGTCGCATTGCTGCGGCTGCACGAGCAGCTCACGCGATTGGGCGTGGATCAGGCGCTCGCGGATCGGACGCTCGAGGAGGCTCGCTGGGGACTCGAATGGTCGCTGCGCATGCGCTTTGGGCCGGGCATCCGCTGCCTTTACGGGGAGTACTCGTACTATACCGACAGCATCCCGGGAGATCTCGATGACGTCGTGCAGGAGAACGTCGGAGCAGATCTGTTTCAGAACATTCTCGCCGTGCTCGCCACGGCGACTGCTGCCCGGGTGCTGAAGGACACCGCTGCGAGCCTCGCGCGCCGCGCGCTGCGGGCTGCGGTCGAGGACTATGCGGCATTGCGGCCCGAAGTCGCCGAGCCGCCGCGGGACGCCCCGCCCATCGAGATCAATCAGGGCTCGTGGCGCGATCGCATCGGCTATCTGACACTCGCGGCGGTGGAGCTGCATCGGTGTACGGGCGATGCCCGCTACCGCAGCGACGCCAAGAGGTTCGCGCGATGGCTGCTGGCCCTGCAGGAGCAGCACTTCATCGGCACCAGTCCGATCACCGGATATTTCTACGAGGATGCGGGCCGGACGCGCATCGTTCACGAATTTAGCAGCAGCTTCGAGGAATCGGGCCTGCTTGCGCTGCAGGCGCTCTGCGAGACCTGGCCTGATGACCCCGACTGGATGCAATGGTACGGGGCGCTCCTCATCTATTCCGAATACTTCTGCCGCCGCGGCACGCAGGCATCGGCGCCCTTCGACATCCTGCCGGCCGCGGTCTGGCGCCGTGCCGATCTCGACGCGGCAGTGCCGGTTGACCGCATGGGGAAGGTTCTCGCCGAGCACCCCAATCCGGTGTTCCCGACCGCCCCCACACCGCAGCAGACGCGGGCGCAGATGCTGAGTATGTTCGAGGCCGGCGAGCGCTTGACGGATGATATGCGGCTGCGAGTCTTCCCGCTCTGGTACAACCACGTGCAGCATGGTGCCAGCGTGGTGCACCTCAGCAAGAATGCGGGTCTGCTGGCGGCGGCGCAGGTGCGCGGCTCGGGGGCACTCATGGAACTCGCCACCCGACAGATGCAGTGGCTGCTGGGCGCCAACCCGTTCTCCCGCTCGCTGATGTTCGGAGTGGGATACGATTACTGGCAAAACTTCTGCGTTTCGTTGCCGAACCTGGTCGGTGGAATGCCGCTCGGCTTCAACTCCTACCGCGACGATTCGCCGGCATGGGGCAACAACGCGGTATTCCCCTACAAAGAGCAATGGGTTTTCGCAAGCTGTCGGGCGGCGCTCAATTTGGCTCAGATCGGCATGCCCGCCCGAGTGCGCGGAACCGCACGCGTGAAAGTCCGCCTGCGCGAGGAGCGGACGGGGACAGCCGCGACGGTTCCCGCCGGAGCTTTCGACCGCACGCTGCCCGCAGGGGTCTACCTCGCAGAGTACGGGGCGGTGAGTCGCAGGGTCGAGCTCGTGAGTGGCAGAGAATACCGGCTCGAGTTCGATCCGGAATCCTGGATCGTGATCACATCTTCGGTGCAGGCTTCGATGGGCGGTGAGATCGAGCTGACCGTGCAGATGCGTGGCCGGGGCGAGCATGGCATCAGATTGCGCCCCTTCAACCTGACTCCGGGTCAACGCCTGCGGCGGGTGATACTGAAGAGCGGCGACGAGGCGAAGTGGACGATGCGGTTGCGGGTGAGAGAGCACGACAAGCCGTGGGTCCTGGTCGTCTCCTCGGAGGGGGAACCGGATTCACGGCAGGAGCTGTGGGGCGTCGCAACGGCCGACTGCAAACCGATACCGGCACATTTCGCGAGCGATCAGGGGGCCCGGACCTGATCTGTCCGTTTCGCACCAATCGATCGAATATCGTGACCGGCTCGAGCACGCCCGGCGCGGGGGTCATCGTCGCGGTCTGCGCCACCCGCTGCCCCGTGGAGCTGCTGGCTCGTCCGCTGCCCTCCCGCGACCCGACCCGGCCGCCGAAGCACTTCTGACCGGCGCTCCCCGTGGCGCGACATCGTATTGCAAGGAGCCGCTCCGTCTCACGACGAATTCGGATGCGCGGTATCCCGCCTCGATCGTGCGCAGGGACGCATCGGCAGACCGAGCGCCCATCGGCATATGTAAAGACGGCGACGGCCTCTGGGCAGGGATACGGCACTGATGAGTCTGTCTGCGATTCCTGGTCGCGGCCATCAGAATGCACCGCGCGCACATGCACTGATGCGTCGCTTGCGCACCGTCAGGTTTGTTTGGCAAATGCCCGGCGCAGGGCATTCTGCCACGCACGCGTGAACTCTTGGGATAACAGCGCATGTGGGGCAATGCCGTCAAAGCCGTGAAAAGCACCGGGAATGACCAGCAGTTCCGTCGGCACGGCCGAATCCACCAGTCGCATGGCGTACTCGATGTCTTCATTCGCAAATAGATCGATCGAGCCGACCCCGATGAATGCCGGCGGCAGTCCCGCGAGGTTGCGCACGCGGGCGGGCACCGAGCCACGCGGAACACTCACGCTTCCCGCTGGCTCGCCGAGCAGCGCACTCCATCCAAACCGGTTGTTCTGTCGTGACCAGATGAATTGACCCATGAACGGCGGCACGGAGCGAGTCGAGCCTGTTCTGTCATCAAGCATGGGATAGATCAGGACTTGATAGACGATCGGAACCTCGCCCCGATTGCGCGCGGCTATGGCCAGCATCGCAGCAAGACCGCCGCCGGCACTTTCACCCATCACGGCAATCCGATCGGGGTCGACGCCGAGTTCCCGTGCATGCGTGCGCATCCAGAGGAGTGCCGCATAATTGTCGTTCAAGGGTCCCGGAAACCGCGTCTCGGGGGCAAGCCGGTACTCCGGCGCCACGACCACGCAGTCACAGGCGGCAGCGATGGCCTGAGTGAGCCCTATACTGCCGCGCGCGCTCCCTGCGATGAAGCCGCCGCCATGAATATGCAGCACCGCGGGTTTGACCACACCCGATTCGGCACCGATCACGTAGATCGGTACATTCGGATCCCCATCGAAGCCGGGAATGAGCCGTGTGGTGACTTGCGGAGTACGCCGAACAGGCGGTGGCAAGTTGTTCATCATCGCGCGAAGTTTCGGCAGAGTGGCCCGAGTGATGGGCCCGAACCTCCCCTGCTGCGGCAATTTTTCCAAGGCGTCGCGGAACTCCGGGTTCACGAACGCCATTGGATTGACGACATGTACAGATTCTTTTGCGGCGAGTGCCGCTGCGGCCCGTGGCACGCGCGCGCCGGCCGTCAGCGCGCCGGTCAGAATCATGAAGTTACGTCGTGACAGCATCGCACTCTCCATTTCTGCAAGCCTCATTCTAACCGGAGGCGCAACGCCCGCTCATCAGCTGAATTTATGAGTCTCCCTGTCATTCATTATTTCCGTCTGACCACGATCCGGCTTATGGTCTGCCGCGGAAGCCTTCAGAACATCACGGCGCAGTGAATCCCTGCGCCACTGCTGCGGAGCGCCACATGCGCGCGGCCGGGCGCCGGTGACCGAGGCGCCCGGTTCCGGCGTAGCACGGGGCGGGAGTGCGCGTCAGATGAGGAACACCATGGCGATGGCGAGCGCTGCGGCGCATACAGCCCGAACCGGCCGGATGAACCGGCAGGTGCACCGGAACGCAGACCGGGGCGCACGCTGATGCCGGCGGACAATTCAGACACGACGGCCGGAGCAGCCGAAGCCGGCACACTCGGATGCAGCGTCTCACGGCGCTCGGTGATGGCGGCTGCGGTGGCATCGGCAACGGTGCTGGCCGAAGGTATCCGCAGCGCGTCGGCTGCAGCTGCGCGGCGCGAGCCTGGACAGTTGGCGGAGAACGGCGGGATCCCGGGTCTGGAATTCGTGTTCCAGGCCACCGTGACCATTGCCCCGGTGATCAACTTCGGGCAGGGAAGTTACGGCCTGCGGCGCATCATTCCGATCACCGGCGGGCGGTTTCGCGGCCCCGGGCTGTCCGGCGAGGTACTCGACGAAGGACAGGACACGCAGCTCGTGCGGCCGGACGGTGTAACCGAGATCTGCGCCCGCTATGCCCTGCGCGCCGATGACGGCGAACTCATCTATATTGTCAACCGGGGCTTGATCGTTCCCGGCGCGAGCCCGGCAGCGAAGCCGAGTTACATGCGGACTCACCCGACATTCGAGGCGGCGGTCGGCGGACGCTACGAGTGGCTGAACAAGTCCCTGTTCATCGGCACACTCCATCCCCTGCCGGTAGCGCAACACGGGGTCGTGATTCGGGTTTTTCGGGTCACGTAGCAGCCGAGGGACTGCTATGCGCAGAGCCTGCGCGCGCCACCGGAAGACCCGGTTCGGCTGGGCCGCGGTAGCGTCAAGCGCCTGGAGGCTATCGCGCCGAAGGATTCCCGCGGCGGGCCCTCGACCGATGAATCCGTTACGTTGACGGCCATCGTGCGCTGGACCGGGAAAGGCAGGGCACCAGTCCGCATCCTTGCGCACGGTCCGGCATTTCCCGGCGTGAAACGGCCA
Source organism: Pseudomonadota bacterium (assembly GCA_021805865.1). Classification (GTDB taxonomy): domain Bacteria; phylum Pseudomonadota; class Gammaproteobacteria; order Steroidobacterales; family Steroidobacteraceae; genus 13-2-20CM-66-19. The sequence goes on from JAJZDX010000007.1 coordinate 136,335, forward strand.
TTGCGTCCCTATCCGGAGCATGCGCGGTACCGCGGAGGAAATCCGCGCAGCGCCGGGGGTTTCCTCTGCGCCAAAGGCTCATGAGCGGCGGCCGCTGAAGCGCCGCGGCGGCTCCCGGTGGCCACCGAACTTGGCACGCATCGCCGAGAGCATTTTCTCGGCAAACGTATGCTCCTGACGCGAGCGGAACCGCGCATAGAGCGCTGCGGTCAGCACTTCTGCCGGCACGGCCTCCTCGATCGCCGCCTGCACCGTCCATCGACCCTCGCCCGAATCCTCCACCACCCCGGAGAAGCCGGCCAGCTGCGGATCCTCCACCAAAGCCTCTGCTGTCAGGTCCAGCAGCCACGACGTGACGACGCTGCCCCGACGCCACACCTCCGCCACGTCTGCGAGATCCAGATCATAACGACGGTCCTGCGGAACGCTCGCCTGCGACACGTTGCGCAGGATGTCGAATCCTTCGGCGACCGCCTGCATCATGCCGTATTCGATGCCGTTGTGAATCATCTTGACGAAGTGTCCGGCTCCGGCGGGACCACAATACAGATAGCCGCGCTCGACGCGCGGGTCGCGCGCTGCGCGGCCCCGCGTGCGTTCGATCTGCCCGATGCCCGGTGCGAGGGCGGCGAAAATCGGGTCGAGCCGCTCGAACGCCGCCCGCTCCCCGCCGATCATCATGCAGTAGCCACGCTCCAGGCCGGCGATCCCGCCGCTGGTGCCGACATCGAGATAGGCGATGTCCCGCTGGCGCAGTTCGGCGGCACGGCGCACGTCATCCTGATAAAAGCTGTTGCCCCCGTCGATCAGCACATCACCGGTGGCGAGGCGCAGCATCATCTCCCGCACGCCGGCCTCGGTGGCCGGGCCGTGCGGGACCATCAGCCAGACTGCGCGCGGCGGGGTGAGCAGCGCCACGAACTCATCGAGCGAACGGGCGCCCGTCGCCCCTTCGGCCGCGAGCCGCGCCACGGCCGCGGCATCGACGTCATATACGACGCACTCATGTCCCGAGCGCATCAGCCGCCGCACGATGTTCGCGCCCATGCGGCCCAGTCCGATCATGCCCAGTTGCATCTGCCATACTCCTCGCCAGGTCTTAACCGTTACGACTTCGAGTTTGGCGCAGCTCAGCCGAAGGCCTGGCGCAGCTTCGGTGCGACATGCTGAGAGAACAGTCGCAGGAAGCGCGCCTGGTCCGGGCCCGGAGCATGGAAGACCAGGTGCGTGAAGCCGAGCTCGACGTATGGCCGCAGCCTCTCGAGGATTTCCTCCGGGTCGTCGCTCACGATCCAGCGCGATGCGGCGCGCTCGATCGGCAGCGCGTCGGCGAGCTTCTCCATTTCGAGCGGATCCTCCACATTCATCTTCTCTTCCGGCGTCAGGGCCAGCGCGCCCCAGAAGCGCGTGTCCTGCAGGGCTCGTTGCCGGTCCAGATCGAACGAGAGCTTGATCTCGATCATCCGGTCGATGTCCTGCCCGGGTCGTCCGGCTTTCAGCAGGCCGGCATCGACGTTCGGCAGCAGGGTCTCGGTATACAGGCTCCAGCTCTTGCCGCTGGTGCAGATGAAGCCCTGCGCATGCTCGCCGGCGAACTTCGCCATGAAGGGGCCGGCGCCGGCCACATAGATCGGCACTGTGGTGCGTGCCGGTCGCTCGTAGATCGTGGCCCTGTCCGTACGGTAAAAGCGTCCCTCATAGGTCACACGCTCCTCGCGCCAGAGCCTTTGGATCAGCTCGACCGCCTCCTTGAATCGCGCGGTGCGCTCCTTCTGCTCCGGCCACACCATGCCGCTCGAGGGCACTTCATTGAGCGACTCGCCGGTGCCGATGCCGAGCGCCACGCGGTCGCCGAACATCGCCCCGAGCGTGCTGAACGCCTGGGCCACGATCGAGGGGTGATAACGGAACGTCGGTGTCAGCACGCTGGTGCCCATCAGCACCCGTGTGGTTTTCGCGCCGAGCGCCCCGAGCCAGGCCAGCGAGAACGGCGCCTGGCCGCCGCTGTGCCGCCATGGCTGGAAATGGTCGCTGATCCACACCGAATCGAGGCCCACCTGTTCGGCGAGCACACCGTACTCGAGCAGTTCCTTGCCGGAAAACTGCTCGGCCGACGCTTTATAACCCAGCTTCAACATAACCTACCTCATACCTGCCCGAATGCCATTCGATCCGATCACTGCCGGTGCTCGGCCGCCTGCGGTCACGTGATACTCCGCGGGCAGCGGCCGATGCACGGGAATTTCCGATTGATGCACGCGCTACGGTACCCAGCCGTAGGGCACCGCCTGAATCCGACACGCCCAGGGAATCGCCTGCAGACCTCGCGGCCCTTTGCCGACAAACGCCGACCGGTATTCCCAGACGATCTTTCCCGCCGGTGCCACCTGGAAGAACCGGCCCCGGATCCCCTCATCGATCAGCGTGTTGCCAGTGGGAAGCCGCTGGGCGCTGCCGGGGCGCGGGCTGAAAAACGTCCGCTTCGGGCCGGGATACTGCCACACCACCGCCCGCGTCACCGCATTGATCTCAAGGACGCACGCGCCGCACACCACGGGCAGATCCGCCCGCGAGGTAGCCGGCCTCTCCCCCGTTGTCGAGCACCAGCAGGTCGCCGGCGCCGGGCAGCCCTTGCGGGATCCTGTGCGCACCATGTTGTCCGGGGCAAAGCGCCGGTCACCGCAGGCAGCCCAATGATTCGGGCCGAGGGCGTGCACGGCGTTCATGTGCAGGTAATCCTGCCGGCGCGTCGCGCTCCATCCGCTGCAGCCGCGCGCCTCTGAACCCCGGGCCTTTCAGGTGCTGCGGGGACCTGCAGCTCCAGACGATCCACCCGGGTGGGGCAGACCTCGTAGATCATCACCGGATCGAGCATCAGGCGCTTGTCGAGTCCCTGCAGCCGCGTCACCCGGTTGCCGAGGATCAGCGTGTCTCCATTCGGCAACCGCTGCCAGTCCTGATGCCCGAGCACTGCCCCTCCCGGGGCCTGCGTGCCCCACCGCCAGAGCATCCCGCCCTGCCAGTTGACATGGCCGCACGTCAGATCCGCCAACGGTCCCTTCTCGCCCGGTACCGGACCGATCGCGCCGGCGCGGCCTCCTGCGGCCACGAGCGAGGTTTGCACGCCGATCTCACCCTTGACACCGCCCGTCGAAGCGGGATTGAGCATCCGCGCCGGAAAGCCCCCGCAGCTCCAGACATGCAGCACGTTGCCGTTCCTGTCGATCAGGCAGGTCTTTCCGTTCGGCGAGCTGAGCAGGACATCACCGTTGTGCGCCCGCGCCGAATCGTAGCGCATCCCCCCCGGTGGGATAGACGCTGGGGACCTGCCAAGGCAGCCGCACTTGCCGCCAGCGACAGCGCGAGCAGCGGGACACGCCTGGCAGCGCGCCGCTGAACGGCGCGATCACAGAACGTCATGCACAGGTGCTCCAGGGTTGAGTTGCAGGGTTGAGTCGGGACGCGTAATGCGCGATGCGGAACGTGACCGGATATGACCCGTCGCTCAAGGACGGGAAGCGGCCGTGCGCCATGCGTCGGGTGCCTGTTGCGTCGGGGGCCTGTGTCGATCGACAGAGAACTGCTCGCATCCGGGCGCACGGCGCGCGCACTCATCGGTACTCGCAGCGGGCACCGTCGCAGGCCTCCCGCTTCAGAGCGCGGTATTGCGGCAACTCGCCATACAGGGTGGTGCGCTGGCGCGCATCGCGACCGATTGCGTTCGCCAGAGCCCGCATCCGGCCGGTGTCGAATTCCTGGCCATTGAGGCCGCCGGCGGCGCGCGTAATCGACTCGTCCATCAGCACCCCGCCGAGGTCGTTCGCTCCGGCCTGCAGGCAGAAGGCGGCCCCGTCGGCGCCCATCTTCACCCAGGAGGTCTGGACATTGACGATGTGCGGATGCAGCACGAGGCGCGCCACCGCATGCATGAGCACCGCTTCGCGGAAGGTGGGACCCGGCCGCACGGCGCGCTTTTTCCACATCGGCGCCTCCATGTGCACGAACGGCAGGGGCACGAACTCGGTGAAGCCGCCCCAGCGCTTCTGATGCTCACGGATGCGCAGCAGATGGCGCGCCCAGTGCCAGGGTCGATCCACGTGGCCGTACATGATGGTGGCGGTCGATCGCAGGCCCGCACCATGGGCGGCCCGCATCACCGCGAACCATTCCGCGGTATTGATCTTGTCGGGAGAGATGGTGGCGCGCACCTCATCATCGAGAATCTCCGCCGCGGTGCCCGGCAGGGTCGAAAGCCCCGCCCGCACCAGCCGTGCCACATAGTCATCGAGTGACAGCCCGAGGGTGCGCGCGCCATGGGTGATCTCCTGGGGCGAGAACGCGTGCACATGCATGGCCGGAACCGCTGTCTTCACGGCGCTCACGATCTCGAGGTAGGTCTCCCCGGTATAGTCCGGATGGATGCCGCCCTGCAGGCACACCTCGGTGGCACCACGCTCCCAGGCCTCCCGGGTGCGCGCCGCGATCTGGCGCACGTCGAGCCGATAGGCCGGTCCGCGCATGGCGCGCGAGCCGGACTTGGCAAAGGCGCAGAACGCGCATTTGTAGCTGCAGATGTTGGTGTAATTGATGTTGCGGTTGACCACGAAGGTGACGGTCTCGCCGACGACGCGGCTGCGCAGCGCATCAGCAGCGCCGATCAGCGCGCCAAGATCCGGGCCGTCCACGGCGAACAGCGCCACGATCTGCTCCTCGCTCAGATCCTCGCCGTCTTCGGCGCGCTCCAGGATCGGCGCGGTCGAGGCCGAAGGTCTGCCGCCGCGCAGCCACTGGTGCGCATAGGCCGGCACCGGCATGGCCGCACCGGTGATCCAGCCGCAGGTCCGCGCGAGGCCTCGCGCATCGGTCCTGTGCACGACCGGCCTCGCCTGAGCCGCGTCCACCCAGCGCTCGGCGGCGCGCGCATAGGCGGGCGCGATCGCCAGACGCTCGAGCAGCACACGGCCGCCGTCCGCCGTCCGCCGCTCCAGCGCCTCGAGTTGCGGCCAGGGCGCTTCGGGATTGACGTGATCGGGCGTGACCGGCGACACCCCGCCCCAGTCATTGACTCCGGCCCGAATCAGCGCGGCGAGATCGCCCTGCAGATTGGGCGGCGCCTGCAGGCTCATGGCGCTGCCGAAGATGAGGCGCGCCGCCGCAATGGTCCACAGATGCTCGCTGAGCACAGGCTCCGGCGCGTTCGCCATGCGCGTGCCCGGCTTGGGCTTGAAGTTCTGGAGGATCACCTCCTGGATGTGCCCATGGCGCTGCTGAATCTCACGCAGCGCCAGCAGGGCTTCGATGCGCTCGGTCCGTGTCTCGCCGATGCCGACCAGAAGGCCCGTGGTGAAGGGCACCCGCGCCTCGCCCGCCGCGCGGAGCGTCGCCAGACGCGCCTCCGGGGCCTTGTCGGGCGAGCCGAAATGCGGTCCGCCCTTCGCGCACAGCCGTGTCGCGGCCGTCTCCAGCATCAACCCCATCGAGACCGACACCCGGCGCAGCTTTTCGATGGCTTCGCGGGACATCACCCCGGGATTGAGATGGGGCAGCAGCCCGCTCTCCTCCTGGACCCGCTGCGCAACATGAGCCAGATAGTCGAGTGTGCTCGCAAAGCCCATCGCCGCGAGTGCCCGTCGCGCGGCGGCGTAGCGCAGCTCGGGCTGCTCGCCAAGCGTAAACAGCGCTTCCTTGCAGCCGGCTTGCGCCCCGGCCCGCGCAATCGCCACCGCCTCCTCCGCCGACAGATAGGCCGACGCCAGCTTTTTCGGCGCCTTGGCGAAGGTACAGTAGTGGCAGAGGTCGCGGCAGAGCTGTGTCAGTGGAATGAACACCTTGCGCGAATAGGTCACCGTGCGGCCAAAGCCCTTGAGGGTGAGGGCTTCGCTGGCCTCCATCAGGGCTTGGAGCGGCATGGATGCGAGGCTCAGCGCCTCGCTGGCCGACAGTCCGTCGCCCTGTACGGTCTGATCCCGCATGTTCTGCACTGTGCTCATGTAGCCTGCCTCATCGCATCGGGTCGATGCACGGTCCTGAAGGCGCCGAGCGCCTGCGGCTCATCCAGATCGAAGCCCAGACCGGGTGTGCGGGCGATCTGCGGGTCCAATCCCAGCGCGCGCGCCTGGCGAACATGGCGGGCAAAACTGTTGCCGCCAAACAGGAAACGGAACTCCATGGGGCCGAGCCGCCGCAAATCGAGCGCAATCGCGTTGGTTCCCGTGCCCTGCCGATCGCTCGCGAGCGCACAACCGCCGGCGCGCATCCGTGCAAGCAGCACCGCCACATCATCCGTGCCCACGCAGGGCAGATCCCCCGGCAGCACCAGCACCTCGTGTGCGCCAAGACCCTTCAGCGTCGCGACCGCCCGGCCCAACGTCCGGTTCAGTCCGCGGCCCTTCTCGGGCAGCAAGTGGATGCCCGAGGGCACCACGTCGCGCTCCGGGCTGGCGATCGCCACATGATCGATGCCGGGTGCCGCCGACAGCACGGCAAGGACATGCTCCAGCATGGACCGGACCAGCTCGATGCGCGCGGGCGGATCGAGCACCGGCGCCAGACGCGACTTGCCCTCGGCACGCGCCTTGACCGGAACCAGCGCCCAGCAGCTCATCGCCTGCCTTTGCGAAGCGACCCGCAATCACTCCGTCCCTCGATTGGGGCGCTCACGGGAACCGTTCCGTTGAGCCCCGCCAGGGTCGCCCGAAACGGTTCGAGCGCAGCACCGCCGGATAGGCTCCGAATCCCTGCACCCGCTGCGCTCGTAATCGCCGCGCGGAGCCTCCCGGATCCGCGCGGCAGAAACAACATCCTGTCCTCGCCACAGTCTGACAGCGCCTGGCCATTGCAGCCGCACCGGCATGCGCCCTTCCCTCACGCCCGGGGCGCCGGCCGGTGCTCGAGCCCTTGAGCACGCTCATTCAGCGTGTTTACCGATCGCGATAGGCGGGAATGACCGCCTGACCCATCAGCCGGATCGTATCCTCGCTGTATGCCGGATCCATCCCGCCGAAGTGCTGCGACAGCACCGGATGGGTGATGCCGAGCTGCTCGATCTTCGCGAAGGCCTCCTGCGCATCGTCCGCCGTGCCGACGATAAACGGCGAGCCGAGGAAATTCAGCTTCTTCAGGCTTTCGACATCGCGGGGATCGGGCAACGGATCGACGCCGAAATAACCGCCGGGCTTCTTGCGGAACATCTCGAAGTCCGGATGTCGGTCGAACTCCGCCTTGTAGTAGCCGAGGAAGCTCAGCATCGCCGGCCCGGCCCGCCGCCACGCCTCTTCGCGTGTCTTGGCGAGCAGCATGCAGACGATCATCGATTTGTTGAATTGACCGGGATCTCGGCCGTGCTCGCGCAGCTTCTGCTCGTAGAGATCAAAGCCCGTCCCCGAACCCGCCAGGTGGTACCCGAACCGCGCCGCCCTGTCGATCGCACGCGGCGCGTTGCCCGCCATCCAGATCGGCGCCTTGGGCTGCACCGGCCGCGGCACCAGGCTGAAATTCTTCAGGTTGAAGTGATTGCCGGAGAAGGAAAAATTCTTCTGTTCCCACAGGCCACTGATCACCTGCAGGCCCTCCTCCATGCGCGAGCCACGCTCCTTGCGGGAGATGCCGAAGGCCTCGAATTCATCCTGGAAGTTGCCGATCCCCAGGCCGAGCTCGAGACGCCCGCCCGACAACAGATCGACGATCGCGGCCTGCTCGGCGATCACAATGGGGTGATACAACGGCATGACGACGATGTAGCTGCCGATGCGCACGCGGCGCGTCCGGGTGGCGAGCACCGCCAGCGTCGACATCGCCGCGGGAAAGTAGTGTTCGCTGCCGTGGTGTTCGGCCACCCACACATGATCGAACCCCACCTCTTCGGCGAGCACCGACTGGGCAATCTGGCTTTCCATCAGCCGCGCGTATGGGATGAACGTTTCCCGGGGATTGGAAAACGTCAATGAAATGCCGAATTTCATGATTGCATTGCTCCTGACGGCCGGTTTCCGCCCAATTCGCTTCGGTCGGGCATTCTGCAGGCGATGCGCGTGCGTGCGGACTGCAATCTCAGCCCGGCGCACGTCGCAAGGGTACGAATCCTGAAAAAAATAGAGCAGTTCGGGGGAGTGAGGAAATAATATTTTTCCGAGAATCTTATAAATTTCTCTTATATCTCATCAGATGCTCTCCTTGGGTTATTCGATTATTCCGGCAACGGACGCTCGCGGGCTCTGTTTCTCCGGTGGATCGCGCGAGCCGGCACGCAGCGGTGGCGGAACAAGTCAGAGGGCATTGAGGAAGGCCAAGATGCGATCGCTGGTCCGGCAGCGAGTGGTACGCGCCTTTGTAGTGGCGATTTTTTCCAGGGCATCCTCCTCGAGCTGCATGTCAGCCTGAGGGTACATCGATGTGGTTTCAACGTTCCCGTGACCCAACCAACGCGCGGTCACGGAAGGATCGACGCCATAGCGAGGCAAAGTCATTGCGAGTGAGTGCCTCGGGGAAGGAAACATCACCCGCTTGTTGATCAATGACGGGCAGTGACGGCGAGCGACAAGCAGATGCTTTTCGAGCAGGTATTGCAAGCCGTCATGTCCCAAGGCGTTGCCCCCGCGCAGTGGGGAAAAGCGGAGCGGACGGTTGCCCCTCGCGTTCCCGCAACCAAGCGCGCAGCGCCGATACCGCTTCCCTACGAAGCGGTATGCATCGGGTCTTCCTGCCTTTGCCCAAGCATTGTACGTGTGCGCCAGTGTCCGGGATGACGTTCTCGCAGCGAAGTCCGATGACTTCTGCCGCCCGCAGTCGAGTCTGCACGGGCAGGAACAATATCGTCCGATCGCGCCGCCCGCTGCGGTTTTTGAGGTCTGGAGCCTCTCTATTCCGCACATCCCTGAGCCTTGCTGCCCTCTCGTGAGGGAGGGGCTGAACACAGACGGAACCGTTTGGCAGTCTTCTGCGCCTTGCACGGCAAGGCACAAGGGGTTTGGGCGAGGCGCAGAAGAGGGCGCGATGCGAGGATCCGAAGATGCAGGCTATCATGGACACCGGCACCGGCTCGGCGAAGTGGCTGCGCGAGGGGTTTTCCGGTGTCAATCCCGGGGACGGACGCCAGGATCGTCGCTTGATAAAAAGCGCTGAATCGCCGGGACAGTCTCCCGCCTCGCCGATCATCGCGGGCGAGGCGGTCAAAGGCCCCACTGCAAAGATCATGAAAGAGCTCCGCGCCACCCCCTCGCCGCTTGCGGTTCTCGAGCACTACCGCGGACTGGTGAATGGGATGGTGCTCGATGAGTGTGATGCGGGGCTCGTTGACGGGACGGGTCTGCCCGTGCGCGTGTGCAATACACTGATGCGCTCGCTCGAGGACCGCGAGCGCGTGGCGCGGTGCGCGCTCGAGCTCGCGGCGGAACTCTCATGAGCTGCCGGTCGCTCACCGCGGTGAAGTCGCTCTCGATCCTGCAAGATGAGGCTGTCAGATTGCCTGGCCCCGCAACGGCGCATCGCGCCTGCCTCGACCATGCTGAAGCACCTCGTGTCAGCGTCGGATCAGGTCCGCAGCGTCAACCAAATGGCCGTGATCCGTTCCAGGCGCAGCGCACTGCCGAAGACCGTGCTCGCCCCCGATGATGCGGGCGGCGGGCTCAACGAAGCCCTGAGCGCCGCGGTCGCGGAACGACCGCGCGGTGTCTCGCCTAGCCGTCCCAGGTCCGCTTCGAGTTCGGCCCGGACAGCTTCCCGAAGCATTTGGCGCAGATCGCCGGGCGCGGCCTTGCGGCGGCCGTGGTCCATCTGCCGGGCCTGGCCTTCGACCTCGACAAACCGCAGGACCTGCGCGACTGGCTGCGGTACGGCGAGAAGACGACACGGTCATGAGCTGCGTATCGATCCGGGAGCCCGCGCGGGGCGAGAGACTCGAGGACGAGCCGGCCCATCGGCTCCTTCAGGCGGCCGGCCCCGCCTGAGGCAATGCGCCCGGGAAGCGGTGCGCGGGCGCTTGCGCCTCGCGAGGCGCCGCCGCCTGGGCTCAGCGCAGCTCCAGGGGAACGCGCTGGCTGACCCCGCAGAGCAGCTCGTAGGCGATGGTGCCCGCACACCGGGCCACCTCCTCCACCGGCAGCCCCGCTCCCCAGAGCACCACCGGCGTGTCGACCTCGACCTGCCCGAGCTCGGTGACATCGACGGCGATCATGTCCATGGACACCCGACCGCAAAGCGGCGCGCGCCGGCCGCCGATGAGCACCGGCGTGCCATTCAGCAGCCCCCTCGGCAGCCCATCGCCGTAGCCGACCGCCGCGATGGCGATGCGCGAGTCGCGCTTGGCCCGCCAGGCGCCTCCGTAGCCGACCGTCTCGCCTCGCGGCACGAACCGCACCGCGATCACCGAGGTCGCGAGCGTCATCGCCGGGCGCAGATCGAGATCCTCGGCCGCGCAGTCGGCAAACGGCGAGGCGCCGTAGAGCGCCAACCCGGGCCGCACCCACTCGCCCCCGACCGGCATCCCGCCGAGCACACCGGCGGAGTTGGCGATGCTCGTGGCGCAGGCATGGCCGCGGATGGTCTCGCTGAAGCACTCGAGCTGCCGGCGCGTCATCTCGGGGGAATCGTCGGCCCTCGCGAGGTGTGTCATCAGCCGCACCTCGAGCGGCGGGGCGCTCAGGCGCTTGAGGCGCCTCAGCGCCTCGGGGAACTGCTCCGGGCGAAAGCCGAGCCGGTTCATGCCGGTGTCGATCTTGAGCCAGAGACGGAAGCGGTGGCCCGCGGCGTCGGCCTCGAGCAGATGCACCTGCAGCGCATCGTGAACCACCAGCTCGAGCTCATGCCGGGCCGCCTCGCGCAGCTGCTCGGCGGTGAACACCCCCTCGAGCAGCACGATGGGCTGGCTCACGCCGTGCTCGCGCAGCGTGATCCCCTCCTCGAGCCTCGCGACCGCGAAGCCATCGGCCTGCGCGAGCGCGAGGGCCGTCTGCACCAGGCCATGCCCGTAGGCGTTGGCCTTCACGACCGCGAGGATCCGCGCGCCGCCGGCGCGGGCGCGGATGGTCGCCAGGTTGTGCCGCAGCGCACCGGTGTCGATGAGCGCGCGGATGAGCCGGCTCATCTCAGCACCCCCTCGGCGTAGGCGTCCGGAGCGTAGTTGGCGAAGCGCGTGTACTGGCCCTGGAAGGTGAGGAGGAAGGTGCCGATCTCGCCGTTGCGGTGCTTGACCAGATCGATCTCCGCGATGCCCTTCTTGGTGGTGTTCCTGTCGTAGACCTCCTCGCGGTAGATCAGCAGGATCATGTCCGCGTCCTGCTCGATCGCCCCACTGTTGTGTGACACGACATCGTTGGCAATCCACGACGAAGTTACCGGAACGGTCAAATCGTAGACATCTTCCTCGCCTCCGTTGCGAATCGATATCACCCTATCCCAGCACAAGTCCGTTTCACTTGCCCGACGCGGACCTCCGTCGTTGAGTATTTTTGCATACTCCGAGACGAGAGGCCGCCTCGGCGCATGCTCCATGAGCAGCTGGCGCCAGTTTCCCCTGCCCTCATGGCGAGTCACACCTGCGCCAAATTGATTCCCGGCCGCTTGCCCGACGAGCTCACCACGGGCATCCGAAGCCATCGTGTATCGCATCGGCGGCTGGCTCAGAGAGCTCCCGCCACCCATCGGGTGGCCGAGCAAGGCGACACGCTCCTCAGGCCAAGTTTCAGTCGTTCGCGGCTCTGGAACCGCCCTTGCAATGGCCAGCCGGTCTCCTACCTCGAGTCGACCGACCTGCTGCCAGCCGCCTGCCGCGTAGAGCCTGTGATTGGCCGTGGCGCGAATGAGGCGTCCGCTTGCCATTCGAACCTCGAGCACCTCTCGCCTACCCACGTGCCAGACGCACTCTGCACGCGCCTCGGTGATGCGTCCCCCGCCAGTCATCGAATGAACGAAAGGCTCCTGCCCTACGAGAGTCTCGATCGGCACCCGCCGTCCGTCGCTCAGCCACACGAGTGTGTCTCCCGTGACACACTCGCGCAGGTCCGACATGACCGGCTTCTTGTTCTCGCGCTGCTCGACCGCGCGGTTCAGCTGCGAGAGCGCGATCACCGGGACGGCGAGCTCCTTGGCGAGCACCTTCAGTCCGCGGGATATCTCCCCGATCTCCGTGGCACGGTTCTCCTTCGTGCCCGGCACCTGCATCAGCTGCAGGTAATCGACCACCACCAGGTGAAGGCCGTGCTCGCGCTTGACGCGCCGCGCGCGGGCGCGCAGCTCCGTCGGCGTGAGCGCCGGGGTCTCATCGACGAAGATCTTCGCCTCCGACAGCTGCGTGGTGGCGCTGGTGATGCGCACCCAGTCCTCATCGGAGATGCGGCCGCTGCGCAGGTTCGTGAGCGGCACTCCGCCGATCGAGGAGAGCATGCGCGTGATCACCTGCTCCGAGGGCATCTCCATGCTGAAGATCGCCACCGAGGCGTGCGTGCCGGGATGGACGGCCGCGTACTCGGCCATGTTGACCGCGAGTGTCGTCTTGCCCATCGAGGGCCGGCCCGCGACGATCACCAGGTCCCCGGGCCGCAGTCCGCCGGTGATCTTGTCGAAGTCCGCAAAGCCCGTGGCGAGGCCCCGGAGCTTGTCGGGGTTGCTGTGCCACTCGTCGATCTGGTCGATGACCTGCGGCAGCAGGCTCCTCACCGACACCGCGCCCTGGCGGCCCCTGAAGCCCGCCTCGGCGATCTCGAACACCTTCTGCTCGGCGCGGTCGACGAGCTCGCGGGCGCTCTCGCCCTCGTTGTTGAAGACGGCCGAGGCGATTTCGGTGCCGGCCCGGATCAGCTGTCGCAGCAGCGAGCGCTCGCGGACGATGTCGGCGTAGGCGCGCACATTGGCCGCGGTCGGGGTGTCGCGCGCAAGCGTGCCGAGATAGGCGAGTCCGCCGGCGGCATCGAGCCTGCCCGCGCGCTCGAGCTGCTCGCAGACGGTCACGACGTCGCACGGGCGGCCGCTGCCGGCAAGCACGCCGATGGCCGCGAAAATCAGCCGGTGGTCGGGCCGGTAGAAGTCCTCCTCGTGGATGACGTCGGCGACCTGGTCCCAGGCGCTCGCCTCGAGCAGCAGGCCGCCGAGCACGGCCTGCTCGGCCTCGACCGAATGGGGAGGTGTCGGGGCATCCCCGGCGGCCGACCCACCCTCGCGGTACGCCTTGGGGAAAGCGGCCATGTCAATCGAGCGGCTGCGTGCCGCCTTCGGCGTGTGGCGCGGCCCCGTCCCCGCCCCGCACCGCGCGTACCGGGGAGCCCCGTCCGAGGGCACGGCCGGGGATGTCGCCAGCGGGGGCGCCCACCGGCACTGGACAGGCTCGCGGACCGGAACCGAGTTCCGGCCCGCGCGACGTCTGGCCAGTCAGGGACATGGGCTTGAGCGGCTACTCTTCCGCGATGATCGAAACGGCCACCGGCACGTCGATATCGGTGTGCAGGTGCAGGCTGACGGTGTGCTCGCCGACCATGCGCAGCGGCCCATTGGGCAGGCGAACCTCGCTGCGCTCGACCTTGAAGCCGGCCTGGGTGCAGGCCTCGGCGATGTCGCTGGTGCCGATGGAGCCGAAGAGCTTGCCCTCGGTGCCGGCCTTGGCCGTGATGGTGAGCTTGAACTCCTTCATCGCCGCGGCGCGCTCCTCGGCGCCCTGGAGCTGCTCGCGCGCGGCCTTCTCGAGCTCGGCGCGATGGGCCTCGAAGCGGGCGACGTGCTCGGGCGTCGCGAGCGTCGCCTTGCCCTGGGGAAGCAGGAAGTTGCGCCCGAAGCCGGAGCGGACCTTCACCCGATCGCCGATGTTGCCGAGATTGGCCACCTTCTGCAGCAGAATGACTTCCATGGGAATGCCTCAGTGCTGATCGGTGTAGGGCAGCAGCGCGAGGTAGCGCGCGCGCTTGATCGCCACCGCCAGCTGGCGCTGGAAGAAGGACTTGGTGCCGGTGATGCGGCTCGGGACGATCTTGCCGGTCTCGGAAACGAAGCCCTTGAGGGTGCCGAGATCCTTGTAATCGATGTGCTTCACGCCCTCGGCGGTGAAGCGGCAGAACTTCTTGCGCCGCGAGAAACGGCCGCCGCCGTTGCCGCCTGTCTTGGTGTTCATGAGTGTGTCCGGTGCGCTGAAATGGGTTTACGGTTGCCCGCTGGTGTTGGATTACACGCTGTCCGCGTCCGCCTCGGGCAAGGAGGCATCCTCGCGCGGCGGCTCCCGACGGCTCCTGCCGGAGTCCTCCTCGTCGGCGCCCTTGGCCATGGGTGAGGGCTCGGTCACGGCCGCGTCCATCTTGATCACGAGGTGGCGCAGGACCGCGTCGCTGAAGCGGAAGGCGCCGGTCAGCTCATCGAGGGTCTTCTGATCGCACTCGATGTTCATGAGCACGTAGTGCGCCTTGTGCACCTTGGCGATCGGGTAGGCGAGCTGCCGCCGCCCCCAGTCCTCCATCCGGTGCACGAGGCCGGAGCCTGCGCCGATCATGCCCTTGTAGCGCTCGATCATCGCGGGCACCTGCTCGCTCTGATCGGGATGAACCAGAATGATGATTTCGTAATGCCTCATGTGTCCTCCTTACGGATGAAAGCCGCCCCTGGCGAGGCTGCGCGGGTGCGGCAAGGAGATTCCATGCGCGCAATGCGCATGTCCCCCACGATTTAAGGGGGCGCGCAGGATACTGAAATCCCGACAGGACTGCAATGCAGGGGTCAGCCGTCCCGCTGCCGCACCGCCTCGTACAGCAGCATGCCGGCGGCGACCGAGACATTGAGGCTCTCGACCGCCCCGAGCCGGGGCAGGCGCACCAGGAAATCGCAGTTCTGGCGCGTCAGCTGCCGAAGACCCGTGCCCTCCGCGCCCAGGACCAGCACCACCCCGCCCGTCCAATCCGCCTCCCGGGCACGCCCGCTCCCCTCGGCATCGGCGCCGACCACCCACAGCCCGGCCTCCTTCAGCAGCTTCAAGGTGCGCACCAGGTTCGTCACCACCACCAGGGGCGTCGTCTCGGCGGCGCCGGCGGCCACCTTGCGCACCACGGGGGTCATGTGTGCCGCCCGGTCACGCGGCACGATGACGGCGAGCACCCCGCAGGCATCGGCCGTGCGAAGACAGGCGCCGAGGTTGTGCGGGTCCTGGACCCCGTCGAGCGCAAGGAGCAGCGGCTGGTGCGCACTCTGCAGCGCCGTGAGCAGCTGATCCTCGCTCCACGGAGGCAACCCGGTGATCTCGGCGAGCACCCCCTGGTGGGCCACCTCCCCGAGTCTCTGGCGAAGCACCTGCGCCTCGACACGCTCGACCGGCACGCGCGCCTGGCGCGCCAGCTCCTCGATCCGGCGCACCCTCGGGTCATCGCGCCGCTCGATGAGACGGATCGCGCTCACCCGCTCCGGGTGCCGCTCCAACATGATGCGCACGGCGTGCAGGCCGTAGACGCTCTCGGCGCCCTTGGCTTTGACGGCCCCCCGGCCGGGCTCCTCTGTCATGGCGCTGTGACTCTAGGGCTCTTCGGCCAGCTCGAGGTCCACCAGGCCCTCGATGGGGTTCACGGCGGTGACGATCACGCGGATGTGCGCCCCCGTGCGCAGACGGCGCCCGGTCCGCCTGCCCCGCCACGCGTGGCCGTGATCCTCGAGGATGTACTCATCGTCGCGCAAGCGGTCGATGTGCAGCAGCCCGTCCACGGCGACATCGAGAATCTGCACGAAGCAGCCGAACTCGACCACCGTGGTGATCAGTCCCTGGAAGGTCTGTCCGATGCGCTCGCGCAGGTAGCTGCACTTGAGAAAGGTCGCAACATACCGGTCGGCCTCATCGGCGCGCTTCTCGAGCTTCGAGGTGCTCTCCCCGAGTGCGGCGAGCTCGCCCGCGGAGTAGCGCACCGCGCCCGCTACGGCCCCGATCAGCCCCTTCAGCGTGCGGTGCACGAGGAGATCCGGATAGCGGCGGATCGGGGAGGTGAAGTGCGCGTAGTGCGTCAGCGCCAGCCCGAAGTGCCCGATGTTGACCGGCTGATACACCGCCTGCGGCATGGCGCGCACGATCAGCGATTCGATGAACGGGCGCTCGGGGGCGTGTCCCAGGCGCCGGGCGATGGCCTGAAGATCGCGGGTCGTGACTGTCTCGGGCAGATGGGCTTCGATGTCCAACGCCGCGAGCGTGCTCGTCAGCCGGTCGAGCTTTTCGCTTTCGGGCTGGCCGTGGACCCGGTAGAGGGTGCCGGTGCGGGATTTCTCGAGCACGCGGGCCACCGCCTCGTTCGCGAGGATCATGCACTCCTCGATGAGCCGGTGCGCATCGTTGCGGGCGCGCAGCTCGATGGCCCGCACCCGCTCGGCCGGATCGATCAGCAGCTGCGCCTCGGGCGCATCGAAGTCGAGCGCGCCCCGGCGGCTGCGCGCCTTGTGCAGCGCGCGATAGGCCTGCACCAGCACGAGCAGGGGCTCGAGAAGCTCGCCGAGCTCGGCGCGCGCGGCCGGCCGCCCCTCGAACAAGGCGGCATGGGCGAGACCGTACGTAAGACGTGCCGCCGAGCGCATGACCGCCGGATAAAACCTTGCGCTCTTCAGCACGCCGGCCTTGCTGATGAGCATGTCCGCCGCGAAGCACAGCCGATCCACCTTCGGCGCAAGCGAGCACAAGTGATCCGACAGCGCCGTGGGAAGCATCGGCAGCACACGTGTCGGAAAGTACACGGACGTGCCGCGGATCTGCGCCTCGGTATCCAGCGTCGTATCCGGTCGGACGTAATGGCTGACATCGGCAATGGCGACGATCAGACGAAAGCCCGCCGCATGCGTCTCGGCGTAGACCGCGTCATCGAAATCCCGCGCATCCTCGCCATCGATGGTGACCAGGGGCAGGCCCCGCAGATCCTCGCGTTTCTCGGCCTCGCTCGGGTCGACCTGATCCCCCCACGCCCGCGCCTCGCGCAGCGCGGCCGCCGGGAACTCGTGAGGCAGCCCGAATCGCGCGATGGCGGTCTCCATCGCGAGCTCCACCGGACGGTCCGGATCGAGCCGCTTCTCGATCTGCGCATGGGGCGGCTCGCCCTCGGTCCCGCGGCGGGTAATGCGGGCAATCACCCAGTCGCCCTCCCGCGCGCTGCCCAAGGCGGCGTGCGAGACGGCACACCGCAGCTGCAGGCGCCGATCCGCCGCCGCCACCCAGGCACTGCGTCCCTCGAACTCCACGATGCCGAGGAACGCCTGGACGGCGTGCTCCAGGATCTGCTCCACCGTTCCCACCCAACGGCTCTCGGCATCGCGTGCGACCCGCACGCGCAGCCGGTCCCCGTGCATCACGCCCCGCATCTGCGGCGGCGGCAGGAAGACGCTCTCCTTCATCCCCTCGACGCGCAGGAACCCGTAGCCGGCGCGGTGCGCGCTCACCCGGCCTTCGACGACACCGCCGGCCCGGGACCCGCCCTGCCGCAAGGGCAGGGACTTCCCGCGGCCTCTGGCGCCCGAGGGGTGTGCGGCCGCGCCATCCGCTGCCGCTCCGGCCCGTACCGATTGCCGATGCGCCGGCGGTGCGCCGCGCTCCGGGGCGCCCTTGCCCGCCCGGCCGGGGCGGTCCCGGCGACCGAACTTGCTGCGGCGGCTTTTCAATTGACAGCTCTCATGGCCATGCGTAGATTTCGCCGCCTCGCCAGCGAGGCATCACAGCCTAGCGCCCCTGCCCGGGTGGCGGAATTGGTAGACGCACTAGTTTCAGGTACTAGCGGGTAACACCGTGGAGGTTCGAGTCCTCTCCCGGGCACCAATAATTCTTTCATTTTCAATAAGTTACTTCTCATTTGCGATTGACCGCCGAGGCGCCTCGCGGCGCTGCGGCGGGTGACTGCGTCCGGGTCATTGCTTTTATTCTTCATCGGACCGCCGCGACATCCTAGCAGGGCTTGATCGGGGCAGTGCCGGGGAAATTCAAATGGAGACGAACTTCAGGCCGGACGGGGCCTCCTTCTTCGCTCTCGACATCGAGGTGCCGGAAGACTCTCTCACCGAGCGCGATAATCAGCCACCCAGGCGCGGGAGCTGATAAATGTGGCCGGAAGCTCGGCGGACACGGGCTGCGATTCGGGCATTGCGGAATCGCTCATGGTTTGCCCACCAGTGTCTTCTCGAACCAGTGCTGCGCATACGGGTTGTCGTTGTACCGGGGGATCTCCCGGTAACCCGACGTCCGATACAGTCCGAGCGCCTCCGTGAGCGATGCGTTGGTATCGAGGCGCACGGCGCGCAGCTCGGGCTCGCATACCACATGCTCCAAGGTCTCGAGCAGGCGACGCCCAACACCGAGACCGCGCACCCGAGGAGACACCCACATGCGCTTGATCTCCCCCAGACCGGGGGCCAGAGTACGGATCGCGCCGCACCCCACCGGCTCGCCGAACAGCCGCGCGACGATCATGCAGCCGGCGGGCGGAGCAAGCTCCCCGGCTACCGGCGCATCCTCGGCGCGCAACTCGAATCCTCGCGGGAATCGTGCCGCGAGCTCCGCATAGTATTGTCGCAGGCATCGCTCGGCATCCCCGCTGCGCGGATCCACCGGCGCGAACTCGATGCTCGATGCGCGCAGCAGGCGCTCGACCTCGGCCATCGCGCCCACCAGCCGCTGCGCCTGACCGGGGCTCAGGGGCGCGAGCATGGAGCGCGCCAGATCGTCTGACAGCGCCTCGAGACGCTTCAGCTCGGCGAGCCCCGAGCGCGTGAGATGCGCGATCCTGACCCGTCCGTCCGAGCCGGCCGGCCTCGTGCTGACCAGCTTCTTGCGCTCCAGCGCGCGCAGCAGGCGGCTCGAGAAACCGGAATCGAGTCCCAGCCGCGCACGCAGCTCGCGGACGGAGGCGCCGTTCACGCCGATCTCGAACATCAACCGCGATTCGACCAGCGGGCGGTCGCGCCCGAGGTACTTCTCGTTGAGCACCCCGAGGCGGCGCGTGACCGTGCGATTGAACGCGCGGATGTTCTCGACATCGTCCATTATCTGACTCTAGTCAGAAATTTACCGGACCGCAAGACCCGGCCCGGGCAAGTGCGGCGATCCTCTGAACCTTGCGGTCACCGACCGCCAGACAGAGCACACAGCGAACCCATCATTGCGCACAAGCGACGACACGCTCAGCTCGCGACCGGTCCGGCGGCCGGGCGCGCCTGCTCGATGAACTGGCGCACCACGGCGGAGCGCTCATCCTGCCGGTAGGCGGCCCCGAGCAGCGCATGCAGCGGCTGGCCCTGCAGCGGCACGTAGAGCACCGTACGCGGCTTCAGCGAGCGCACGCTGGCCGGTACGATGGAAATGCCGAGCGAGGCGGCCACGAGGTTGATGGTGGAGGACAGTTGCGGCGCGCACTGGCCCACCTGTGGCGTGAAGCCCGTCGCCTCGCACGCGCTCACCGGACCGTCCATCGGCCATCCCAAGGCTATCGTTTTTTACATACTATGCTAAAATGCATAGGGCATGCCACACGAACGTCATCGCCACCTCAAGTCGGTGCTTCAGCACCTGGCGAGTCTATCTCCTCTGGTCGGTCTGGTCGGCCACCGCCAAGTCGGGAAGACAACCTTGCTGGAAGCGATTAGTCGCCACTACGTTACGTTTGATGACGAAGAGGTCCTGGCGTCGGCAAATGCGGACCCAAAGTCGTTCGTGGCCGCACTTGACTCTCCGGGGACTGCGATTGACGAATGCCAACTCAGCGAGAGGATTTTCCCGGCGCTGAAGGAACGAGTCCGGAAAGACAAGCGGCCCGGTCAGCTATATCTGTCGGGTTCCGTTCGATTCACCAGCAAGAAGCTGATTCGGGAATCGCTCACCGGCCGCATCATGACCGCGGATCTGCTGCCATTGAGTCTTTCCGAACTGGATCGGACAGAGCTGCCGGACCTGGTTCCGCGCATGCTGCGGGCACGCCGTTTCACGGACCTGCAGTTGCCGACCTTGCCTGCCCGGGAACATCGCCGGCGAATGAGACTCGTCGAGCAATACGATGCCTGCGGAGGACTGCCCGGTGCCTGCTTCATCCGCAATCCGCGGTTGAGGACGCAGAAGATACTCGATCAGCTGGAAACGATCCTGGATCGAGATCTACGCCAGATTCACGACACCACGCTAACGCTGCCTGAACTGCTGCGACTGCTGCGTGAACTCGCGCTCGCCGACGGAACCACGGCGAACTATGCGCAACTGCGACGGGCGACCGGTATCACTCCCGTCACACAGAAGAAGCTATTGTTCGCCCTCGAGGCCACTTTCGTCATCCGGCCGGTCGCGATTGAGGGTGACTATCGCGGAAGCGCGCTGTTCTTCGAAGACCACGCAGAAGCGACTGTTCTTGCGCAAGATCGGTTGAGCACCGATCAGCGCTGGGCGGGGCTCGTAATGCGCAATCTCCGTGAACAGCTTTCCTACCGCCTCGGGGAGAACGCCGAGATATTCCAGTACCGCACACGCGCCGGTGTCACCGTGCCCTTTGCTTTCAGAACGTCCGATAGCATTCTTGGCTTTATCCCCGTTCGCGGCGGAGTTTCGCGCTCCACCCGGGCCGCTGCTTACAGCTTCCTTCGCAAATACTCCACCGGTAAAGTCGCGTTCGTGACGGATGGCGAGGACACACGGATCGTTGACGATCGCACGATGCTTGTCTCAGCGACTCGGCTCCTGATTCCGTGGCCATGATCGTGATCGGCATGATTGGCCGCTTGCGCGAGAATCGGCAGGCCTCCATGGGCGGCAGCAGACGGCCGGCAGCGCCCTGTCGACATCGAGCGGCGCGAGGTATTGCTCAAGGCACTCACCGATGCGCTCAGCCTGCCGCGGGCGCTGCATGCCGATCTCTGGGTAGTGCAGGAACGGACCTTCGGCCCGTTCGCCGAGCCCTCGCGCATTCCCCGCGACACGCGCGAACTGATCCGCCGCATGCCCGGTGTGGCCGCGGCGGGAGCGGTCACGTACCAGACCGTGCAGACGGTATCGGGTGGCAATCCGGTACGGCTCTTTCTGGAACGCTACGAGATCGGCCGGCCCGGCGGGCCGGCGAATCTCGTGGCCGGTCACGGGCTGACGGAAGGCCACTATCAGATCGTAATCGACGCCTCTTCGGGATTGAAGCTCGGGCAATCCGTGCCGCTCGGACCCTACCGCGACCCCTACACCGTGGTGGGTCTCACCCGCGGCATGGTCAGCTCGAGCGGTGACCCGATGGGCTGGGTCACGCTCCTCGATGCCCAGGCGCTGCAATTCGCGGTGCCTCCGGCGCTACAGCGGCGGGAGCAGGCATCCGGACGCAAGCCACCCACGACGACCGACATCAACGCAGTCCTCGTTCGGCTCGAGCCCGATGCGTCAACCGTTGCGGTCGCCCGCGACATCGCGCGCTGGAAGCATCTAGCCGCCGTACCGGAGGCTGAGGAGGAGCGCTACCTCACGTCCTTTGTCCTCCAGAAGATGCAACAGCAGCTTGGCATGTTCATGGGGATCCTCGTCACGGTATCCGCCGTGATCATCACGCTCATCATTTACACGCTGACGATGGACAAGCTGCGCTCGATCGCGACGCTCAAGTTCATCGGCGCCCCGGATCGCGTCATCGTCGGCATGATCGTGCAGCAGGCCCTGGCCCTTGGCTCGACTGCATTCGGGATCGGGCTTGTTCTCATCGAGGAGCTCAAGGGGGTCTTCCCCCGCAGAGTGCAGATCGAGCCTCGAGATCTTTTTATCATCCTCGTCATCGTGATCCTGGTATGTCTTGGAGGCCCCGTGCTCGGCGTGCGGGCGGCGGTCAAGGTCAACCCTGCTGAGGCCCTCGCCAGTGGATAAGCCTGTGCCGTCCGCGCGGCCGCCACGTATCGAGTTGCGTGCCATAGCCAAGCACTTCGGACGGGGCGAGACCCGCGTCGATGCGCTCCCCGACGTCACCCTCACGGTGCGCGCGGGCGAAGTGGTCGGCCTGCGCGGCACCTCCGGCTGCGGTAAGAGCACGCTGCTCAATACGATCGGCTGCGTGACCGAGCCCACGAGCGGCTGGATGCAGCTCGACGGCGAGCCGATCTACGACGGACGATACTTGCGCCGCGACCTGCGGAGATTGCGACTGACCAAGATCGGATTCATTTTCCAGACCCACAATCTCCTGCCAATCTTGAATGCCACCGAGAACATTGCAGAGGCGATGGAGCTGGCTGGATCGGGACACACGGACGCACGGAAGCGCGCAGAGACGCTGCTCGACTACTTCGACATGCATCAGATGCGTGCCTATCCCTCGCAACTCTCCGGGGGCATGGCCCAGCGCGTCGCGATCGCGCGCGCCATCGCCAACGACCCCCACATACTAACCAGTACGTAAGTATCTTCAGTTACGCCGCAGCGTAGCCAGTGTCGGGCGACCTGAAGAAGCTGCGGACTCGATCGGAGCGTTTCTGCAAGAAGCGCAGCCGGCCGACGACAGCGCGGTGCAGGTCCTTTGGACCGTCGAGTTTTGAGCGGCCGACGGCGTTGTTCTTCACGTCGT
>JAJZDX010000072.1 GCA_021805865.1 Pseudomonadota bacterium
TAGGTGGTGTGTACCAGCGTTAGCGCGGCCAGCGTCAGGCCAACCAGGCTGTCGATGCACAGCACCATCACGCCGAGGTGGCCGCGCATCAATCGCTGGCCCAGACCCGACAGGAAACTGCCTGCGAACATGCCGACGCCTTGCGCGGTCATCAGGATGCCAAGCGAGGCCGCGCCGAGATTCATGCGTGTATCGGCCAGTACCGGCAGGCCTACCTGGATCGGGCCGCCCACAAACACCGACACGAAACTCGCGTACAGAACGAATGCTCGTAGCGGCGTGTCCTCCCACACGTGACGGATGCCTGCGGCGATGCTGGCGAATACGCCTCCGCTCGGTTTCGGCGGATGGAAATCGCCGTGGATGCGGATCAGTGCCAGCGACACGAGCGAGAACACGAAGCTGGCCGCATCGATCGCGAACGCAAAGCCGAGTCCGTACGCGTCTGAGACCGCGTGCGCAGACGGTGGACGGTGCGTGCCCAGCGCGATCACAAAACCGGCGAGCACCGGGCCGCCGATCATGCTGAGTTGGCGCATGCCCATGAACGCCGCGTTGCCGGCGCGCAGCTGCTGCGGCTGCACCAGTTGCGGCAGGATCGCTGAACCGGCGGGGTAGGCAAACGCTGTGGACAGCCCGATGCCGAGCGCCAGCAGATACACCATCCACATCTGGATGGCCCCGGTGAACACCAGCGCCGCGAGGATCACGATGCAGACCGCGTTGATGGCACGCGCGCCCAGCAACACGCGCCGCGGTGACATGCGGTCCACCACCGCGCCGCCGGCCAGCATGAACACTGCGCGCGGAAACGCGATCACCGCAAGCACCAGGCCCAGCGCAGCGGAATCGTTGGTAAGTTTCAGCACCAGCCACGGCAGTGCTACCAGCGTGAACTGATCCCCTAAGGCCGAAACCGAGCTGCCGAAGAACAGCAGGCTGAAGTCGCGATTCTTGAACAGCGAATTGCGCACCGGCTTCTGATCCTCTGACGGAGCGGTGTTCATGCGGGTTCCCTCGTTCGGCGTGACGTCTATGTAACGGCCAGTTTTCGGCGACCTAGCAGCTCGAGATCTGCCCTGCACTTAAGGCTGTAACTCGTCCGTTTTGAATGCGAAGGCCAACCCAGTTTTCTACATCGAAGCCGTCTGGCGGACACCCCGACTTGATCTTTGTATCGAAGTTAAACGCCTGCCAGTGGCCAAGGGTCTGCGAGGGTGCGCCAAGGGTGGCGTGGACAGCGCCTGCCGTAGAGCCCATGCCCAGGGTGCCATGTATGGAGAAGGGCCGCAGACGGTCAGGCAGCATTGGGCAGTCCGCGCTCGGCCCTTTTCGCCAAGGACGCAGGTCGACTTCTTCCACGTCATGGCGATCGCCCCCCATCTCTCCGGAGGAGAGCCAAATCCGCGCGTAGAGCGTGCGTAGAGGAAGTGTGTAGCAGAGCCAATATTCGCTGCCCCCCGCATCGCCTTGGTGAGCGATGGCCCCTCGGCCGACAGCAGCCATCACATCGAACAGCGTCGTCTGTTCAAGTTGTACATGGAAACTGCCGAGTCTGAGACCAACTGCCGGCTTATTGGCTGAGTGGGCTGGGAAAGTACCCAGGCTATCGAACGGAGTGCCGGGCGGCGGCGTGGCCGCAGCTGTGCCTGTTATGGCCAGAGCAGCAACCGCTGCCCACAGCACTTTTCGAGCGTCCATATAGTTCCCCTGTCAGCTCAGTCTGAATCGCTTCGACGTTCGTGGCGGCCGGTTGGCTTTGATCCGCCATTCATGCCGCAATGGCCGACTGACGCACTTGTTCGATAGCCGCCAGCAGTTCATCGACCTGCGCGGACGTGAAAAGCTCCTCGGGCCCGCGCGGCGTCAGGTCCGTGAATGGAGATTCGTACAGCATCGCCGCCGCCATCACGCCGTGCTCGGTGAGGTGGTCCACGATCAGGTTCACGAACTCGATCTGGTTGGCACTCAGCATCTTGCCATTGAGAAACCCGGCCAAGGCTTCCTTCGCCGCCTGCCGGTCAAGCCCGACCAGTGAGCGCACGAAGAGCCCAAGCCCGTGCGCTTCCTCGGCGGCGCGGCGGATGTCGTCCGCGGCGCCGACGCCGCTGTCCGCGAGCATGCGCTGCAGCTCCGCGAGATCGGCGGCGGTCAATGCCTTGTTCATCCGCAACTTGCGAATCGCCACGTGGTCCTGATGCGCGCGCAGGAACGCCCGGGCCTTGGCGCGGAACTTCGTGTAGTCCGTACCCTGGCCGAAGCCGGGCAGCTCGACCGGCAGCTCGCCGCCCATCTCGTCCTCGAAGTCGGTGTAGATCGGCTTGCGTTTCTGCTTCTCGATCAGCTTGATCAGGTCACGCAACCGCCTGCGCATACCCTCGAGCATGGGGACGGTCACGTCTTGCCACCACGCGTCGGTCTGGACGTCCTGGATGAGCGCCATCTGGTCGCGCACCATCGGTATCGCGGATTTCTCTTCCAGCAGTCCGGCGAGCTCTTTGACCTGATCCCGCAACCGGGCGAAACCCGGTTCCGAGCGCAGCATCGCGAGCTGCAGGTTCAGCACCAGCAAGTCGAAACGCTTGGCCTCCTCGCCTTCCGGGTCGAGCTCCGTCGGCAGGCCCGCCACCTCGTGCGACAGCTCCGATAGCGCCTCCGGAGACAAGATCGTCCAGGACTCTGGATTGGCGTACTTTTCGACGATGCGCCGCCGCGGCCGCACGACGAAGTTGGCGAGGTTCATGGCGGCCACCTCGCGATGCAGCAACGCGGCGATTTGTGCGCGTACCTCGTCATCGGAATCGGGAGGCCCGTGCGGTGGCGCCCGCTGCTCGCGAGCGGCATCGCGCTGGCCTTTCGTCAGCGCCTTGTCCAGTTCGCCGATCAACTCCAGTCGGGCATTGAACAGCCGCTTGCCGAGCGGCGCACCCAACGAGCCCTCGATGGCCGGGATGTTCTGGCTGAAGTACTCCAGGTTCTGGCAATAGTCGAAGACACAGAAGAACGTCTTGTCTCGTTCGGGTCCGAACAGATCCGGGCAGAGGCGCGTGCCGCGGCCGAGCATCTGCCAGAACTTGGTCTTCGAGCGCACCAGCTTGAAGAAGACCAGGTTCACGACCTCCGGAATGTCGATGCCGGTGTCCAGCATGTCCACCGAGATGGCGATGTGCGGTGCCCTGTCCTTGGCCGAAAAGCTGTCGATCAGGTTCTGCGCATACTCGGTCTTGAAGGTGATGACGCGCGCGAACTCGCCTTTGTAATGTGGATAGTTGGCGTTGAAGCGCTCGGCGATGAACTCGGCGTGCGCCTGGTTCTTGGCGAACACGATGGTCTTGCCGAGCCGGTCGCCGCCGGCCACTGTCATGCCGCGCGTCATCAGGTGCTCCAGCACCTTGTCCACGGTGTCCTTGTTGAACAGCCATTTGTTGACCGCCTCGGCCTCGACGCGATTCGGCACGTTGCCGTCGTCGTCCCACTCCAGCGCGTCCCACTGATCCTTATCCTCTTCCGGGAGATCGTCGTAGCGGATGCCCTCGCGCTGGAACTTGAGCGGCACCGACACGGCCCTGGGCGGTACGAGGAAACCGTCGCGCACCGCTTCTTCGAGCGAGTAGGCGTCGGTCGGCACGCCGTCCTCGAGATCGAACAGGCTGTAGGTGTTGCGGTCCACTTCGTCCTTGGGCGTGGCCGTGAGCCCTACCAGCAGCGAGTCGAAGTAGTCGAAGATGGCGCGGTACTTCTGGAACACCGAGCGGTGCGCCTCGTCGATGACGACCAGGTCGAAATGCCCGACGCCAAAGCGGCGCTGGCCGTCGCGCGTCTCGTCGATCAATCCCATCATCGTCGGATAGGTGGAGACGAAGACGCGCCCCTCGGCGTCCTTCTCGGTCACCAGGTTGACCGGCGACGCATCCGGCAAGTGGTGCTTGAAGGCGTTCACGGCCTGATTCACCAATGCCACCCGGTCGGCGAGAAACAGGATGCGCTTGGCCCAGTTGCAGCGCATGAGCAGGTCGGCCAGCGCGATCACCGTCCGCGTCTTGCCGGCACCCGTCGCCATCACCACCAGCGCCTTGCGGTCGTGGTCGCGCTCGAAGGCTTCGGCGATGCGCCGGATGGCGCGCGTCTGGTAGTAACGCTCGACGATGGCCGGATTGATCTCCCCCGTTGCCAGCGACTTGCGCGCAGCGCGTCGCTGGATGGCGAGCTCGAGCTCCGCTTTCTTGTAGAAGCCCTGCACTGCACGCGGCGGATAGCGGCTGTCGTCCCACAGCCAGTGCTCGTAGCCGTTGGAGTAGAAGATGACTGGGCGCTGGCCGAACTGGCGCTCCAGACAGTCGGCGTAGAGTTTGGCCTGCTGCTGGCCGACGCGCGCGTCGCGCCGCGTGCGCTTGGCCTCGACCAGGCCCAGTGGCTTGCCGTCGTCGCCCCACAGCACATAGTCGACGTAGCCCTTGCCCGCGTTGTTGGGCATGCCGGTAACTTCGAATTCGCGGTCCTGCGGCTGATCGAGCGGCCAGCCAGCTTCTTTCAGCAGCAGATCGATGAAGTAGTCGCGGGTCTCGGCTTCGGAGTAGTCGTGCGTGTCCGGCTGCGTCGCTGCCGCCCGCTTGGCCGCAGCCACCGCGGCGCGCAGGCGCTGCAGTTCTTCGTCGAGTGCGGTCTTGTCGGCCAGCAACGCCGCGAGCTTTTCATCGCGTTCACGCAATCCCGCTTCGAGCTGCTGCAGCTGCTCGGCCGTCCGGCTCGATGCGCGCATGGATCTCGGCAACGCTGCCGCATCGAAGGCAAGCCCGGGCGCCGGCCGCGCCGCGCGGCCGTAGGTGCGAGCCAGCCAGTACGTCACATGGAACAATTCCCGGACCGCAACGAGGGCATCGTCGGACGGGATCGCGCGATGGCTGTGGACCGCGCGGTTGCCCAGCGTGGTGATGACCTTCGCCTTGTTGAACACGGCCTCGCCGGCGGTGATCTTGAAGCTGGGCTCGTGGATCAGCGCCGACAAGTTGTCCTGATAGGGGAGCTTGAGCGCGGCGTCGTGCTTGTAGGCCCAGGCAACGGCCAGTTCGAGTGCTCTGCGCGCGTAGAAGCAGGCCGTGCGCGGATCGCCATGCACCGCGGCCGCGGCCTTGCCGGCGGCCTCATGCACCG
>JAJZDX010000039.1 GCA_021805865.1 Pseudomonadota bacterium
CACATCTGCCATCCATACCCCCAGCAACGTCTACTCGTTATGACCCAAGGCAGGAGCCGTATGCGGTAGCGCTGCACGTACGGATCCGTGGAGGGGGTGCCGGGCAACCGGCATCCCTACTCCAACTGTTTGAGGCGGGTTTAAAAGCTCCTGCCACAACAGCCGGTCATGTGGTCCCGGCCACTGCGGCAGGAGCAGTCTACTGCTATCCGAAGTTTCTCGTAAATCGATCAGCGTAGGCGATGGCGAACTGATTCATCGCCTCGGTCCACTCCCGGGCCGATCGACTCCAGTCGGCCGTGATGTTCTTCAGCGCCAGCCAGATCAATTTGGTGGCCGCATCATCGCTCGGGAAGTGACCGCGGGTCTTGATGATCTTGCGCAGTCGCGCATTGACGCTCTCGATCGCGTTGGTCGTGTAAATCACGCGTCGCACGGCCGGAGGAAAGGCGAAGAACGGAATGACCCGATCCCAGGCACGACGCCACAGTGCCGCGATCGTCGGGTACCGCTCGCCCCAGGAGCCGTGCTCAAACGCCTCGAGCGCCTCCATCGCCGTCTCCGCGCTGGTCGCGGTGTAGATCGGCCGCAGCGCCTGGGAGAGAACCTTGCGGTCCTTCCAGCTCGCGTATTCGAGGCTGTTACGGATCAGATGCACGATGCAGGTCTGCAGGGTCGTGGCCGGAAATGCCGTTCCCAGGGCCTCTGGAATGCCCTTGAGGCCATCGGTGACCGCGATCAGGATGTCGGCGACGCCACGGGTCTTCAGGTCGTTGAAGACCTTCAGCCAGAACTTCGCCCCCTCGGTGTTCTCGATCCAGATCCCCAGGATGTCGCGCGTCCCATCAGGCAGTACGCCGAGCGCGAGGTAAATCGCCTTGTTGCGCACCACGGCATCCTCGCGGATCTTCACCCGCAGCGCATCGAAGAACACCACCGGGTACATCGGCTCGAGCGGGCGGCTCTGCCAGGCGGTGACCTCGGCCATCACCGCATCCGTCACGGAGCTGATGAACTCCGCGGAGACCTCCGTGCCGTACTGCTCGGTGAGAAATCCCTGAATCTCCCGCACCGTCATGCCGCGGGCGTACATCGCGATGATCTTGTCGTCGAAGCCGGTGAAACGCCGCTCATGCTTGGGGATCAGCACCGGGTCGAAGCTGCCCTCCCGATCGCGCGGTATGTCGATGCGCAGAGGACCGTCTTCGGTCAGCACCGTCTTGGCGCTCGTCCCGTTGCGGTGGTTGCTCGCCTCCTCGGGCTTCTCAGTGCCGGGGCCGTATCCCAGGTGGTGGGAGAGCTCCGCCCCCAGGCAGCGCTCGATCAAGGCCTTTTTAAACGCTTTGGACGCGGCATTGACCGCATCGGCGCTCATCGGGCCCTTGACGATCTGGTCGATCAGCTCAGAAGGGATGACTGGCAGGGCGGCATCGCTCGCCCGGGTCTTCTTGGTACGTGGCATAGGTGCTCCAGGTTCTCATGCTATGCCTCGCACACAAAATTTATGACACTCTCCTCTTGATTGGCTACGCGACCTTCGAGCGGCGGGTCAATGACTGCGGCAACTTCCCATTTTCCCCACTCAAGTGCGGTCGTTTCTTCCTCAGTGAGAGTGGGTAGGTGATTTCTCGCCAGCCTATATCTTGTCCACCCAAAGGTCAGGAAGTCTGCTGCACGCTGTTTAATAGATGCGCTCGCCTCGTCTCCGGAAGCACTTGTACTCAGTGCCCCAGCGAGACCGCCGAGATGGCGACGAATGAATCGGCCAATATCTGCCTCCCTATTGTCAAAGCAGATTTCCAGCATCGCTGGCCAATCTTTTGGGACGGCGCCCGCCGTGCTAAAAGTGCCGTTGGCGTGAAGCGTTCGAATGGGAATTTCCCCGACCTTCAATAACTCTGTACCCGATTCAACGAGTGCTCGACCAATGGCGACTGGCACTCGCACACCCGGCGGAACAACGAGAACCGGATATTCTTGGCCGTTGCGTTCGCCAAAACCCATTGCGATTTCAAATCTGTCGGATGCATGTCGCGAGATCAATTCCTGAATCTTGTCAGTCGAGAAGACCTGGCGCACATTTGCCGGGGCAGCTGGGTCGGGTTGGCGGGTCCTGTCATCGAATCCGACTATCAGGTACCCGCCATTGCGGTTGTATAGTGCCAGCGTGGCTTTGATGATCTTGGCTTGATCAACTTTAATGCTGGGATCAAGCCACCGCTTCAGTTCCTGGTTAAGCCCTTCGGTCGGCTGGGCTACCAACCGGTTCAGCAGATCTTGATCAATGTCCATTGGACTTGGGCGGTGGGCTGGCTTGCTTTGCCGTCAGCAATACTCGAACGATGGGCGCTCATGTGGAAAGCGGAACATACCACATGTGGAGGTACGCTGAGCCGCGATCCCGGGCCCATGCCCATCCTTAACGCGGCCTGGCGTCGTTGGTCTTCTGCCATCGTAGACGGACGGCGAGAACGTACCCATAGGGCCCACCCGGGGGAGAAAGGGGAAAGGTCGCATACCGCGCCTGTGGAGAACCCCATGAACTTTCCCCGAAATCTGAAACAGCGCGCGATCCGCCGAGTTGCCTTGGCGCGCGTGACGGCCACGACCGTCGCGGTACTCGCGCTCTCCTCGGGCAGTGCCGACGCCCAGATGATCGGCACGAATTACACCTGCGGCGAGATGGGATGGGATCACTGGATCGGCGTCATCGTCGGGGATCTTACGGGTCCCGTGACCGTGGGGGTCGGCGTCGTTGCCGCGCTTGCCGCCGGGTTCGCGTTGGCCTTTGGCGAGGACCTCTCCGGTATCGGCAAGCGCGCGCTTCAGGTGGTGCTCGCCATCGCCTTCATTCCCGCGGTGCTGAAACTCATGACGCTGATGGGACTGTCGGTCCCGATGTGCTGAGGCAGCGTTCGGCGGCCGGCACCCCCGACCGGTGGACGGTCGGGGGTCAAGCGAGGCGCGAGGTGAGAAATGGCTGATAGCGAGAACGAACCGGCGTTGCCCCCAGGCGCGGCCCCGATCCATGAAAGCCTGAATCGTCCGCTACTGCTTTTGGGTGGCGAGCGCATGGGCGTGATTCTGCTCGGGGCCGTGTGCGGGATCTTCGGTGTCTTGCTGATGCATTGGTGGAGCTTCGTGCTCGGCATTGTCCTGTGGGTTGCCGGTAGAGAGATGCTCAAGCATGCGGCGAAGGCCGATCCGCAACTGTCGATGACGGCGCGCCGCTTCCTTAAATACAAGACGTTTTATCCGGCCGCGGCCACCCCGTTCGCAGGACTGAAGGAGAAAGTTTGATGCTCGCGCTCGCGGAATTCCGTCTCAAAGCGAAGGGTCTGCCGGATTACCTGCCGTGGGCGGCGCTCATTGAAAACGGCGTCGTGCTCACCAAGGCCGGCGGACTCATGACTGCATGGGAGTACGCCGGTCCCGATCTCGATTCGGCAACGCAGGGTGAGCTCATCGGCATGGCTTCCCGAGTGAACGGGGCGCTGTCGCTCGGCGAGGGATGGGTCTTACACGCGGATGCCGTGCGCGCGATGGCGCCAGGATATGCACCCATCGGCGCATTTCCCGATCGAACCACGCGCATGATCGATGACATCCGTCGTCAGCGTTTTGAGAGCGATGGTTACGGTTTCAAGAGTCGCTACGTGCTCACGGTGACGTGGTTCCCGCCGGTGGACCGCCAGGATAAGACCGCTCGGTTCTTTACCGAAGGGGGGAGCGAATCCACCTGGTCGGCGCAACTCGAGCGCTTCCGGCGCGGCGTGCGCGAAATCGAGGACCGCCTGTCGGGGGTGGCGAGAATCCGGCGTCTTAGGGACACTGTGGACGGGCGTACCGGGGTGGTGAAGAGCGAGCTGCTCGCCCACCTCGAGAGCTGCGTGACCATGCGCAACGCCACCGCGCCGTTCGCGATGCCGAGCGTGCCGATGTACCTCGATGCCGTGCTCGGACGGCATGATCTGGTGACCGGATTTCAACCCCGCGTCGACGATCAGTACATCACGGCCATCTGCATCACGGGCTTTCCACCCTATTCGGTCCCGGGAATGTTCGATCAACTCGCACGTCTACCGGTGGAGTATCGCTGGAGCACGCGCTTCATCGAACTCGATCCGCAGGAAGCGGAGCAGCTCGCCAACAGCTATCGGAGCAAATGGGCGCAGAAGCGAAAGTCCATGATGAACTTCCTGCGTGAAGCCGGCGGCGGGCAGGCTACGCACATCAACCTCGATGCCGACCGCGCGACGAACGATGCGATCGTCGCGGTCGCGGAGGCGAGCCAGGGGAAAGTGATCTTTGGCTATTACACGAGTGTCCTGCTGCTCGCGGATCGCAGTCTCGCCACACTCGAGGAGGCCGCGCAGGACATCCGCAAGGTGATCCTTAATCTCGGGTTTCAGGCGCGCATCGAGACGGTGAATGCGGTGGATGCCTATCTTGGGACCATGCCCGGGAACACGACGGCAAACGTGCGCCGGCCCGTGGTGCACACGCTCAATCTTGCGCATCTGATGCCCTTCACGACCGTGTGGGCGGGACCCGATGAGAACCCCTGTCCGTTCTACCGGCCGCTCGGCGCGGCGGCAGAGGAAGGTGCGAAGGTTCCGCCGTTGCTTTGGACGCGAACCGCGGGCGCGACCCCGTTTCGCCTGTGCCTGCACTTTGGTGATCTTGGCCATGCGGCGGTACTCGGCCCCACGGGAAGTGGCAAGTCGACGCTTCTGGCAACGGCCGTCGCGCAGCATTTCCGCTATGCCCGCGCGCAGGT
The DNA here is from genome assembly GCA_021805865.1 of Pseudomonadota bacterium. GTDB lineage: Bacteria > Pseudomonadota > Gammaproteobacteria > Steroidobacterales > Steroidobacteraceae > 13-2-20CM-66-19. The sequence continues at coordinate 4,781 of JAJZDX010000039.1, forward strand.
GTTTGCCTTCGACAAGGGTTATTCGATGCTGCCGCTCGCTTGGGCGGCCGGCGGTGAGCACTATGACATCTCGAGCGGGGCGGACGGTGTGGGGGGACCTACCGTGTCATTTGCGCCGCTCGCGCGTTGCGACGAGGAGAGCGAGCAGCGTTGGGCGGCAGAGTGGCTGGAATCGTGCGTCGAGCTTCAGGGCGTGCGAGTGACGCCGGAGCAGCGCCAGGAAATCTATCGCGCGGTAAAGCAGTTGGGGGACTTTGAGGATCCGAAGTTGCGCACCCTGGGACAATTTCGCGCGACGATCCAGGATGCAGACCTGCGCACGGCGATCGAGCCGTACACGGTTCGCGGCATCGCCGGCGACCTTCTCGATGCGACCGAGGACGGATTGGGGGAGGACCGGTTCCAAGTGTTTGAAATGGAACACCTCCTTGCGCGCGGGGATCGTGTCGTTCTTCCCGTACTCACGTATCTCTTTCACCGGCTCGAGCAGCGATTTAATGGCCGGCCCACCTTGCTTGTGCTCGATGAGGCATGGGTCATGTTGGGGCATCCGGTATTCAAGGCCAAGATCCGCGAGTGGCTCAAGGTGCTGCGCAAGGCGAACGTGGCGGTGGTATTCGCGACCCAGTCGCTCTCGGACCTCGCAAAGTCAGGCATCGCGGATGTGATCATCGAGTCGTGTCCGACGAAGATTCTCCTGCCGAATTCCACCGCGCAGGACGATGTTTCGCGGGGGATCTACCGCGAGCTTCTGGGTCTCAATGACCGTCAGCTCGAGATGCTCGCCGCGGCCACGCCGAAGCGCCAGTATTACATGCTCCATCCGGACGGCCGGCGGCTCTTTGAGCTCGGAATCTCCGGTCCTGAGCTCGCCTTCGTGGGGGCTTCGAGCCGCGAAGAGATCACGCGGATCCGTGACCTTCGCGCATCGAATCCGGATGGATGGCCGGCTCAATGGCTGCGCGAGCGCGGCGAATGGGCATGGGCCCAGGCATGGGAGAACTATCAGTAGTCAATACACCCAAAGGGGCTGAAGCCGCCGGCCGCGGCGTGTGTCCGGCATCCGCTTGCAACGGACGCCGGGAATGCATTGCCAGAGCGCCGAAGGGTGTGCGCGTATACACGCACACCCGCAGGGGCGGTCGTCGAGTCAGATGCGGCGGGGATGTCTGGCGGCATCACCCGTCCCAGTAGCGGACCCGTCTCGCGCGGAGCGGACATCCGGCACGCCGCCAGGACGCAGTCCCGTCACGAGAGGACCAAACCCGGGCGGAAGAGTCGATGAGACTCTACCGCTCGGGGGCGGTCGCGGAAGTGGAGAGTTCTCATGCGAGTCAAATTATCGGTTCTCGGTGCCGCCTTCGGAGCCACCCTGATCCTTGCGTCCGCCGCGCCGCCGGCCCGGGCGGTGTCCGAGGTCGCGGGCGCGACCTTCCCCGAACAGATTGTGCAGGAAGTCACGGCCGTCGAACAAGACGAGCAGGCCGCCATGCAGACCGAGCAGCAGATCAGCATGCTCGCGAACCAAGCGATCAACCTCGGCACGATGCCGCTGCAGCTCTGGGGGCAGTTGACCGCCCCGGTCATGCAGATGCAGGAAATTATCGGACAGGCGCAGGGCATCTCCGCAAGCGTGCAGGACACCGCCGCGCAAACCGCCTATGAGTACGGCGATCCCACAGGCTCAGTCGGCTATGCCGGCGGCACGCTGGCACAGTGGACGCAAGGCTTCAATCAGCAGATCACGGGCGTGCTGCATGAGTACGGCTTGTCCCGGCAGCAGTTCGCGACCTCAGCCGCGACCGAACAGACGTTGCAGGCGGCGTCGCGCAGCGCGCAGGGTCGCAATCAGATTCTTCAGGCGAGCAATGCGATGAACGGAGTGCTCGCGACGGAGCTTTCGCAGCTCGACACCGACACGCGCACGGCCAATACCGCGATTCTCACCGATATGGGCAATCGCGCGAACGCTAGGGTTGCTAAGCAGAAGGTTCTCAGCGGCTATCTCACCGCGCCGCTCCTGAAGTCCCCGTACTGAGGTCACGTATGCGTCACCGTCGCCGCCTAATTCTTCTCGCCGCGATCGCAGCGGTGCTCTTGCCGGCACTTGCGCAGGCTGCGGTGGGCACGTGCGCGCCCGCCACGGCGGGCACGCCTTCGACCTGTCTCACCAATGGGTTCTTCGACACCATTCTCAGCATGGTCGAGAACGCGACGGCGAATTGGGTGTCAATCGGCGCCGGCAAGACGGGTATCGGGTGGCTGATCTTCACGTCGCTCGCGACGCTCGAGATGCTGTGGTGGGGCGTGACCAATGCGTTGCGGAAGAATGACCTCGGGGAGTGGTTTTCGAGTTTGTTTTTAAAGATGTTGGAGATTTCTTTCTTCGGCTTCATCGTCGCCACCGCGCCCACGTGGATGCCCTATATTCCGCAACAATTCGAGACGATCGGCCAGAAGTTCCTCGCGGCCTCACAGTTCGGTACGCCGCCCGGTGCTGCCACCGTGCCGCTCACTCCGTCCGGGATCATGACGGAGGCGGCAAACGTGGAAGGGATCCTCTGGAATGGAGGCAACCCCACCCGGGTGGCCGGTGGCGGTAATCCCACCACGGGCGTTGGCACGAGTCCAACAAACTCGAATTGTTCCATTGGACATCCCATCAATTGCGTCAAACAGGCTGCGGAGAATGCCATGGAAGGCATGGTGGCATCCCTGGCGACGGTTATCACGTCACTGCTCTTGTACTTGGGTTTCGGTCTCGTGGCTCTTCAACTGATGATGACTTTGATGGAGATGTACATGGTGCTCGGGATCGGCAGCATCATGTTGGGATTTCTGGGATCCAGGTGGACCGTGCAATTTGGCGAGCGGTATGCGAGTTATGCGGCGAGCGTCGGGGTGAAGCTGCTCACGACGTATGGCGTGAGCGCCGTCATGGTGCACATGGCGCAGCAGGATGCCTCCTGGCTGAATCAATTGGCTGCCGGGCAAGTGCTGCCCGTCCCTAATATGTTGGCGCTGGGCACATCCGGTCTCCTCGGCGGGATCATGGCGCTCACGATTCCCTCGGTCGCGGGCAGCATCATGGGCGGCGCGGCGAGCCTCGGGCTCTCGCACCTGACTTCCGCGGGCGGCGGGATCGCGCGCGCTGGCGCGGCGACGGCGCTCGGGGCGGCGGCCGGCGGCGTTGCAGCCAAGGCCGCGCTGGGCCGCCTGGCGGCACTCACGTCCGTGTCAGGGACGCCCGCGGGCGGGATCGGAGGCGCCGCGAGCTCGGTGGGAGGGTTCAAGGGCGGCGCGGGCGCGATCGCGGCCACCCCGCCGCCGCCCGGCAGCGCGGGGAGTGCTGCGGGTGCCGGCATGGGCATGAGTGGCAAGGCCGCAGGGGCGGGGGTCGCGGCGGCCGGGAAGGCCGCCGGAGCGGCGCTCTCGGCGGTGCCGGGCCTTCAGCCCGTCGGGGCGGCGGTCTCCGCCGCAGGACAGGCGGCCGGGAAGGGCGTCGAAGCGGCTGGGAAGGCCGCAGGGGAAGGGACTAAGGCGGCTGGCCAGGCCGCCAGTGCGGCTGGGAAAGCCGGGGGCACCGCCGGCAAGACGGCGGGCGCGAGTCAAGCTGCATCGGGTGCCGGCGCGTCTGCCGGTGGGGCTGTCCCTGCGGGGGCCACCCCCTTCAGCGGCGGTGCCCCGCCCACCGGTGGTGCTCCCAGCACGGGCGGGCCGGATCAACTCGGTGCCCCGGGCGCCGCCGGAGGCGGCCCATCGGGCGGTGGTGCCGGTGGGGGCGAAGCCGAGAAGCAAGAACCGTCCACTGCGGCCAAACTCTGGAAACAGGCCCAGCAGCATGCGGGGCAGGCGCCTCGCGGGCTGCAGCACGAGGGCGGGGTCAGTGCGCCGGGAATCCGCTTTGGGCACTCGGAGGATTAGCGATGTCGATGCGCACCATTCGCCGCTCGTTTGTTCGGGGATATCGGCAGCAATCGAAGGTCACACCAGAACTTGGGGCGCGAATACTGCGGCTCATCCTCGCCGTCTGTCTCGGCATTGATTTCGCCGCCGGCCACCCCCTGTGGCCGACGGTCGTGATCATCGGAGCGGTCGTTGCGCTGTTTGTCTTCAGTCTGCGCGTGATGCGACGTGCTCCGCCGTCACACTCGGCGCCGGATGAAGAAGCCCGCTGATCGGGGAAGTCAGAAGGGGGATTTGAGCGGCTTGGCCGTCAGATACTTCTGACCGGCATCCTTCACCTCGGCGCGCAACACGTGGGTCGCGGCAACACACCCCGCGATAGCGTGGATATCGTTCCCCTGCGCCCGCTGCCGCTGGCACCACTTCACCTCGGCATTCAGCTTCGTGGCGTCATTGGTCAGTTGCGCGCTCGTGACGGATTCGTGCCAATTCCGGGCACAGCCGGCGAGTGCGCTCACCACCAGGAACGCAGGGATCGCCAGTTTGAGCGTCTTCGAGGTCTTCATCATCGAGTCTCCATTGAATCATGGCTGGGGAGCTTGCGCTTCGGCGGCTTCAAGACGCCGTGCTTCACGAGCAGATCGTCAATAGCCTCCCGCACGAGCACGGTTTTGGGGATCCGCGTCTGACGCGCGAGCTGCTTCAGCAGCGCGTGCTTGTCGGGGTCCAAGTAGGCGACTTCGACTGACCGTTTCGTTCTTCCCATGCAGCTAGCATCGGCTACTAGTAGCTCATTGTCAAGCCCTCGTGTGACCCGATCCGATGTGGATCGAAGGGTGGAGTGCTGGCACACCGCCCCGCCCGGCGCGGAATCGGAATTCCTCGCCGCGGCAGGGTCCCTCTTGCACCCGTAGGGGTGGAGCCTTCCTCCGCAGGCACCCACCAGGGCCCGGGCAACGGAGAAGAGGAAGTAAGAGACGCTGGGCTGCTCCATGTTTAAGACAAAACCCTCGCTTTCGCCTACCGCATCATCTTCCTCGGGGGCCGCGGCGCGCGGACACACCCCGGAGTCGGCGCGCAACCCCTATCTCGATGCGCGTCGCGAATGGGATGAGCGCTATGGGGATGCGCTCGCGCGCGCGACGAACTGGCGCCGCGCGGCGTTTGGCGCGCTCGCAGTGGCGCTCGTTGCCGTTGTGGGCATCGCGCACATCGGCGCGCAGAGCAAGATCGAGCCCTACGTCATCGCCATGGGACACATGGGCTCACCGATCGCGTTCGGAGTGCCGTCGGCCTCATCCCCAACCGACCAACGCATCGTAGAGGCCGAGACAGCCGAGTGGCTGTGGAATGCGCGTACGCAGCTCGGCAACGCGGCAGCACAGAACATGCTTTTGAGCCGTGTCTTCGCCATGACCGATACCGCGACCGCGAATTACCTCAACACCTGGTACGCCGCGCATCCGCCGTTTACCGGTGCGACGGTAAAGGTGAATTTCACGAGTTTCCTGCCCCTTGGGGCGTTGACAAACGGACTCGGCACCTATGAGGCAACCTGGACGCAAATTCGGACACAGGCAAACAGCAATCAGAGTTCGTCATCGGAGTGGAAGGCGGACGTGACTGTTGCGCGCAATCCGAAGATTGCCGACAACCCACAAGTGATGCTCGCAAATCCCTTGGGACTTTACATCAAGTCTGTGACATGGACGCGCATCATCGGTTCTACGGCGCCCCCGTCCAGCCCTTCTTCGCAGTCTGAGTGACGGGGCCACGATGAGCGAGAAAGATCTCCACGCTGAGCTCGACGGCTCTTCCGCCGGAAAAGCGCCTGCCGGCTCGGTCTCGGGTCCGAAACTACGCGCCGCGCCGGTCTCAGGCGGCAAGCGGCTCTCGAAAAAGAGTCGCGTCGTGCTCCTGGCGATCGGAATCGGCCTCGGCGGCCTCATTCTCGTTGGTGTCATGACTGCCGGGACCACGCAAAAAGGGAAGTCCCCGCGGACTTTTACCGGCGGGGGCGGCAATGTCGGCGTCGTGAGGCCAGCCACGGCCGTCATGATTGCCCATGCCCGAGCCGAAGAGCGGGCCGCGCTCGCGCGCAGCCTCTCGGAGTCCGAGCAGCCAGGGGCGCCAACCCCTCCCGCGGGGTTTGCCCCTGGGGGGACTGAGCCAAATGAGGCAACCCACTCAGCCGCCGCCGGCACCGCGCAGAACAATGCCTCGCCGTTTCCGGCGGGCGCCAGTCCCGGCCCCGGTGGCCCGCAGGCCGAGACCCCGCAGGCGCAATACGCCGCCTGGGTGCAGAGGCAGAAGTATCAGCGCCTCGAGAACGCCCAGGCGACCGCGCGGGCCGCGCTCACCGCCAAGCCGCTCGATGGCGGCGGCGCGGGTGGTGCGATGGGCACCGCAGGGGCTGCGGGGAGCACGAGTTCCGCGAGCGGCGCCGCCGGGGCACTGGATCATGCCTTGAGCGGGGCGCGTTCGTTGTTCAATATGCAACGCGCGCTCCTCGGACACAAATCCGCGGGCGCGAGCACGGACGCGAACGAATCGTTCCTGCACCGTCGCGCCGATGCCGGTGGCTACTTGCCGGATGCCGAGATTCCCGCGCTCGGCCGGCATGAACTCATCGCAGGCTCGGTCATCCCCGCGGTGCTTGTGACGGGTATCAATTCAAACCTTCCGGGCACCGTCACGGCCGAGGTGCGCGAGACCGTCTATGACAGCTTCCATCCCGATGTGGTGCTGATCCCGCAAGGCACGCGGCTTGTCGGTGAATATTCTTCTAACGTTGGGTACGGACAGAGCCGCGTACTCGTGGCATGGGATGAGCTGATTCTGCCGAACGGGTCCACGGTGGATCTCAAACGCATGGAAGGGGTCAACGGTCAGGGCCAGGCCGGGCTGCGCGATCTCGTTCACAACCATTACCTGCGCACGTTCGGATCAGCAATTCTCATGAGCGCGCTCGGGGTGGCGGCGCAACTGTCGCAACCGCAAAGCTCGAGCGTTCTTCACGCGGAGAACGCCGGGCAGACCGCGGCCGGGGCGGCGGCGGATTCGATCAATCAAGTCGCCGCGCAACTGCTCGAGCGCAACCTCAATGTAGCCCCGACGCTCATCATCCGTCCGGGCTTCACCTTCAACGTCATGGTCAACAAGACCATGATCCTTGCCGCTTACAACGCGCGCGATTAGGAGCCTTTCAGTGAAAATCACCGTCCCTGTGCCGGGCGCAGCCCTTCCGACGATCGCCTGTCTCCTGTTGGCCGTTGCAGCCCTTGGCCAGGCGAACGCCGCCGCTCCCGCAGGCCCTGTGCTGAGCTCGCACCCTGTGCGTGCCGCCGGCCGCGAAGTGGCTCCTGCGACGAGTCCTGTGATGTTGATGTCACTCACGTCGACGGCGGTATCGAGCACGTCAGTGCGCGTCACTCTGCGCCTCTCAGGCCCTGCGCCTGCGGTGAAGTCCTTCTTCATGAACCACCCGTCGCGGCTCGTCATCGATCTTCCGGACACGATGCTCGCCTTGCCTTCAGACCGGATCGCGCCCCACCGGGGGCTCGTCAAGTCGATCGTGGCGGTGCATTCCGGACGGCGGACGCGCCTCGTATTCACGCTTTCGCAGCCGATGACCTATGCGATTTCGCGCCGGGGGAGTGAGGAGCGGATCACGTTGAACGCGGCGGTATCGCTCCCGTTCATTCCCGCGGCACCGTTGAGGTTGCGTTCTCACACGGTCTTCAAGCCGAGCCTCAGTGAGGGGGGCCGTAATCCTGGCAAACGGTTGAATCTCGTGGGAACCGCGCGTTCCTCGGCACCCAGCGCGACGATTGCCGCGCAGACCAGTTCATCGCCGATCAACGCGGATACGTTGGCTGCGGCGAGCGCCGAGTGGGGTGCGGCGGGGATTGCCCCGGCATTGCTCGGAGGCGACGGAGAAGTGCTTTACGCCTATGGAGAGAATCGACCCACGGTCACCTGCGCCCCGCTACACCTGTGCGTGATCAACCTGATGCCGGGCGATCGCATCGTGAACATCGCAATCGGAGATTCGGTGCGTTGGCTCGCCCAGGCGATCCATGCGGGCGGACAGGACAGTGTCGTGCTGAAGCCCGTCGAGGGAGGGCTGACCACCAACCTGATGATTGCGGCCGAGAATCCGCATGGGAAGGGGCATCTCTATTATCTCACGCTGGTGAGCGATTCGACGGGCTACATCCCGATGGTCGGATTCTACAACCCGAACCCCGCCGGGAGCGATTCTCCAACAACTGGTGTGGCGAGCCCGCCGCCCGCAGCGGTGGCACTGCCGCCGACTCCACCTTTCGCGAACTCCGGGGAAATTCGCCAGCGCGTGGCGAGGATGAATCCCACACAGATTGACTTCGGGTACGTGTGTCACGTGGATGGTCACTTCTGGCAGGGTGCCCGCCGCCGCCGTGCGAGAGCTTTTTTGCCCGAGCGGGTCTTCGCATACAAAGGACACACCTATGTGCAGATGCCACCTGGAATCGGCTATCACGATCTGCCGGCGATCTTCGGGCTCGAAGGCAAGACGTATCTGCTCAACAGCCGCTTCAAGAACGGCTACTACATCGTCGACAGTTTGCCCGCGCAACTGCGGCTCATCGCCGGGGTGGGCAGCGATTCGGCCAGCGTGACGTGCCGACATACCAACGGTTGATTCTGAGGTCATTTCAACATGCATCATCACATTCCGACCCGCGGACCCCGTGCCGGCCGCCGGCCCCTTGCAGGGCAGCGCCCCCCTCGCGTGAACGCTCTCGCGGCCCTCGCGCTCTTGGCGTGCGCGGGTGGACACCAGGCACGGGCCATGCAGCCCGCACGGGCCGCGACGCGCTGCGTCGCGCCGCTGTGGACGGCGGTTGCCGATATCGTGCCCGCCCCGTATGCCGTGCGCGTCGCACCGGGGATTGATCCGCAGACGCTCCTCGCCTGGCGTTCCCCGCCGAGGGGAGGGTGTCGGGTGAGCGCGGCGGTCCAGCACGAATGGCCGGCCCTTGATGCGCCTTGGGCGGGTCGCTTGCGTTCGGCGGCATCTTCCGCGGGTCTCGCCGTGATCGTGGGTCCCGCGACCGAACGGGTCCTGATTTTCCACGGGCTTACCCTCAATGAAGGGGCCCGGGCAGGGGAGAAGGGGAAACGTACCCCGCTGAGTCCGCAGGCCCACGTCATGCCCATTGCGCTCCATGTTCTGCCGCCGACGCCGGTGGCCACGCACACCGTCGCCTCGGCGGTCACGACACCCGCATCCGTGCCACCCGCAGTCCTCGGAAAAGCCGTCGACATCGGTCGCAGTTCCCCTGATGCCTGGCAGGTGTGGCAAATCGCCGCCGGTGAGCGGATGCGCGCGGCGCTCGTCGCGTGGGCAAAGCGCGCGAATTGGACGGTTGAGTGGTACGCCGAGGACTGGCGCGCCCCCGTCGCGGTGGAGATCACCGCGAAGAGCTTCCTCGCGGCGACACATGAGTGGACGCAGTCGGCGGTGAGCAACGGCGCACCAATCCGCGTCGAGGCGAGGACCGGCAATCGCGTGCTCATTGTCGAGTCCACGGTCCGCAATCAGAACGGGTTCTAACCATGAAAATCTCTCGCATTCTCATTGGGGTGAGCGCGGCCGTCGCGCTTGCCGCCTGCGCCTCGGGTCCGGCTACGGAGCGGGGCCACACCGAGCTTCCGCCACTCTCTGCCGTTGGCAAACCCTTGCCCCGCCCGCAGGCGGCCTTTTCGGTCACGCGCGGGTATTTTCTCTACGCCGGGCCGCTCGCGCGCCGACCGCTCCCCGCGCCGCGCTCGATGCGTAGGCACGTGGTGTACGAGACCATGGTGGAGAGCCGGTTTCTGAACGCCGTGCAGTTCACCGAGCACAACTGCGGCGTTCCGATCGACACCCAGGAGATCAGCGCGGGGGCGAAGATGCCGCCGCTCGATTACAGCGGGACGTGTTCGGGACTGCTCGCCGCGGCGAGTCAGTCGATGGGATACGCCGTGACGTACCGAATGGGGCCGGGCGGTGCCGAGCATGCGCGCATCGTGCGTCAGATCACCCGGACGTTCCAGTTACCCATCCTCGGGGAGGCCACGAAGTCCTCTGCCACGGTGTCGGCTAAGAACTCGACAGGCGGGCAGGGCGCCTCCGGTGGCGGTGCCGCGGGCGGCACACAGAGCATGGGCAGCGCCTCGTCGAAATCCTCCGTCGCCACATCCCAGTCCTATGACGCGGACGTGTGGAAGGGGATCCTTTCGGAGGCGCGTGCCGTGGCAATGCCCGCGATGCTGACCGCCGATCCATCCACCGCGACGGTCACGATCACCGGCTCCCGCACGGATGTCGATCGGTTCGCGCGATGGGTGCGCAATGTCTCGCGGCGGCTTCAGCGCCAGGTTCAGATCAACATCCATGTTTACACGGTTACACTGAACAACGACTCGAACTATGGTCTCGCGCCGTCGGTGATCTGGAAATACCTTAAAGGGCTCAACTCGGTAAGCATCACGGCCCCCTCGGCGCTCGAACTCGCCTCCGGTGCCACACCGTCCACCATCCAGTTTTCAGCCGGTCACGGGCCATTCAGCGGCACGCAGGCCGCGGTGAATGCGCTCTCTCAAGTGGGGAGCGTTCGCCAGATGTACTCGAACTCGCTGCTCGCACTGAACGGTCATGTGGTGACCGTGAACGATGCGACCAACTACGGGTATCTCGCCGAGAGCAGCGGAAATTCGGCTATCGCGGGTGCGAACACGTACGGCAGTCAGACACTGATGCCCGGCAACATCAGTGCCGGCGCGGCGATCCGGGTACTGCCTCGGGTGGCGGATGACAACCGGATCGTGTTGTCGATCGTCTTTCGCTATATCGGCACTCCGACGTTCAAGACGATCACCTCAGGCACCGAGAGCATCCAGATCCCGCAGGACCCGGAGACGGCCTTCAACCAGACACTCGATATGCGAAGCGGCGCGACGGTGATGCTGCTCGGGTTCAAGAACCAGCAGGACTCGAAAACGCTCGAGGGCACCGGGAGTCCGAAGTTCTGGCTCTTCGGCGGCGGTCGGATGCACGAGCGCCAGCGCAGCATCACGGTCGTGACCGTGACCGCCACGGCGAGTTGATCGGAGCGATCGAACCATGAAAAAATCCGCAATCGTTCTCTCGGGGCTGATGTTCCTGACCACGCTCGCTGCGGCGGCGCCGCCGCCGGCCGGAGTGCCCGCCGCCCGCGCGGCGAGCTCTGGGCCGCGTTCAGGCTCACCGCCTTTCGGGGCGGGACCGAATACCGCCTATGAGCAAGCGCTCACGGCGTACTTGAACAACGTGCTCATCGTGGCGCAGAAGCGTCGCGCGCAGGTGAGTTCCCCGTCCCGGGAGCGCAATGCCGGGCGCTCGGCAGGCCCTGCGCCGGCATCGACGCATCTGCAGGCCGCGGTCAATGTGGCCGATCTACCGCAGGTCGAGGCGATCATGATTGGCCGGCACGCGAAGGCGCGCTTGATGACCGCGAGCGGCGGGCTGCTCATGGTCGGCGTCCACGATGTCACGCGGTACGGCACGGTGACGCGCATCGATTCGACCGGCGTGTGGATGACGCCCGAGGGGTTTGCTCGTCCGATCCTGCTCGAGGACTTGACGCCGAGCGAGATGGCTTCCGAGAGCGGCACGGCTGGCGCTCGCGTGATGGGACCGTACGGGGCCGGCGAGTCCATCGCCACGCCCCCCATTCCGATCTCGCCGTCTTCTTCTCGGTTGCCGTCTGGCGTGAGCAGGAACTGATTCCATGACGGACGTACAGGAGATGCCAGAGGCGGCCTCGGCCGATCGAGCTTTCCCGCCGGATGCTGGCAAGCCGCTCGAGAGCGTCGCGGTTCGGATCGGCAAGGGCACCTATGTCGTGGGGACGCTCTGGCTGTCTTGGGCGAAGGGGCAGGTCGGTCCGCGCGAGGCGCGCGCCTGGCTCGAAGAGCAGGCCGCGCTGTTACCGTCGTACAAGGGGCTTTTCATCGTCGCAAGCGATGCCGCCAAGGAACGTACGGACATCGGCATCTGCGCGATCTATAAGCCGGGACTGCGGGCACTGTCCCAGGTGTGTGCCGCGCACCCCGAGACGTTCGCGGCCGGCCTGCCGCCGCACGTGTATCGATGGGGGCTCGCGGCCGAGACCGCATCGGGGGCGTATCTCGCGGTCACGAGCCGCGATGGACTGCCGCTCGGGGAGCGGCTGGTTCCGCTCGAGGACGCGAGCGCCGCGAGAGCGACGCTCGATGCCGAGTTCGCCGACATCCACTGGCTCGAGCCGCTCGGCCGCGAAGAGTTCGAAACCCGTCTCGCGCTAGTGACGGTGAGTGAGCCGACGGCGCTCGCGCGGGCCTCGAAGGCGAAAGTGAGGCTCGTCCAGGTAGTGGCGGTGAGTGCGCTCGCGCTCGGCGGGCTGCTCGTCCTTCGTCACTATCAGGGTGCCGAGCGACGCTTGGCGGCGCAGCGCGCCGCCGCAGCCGCTGCCGCAGCCGTTTCCCGAGGGCCTGCCGGCATCGAAGTGCAGAGCGTTCTCAACGCCTGCCTCGAGGCATTTGGGCGAGTCCCCGGCGGCACTCCCGGCTGGTCACTGGTTTCGGCCGTCTGCGACGCGCATCAGGCGTCATTCACCTGGCGGCGCGCCCCGGGCGCACTCGCCACGGCAGCGCCCCCGGGCGCGAGCGTCACGGCCGATCTGCGCACTGCGCAGATCGTCATCCCGCTCTCGGGTATTCGCTGCGTGCCGGACGGAAAAACACGGTACGCGCGTCTCGAGGCGGCGCTTTCGGACTGGGCGGTGCGCGAGCACGAGCGCTGGCGCGCGGGTGGAACTGTTCACCCGACGCTCTCAATCGAGGGCATCGTGCCGTCCTGGGAGCTCCCCGCGCACGCCTGCGTGCGCACGGTGGATGTGCGTTGGTCGCACACCGGCATCTGGCAAATGGACATGGGGTGGTAGCGATGGCTGAGATACCCGCAGAGGAGGCCGGCGCGCTGACCGTGGAGCAGGTGCGCGCGCAGCTCGCCAAATACTTGAACGCCGAGTACGTCCATCTCTGTCACGTCGACATCGCCGCCGGGATGCTCTATGTCCCGCTGAGGCTCCGTCTCGCGAACAGCTCGTTCATCGAATCGGGCGCGCGGACGTCGGGACTTCGCGTCCGCTATTGCGAGCCGGAGGAACTGCGCGAATTGCGCGGCGCCGCCGCGTCGGCCGAGACGCACGTGTCGGTTGCTGCGACCGGGCGCGATACTCAGGAGTGGGCGCGGCAGTTGTTGCTCGCGGCGGCGAGCTACGGCGCGTCCGACATTCATTTGCACCGTACGACGCCGGACGTGCCCGCGACGATCGAGTTTGCTGTGGATGATCGCGTCTACATCGTGGATGATTCGGTGACACCCGCCGAAATGGACGCTCTGATGGGTGCCAACCTGCAGGGACTTGCGGTGGCCGGTGGCACCAGCATCAAGGATGCGGAATTTCAGCACGCCGTGATTGGGCCGGAGAAACTCCCGCCGGGCTGCGGGATCGAGGGCGTGCGCCTCGCCCGGGGCGGCTGTTACCCGAAGTCTCGCGGCGGGAAATTTATGTCGTTGCGCTTGAACTATGCCGAGGGACTCGGTTCGCGCAAAGCCGTCGATCATCTCGGCATGCGGCTTCGGGTACCGCCGAAGCCGACTGGCGGCATTGGCCTTGCCAAGCTCGGTTACTTCCCCGACCAGATCGCGCTCATTGACGCGGCGCTCGAGGTCGATACTGGAATCATCGTGGTCGGCGGGCCGACTGGTTCCGGCAAGTCCACGATGTTGTGGGAGACGCTGGTCCGGTTGCAGAAGCGATGGCCGTACCGGCGGATCGTGACAGCGGAGAACCCGCCCGAGCGCAAATTTCCAGGCGCTGTCCCACAGCTCGAGATCGGCGGTGATGAGATCGAGGTCGAGGCGCAGACGGCGGCCTTCGGGGAGGCGATGCGCATGATGTTGCGCATGGCCCCGCACGTGATCCTGGTCGGCGAGGTGCGCGAGGGACCGATCGGTCGCCTCGCCATCGAGATGTCCACCGCCGGACACCTCATCATGACTACGATCCACGCGAACAATGCCAGGGTGATCGTCCCCCGGCTCGAGATGACGCCTGGCTTCGCGCTCCCGCGCGGCGCCTATTGCACGCCCGACGTACTGCGGCTCTTCGTTGCGCAGCGCTTGGTCCCGCGCGTGTGTCCCGCCTGTTCGCTGCCGTGGGAGAAGGCGCTGAATCGGCCAGGCGTGCGGGAGATGGTCGAAACGCTCAAGAGCTATGGGGGCGACATCGGGGCGGTGCGCTTTGAGGGGCCGGGCTGCGCGCACTGCGATCACAAGGGCACTTCCGGGAAGATCGCGGTCTCGGAAGTCGTGCCGATGACCGATGAGATTTCCGATCACCTGCGCCGCGGCGGTGACGATGATGCCGCCTTGAGGGCGCTGATGGGCGAGGCGGCGAACGGCTTCATGGGCCATCGAGCGATGGCCTACGCGCTACGTGGGATCACGGATCCTCTTGCGATGCAGATCAGGGTCGGCCGGGCGATCCCGTGCCGCAACGCCACCGAGAAGGGATGGGTCGACCGCGCTCTCGAAGCGCTCGATCATCTGAAGGCCGTCTGAACCCCCGGAAGAGTCTATAGGGTGTCGCAGAGCCGGTGCCCCTCCCAGTACTTCGGTCGGGGCTATGCCCTGCGGGAGGGCCGACCGCAGGCCCGGGTTGCCTGTCGGCTGCCGCCGAAGAGCGGCGGCCGAAACTGTTCCACGCAGTGGGGCCCGGGCGGCGGAGAAGGGGATATGCAATGGCAAGACCTCTTCGTGCACGTCTATTGGGGACCCGCGGTGTTCTGGAGCCTGGCGCTCGGACTCGCGGCGCTCGATATCGCGGGAACCTGGGCGGTGGGCCGCGCGGTGCGCATCAGCGGCCCCTTTGGAGGGCACAGCCGTCCATGGCTCTCCTGGCGGCGGCGGGTGTGGATCGAGGCGGCGATTCTCCTCACCTTCCCCGTGCTCTCGGTTCTGCGCGGTGCCGGCGATCCGTCCGCCGCACTCATCTGGCTCCTCGCTTCTCAGTTCGTGATCGCGCTCGTCTCGGTAGGGCCAGTGCTCCGCCGCGCGATCGCGATGCTGCGCGAAGTGCGCCGGCCGCGTGCTCGTCCCGTCATCGCCGCGCGAGGGTACTGAGTCATGAGCAATCCGCTCTCGAGACTGATCGAGCGCATGAAGGCGCAATCGAAGTCCACCGGTGACGGACCGGGTTCCGCGCGCGTTTCCACCCGCAAGGCGGGTCCCCTCGATGACCTCGAGCGGGCGATGCTCTACAAGTACCTGGCCTCGCGCGTGCGCGCTGGCCACGATGTGGGGTCCTCGCTTGAGAAGCTCCTCGCTACGGCGTACTTGCGCAAGAGTGCGCGGCTGAAGGCCGTGCTCACCGTGGCGATCCAGCGCTTTCGTAACGGCGCGAAGCTCGCGATGAGTCTCCAGGGCTACATCCCGCAGATCGAGCACCTGATGGTGCTGACGGGGGATCAATCCGGCTCGCTCCCGGCGACGCTCGGGCAGCTCGTGGACTCGATCGTGCGCGACCGCAAGATGCGCCGGCAGTTCAAGAAGTCGCTCACCCCGAGCATCCTGCTCCTCATCTTCGGCGTGGCCGCAATCTTCGGCGTCGCGCTCTACGTGGTGCCGCAATACCGGGGGATCGTGAACCCGGGCGAAGTGCACGGCCTCGCCGCGGCCGTGTTCTCGGTGGCGACGCCCGTCGGGATCGCCGGGCTCGTGACGGTGATCGGGCTGCTCTTTGGCTTCGCGATCTGGCTTGCCCGCGCCGCCCGTACGGTGGATGCGCCGTGGCGGCGATGGCTCGAGAACATCCCGAACTCGCCGTTCGCGTTCTACCGCGACTGGATGTCGCTCATTTGGCTGCGCATGCATCTCATCATGCTGAAGGCGGGCGTCCTCGAGCGCGAGGCGCTCCAGGCCGCGATGACGAACTCGACGCCCTGGCTCGCACGCCGGCTCGCGCTCGTCAAGCACCACATCGAGCGCAGCGGCAAGAAGCTACCGGCTGCGCTGGTGGCGACGTATGAGGTCACCAATTTCCCGGCGCCGCTCTTGATCGAGGAGATCGAGCAATCGGGCGATGTGGCCGACACGACCGGCGAGCTCGAAAAGGCGCTGGCCGTCTGGGAAGAGGAATTTGTGGAGACGGCCGAGACGAACCTGCGGGTGATCTCGGCTGCAATCAAGTTCTCCGTGTACGCGATGCTGTTTTTGATCGGAGGTGCCATCGGGAGTCTCATTCTCGTGGTTCTGCATCAGTCGCTCGCCCACACGAACATGATGTTTTGATCACAAACCGCCCCGTAGGAGGCATTTTCCATGAGTATCGGCGATATCATTTTCTACATCATCCTGCTCGGCGTCATTGCCGCAATCATCGCGGCCGTGGTGCACTACGGCGGTGACATTCATACGGCGTCCAACGTGCAGGCGGACGTGAATGACACCTCAGCGTTGGTGGCGAGCGTCGAGAAGACCTACAACGGTTACTCGGACTATGCGAACCTCTCCGACACTGACCTGATCAGCGCACAGGCGGTACCGACAGCGATCACGCAGGTTGGCACGACGTCGCTTCAGAACGTGTTCGGCTATCCGTATGCGCTCGCCGAGGACACAGCGAATCCGAACGCCTTCGACCTCACGGACGAGGTGCCGAACGATGCGTGCGCGGCGATCGCCAATGCCGTGATCAAGAACATCACGTCGCTCACGATCAACGGCACTGCGGTGACGTTGCCGGTGACGGACCCGGCTACGATCGGGCAGGCGTGCGGGACCACGAGCCCCTCGACGATCGTGGAGGTGTACTCGGGCATGTAGACCACAGCGCCGGGGGTGCATCGTGCTCCCCCGGCGCCAGGGTCTTCCGAGGCACGTATGCTGGGACTTCTCCTCTTGGCCGTGGTGCTCGCTGCTTTTGCCAGCCTCGCGGCGGTGGCGCAGCCGCACGCGGGCAGCGTGCCGACCGCGGCGCTGGCTGATGCGCTTGCCCGGAACTGTCTCGCGGTCTTTGAGGCACCGGGTGAGACGGAAGCCTTGACGCTTCCCGACGGGGTGTCAATCTCTGCCACGGCCGCCTCTTGCGCGATTCTCGCCCCCTCTGGGGCGCTCACCCCGAACACCCTCGCCGCATCGGGCAATCTGATCGGCGGCGTTTGGACAATCCAGTCGGCTAACGGGCGCTATGTGACCCGGGCCGTCATCACACTGTAGAGAGGCCCCCCATGGGCGCTGCCGAATTCATCCTCTTGATTGCCACTATGGTGGGCGTCGCCATCATGCTCCCGAGCGTGGTCGGAATGCAGCACCAGGCATTCACGGACCAGGTCGCGAAGGTCGAGGCGGGGCAGCTCGCGACCATCACGGATGCCGCGCTGCAGTACGAGTACGGCTACATGGCGAGCCTGTCCGCCCCAGGCACCACGCACACAGTGTCCATCCAGACCCTGATCCAGCAGGGTTATTTGCCGGCCGGTACCTCGGCGGTAGACGCGATGGGCGACCCGATCTCCGTCGAGTACCAGGCGGACTCAAGCGGCAATGTGACCGGGTACGTGGTGGCCCAAGGCAATTATCGCTATCCGGACCCCGATGCGGGCGAGATCCTGCTCGACTTGGGTGACCGCGGCGGGTATGTGCCGAAGGTGCCGATCGCAGGGCAGGTGGCCGGCGTGATCTATGGCACGGGTCACACCTGGCAGTCCCCGGCGCCGGCCGGGATCAACCCAGGCTCGATCGACGTGAAGGTCGAAAGCAATGCCGCGCAGCAGGCGGATGACTCGCGCTTCCTGTGGCGCGTGCCCGCACCCACCGCGGCGGGCAATACGATGGACACGCCCTTGATCCTCGGCGCCGTGGAGACGCCGGGCGCGGCGTGCAGCAATACCGGCGCCATCGCCCAGGATGGCACAGGGGCGCTCGTGAGCTGCCAGGGCGGCACCTGGCAATCGGTCGGCGGCGGGCACTGGCGCGCACCGGTTTCCACGTACGCGGCGCTGCCGAGCTCCGGCAACCAGAACGGCGATGTGCGGCTGACGCTGGATACCGATCGGGCCTTCGCGTGGAATGGTGGATCGTGGGTCGCCTTGGCCGTTGATCAAAACGGTGACCTGACCGTACCGCGACACTTGAGCGC
This sequence comes from Pseudomonadota bacterium, assembly GCA_021805865.1. GTDB lineage: Bacteria > Pseudomonadota > Gammaproteobacteria > Steroidobacterales > Steroidobacteraceae > 13-2-20CM-66-19. Next base: position 22,939 of record JAJZDX010000039.1, read on the forward strand.
GGAGAACGGCGGCGTGAGCACTTCGACGAGCTGCTCGGGCCAAGGCGCGCTGACCGCAGGCGACATCACACTCACCACAGACAATGGCTGCGCTGACGGTGGTTCGGCGATCGGGATGCAGAGCCCGGTGACCGGTCAGGGGTATGCCATCGTCGATTCTCAGAACGGCTCGTTGAATGTCTGGAACCAGAACCAGAATCACTCCGTTTTTGATGTCCGGCCGAACGGAGAGTGGGACATGGACCCCATCGGTGGCAACCCCGAGGTTGTGGTCCCAGGCGCAGGTAACAACTCCGTCGAAGGCAATAGTTGGTGGGGTATTCAGCCGCGATGGTCCAATGGCTGGTCGCTAGTGACCAGCGAGCATGGCTACTTGAATGCCAACCCTCAGGCCGCGAACGGCTCGGTCGATGTGAACGACATCGACGTGCGATCCGGCGGCCCGTACCCCTGGTATTCGCAGCTTTCCTCGCAGGTGTATAGCGACACGCAGCAGATCAACAATCTGAACAACGAGTACAGCAGCCAGCAGGGACAGATCAACAGCAACACGAGCAGCATCGGGGCGATCAATAACAACCTGAATCAGGGCCCGTGCAGCACGGGCTACAATTCCATCGCGACACTGTGCAACGAGTTCAGCTCCGCAATGAGCAGCGTTGCAAATCTTGGCAAGCCGGAGAACTGCTCGGGACCGTATATGGGACAGGTGACCGGCAGTCCGACCCGCTGCGGGCCGGTGGGGCCATCGACCTACTCCTATTGGGGCTGGTGTGGCTATCGGTACTATCGATATCGTTGCATCCAGTACGGCACGAGCCCGCCGACCGTCAATCTGCCGTCGGAGAGCTACCCGCAACTGGTAGTGGCCGTCGCCACCGCAGGTATCGGTCAGGGCGGCTGCGGGTCAGGCGCGAGCAACACGGGCATCCTCACGCTGTGGGCCACTTCCGGCGGCGCGACGCTTGCGCAAAGCGCGCAGTACGCCAAGGGAGGGTCGAACTACAACCCGACCGATATGTACTTCCCGTTCTCGATCACCTTCGTCTTGCCGGCGGGGCAGGGCGGTCAGATCGAGCTATCTGGCGGAAATAACGGCCTCGGATGCGGGAGTTTCATGTATTCGTTAAACGCGCTTTGAGGCGAGAAGCAGCGCCGTTATAGGAAGGGTGCGGACCCCCGGGGAGGGGGGCTCGGGTGAGTCCGCGCCGCCTCTCCGCTCCTGATGCGCCCGGCACCCCACGCACCGAAGGTTGTCGCGAGGATGGCTTTGGCGGCGCCTGCGCGGATCCGCCGGCCCATGGGTCCGGTGCGCATAAACGAAGGCGCGTGTCAATCCCATGAAAATGCTCAAACTCGGTAGAAATCGGGGGTTCTTCCTGCCCGCACAGGCCACTAGGATCTGACAGGCCCGCCACCAACGATCTTTTTCGGTCGCACGGTGCTGGTTGTGAAGGAGACTGTCATGGTTGACTCGACATCCGCCCGCCGAACGATCCGTGTTGCCGTCACATCGAAACACCGCGTGGGTGTCCCCGGGAAGAGCGGGGGCGAGGAGATGGCCACAGAGCTTGCGGCATTGTCGATGGGGCTACGCGCGATCTACGCTACCGCCGTCGCGACGCAGCTCGCGCTGCGCTGCCAGGCCGCCGAGCAGGATCTCGAGATTGCCGACGCGCTGCGGGCTGGGGTGTGCGACGCCCTCGGTGACCGGCTCGACGAGCTCGGCGCCATCATTATGCGGTGCGGCGATTCGCGGAGTCGGGAATGAGGTCCGGCCGGCGGCTCGAGATCATCGCGAGCGCAGTCGAGGAACTACCCCCGCAATACCGGGAAGCATTCCTGTTGCGAATGGTCTGCCGATGGTCATTTGAGGCGGTGAGCCGCGAGATGGGAGTCAGCGAACGGATGGCGAAGGTCTACGTCGCCCGGGCGCTCATGGACATTCAGCACCGACTGGATGTCGAGGAAGCGGCAGGGTAGAGCGAAGCGATGATCAGGTGCAATCATCCTGCCTGCGCGGCGCGGGTATCGGGGTCCTTCATCCGTTCGGGATGCTCCCGGGCAAATCGCTTGAAGTCCTCGAGTCGGGCAGCAACTGCCCGGGCATGTTCGGGGTCTTCGCTGGCGCTGAAGTAGGCGGTCAGGATCCGGACGGCCAGCCGGTCCTTAGCCCTGAACACGAAGATCGGCTCGTCATCGGGAATGGGCTCGCCGGTTTGGCGATTGATGATCCGGCCATCACGTATTCCGTATTTGGGTTCCTGCGAGGGAAGCATGAGAGTCCTCCAATCCCGGTTGCAATCTCGGGGCTGAGAAGGCACCCGCTTGCGCGGGTGCCTTCACCCCTCATTCCGTTCGCAACTATTGCCAGGTCGTACCGTTCGTCACCGCAATTGGGGTGGCGACATCCTCGCTCCCCAACTGAACCACGAGCACATACATCCCCTTGAATGCCGTGGTGGATGCCGTCACGGTGAATTCGATAGTATCGCCGTTATTGACTCCCGTCGCGCTCGGCCGCGTGACGTTCTTGACTGCGGAGACCGAGACGAGCGGCGTGCAGGAACTCGAGATCGCCTGCGCACCACCCGCCGTCTGGAACGAGCAGCCACCCGTATCTACTCCGCTGATGTAAGACACCACGTTCACGCTCGCCGCCATGTCCTGCACGGCGGCCGTGGTGAAGACCTGCGCCTGTACGGTGACGGACTTCCCGGGTGCCACGACGATCGCCTGATCGGTCCGCGAGACCCCACCGAGGGTCCCGGTTACGGCCGTCGTACCCTGAGTCACCACGCCGACGAAGGGTGTGTTTGAATCGGACAGCGTGACGGTTTGGTTGGATTGCGTGGTGTCGAAGCTATCCGCATTCGGCTGGCAGGGGTTTCGGCCGGCGTTCGCGTCCGTCTGAGACCAGATGGTCACGATGTCGCCGGTGGAGATGTCTGGGGCCTGCAGGATTCCGCCGTCAGCGCTCATGCACACCGTTCCGACGCCGATGTTCGTCGCATCGCTCTCAAAGGATGTGTTCTGCTGCGTGACGCTGGCCCCGAGCCAGAGGTCCGGGTTCGTGCTCATCCAGGCGTAACCGTTGCCGTTCGCGTTCGTCGTGTCGTTGACGATGCCGGCCTCAGCCTCCCAGTAGACGCTGGAATTGGCGATGTACTGCCCATTGGTCGAGTCATCGGTGACCAGCGCGAAGGGAACATTCGTGCTGCCGGAGGCGACCGTGCCGGTGTTCCCCGTCCCGCCGGAGACTGTCGGCGAGACAGCCACCGTCGGGGGCAGATAGACCACCAGCACCGAACTCGGGGTCAGCGTAACACCCTGGGCCGCTACGCCCTGCACGATGGCGCTGAGATCAGCGTTCGTCACGGTGTGGTACTGCGACCAGGAGCCGGGATTGATCGTCACGGCTGCATCGACCGTGGCAGCGCCGACGCCGTACTGCGAGAGCAGTCCCCACTCCTGCGAGTTCACGAGCTGGTTCAGGTACGTCGCGTCATTGCTCTCGTTGCCGGTCGCGAGCGACCCCGTCGAGATATAGACGGGCACGATGGTCGGCGATGCGATCACCTGTGCGGTGCCGCTCATGCCGGGCATCGTGGTGACCTTCGGCAAGTCCGGGCTCACTGCGGGGTACTTCGCGCAGAGCGCGGTCACCGCGTACGGGGTGGTCGAAGCCGTCCCACCAGACAAGGAGCACGTGGCGCCCCCGGTGGAGGCCGTGATGGAGAACGTCGCGGACGGAGGTACCACGCCGCCGTTCTGCGTCCCGTTCTGAATAGTCGGGAACTCGAAGGTCCCGTTGCTGCTCTCGGTGAGCGTGGACGAGCCATCGGACACGGAGACCGATTGCCCGCTCGAGAGTCCCGTGACGGTGAGGCAGGGCGCAACGCCCTGGTCGACCGCATCGTTGTAGGTGGTGGTGGTGCAGCTCGCAAGCTGCGTGGTGCCTCCGCCGCCCGTCGCACCGCCGGTGCCGGTCGTGGTGCCCGAGGACCCGCCTCCGCCACCACACGCGGCAAGGGAAACGGCCGCGAGCGCGGCGAGAAGAACACCCGAGAGTCTGATCTTGCTGAAGCTCATGATCGGCCTTCCTTGTGGAATCAACGACGATATTTTCCTGCGCGCAAGAACGTAAGTCAACGAGGAACCTAACAATGCCTACCCGGCAGGCATTGCGGAAACAGCGGCAACTCCATGATTTCGCGCGTATAATTATGGCGTTGAGCGTCTGGTGCATTTGTCATTGCGTATGGGGTACGCATGGACTTAGACTGTAGACATGAAGCGCAAGCGCTCAAACCGTGAAGTGAATCACAGTTCACCTTCAGATCTTGAGGATGCAATCCGCAAGATCTTCGCGCAGTACGGCAAGGAAGGCGGGAGAACAAGGGCACGATCACTGACCCCGGAAGAGCGCTCCGCGCTGGCGAAGCGCGCGGCGGACGCCCGCTGGCGCGCTGCCCGGGCAGCCCGTGAGACCGAGTGGAAGCGCTTCAAGGATACGAAGTCGTCGAAGCCGCGCAAGAGTAGGGGAAAGTAGGATGATGCCCACTGCGCTCATCTGGTGCGCACTCGCCGCCAGCGTTCGCTACGACGTGCCGGCGGACGCGCTGCTCTCGGTCTATTCGGTGGAGCGTGGGGGCACGGATACCTGGTCTCACGACGCGAACGGGACTTATGACGTGGGACCGCTGCAGTTCAATACCGCTTACCTCGCCTCGCTCCGGCGATTTGGGATCACCCCGCGTGCGGTGGAGGGCAAGACCTGCTATCCATGGTTTCTTGCCGCGTGGCGAATCCACAATCAGCTCGTGGAGGACCACGGTGGGTTCTGGACCCGGGTGGCGCGCTACCACAGCGCGACGCCCCACTATGTCGCGACGTACCGTCGTCAGCTCCTCGAGTACGCTCCGCGCTGGCGCGCCTGGCTGATCGCCCATTACCCGACGGTGGTAACCGCACCGGGCTTGCCCACGGGCACCGCGCCAACCCATGCCATCCCGCGGCACATGCCTGCTGCCGCTTCCCGGTCTGAGACCCCGCCTTTGGTCACCCGTCGCCGAACCACAGCGCCTGCGGGATTACAGACGCTCACGGGTGAGGGATCACCGGCTCACAGCTCCGCTCGCCCGCCTCGAGCGCTTAATTTGTATCGCAGCCGCATTACCCGTGCTCTTTCCCATAGGTTGCCCATTCAACCAGCATTCCATCATTAGCCCGAAAGATCTCGGCTTGTCAGCGCGACAAAGTGAAGCCTCGTCAGGAGAGTCTGTCTTGGTTGCCGATGCTTGTCACAGTTGCTGCCGGTACGCAAAAATAGCCAGCACATTTTCAACCATAGTGAAATGGGGAGCCAAATGAAGCGCCAAATGGCGGCCTTGGTGATCGGGAATGCAGAGTATCCGGGGGGAAACAGGCTTGCAAACCCCGTGAATGACGCCGAAGACCTCGGCGCCAAGCTGAAAAGTTACGGCTTCGAAGTACTGGTCGCAAAGGACTCTACGCTCAAGGAAATGGACCGGGGACTCAAGGACTTTCGCACTCTCCTGAAAACCCATGAAGTTGGGTTATTCTTTTTCGCCGGCCACGGCATGCAGATCGAGGGACAGAACTACTTGCTGGCCACTGACACAGATACTGATGCCGAAATGGACGCCAAGCACAGCTCTCTCTCGCTCGACAAAGTGCTCGATGTGATGGCGAAATCGGCTGCCTCGACCAAAATCATCGTGCTAGATGCCTGCCGTAACAATCCGTGGGAGCGCCGCTGGCAGCGCAGCCCAGCCTCCCGGGGTCTGGCCTCCGTCTACGCGCCAAAAGGCACAATCATCGGCTTTGCCACATCTCCGGGAGAGATTGCGCTCGACGGCGCAGGTCGCAACGGAACGTACACAGAAGCACTTCTTCAACACATGGACACGCCAGACTGCTCAATCGAAACGATGTTCAAGCGTGTGCGCAATACTGTAGCTGCGGCGAGCAAAGGTAAGCAGACAAGTTGGGAGCACACCTCACTCTCGGGCGAATTCTATTTCAATCTAAGCGTCGGAAAGCTCATACATGAATATAGCGGCACAGCGCTCAGCGACAGTCTATTTGTGCTCGACGAAACTCGAAAGTCTCACAAGATCATTGAGGGGCTGAAAATCTATACCTGGTCGCGGCAAAATGCGGCTCTTGAGTTGCTCACCGCCGCTTCCGTCGCGAAGATGGCGACCGATTCCCTGTTCGTCATTGGGCGCAACATTTACCAAGCCGCATGCGGCGGTTCGCACGGGGCATATGCGTTCGTGGAAAAGTTCATAGCACGCACAAGTGGGTTCAGCGCGGTCAAACGAAAAGCCATGTTAGACGGACTATTGTTTGAAATTTTCTTCAACTCGAAGGGTGAACTGCGTGATGCCATCAAGGGTGGCTGTTTCAATGAAGTGTTCGAGCTTCAGCAGCATATGGAATTGAAGAGCAGTTTCGACTTCATTGCGGAAGCTCTTACCGCTGCTCACGCCGATTTCTATGTTCTCCCCGGGAAAGGGCATGAGCTCTCGATCACTGTGAGTGCCAAAAGGAAGAAAGGCAACTATGTGGTGGACGCAGTCTATGTCGACGCTGATAACGTTTTACGGCGCGACGAAGATGTAGACGGGTCTGGTATATCTGATGACGAAGAGCCTAAGTTCTATGGGATCGTTCCGGATCAGTTCAATGATAAGCTCTCAAAGGAACTCGTCGTGCCCGCGAGGCTTCTGCGGATCACGTATACTCCCCGCGCCTCCGGCGTCAGCACCAAATTGAAGGTTCCACGCGGTTGGACGGTTCGGAAGTCCTTAAGCCTGTGATAGTCAATGTTGCCAACGGTGCTGCGTCGCGATCATTGACGTTCTCGGCTTTCGGTTCTGCCGCAGACCCCGCCCTTGGCACCCCCTCGCCGAACCACAGCGCCCGCGGGATTACGGCCGCTCAGGGGCGCGGGAGCGCCACTCATCAGAGCCTCCGCCGCCCGCGCTTCGTTCAGCCGAGGCGGTTGCACGGGGAGTGTCAAAGTGTGGCAAAGCATATACAAGTAATTGATTTATAAAGGCACGAGCGGTCTGCAAAGCCGTCTACGCCGGTTCGATTCCGACCCTAGCCTCCACGAATTTTTCCAGGAGCCGGAGTAGCTGCATTTACTTGAGTCAGAGCAGCGACTCGTCGCGTCACGTCGGCGCAGATCGCATTCAGAGCCGCCCCTGGCCGGACACCGAGGTCGATTGCAGTCTTGCGGAACGCGGATACCGCCTCCACAGCTTGGTCTATGGTTTCCCCGGCCTGTGTGACGTGCCAGTCCTGAGCGAGATCCAGCAGAATCCGTCGTGTAGGTGGAGAGAAGCTGTGCTGGAATGCGAGGGTATGGTCTCCGCGGCCACTGGTATCGGGCACGAGATCGAATGCCGGCGCAAGACGATAGCCGGCGGGTGTTCTCAGCATCCAGAAGTTCTTCAGATGGTCATCGACATTTCCGATGGCGGCATTGAACACCATGTGGCGAAAGAGCGCGGAAACATCCTCTGCCGGGGACACGGAGTGTTTGCTCAACAACAGGGCGATGTCCGTATAGCTTGTCACGTAGAGACCCGGACGCTCACGACACAACGTGCGCATGCTCACCATATGCAACCGCCCGCCGTGCGGCGTGACGTCGAAGCGCCGGACGAGCAGCACGCGCCTTCGACCCACCCTTTGCAGTTGCGAGTCCGGTACGGTCAGTCCAGCAAGCCTTGCGAGCCTGAGACAGGTCGTCTCGAGGCCAACGACGTCGTGGTGGCCGTCGCGAGTGCGGCTCGGAAACTTGGCGATCCACTCGCCATGCGCGTCATGCACAAGCGCTTTGGGCCGTGCTCCGCCGGCGCGGCTGCTGCCCTCGAGCAGTTCGCGGAACATGGGATCTGCAGGAAGGACTCCGGTTTCGAACTGGGCGGCCGCAGTGAGCAGCGTAGTGAGCGATCGCGTGTGGAGGGTGCTCGAGAGTAGGGGCGCCTGAGGCGTCCCCGTGAACAGAAGCGCGCCAGTTCCTTCGCCGCGCAGTGCCAGCAGCATATCAGGCGTGGACGTGGAGCGGCCCTCCATGGTGAGGGCCTTGGCAAGAAGACGTCGTCCCCAATCGTCCGGTAGCGCATCGTCGATCACAGCGAGCGGTGGGTAGAGCTGTTCGGCCCGAAATCGTTGTCCCAGGGGTCGCAGAGGCAGGGAAACCGGATCGAGCGGGAAGGCCGCAGGATCACGAACCCATTCGGCCGCGTACTCGAACTCCGACTCGAATCGACCGCCGCTTACAGGATCGGTCGTTGCGAGTTCTCCGGCGAGTGAGAGGCTGCCGTCCATGGTCCGCACCCAGACGTACAGACGCTTCATCCGCGACGCCTCGATGCGCGTTGGCGTGGCGTGGAAGTGCCCTCGCGACGTGCCAGCTCGATCAAGCTCTCGCGAGACTCGAGGAGTTTCTCCACGGCCTGCAGATCGTCAAGCACCCACAGGGCATCGAGCCAGATACCCACTTGAACAGTGGGCTGTCCGCGCTCCATCGCCCGTACCGTCTGTTCGGATACGCCGAGACGCTCGGCGAAAATCGCCATGGTGTCGTTGCGCGCGAGACGTGCGCGGCGCAGCCGTTCACCGAGCGACCGAAGGGAGGCTCTTGCTTCTGGAATCTCTTTCATACCGTAGGTTAAGCTTTCCGAGCTGGCACATTAGGTAATATAGCATGGTTTATATTCCGCGCCCTTGCACCCCGATCACAGAAGCGGTCGGTCACGGAGGACAGTTCTGGGGCGACCTGAGGCGACAATAGCGTCGGCGGCTAGGCCGGCGATGCCCTCTTCACGACGCATCGTCAGGTGCCACATTGATAGAGAGGCGCTTAATGTCCAGGGTCAAGGTGGCCAGTTTCGGAATGTCCATCGACGGCAGCGCCGGTCCACGGCAGAGCCTCGAGGACCCGTTGTGCGTCAGCGGCACGTCGTTGATGGCGTGGTTCTTCCCGACCCGGACGTTCCAGCAGACGCATGGCGGTGGCGGAGGCGAGACAGGCATCGATCTGACGGCGCTCGGCTTCAAGTGCGCCGAGCACATCACATCGCGTCACGCGATGCACGTCGTGCTGTCGAAATAGAACGTTTGCGGGGCTATCCATCCATTCCGCCGTGCAGGCTTCGAGACCTGCCGCTGACAGCCCCAGCCCTTGGGGTGTCAAAGTGCGGCAAAAGGTATGCAAGCCATCGATTCCATGTGACCCGAGCGGCCTGCAAAGCCGCGTACAGCGGTTCGATTCCGACCCTAGCCTCCAAAGATGCACGAACTTCAGGCCCAGCGTTACGCACCACATTCAACCGCGTAACCTACGCCGCAGAAGCATGTCTGAATAACCAGACATGTCTGTTACGGGTCGCTGTGCTCGACCTCGGCGAGCGCATCCCGAAGTACTTCTTCCGCAACGCCGCGCCGTTTGAGCGCCTCTGCCAGTTTTCGAGCGGTGTATTGATCGTACTCCGCCTCATCGCGCCGGAGACCCTCACTGATGTAGCTCTTCAGAAGGGTCTGATAGCCCGAAAATCCTTTGGCGGGAGCAATGGTTTTCAACGATTCCACGACGTCTACAGGAATTCGCATCGTGATCGTGGTACTTGGCCGATCCTTCTTAAGACGCTTACGCAATCGTTCATTGAGCATAGATGGTTTCCTCGGTGGTCGAGGCACGCCTGGCTGAGATGAGGCGAATGGTGTCGTCATGCACCTCGATGTGCACAACGGTCAGTAATCGTCCGGTCGAGCTGAAGCCGATCGCTGCATCGCGGCGCTCGTCGTTTCGACTGGCATCCTGCAGGACAAACAGAGGATCATCGAAAACGGTTGCGGCTTCCTCGAAAGTCACACCGTGCTTCTCCAGATTTTGCGCGGCCTTCGCCGGGTCCCACACAAAGGTGGTGCCGCGGTGAACGAACGCGCCATCTACCATGAGGAGACAGCCTACCAGAGCGTATTTACATTGTCAATATATAATGGCTCCGGGGCTCTGGTGCAGAATTCAACCGCGCGGCTTGGGATCCACGACCGCATCTTCGGCCGCGCCGGCGGGCAGGCCCGTTGAGGATCTGGAACGTATGCATGGCGAAGCCTCATCGTTGTACGCTGCGTGGATGCTGATTCACGTCGCTGCGTCGCTCCTGATGACGTTTGCCGGCATGGCTACAGTCACTTTCCTCGGCGGCTGAGGCTGCAATCGCAGGAAGATTCCTGCCCGGCGGAGCTCCGATATCGGCAAGTCAACTCTGAGTAAGAGGCTGGGCGAACCGCCCTAGGCTCTCGGGAGAGCATCGCCGCGATCAGGTCGGGCCATGATGTTTCCGATTCAGCGCTGCCGCTTGATCAATGTACTAAAGTTTAGTACAATATATTTATGGGTAGAGTGACATCATTCAGTCTCGGAGAGCACTTCACGCGCTTCGTCGAGATGCAAGTGAGCGATGGCCGCTACGGCAGTGCGAGCGACGTTATGCGCGCCGCCCTGCGCCTGCTCGAGGAACGGGAGGCGCGGATCGGCGCGTTGCGCGCCGCTTTGATCGAAGGCGAGCAGAGTGGACCATCGATGCCGTTCAATCTCGAGGCGTTCATCGCACGCAAGCGGAAGCAGAGACGCAGGGCTCCGTGAAGGGCGGACTCGTCCTCACGCCGCGTGCCCATGCCGACCTCGACGAGATATGGGACTACACGGTGGACCGCTGGGGACTCGATCAGGCGGAGACCTATGCTCGTCAGCTCTGGAGGGCCATTCAAGCGATAGCGGATAACCCGTCCCGCGGCCGGGAATGCGACGAAGTGCGCCCCGGCTATCGTCAGTACCCATCCGGCTCGCATGTTCTCTTCTATCGCCTCGTGGAAGGCGGCATCGACGTCGTGCGTATCCTGCACGAGCGCATGGACTACGAGCGCCATATTCCATAGGGACGGACCGAGGCGGGCTACTATCGCGGGAGGCGATGAGTGCAGCGCGAGTGTCTTTTCAGCGACAATCATCGGAGACCTGCAGTCCGCGAGTTTGCCCGCCCGACGCCACCGGCGTCCGCTACGCCGTTCCGGTGGATGCACTGCGAATGCTACTTTCGGTCCATTCGGTGGAGCGGGAAATACCGACACAGGGTCCCGCGATGCGAATGGGACCTACGACATTGGACCGCTGCCGTTCAATACGGCATACCTCGCATCGCGCCGGCGATTTGGTATCACCCCGCGTGCGGTGGAGGGGAGATCTGCTATCCGTGGTTTCTCGCGGCTTGGTGCGGCGCATTCACGATCAGCTAGTCGACGACCATGGTGGGTTGTGGACCCGGGTGGCGCGATATCACAGCGCGACGCCCCACTATGTCGCGACGTACCGTCGGCAGCTCCTCGAGTACGCCCTGCGCTGGCGCGCCTGGCTGATCGCCCATTACCCGACGGTGGTCTCCTCGCCGGGCTTTCATTCGGCCGCCGCGCCGGCCCGTGACGTCTCGCGGGAGATGCCCTCTGGCGCTTCTCATGCCGAGCGCCCGCCCTTGGCCACCCCTCGCCGAACCACTGCGCCTGTGGGATTACAGGCGCTCAGGGGCGCGGAGGCGCCGAGCAACAAAGTCTTCGCTGCCCGCGCTTCATTCGACGC
>JAJZDX010000008.1 GCA_021805865.1 Pseudomonadota bacterium
CTGGACACCGTAAGAGGGTGAGGTGGAACGGGGGGGGGGGGGCGGCATCCGGATCCGGGTGCCGGACGATCAGGCTTGACTGGAGAATAAAATGAACGTATGTTTCAAACGTGTGTTTTAATCATGGATCAGGCAAAACCATCCGTTCTCGTTGGGCAGAGCGGCCCTTGCGAGCCGAAGTACTCCGACACGGCCATCCGCATCCTCGATGCGGCCGAGGGGCTGTTCGTGGAGCTCGGCATGGAGGCGACGTCTTTGCGGCTGATCACGCAGCAGGCGGGGGTCAACCTGGCGGCGGTGAACTATCACTTCCGCTCCAAGGACGCCCTGTTCGAGGCGGTGTTCCTGCGCCGCTTCGGCCCCTGGGCCACGCAGTGCCTGGAGGAGCTTGATGCCCTGGAGAAGCGCGGGGCGGCGGGCGAGGAGCCGCTGACGGCCGAGGCGGTGGTGATGAGTTATGTCCGGCCCGCGCTTGCGTTGTCGAAAGACCCCGCGCGCGGGGGCGCGATGTTCGTGCGGCTGTTCTCGCGAGTGTTGGTGGAAAACCACCGGCAGCTGCGCGAGACGATGTCGCGGCAGTACGGCGACCTCGTGACCCGCTATACGCGGGCGCTTGGGCGGGCGCTGCCGGGCCTGTCGGAGGAGGAGGTGGAATGGCGCATGCACCTCGGGTTCAGCGTCATGTTCCACGCCTTCGCCGGCAATGACATCCTGAAGGTGTTCGGCCGCTCCGCGGTCTCCGCGCGCGATCCGGACTTGATCGTCAAGCACATGGTGCCCTTCGTGCTCGCCGGCCTGAGGTCGCCCTCCGCGGACCGCCCGCCGGGATCCTAACGGCGGGTCCTCGGACGGCCGGCCTGACAACGTGATGTGTCTGATCGGGGAGATGCCCTACGATGCTGTACGCCGCCTTCGGCCTGGTGCTGCTTGGGACTCTGGCCTACTTCCGGGCCGGGATCCTTCTCTGGACCCTGGGGCTCGCCGCCTGCCTTGCCGGGCTCGCCATCGGCACCGGCCACGCCCTCTCCCCGGCCGTGTGGGTCGCATTCGCCGGCCTCGCTCTCCTTCTCAACGTCCCGCCGCTGCGAAGGCGGCTGAACGCGCCGGTGCTCGCCCTGTACAAGCGCCTGAAGCCGCCGATGTCACGCACCGAGAAGGAAGCCATCGAGGCCGGCACCGTCTGGTGGGACGGGGAGCTGTTCTCGGGCAGGCCCGATTGGCGCAAGCTCCTCGCCCTGCCTGAGCCGAAGCTGACGGCCGAGGAGCGGGCCTTTCTCGAGGGGCCGGTCGAGGCGCTCTGCGCGATGCTCGATGACTGGAAGATCACGCACGAGCTGAAGGATCTGTCGCAGGAGGCGTGGCGCTTCGTGCGGGAAAACGGCTTCCTCGGCATGATCATCGCGCGGAAATACGGTGGATTGGAATTCTCCAACTACGCCCACGCCAAGGTGGTCACCAAGATCGCCACGCGCGCAGGCTCCGCCGCGGTGACGGTGATGGTGCCGAACTCGCTCGGCCCCGGGGAGCTGCTGCAGCGCTACGGGACCGAGGCGCAAAAGGACTACTACCTGCCGCGGCTCGCCCAAGGGATCGAGATCCCGTGCTTTGCGCTCACGAGTCCCTCGGCCGGCTCGGACGCCGGCTCGATCCCGGACTACGGCCATGTCTGCCGCGGCTCCTACACCGACCCGCGCACCGGGCAGCGCCACGAGAACGTGCTCGGCATGCGCCTCAGCTGGGAGAAGCGCTGGATCACGCTCGCGCCGGTGGCGACGCTCCTCGGCCTGGCGTTCAAGCTGTATGACCCCGAGCGCCTGCTCGGGGGCGAGGAGGACATCGGCATCACCTGCGCGCTGGTGCCCGCCGAGCATGAGGGCGTGCACATCGGTCGCCGGCACTGGCCGGGGGGCGCGGCGTTCATGAACGGTCCGACCTGGGGCCGCGAGGTGTTCATTCCCATCGAGTGGATCATCGGCGGGCCGCGCCACGCCGGCCAGGGCTGGCGCATGCTGGTCGAGTGCCTGTCGGTGGGACGGTGCATCTCGCTGCCGGCGATGGCGGTGGCCTCGGGCAAGGTGGCGAGCTTCGCCACGGGCGCCTACGCGCGGGTGCGCGATCAGTTCGGCATGCCGATCGGCCGGTTCGAGGGCGTCGATGAGGCGCTCTCGCGCATCGGCGGCCATACCTATCAGATGGAGGCCGCGCAGGACCTCGCCCTCACCGGACTCGATCTGAAGGAAAGGCCCGCCGTGCTGTCGGCGGTCCTGAAGTACCACAACACCGAGCGCATGCGCAAAGTGTTGAACGACGCCATGGACATCCACGGCGGGCGCACGGTCGTGCTCGGCCCGCGCAACTACCTGGCGGGCGCCTATCAGACGATTCCGGTGGCGATCACCGTGGAAGGCGCCAACATTCTCACCCGCTCCATGATCATCTTCGGCCAGGGCGCGATCCGCTGTCATCCCTTCGTGCTGCGCGAGATGCGTGCCGCCGAAACCGGCGACCTGAAGGAGTTTGACCGGGCATTCACCTCGCACATCGGGTTCGTGGTCTCGAACTTCGTGCGCGCGCTCTGGATGGGGCTCACCGGCGCGAGACTCATCGCCGGCGCGCCTCGCGGCGGGCCGCACGGCCGCTACTACCGCCAGCTCACCCGCTACTCGAGCGCATTCGCACTGCTCGCGGACATGGCGCTCGCGAGCCTCGGCGGAACGCTGAAGTTCCGCGAGAAGCTCTCGGCCAGGCTCGGGGACGTGCTCTCGGGGCTGTACATCGCCTCGGCGTGCCTCTGGCGCTTCGAGCGGGACGGGGCGCCGCCGGAGGACCTGCCGCTGCTCGCCTGGTCGGTCGAGGCGTCGCTCTACGACATCCAGCAGGCGATGGACGGATTTCTCGCCAACCTGCCGAACAGGGCCCTCGCCTGGGTGCTGCGCCGGGTCGTGTTTCCCTGGGGACTCACCCGCAAGGCGCCCTCGGATCGCATCGGCACACGCGTGGTGCGCGCCCTGATGACCCCGGGGGGCGCAAGGGAGCGGCTCACCCGCGGCATGCATGTGCCGACGGACGAGCGCGAGCCGCTCGGCGTTCTCGAGCCGGCGCTGCGCGCCGTGCTGGAAACCGAGCAGATCGAGCGCAAGCTCCGTGCGCTTGCGCGCGAGGGGCGCCTGAGAGCGCTCACCGAGCGCGAGCGGCTCGCCGAGGCGCGCGAGGCGGGTATCATCGGCGAGGAGGAGTTCCGGGCGGTCGAGCGTGCCCGGCGGCTCAAGCGAGAGGTGATCATGGTGGATGACTTCGATGCGACCCTCACGCGCCATGACGAGGGGTTGCTGGAAAGGGTTGTCTTCTGAGGGGAAAACATGTCCGAGACGAAATTCATCGTACGCAAGGCGGCCGTGCTCGGCGCCGGGGTGATGGGCGCGCAGATCGCCGCGCACCTGGTCAATGCGCGGGTGCCGACGATCCTCTTCGACCTTGCGGCCGAGGAGGGTGAGAAGAGCGGCATCGTGGCCAGGGCGGTCGAGGGGCTGAAGAAGCTTCAGCCCTCGCC
This sequence comes from Pseudomonadota bacterium, assembly GCA_021805865.1. Lineage (GTDB taxonomy): Bacteria > Pseudomonadota > Gammaproteobacteria > Steroidobacterales > Steroidobacteraceae > 13-2-20CM-66-19. The sequence goes on from JAJZDX010000008.1 coordinate 3,551, forward strand.
GCTCGCCGGACGCGAGAGCGCCGACTGCATCGAGACCGCCAACTATGACGAGCACCTCGAGCGGCTGGCCGAGTGCGACCTGGTGATCGAGGCGATCGCCGAGCGCCTCGACTGGAAGAGCGAGCTGTACCGCAAGGTCGCCCCCCGCCTCGGGCCGCGCACCATCTTTGCGACCAACACCTCGGGCCTGTCCGTCGAGAAGCTCGCCGAGGCCTGCCCGCAGGGGCTGCGCCCGAGGTTCTGCGGCGTGCACTTCTTCAACCCGCCGCGCTACATGCACCTGGCGGAGATCATCCCCTGCAGGGCATCGAGCCCCTCGGTGCTCGATGATCTCGAGCGCTTCCTCGTCACCACCCTCGGCAAGGGTGTCATCCGGGCCAAGGACACCCCGAACTTCGTCGCCAACCGCGTCGGGGTGTTCTCCATGCTGGCGACGATCGCCAACGCCGAGAAATACGGCGTCCGCTTCGATGTGGTCGATGACCTCACGGGCCCGCGCCTCGGGCGGGCGAAGTCGGCCACTTTCCGCACCGCCGATGTGGTCGGACTCGACACCTTCGCGCACGTGGTGAAGACCATGCAGGACGCGCTGGCGCAGGATCCGTGGCATGACCTTTACCGCTGCCCGCCCTGGCTCACCCGGCTGATCGAGGCCGGCGCGCTCGGCGCCAAGACGAAGAGCGGCATCTACCTCAAGAAGGGCAAGGATCTTCAGGTGCTCGATCCGGCCGGCGGCGGGTATGTCCCGGCCGGGGCGAAGGCCGAGGAAAGCGTCACCGGGATCCTCTCGATCAAGGACCCGGCGGAGAAGCTCAGACGCCTGCGCGAGAGCGAGCACGGCCAGGGGCAGTTCCTCTGGGCCTGCTTTCGCGACACATTCCATTACATCGCCTGTCACCTGGCGGACATCGCCCACTCGGCCCGGGACATCGATCTGGCGATGCGCTGGGGCTTTGGCTGGAAGCTCGGACCGTTTGAGATCTGGCAGGCCGCAGGCTGGGCGCAGGTGGCCGGTTGGATCGAGGAGGATATCCGCGCCGGCCAGGCGCTGGCACAGGTGCCGCTGCCCGCGTGGGCGCGGGAGGCGGGGCGCCAAGGGGTGCACTTCCCTCAGGGATCGTACGATGCCGCGGGCAACGCCCTGGTGGGACGCTCCACGCTCGAGGTGTATCGGCGGCAGTTGTGGCCCGCCACCGTGGTGGGCGAGAAGAGGGCGGAGCTGGGGGAGACCGTGTACGAGAATCCCGGCGTGCGCGCCTTCACGAGCGGCGATGGCATCCTGGTGGCCTCCTTCAAGACCAAGGTGCATTCGATCAGCCCGGAAGTGCTCGAGGGCTTGAATCGGGCCATCGACCTCGCCGAGGAGCGATTCAGAGCCCTCGTGATCTGGCAGACCGAGGCGCCGTTCTCGGTCGGCGCCAACCTCGAGTCGCTGCGGCCGGCGCTCGCCGCGGGCGACTGGATGAGCATCGACGGGGTGATCGCGCTCTTTCAGACGACTTCCCAACGCCTGCGCTACAGTGAGATCCCGACGGTGGCGGCGACCGAAGGCTATGTGTTCGGCGGCGGGTGCGAGTTCGCGCTGCACTGCGATCGTGTGGTGGCGGCACTCGAGTCCTACCTCGGCCTGGTGGAGGCGGGCGTCGGCCTCTTGCCGGCCGGCGGCGGCTGCAAGGAGTTTGCGCTGCGGGCGGCCCGGGAGAGCAAGGGCGACCTTCTCGCCTCGCTCAAGGACTACTACCAGATGATTGCCACCGCCAAGGTCGCCACGAGCGCCATCGAGGCGCGGGAGCTCGGGTTCCTCGGCGCCGCGGACGTGGTGCTATTCAATCCCTACGAGCTGCTCTACGTCGCCAAGCAACAGGCGCTCGCGCTCGCCGAGACCGGCTATCGTCCGCCGCTTCCGGGCAGGCGCTTCCCGGTCGCCGGCCGCGCCGGCGCGGCCTCGATCAAGGGCCAGCTCATCAACCTGCTCGAGGGTCACTTCATCAGCGAGTACGACTTCGAGATCGGCGCGCGCATCGCCGACGTCGTCACGGGAGGCGATGTCGAGCCCGGCACCGAGGTCGATGAGCAGTGGATCCTCGAGCTCGAGCGGCGGCACTTCTTGAGCCTGCTGAAGAGCCCCAAGACCCAGGAGCGCATCGCCCACACCCTCGCCACCGGCAAGCCGCTGCGCAATTGAAGACCGCGGAGGACGCAACAGTCATGACCCGACAGATTCAAGACGCCTACATCGTCGCCGCGACCCGCACCCCGGTCGGCAAGGCCCCGCGCGGCATGCTGCGCCAGGTGCGCCCGGATGACATGCTGGTGCACGTGCTGAAGAGCGTGCTTGCGCAGGTGCCGGCCATCGAGCCGCAGCTCCTCAACGACGTCGTCGTCGGCTGCGCCTTCCCCGAGGCCGAGCAGGGCCTGAACATGGCGCGCGTCGGCGCCCTGCTCGCGGGATTGCCCGACACCGTCCCCGGCATCACGGTCAACCGCTATTGCTCCTCGGGACTGAACGCGGTGCAGATCGCCGCCGACCGCATCCGCCTGGGCGAGGCCGACGTGGTGATCGCCGGCGGCGCGGAGTCGATGTCCATGGTGCCCATGATGGGCAACAAGGTGGCATTGAATCCGCAGATCTTCGCCAAGGACGAGCACTACGCGATCGCCTACGGGATGGGCGTCACGGCCGAGAAGGTCGCCAGGCAATGGAAGGTCTCGCGCGAGGATCAGGACGCGTTCGCCCTGGAATCACACCGGCGCGCGGTGGCGGCGAGGGCCTCGGGCGCCTTCCGGCCGGAAATCTCGCCCATCGAGACAACGCTTCGGATACCGGACCTTCGGGCCCACGAGGTGCGTCATTCGAGGAGGACCTTGGCCGACGACGAGGGGCCCCGCGCCGACACCTCGGCGCAGGCGCTCGCGAAGTTGAGGCCGGTCTTCGATGCCAAGGGCACCGTCACGGCCGGCAACAGCTCGCAGACCTCGGACGGGGCGGGCGCGGTGATGCTGGTGTCGGAGGCGATCCTGAGGCGCTATGAGCTGACGCCGCTCGCGCGTTATGTGACTTTCGCCGTCAAAGGCGTGCCGCCGGCCGTCATGGGCATCGGCCCCAAAGTGGCCGTCCCGGCCGCGCTCGAGCGCGCGGGCCTCAAGCAGGGGCAGCTCAAGTGGATCGAGCTCAACGAGGCCTTCGCCGCCCAGGCGCTCGCGGTGATGCGCGACCTCGATCTCGATCCGGCGCTCGTCAATCCCCACGGCGGCGCCATCGCCCTCGGTCATCCGCTCGGGGCGACCGGCGCCATCCGCACCGCCACGCTGGTGCACGGCATGCGCGCCAGGGGCGAGCGCGGCTATGGCATGGTCACCATGTGCATCGGCACCGGCATGGGCGCGGCGGGGATTTTCGAGGTGCTGTGAGCTGCGCCGGGGCCAGGGGGCCGGTGCGAGGCTGCGGCCCGGTGGCGCACACCGGCGGCCGTGCCGGTGATGCGTCCCGCCTCTATCCGTGCCACTGCATCACGATGGCGGTGGTGATGAGCACGGCCATGAGCTGATGGAAGACGACGGGGGTCCCGGGGGATTTCGGCTTGAAGTTCACCGCGTGAAACAGGAAGAAGCCCACCGCGGCCTGCAGGAGCGCGAGCCCGAAGGCTACCGGGTAGCCCGCGCTCAGCCAGCCCAGGGTCGCGAGGAGCACCAGCGCCGCAAGGCCGTGCACGACGAAGATCCATTGCGCCGTCCGACCGGGCCGCAGGAACGGCTCGATCGGCTTGCCGAAGCCACGCTGGCCGGTGACCATGCCGCCCATGAAGACGGCGAAGAGCACGGCGTGCAGGGGAAAGGCGCTGGCGAGGTAGGCGCCCAGGTGCGCGGCCGGGAAATTCACCGCCACCAGATAGTTGATGAATACGAGGTAGGCCAACAGTCCGTGCGTGCCGTGCACGAAAGCCGGCGCGCGGCCGGCGAGAACATGGAGAGTGCCCATTCCGAAAAGCGCCGTGAGCACGATCAGGCCGAGTCCGAGGAGGGTCATGTAATCCGGCTGCGCAATGGCGAGAGCCAGGGCGGTCAGCCCGACCGCCGTGGCGAGCACGCGATGCGCCGCCTCCGGGTCACCGCGCAGCATCAGCACGAGGATGTTTCGTGTGTACGGCCAGCGCGTACCGAGCGAGAGGCCGTAGCCGAAGCCCTCGACGATGCTGCCGAGCAGAATGAGCGCCGCGGCAAAGATGACCTCGGCGGTGAGGAGGCCGGTGACGAGCGCCTCCCTGGCCGGCTGCGCGCTGATGATGGCGCGCCACACGCCCACGGCGATCGCCAACAGGACCATGCCGGCGATCGCCAGTCCGATGACGCGCACCGTGCGCGTCATTTGTCCTTTGACGACGTGGCCCGTGTCAAGAGAAGGCTGGACATCGGGGGAATTCATGGTGGGCGTCGTTATAGCCTGATTCCCGCGCTCACGTCGAGCAGGATCTGTGCGCACGGACCCGTTGCGGCCTTGCGCTCGCCGCGGGCTCCCGAGAGTCTCAACCGGCGCGCCGCCGGGCGGGCGGCACGCGGGCCGCCGCCGTGTACATCGTGTTGATCGCGCCCGCGATGTCGATGGACATGGCCCGATACCGGGCGCTCCCGGAGTGAGCGCGAGAGGGCGCCGGCTATGTGCCGGTGGAGGCGAGGGCGGGGTAGTCCGTGTAGCCCTCGGCCTCGCCGCCGTAGAAGGTCGCCGGGCTCGCCGTGTTGAGCGGCGCGCCGCGCCGCAGCCGCTCGACCAGATCGGGATTGGCGAGGTACGGGACGCCGAAGGCCACCAGATCGGCGGCGCCGGTCTCGAGCGCGGCGATCGCCCTTGCCCGATCGTAACCGCCGTTGACGATGAAGGTGCCGCCGAAGGCGCGCCGCAGCCGCTCCCAGTCGAACGGATCGGAGCCGGCCTGGTAGACGTGCAGATAGGCAAGACCGAGGCCTCGCAGTTGGCTTGCGAGGTAGTCGAAAGTCCTCTGCGGATCGGAGTCCCGGATGTCGTTGAAGGGGTTGATGGGCGAGAGGCGCACGCCAATGCGGCCGGCCTCGAGCACGGAGGAGACCGCGCCGAGCACCTCGAGCAGCAGCCGCGCCCGCTGCTGCACGGGGCCGCCGTAGGCGTCCGTCCGCCGGTTCGTGCCATCGCGCAGGAACTGGTCAAGGAGATACCCGTTGGCGGCGTGGACCTCGACGCCGTCGAATCCCGCCTCGCGGGCGTTGACCGCCGCCTGACGGTAGGCGGCGATGATGCGCGGGATCTCCCCGATCTCGAGCGCCCGCGGCTCGACGAACGGCTGGGGGCCGGACATCGTCATCGCATCCCCCGCCGGCTTCAGCGCCGAGGGGGCGACCGGCAGCTGTCCGTTCGGTTGCAAAGAGGGGTGGGAGATGCGCCCGACGTGCCAGAGCTGCAGGAAAATCCGCCCGCCCTTGCGGTGCACCGCTTCCGTGACCAGCCGCCAGCCCGCGACCTGCTCGGCCGAATGGATGCCGGGGGTGCGCGGGTAGCCCTTACCCTCGGGTGAGATCTGCGACGCTTCGGAGATGATGAGACCGGCGGCGGCTCGTTGGGCGTAGTACTCGGCGTTGAGCGCCCGGGGGGCATCGCCCGCCCCGGCCCTGTTGCGGGTCATCGGGGCCATCACGATGCGGTTGGGAACCTCGAGGGCTCCGACTCTCGCCGGCTCAAAGAGATCTGCTGCGCTCATCCTGGAAATACCTCCGATTCATGTCGTGTCGGCGAGGAGGGGGGGGCTGGCAGCCAGGTGTCCCGCCGACGGTGACGGCAGAGTGCCAGGAACGGGGTGCTTAAGCCATCGTGCTTGCGAGTCTTGCCGGCTCTCCTGGGAGTGAGCCGGCGAGTCCACCGAAGGAGGGATTGTCCGCGGGCCCGCGGGGAAGCCGCCCGAAGACGCCCGGGGCGCTCGCCTGCGGGCTCGCTTCGTTGCCGGAGCGGAGTGCGGGCCGCCTCATCCCACCGGCAGCCGCGTCGTGAACTTCTTGGTGCGCAGCACGAAGCTGGTGTTGACCGAGCGCACCGCGGAGAGCTGCAGCACGTGCATGGAGAGGAATCGCTCGTAGGCCTCCATGCTCGCCGCCACGATCCGCAGCAGGTAGTCGTTCGGCCCGCTCATGGAGTGGCACTCGAGCACCTCCGGCCGCTCGCGCACCATCTGGTCGAACTGTTGGACGCTCTGGGGATGGTGGTTCTCGAGCGAGACGAGCGCGTAGGCCTGCACGGCCAGGCCGATCGCCGCAGCCGAGAGGAGCGTCGCGTAGCCGGAGATGAACCCCTCCGCCTCCAGGCGCTTCAAGCGACGCCAGCAGGGCGCGGGCGAGAGGCCGATCCGCTTGGCGAGCTCCTGATTGGTGATGCGGGCATCGAGCTGGAGCTCTTCCAGGATGAGGCGGTCGAGGCGATCGGGCGGGCGAGCCATGGGAATGCTCCAGAGCCGGAAGTTAAGAAATGATATTGCCAGAAATCAGGAAATATGGGCAAGATAAGCAAGCATATTTCCCGGATGACGGCATAGGCTATTCCTGACTTTTTCCGGTTCGGAGCGTCTCGATGCCCGCCCTCGCATCCGCGGCTTCCCTCGACAGCCATCCCCCTTCCTCCGGTCGTCAGACCGACTGGCATCGGGTCACGCACCTGCTGCAGCTCTCCCGGGCCCTGGATGACATCGAGGAATCGCGCCTGCTGCCCGAGCGGCAGGTGCTCTATCAGTTCTCCGCCCGTGGTCACGATCTGGCGCAGATTCTGCTCGGCCTCGAGCTGACCGATCCGCACGACGGGGTGACCGTGTACTACCGCTCCCGGCCGATGATGCTCGCCCTTGGGGTGGGGGTGGAGGAGGCCGCGGCGGGACCACTGGCGCGAGCCGGCTCATTCAGCGATGGCCGCGACATCGGCGTGGTGTTCAACAAGCCCGCTCGCGGCGGACCGACGGTGCTGCCCGCCTGCGGCGGGGTCGGCGCCCAGTACACGCCCGCGGCCGGCTGGGCCCAGGCCATCGGCTACCACAGCGAGACCCTCGGCGATGCAAGCTACGAGCGCAGCATCGCGGTGGTGCTGGGCGGGGATGCCTCGGTCGCGACGGCCGGTTTCTGGTCGGCCCTCACTCTCGCGACGACGCTGCGCCTGCCGATGTTGTTTTACATCGAGGACAACGGCTTCGGCATCTCGGTCGGCTCGCGTCTGCAGACCCCGGGAGGCAACATCGCCGCGAACCTGCGCTCGTTCTCGGGCCTCGCCCTCTTCGAGGGCGATGGCGCCTATCCGCAGCAGGCCGCCGAGCGGGTGAGCGAGGCGGTCGATTATGTGCGCGGACAACGCGCTCCGGCGCTGCTGCGCCTGACGGTGCCGCGCCTGTGTGGGCATTCGGGGCAGGACACCCAGGCTTACAAGTCCGCCGAGACGCTCTCGCGCGAGCGTGCGAACGACCCGTTGCAGCGGCTGTATCGCCAGCTGGTGCCCCGGCAGATGTCCGAGGCCCAGTGGGTGCTGCTCGCCGCGGAGGCGCGCCAGGAAGTCGAGAGCGCCGTGGCGCAGGCGCTCGCGCGGGCCCATCCCGATCCGGCGCAGGTGACGCGCTACGTGTTCTCGGAGCAGAGCTCGGACGGGCGGCCGGAGCTTCAGGAGCAGGGCGGTCTCGCCCCGCTCGCGCTCGGGCCCGTGCGCTGCAGCACGCGGGCCGTGCCTGAGCCGAACCGCATCAACATGCTGACCGCGATCCGGCGCACGCTCGATGTCGAGCTGGCGCTCAATCCGCGCATGATGGTTTTTGGAGAGGACGTGGGACCGAAGGGCGGCGTGCACGGCGCGACGCTCGGGCTGCAGGAGAAATACGGAGCGACACGCGTGTTCGATACGAGCCTGTCCGAGGAAGGCATCATTGGGCGGGCCGTCGGCATGGCGCTCTCGGGTCTTTTGCCGGTGCCCGAGATCCAGTTCCGCAAGTACGCCGATCCGGCCACCGAGCAGTTGAATGACTGCGGCACGATCCGCTGGCGAACCCGCAATCGCTTCGCCGCGCCCATGGTGGTGCGCATGCCGGGCGGGTTCTTCAAGTGCGGCGATCCCTGGCACAGCCAGACCAACGAGGTCGCCTGGGTGCACGGCATCGGCTGGCGTGTGGCGGTGCCCTCGAACGCCGAGGACGCCACCGGACTCCTGCGCGCCGCGCTGCGCGGCAACGATCCGACCGTGTTCTTCGAGCACCGAGCGCTGCTCGATGGCGCGTGGGCCCGGCGACCGTACCCGGGCGATGAGTACGTCGTGCCCTTCGGGGTGGCCCGGCGGGTGCGCGAGGGCGGGGAGCTGACGGTGGTGAGCTGGGGAGCGATGGTCGAGCGGTGCGAGCTCGCCGCCGCCGCCTCGGGCGTGGAAGCGGAGATTCTGGACCTGAGAACGCTCTCGCCCTGGGACCGCGAGGCGGTGCTCACCTCGGTGCGCAAGACCCGCCGGTGTTTGATCGTGCACGAGGACAACCTGACCGCCGGCTTCGGCGCCGAGATCGCCGCCACCCTCGCCAGGGAGGCGTTCTTCAGCCTGGACGCGCCGCTCGAGCGCCTGGCGATGCCGGATATTCCGAGTCCGCACAGCCCCGTGTTGCTCGAGGCCGCCGTGCCGGGTGTGGAGGCGATCACCCGCGCCATCCGCACGATCGCGAGCATCTGAGCATGGCGCAGCAGTGGGTGGAGGTGCGGGCGCCGGCGGACCAGGAGGAGGGCACGCGCTCTCAGGTGTTGCGCTGGCTCAAGGCGGTCGGAGAGTCCGTCGCTCAGCATGAGCCGCTGATCGAGCTCGAGACCGACAAAGTCACGGTGGAGGTGGCCTCGCCGGCCTCGGGAGTGCTCACCGAGATCGCCAAGGGCGAGCAGGAGGAAGTCTCGCCGGGGGATCTGTTGGGGCGGATCCGCCCCGCGGGCGCTTTGCCGGCCGGTGCTTCGGCGCCCGAGCCCGCCGCAGCGGCCCCGGCGCGCGGGGCCGCGACACCTGCCGCGGCGGGGCTCGAGCCGCGCTCGAGGGACGGCGCGCCTGCCGCCACGGTGCCGGCGCGTGCGAGCCCGGCCGTCCTGGGCCGGGAAGGCGGTGAGATGCGCCTCAGTCCCGCCGTGCGGCGTCTGCTGGGCGAGCATGGGCTGGATCCGGCGGCGGTGGCGGGCACGGGCGAGGGCGGGCGCATCACGGTCGACGATGTGCTGCGCGCCGCGGCCGAGCCTGGACAGAGTGGCGCATCGCAGGGCAATCCCCCGGGCGCGGCGGGGGAGGAAGAGAAGCCCTCTGCAGGGGCCCCCGGTGTCATGGCCGCGGTGCCGAGTCACAAAGTGCCGCACTCCGCGGTGCGCAAGCGTACCGCCGCCCGGATGGTGCAGAGCCTGCTGCACACCGCTCCGCACGTCACCACCGTGTTCGAGATCGACATGGCCGCAGTGCTTGCCCACCGCCAACGCCAGCGCGGCGAATTCGAGCGCCGCGGCGTCGCGTTGACGTTGACCGCGTATTTCGTGCGTGCGGCGGTCGATGCCATCGGCGAGGTGCCGGAGGCCAACAGCCGCTGGACGGACGATGCGCTCGAGGTGTTTGACACCGTGGAGTTCGGTATCGGCACGGCGGCCTCGGGCGGATTGGTCGTGCCCGTGCTGCGCCGCGCCGAGACGCTCGATCTGTTTCAGACCGCTTGGGGGATCGAGGATCTCGTGCGCAGGGCCCGCTCGGGCGAGTTGACGCCGGCGGATGTGCGCGACGGCACTTTCACGATCTCGAACCACGGGGTGAGCGGGAGTCTGCTGGCCGCACCCATCGTCCTGCATCAGGGGCAATCGGCCATCCTGGGGGTGGGCAAGCTCGAGAAGCGCGCCGTGGTGCTCGAGCAGGACGGACTCTCCGAGACCCGCATGCACGGCGGGCCTGGCTCGGCAGGCGAGGTGATCGTCGCCCGGCCCCGCTGCTATGCGACGCTGACGATCGACCATCGCGTCATGGACGGAGAGCAGGCGAACCGGTTCATGCGGGTCTTCACGCAACGGCTGGGGGACTGGAGGGAGTGAGGAGGATTCTGTAGGGGGACGCAGTCTTCTGCGTCATGTCCACAGGGCGAGGGATCCATGCGCGCGGTCCGGCTGTTTTAGTGACGCCGACGCCCCGTGCCGCTACCATTGGGAATCACTCCAGCGGAGGACGTCAGCATGACCGAAGGCGTAAATGGCATGCCCGGCACGCCGAGCGAGGAGTCCGAACCCGATCTGGCCCGACGACGTATGCTCACCGCGACGACCGCAGCCGTCGGCGCGGTGGGCGTGGCCCTCGCTGCGACGCCCTTCATCGAATCCATGGAGCCGAGCGAGACCGCCCGCGCCCTCGGGGCGCCGGTGATCATCGATATCTCGAAGCTGCAGCCAAAGCACATGCTGATCACCTCCTGGCGGCGCCGCCCGATCTACGTGCTGCGGCGCACGGAATCGGAGCTCAAGCGGCTTGCGGCGCTCAACGGGACGCTGAAGGACCCGCTCTCCAAGGCGGATCAGCAGCCGGCGAGCCTGCCGGGCTGGAATCCCATCCAGCGCTCCATCGTTCCGGAATACCTGGTCGCGGTGGGCATCTGCACCCACCTCGGCTGCATGCCGAAGCTGCACGCGAGGGTCGGTGACCCGCTGCTCGGGGCGAGCTGGCCGGGCGGCTACTACTGTCCCTGTCACGGCTCCCGCTATGACCTGGCGGCGCGCGTGATGGACGGCTCGCCGGCGCCGCTCAACCTGCCCGTGCCGCCGCACTTCTACAGGGATGAGCACACCATCGTGGTCGGGGAGCTCAGCAACGGCACCGAGAAGAACTGGGAGCCCAACACCTGGTAGGCGGCCGCAGCCGGGGTCGTCCGCGAGCCGCAAGACTGCGAGTGCCGCGATGGGCCCATGCTGCGGCCTCGCCTGCCGCGCCTGTGAGCGCTCCCGCCGCCTTGCTTCGCGCGCCGGAGCACTCTGATCGAGGGACTGATCCGAACCCGGGCTTAGCGATCCGCCAGCCCTCCGAATCGGGCATAGACCGCAGGCCCCGGCGGCGGCAGCGTCTGCCGCGCCGCCCGAGCGGTCTGCGTCAGATACTCCTCCGCGCCGGCGAACGCCACGGCGTACAGCCTCCTGCATAACTCGTGCGCCTCGGCGCCGATCCAGGCGCGGGGCAGCAGATCCGGCGGCAGCTGCGGATCGCGCAGATGGATCTTGCGGTACTCGTGGATGAGGAGCATGCGTACGAGAAAGGCGCGCTGGGGCGAGAGGGGCGCGAGGCCGGCCGCGCTCTGCACCGGTGCGAACACGTCGCAGAACCGATGGTAACGGCGCCCGATCCCGGCCAGATCCCAGCCCGCAGCCGCGAGCCGCCGATCGTGCTCCAGCCCCTCCGCGGAGCCTTTGAAGAGCCAGCTTTCCCTGGCGCATTCGCGCGCCGCGAGCCACCCGCGCGCTTCCTCCAGAGTGCAGGAGGGGTGGGCGAACACCCCCGGAGCGAGTGCCCCAAAGCCGAGCCAGCGCAGCTCCTCGCGCAACCTGCGGCGGGGCGGGCCCCCCGCGGGCGGAAGAATCACCAACGTCCAGCGGCCGTCCCAGGCCCTCGGACTGGCGCCATAGATCCGGCGGGTGGCCTCGGCGAACAGCCGCTCGCCGTTGTCGGTCAGGCGGTATTCACTGCGCCGGCCGTGACGGGTGGCCGTGAGCCAGCCTTCTGCCGCGAGCCGCGCCACGGCGGTGCGGACCAGCCGCTCAGAGAGACCAAAGGGTCGGGCCAGCCCGATCAGGCTCCCGAGCATCACCCGTCCGCCCCGTGGCGCAATGGCATCGCCGAAGATCGTGATCAGGAGTGATCCGCCGCGCAGCGGCCGCTCGCTGCGAAAGCGCCGCAGCAGCCCATCGACTGCGAGATGCGGGTCACATGCAAAGTCCATGGCTCACCGGGAGGGTCTTGGAGTGAGCGATTTTGTCATGGAATTTTCTTGACACAAAAATAAGACTGGGTTTAAATTTTTTGTATCACATCAGCCTCGGCAGCACCCACCATGTACACCCAGGCTCTCGACTCCCCCGGGGTCGGGCATGCAGCCCTCGCTTCGGCCGATGAGGCCGAGCGCGAGCGGCGATTCCAGGAGCGCATCGATCGGGACGAGAAGATCGAGCCGAAGGACTGGATGCCCGAGGCGTACCGCCAGACCCTCATCCGCCAGATCGCCCAGCACGCCCACTCGGAGATCGTCGGCATGCTGCCGGAGGGCAACTGGATCACCCGCGCCCCCAGCCTTCGGCGCAAGGCGGTGCTCATCGCCAAGGTGCAGGACGAGGGCGGACACGGCCTGTATCTTTACAGCGCCGCCGAGACGCTCGGGGTTTCCCGGGGCGAGCTGATCGGGCAACTGCTTGCGGGGCGCGCCAAGTACTCGAGCATCTTCAACTACCCGACGCTCACCTGGGCGGACATCGGGGCGATCGGCTGGCTCGTAGACGGAGCGGCCATCATGAATCAGATCCCGCTGTGCCGTTGCTCGTATGGTCCCTATGCCCGAGCCATGGTGCGCATCTGCAAGGAGGAGAGCTTTCACCAGCGCCAGGGCTACGAGATCATGCTGACTCTCGCCCGCAGCGGCACGCGCGCGCAGCGCGAGATGGCGCAGGATGCGCTCAATCGCTGGTGGTGGCCGTCGCTCATGATGTTTGGCCCGAGCGACGCCGAGTCCATGCACACGGCCCAGTCCATGCGCTGGAGGATCAAGCGCTTCAGCAACGATGAGCTGCGCCAGAAGTTCATCGACGTGACGGTGCCCCAGGCCCGCTTCCTCGGCCTCTCGATTCCGGACCCGGATCTGCGCTGGGACGAGGCGGGCCAGCGCTACGCGAGCGGCCCCATCGACTGGAGCGAGTTTCAGGCGGTGCTCAAGGGCGAGGGACCCTGCAACCGCGAGCGCCTGGGCGCGCGGCGCGCGGCGCACGAGTCGGGCCGTTGGGTGCGCGAGGCGGCGGCCGCTTACGCCGACAAACATGGCGATCGGGCCGGGGCGGGCCGGCCCGGGTACGCGCAGGCGAGCTGAGGATCACCGGTTATGAACGAAGACTGGGCATTGTACGAGGTTTTCATCCGCGCCCGCTCGGGCCTCGAGCACAAGCATGTCGGAAGCCTGCACGCCGCCGATGCGCGCATGGCGCTCGAGCACGCGCGCGACACCTACACCCGCCGCCAGGAGGGCGTGAGCATCTGGGTGGTGCGCTCGAGCGACATCGTCGCCTCGGACCCGCAGGAGGCGGAGGCGCTGTTCGAGCCGGCCCGCGACAAGGTGTACCGGCACCCGACCTTCTACAGCATCCCGGAAGACGTCAAGAACATATGATCACCGCGGCCGATTGCACCGCGGGCGCGGTGTCAGCCGAGGAGCGCTTCCGCTACCTGCTGCGCCTTGCCGACACCAGCCTCGTGCTCGGGCAGCGCCTGAGCGGGTGGGTGGGCCATGCGCCCACGCTCGAGGAGGATCTGGCGCTCGGTAACATCACGCTCGATCTGATCGGCCAGGCGCGGCTGCTGCTCGCCTACGCCGGTCAGGTCGAGGGGCGCGGCCGCGACGAGGACCAGCTCGCCTTCCTGCGCGATGCGCCGGAGTTCTTCAACGTCACGCTCGCCGAGCAGCCGAACGGGGATTTCGGCCAGACGATCGTGCGCCAGGCGCTGCTCGATGCGTGGCAGGTCGAGCTCTACCACAGTCTCATCGGCTCGACGGACGAGCAGCTCGCCAACATCGCCGCCAAGGCGATGAAGGAGTGCCGCTACCACTGGCGCTTCAGCTGCGGGTGGCTCGTGCGTCTGGGTGATGGCACCGAGGAGAGCCACGCCCGCGTACAGGCCGCGCTCGATGGGCTCTGGCGATTCACCGGCGAGCTGCTCACGCCCGATGCCCTCGATGCGCACATGGCCTCCCACGGCATCGCCCCGCCCCTGGCCGTGATCCGCAGCCGCTGGGAGGCAAGAGTCACCGCAGCGCTCGAGGAGGCCACGCTGCGGCAGCCACCGCCGGCGTATTTCCCCTGGCTCGGCAAGCGCGGTGTGCACAGCGAGCACCTGGGACAGCTGCTCACCGAGATGCAGCACTTGCAGCGCCTCCATCCGGGGGCGACATGGTAGAGGCGCCGAGAGCATCGGGAGCGCAGCCGCTCGTGCGACGGGTCTGGCAAGCGCTCGAGACGGTGATGGACCCGGAGATTCCGGTGGTCAGCATCGTCGAGCTCGGGATCGTGCGTCATGTCGGGCTGCGGGAGGATGGGCGGGTGCACGTCGGCATCACGCCGACCTACTCGGGCTGTCCCGCCACGGAGTGGATCCACAGATCGATCCGCGAGGCGCTCTTCGGCCAGGGCCTCGCCGGTGTCGTGCTGGAGACGGTGTTGTGGCCGGCGTGGACCACCGAGTGGCTGAGCGAGGAGGGGCGGCGAAAGCTCGAGGCGTATGGCATCGCGGTCGAGCGCACGCCCTCAGGGCAGATCGCCTGCCCGCGCTGCGCCAGCCAGGCGGTGGAGCGATTGAGCGAGTTCGGGTCTACGCCCTGCAAGGCGCACTACCGCTGCAGCGCCTGTCTCGAGCCCTTCGACACCTTCAAATGCATCTAGGCCCCGCATGTTGAAATTCCACTCCCTGCGCGTGGCGCAGGCGCAGCCCGAGGCCGAGGACGCCCTGGGTGTCGCGCTCGCGGTGCCTCCCGAGCTCGAGGAGGCATTTTGCGCCAGTCCCGGCCAGCACATCGTGTTGCGCGCGATGATCGACGGGGAGGAGATCCGCCGGACCTACTCCCTGATCAACGCCTCTCGGGAGCGGCCGCTGCGCATCCTGGCGCGGGTGCGGCCGGGGGGGCGCATGTCGGGGTTTCTCTCGCGGCTGCGCGCCGGCGAGACCCTCGAGGCGCTGCCGCCGAACGGCAGCTTCACCCCGCACGCCGGGACTCTCGGCGCGGGGGTTCGCGTGGCCTTCGCCGCCGGCAGCGGCATCACGCCGGTGCTCTCGGTCGCGCGCGGCGTGCTCGGCGCCGGTGGGCACATGATCGTGTTCTACGGCAATCGCAGCGTCGCGCGCACCATGGGCCTCGAGGAGCTCAAGCGGCTGAAGGACCGCTACCCGGATCGGCTGGCGCTGCACTTTCTCATGAGCCGCGAGCCGCAGGAGGTGGCGCTTTACAACGGCCGGCTCGATGCGGACAAGGTCCGGGAGCTGAGTGGCGCGTTCTTCGCGCCGCGGGCGGTGGCGGAGTACTTCGTTTGCGGTCCCGGCGAGATGGCCGCGACGGTTTCCGGTGCGCTCGCGCAGCTCGGGGTGCCGGCGGATCGGATCCGGATCGAGCACTTCACGGCGGTGGCTCCCGGTGAGGCCGCGGCGGGGCCTGGGGGCGTGAAGGCAAGCCCCGAGGCGACGGGACTTGCGCAAGTGACGGTCACGCTCGACGGACGGCGCCGCTCGTTCACCATGAGACTCGAGGAGGAGACCGTGCTCGATGCGGGCGAGCGCGCCGGGCTCGATCTGCCCTTCTCCTGCCGCTCGGGCGTGTGCGCGACGTGCCGCACGAAGGTGCTGCGCGGGGAGGTCGAGATGATGCAGAACTACGCGCTCGAGGACTGGGAGGTCGAGCAGGGTTATGTGCTCGCGTGCCAGTCGCGGTGCAAGACGGCGGAGCTGGAGCTCGATTACGATGAGAAATGACGCGGCGAGGGACTTGTGATGAGTCATCAGACGATCCTCTTTGAGGTGACGGACGGCATCGCCCGGCTCACGCTCAACCGGCCGCAGCGTCTCAACAGCCTCAACGCCGCGATGCACGCGGAGTTAAGAGATGCGATTTCAACGGTGCAGGCGGGTGCGGCCCGCGTGCTGCTCATCACGGGGGCGGGGCGCGCCTTTTGCGCGGGGCAGGATCTCGGCGAGCGCGCCGTGGCGCCGGGGGGCGCACCGGCGGATCTCGGCGAGTCGATCGAGCGCAACTACAAGCCCCTGGTGCTCGCCCTGCGCCGCCTGCCGCTGCCGGTCATCGCGGCGGTCAACGGGGTCGCCGCCGGTGCCGGCGCCAACCTCGCGCTCGCCTGCGACCTCGTCGTGGCGGCGCGCTCGGCGAGCTTCGTGCAGGCGTTCTCCCGCATCGGCCTGGTGCCCGATTCCGGCGGCACGTGGCTCTTGCCGCGGCTCCTCGGTCAGGCGCGCGCCATGGGACTCGCGATGCTCGGGGAGAGGCTCGCGGCCGGGCAGGCGGCCGACTGGGGCCTCATCTGGCGCTGCGTCGACGACGAGGACTTCGCGGGCGAAGTGGACACGATCGCCCGCCAGCTCGCCTGCGCGCCGACGGGCGCGCTCGCGCGAACGAAGCAGGCGATGCAGGAGGGCTGGGGTCGCACGCTCGAGCAGCAGCTCGATGTGGAGCGGGACTATCAGCGCGAGCTCGGCTTCGGTGCCGACTACGCCGAAGGGGTGGCCGCTTTCCTGGAGAAGCGAGAGCCGAGATTCACCGGTCGATAAGGGACTTTGAGACGAAGCGCATCGCCTCCCTCATTACATTGGGTACCCCCATGCAGCTGCAAAGCTTCATCGCCGGCCGATGGCTCTCGGGCGCCGGCACCGCCACCGCGCTTCGTGACGCCACCACGGGCGAGGTCATCGCGAGCGCCACGAGCGAAGGACTCGACTTCGCCTCCATGCTCGATCATGCGCGCGGTGTCGGCGGGCCGAACCTCCGTCGTCTCACCTTTCACGAGCGCGCCGCGCAGCTGAAGGCGCTCGCCAGGCACCTGGGCGGGCACACAGAGGAGCTCTACGCCCTCTCGTATGCCACCGGCGCGACCAAGTCCGATTCCTGGATCGACATCGACGGCGGCATCGGCACGCTGTTCGCGTACGCCAGCAAGGGGATGAAGGAGCTGCCGGACGGACACGTGCATGTCGATGGGGCCGTGGAGGTGCTCTCGAAGTCGGGGGGGTTCCTCGGCCAGCACGTTCAAGTCCCGCTCGAGGGCGCGGCGGTGCACATCAATGCCTTCAACTTCCCGGTCTGGGGGATGCTGGAGAAGCTCGCCCCGGCGCTGCTCGCGGGGGTGCCGGCGATCGTCAAGCCGGCCACGGCGACCGCCTACCTCACCGAGCTCGCCTTCCGGCGCATCATCGATTCGGCACTGTTGCCGGAGGGCTCGGTGCAGCTCATCTGCGGCGGCGTCGGCGACCTGTTTGATCACCTGACCTGCCAGGACGTCATCGCCTTCACCGGCTCGGCCTCCACGGCACGCAGGCTCCGTACGCATCCGGCCGTGATGGATCACTCGGTGCGCTTCACCGCCGAGACCGACTCGCTCAACTCCTGCATCCTGGGGCCGGACGCGGTGGCGGGGACGCCGGAGTTCGACCTGTTCATCCGCGAAGTGACGCGCGAGATGACGGCCAAGGCGGGCCAGAAGTGCACCGCGATCCGCAAGGCCATCGTACCGGCCGCCCAGGCGGGCGCGGTGATCGAGGCGCTGCGCGCCGCCCTGGGCAAGGTCGTGGTCGGCAACCCGCGCCAGGAGGAGGTGAGGATGGGGCCGGTGGCCTCGCTCGCCCAGCGGCGCGAGGTGCTCGAGCAGGTCTCGAAGCTCGAGGGCGAGACCGAGGTCGTCTATGGCAGGGACGGCAGGCTCTCGCCTGCCGGCGCGGATGCCGATCGGGGCGCATTCCTGGCTCCCACGTTGCTCTTTTGCAAGGATGTCGCCGCGGCGAAGGCGATCCACGAGGTCGAGGCCTTCGGTCCGGTGAGCACCGTGGTGCCGTATGCGAGCCTGGAGGAGGCGATCGTGCTCGCCCGCCGCGGCGCCGGCAGTCTGGTCGGCTCGGTGTTCACCGCCGAGGAGCCGGTCGCTGCGCGCCTGGTGCTCGGGCTCGCTCCCTTCCATGGTCGGGTGCTGGTGGTCAACCGGGACTGCGCCAAGGAATCCACCGGTCACGGCTCCCCGCTCCCGCATCTGGTCCACGGCGGACCGGGACGCGCCGGCGGCGGAGAGGAATTGGGGGGAATCCGCGGCGTGCTGCACTACATGCAGCGCACGGCGGTGCAGGGCACCCCCGATGTGTTGACGGCCCTCACGGGACGCTGGGTGAAGGGATCCCGCCAACTCGATCCCGGCGCGCATCCGTTCCGCAAACCCTTCGGCGAGCTGAGGATCGGCGATACGTTCAACTCAGGGGAGCGTGAGGTGACCGTCGAGGACATCGAGCGCTTCGCCGCGCTCTCCGGCGATCACTTCTACGCCCATATGGATGAGGCGGCGGCGAAGCGAAATCCCATCTTCGGCGGCCGTGTCGCGCACGGGTATTTCCTGATCTCCGCGGCGGCCGGGATGTTCGTCGATCCGCCCCTGGGCCCGGTGCTCGCCAACTACGGCATCGACGCTCTGCGCTTCACCAGAGCGGTCAAGCCGGGGGATCGCATCAAGGTGCGCCTGACCTGCAAGGAGAAGTCGCTGCGCATCGGCCAGGGCTATGGCGAGGTGCGCTGGGACACGCAGATCACCAATCAGGAGGGGGAGACGGCGGCGGCCTACGATGTGCTGACGATGGTCAGCGAGAAGGCCGTGCCGGACGGCTGAGGGCCGCTCACTCGAGCGGAAGGCACGGGCCCGCGGGCTCCCTGATCGCCGGCCCTGCGTGGAGCGGGGAAGCTCCTGCGCAGGGGGGGCGCGGCCGCCGCGGCGGGAGAGCGGGACATTGAAGCGGTCCTCGCATACGCATACCCCCCAATAGCGCCGCGCCTCGCGCAGGCAGAGGCTCGAGGGGCGCTTTGCGCCGGGTCGCCTTGACTTGTCCGCCTTCGGCCGCATCTCATCCGGGAAGCGGCCATCGCGCCCCCGGGTTCCCAGCGAGAGCGCGGGACTCACGGGAGATGATGTGCCGGAGGGCAAATCCGAATGAGCGGCGAGCGACAGTACGGCTGGATGTGGGTCGAGGCCCTGGAGGTGCTGGACCGGGCCGAGCGGCTGCAGCGGCAATTCCTACGCTATCTCGGGCCAGGCGCCGATGCGGCCGCATGGGAGGCGCCGGTGGACATTCTGGAGAGCGCCGAAGGGGTGCTCCTGCTGTTTGCGCTTCCGGGCGTCGCGCCGGAGGACATCGACGTTAGGCTCGAGCCCGCCGCACTCACGGTGAGCGCCGTGCGCCGCCTGAAGCTCGGGCATTCGGACGCCGTCATCCGGCGCCTGGAAATCCCGCACGGCCGGTTCATCCGGCGTGTTCCCCTCACCGGCATGCCGCTCACGGTTTCGGCCACCCGCTACGAGCGCGGCTGCCTGGAGGTGCACCTTGAGCGGGCGTTGGAGAAATGACCATGACGGAAATCGAGAACCCTGCTTCGACATCCCGGATCGAGCCGCCGCCTCTGCCGCCCGATGCGGTCCCGATCGTGGCGATGCGCAACGTCGTGTTGTTCCCCGGCATCGTGCTGCCGGTGACGCTCGGGCGGGAGGAGAGCATCGCCGCCGCCCAGGAGGCGGTGCGTACCGGAGGCAAGGTCGGCCTGCTGCTCCAGCGCGACCCGACACTCGACAAGCCCACCCCGAGTGACCTATATGAGATTGGCGTGCTTGCCACCGTGGTTCGCTACATCACCGGGCCGGACGGCGCGCATCATCTGGTCTGCCAGGGAGAGGGGCGTTTTCGGGTGTTGGAGATCGTGCGTCAAAAGCCGTTTCTCGCCGCGCGCGTCGAGACTGTGGCCGAGCCGGTCGCGACGGGCGCTGACATCGAGGCACGTATGGACGTCCTCAAGGAGCGCGCCGTGGCGGCGCTTTCGCTCCTGCCGCAGGTGCCGGCGGAGCTGGCACGCACCGTGCGCGGCATCGAGTCCGCCGGGCACCTGGCCGACCTCATCATCAGCTTCATGGACGTCAAGCCGCAGGAGAAGCAGGAGCTGCTCGAGACCATCGATCTGAAGGAGCGGCTCGACAAGACGATGAGACTGCTCTCGCACCGTGTCGAGGTGCTCAAGATCACCCGCGACATCACCGAGCAGACGCAGGCCGCCCTCGGCGAGCGCCAGCGCGAGGCGGTGCTGCGCGAGCAGCTGCACCAGCTGCAGAAGGAGCTCGGAGAGGACGGAGGCGAGGAGGGCGATTTCGCCGAGCTCGACGCCTCGATCACCGAGGCGCACATGCCGCAGGAGGTCGAGGAGCAGGCGCGCAAGGAGCTCAAGCGCCTGCGGCGCATGAGCGAGGCGAGCCCCGAGCACGGCATGGTGCGCACCTATCTCGACTGGCTGGTCTGCCTCCCCTGGAGCAAATCGGACGCCGAGGACATCGATATCGAGCGCGCGCGGGGCGTGCTCGAAGAAGATCACTATGGCCTGGAGAAGGTGAAGCGCCGCATCCTCGAATACCTCGCCGTGCGCAAGCTCAACCCCCGGGGGCGCAGCCCGATCCTGTGCTTCGTCGGCCCCCCCGGAGTCGGCAAGACCTCTCTCGGACAGAGCGTGGCGCGGGCCCTGGGATTGAAGTTCGTGCGCGCGAGCCTGGGCGGAGTGCACGATGAGGCGGAGATCCGCGGTCACCGCCGCACCTATATCGGAGCGCTGCCCGGCAACATCGTGCAGGGCCTGCGCAAGGCGGGCACGCGCAATCCGGTGTTCATGCTCGATGAGATCGACAAGCTGAGCGCGAGCTTCCATGGCGACCCGGCCTCGGCGCTGCTCGAGGTGCTCGATCCGGAGCAGAACTCGACCTTCCGCGACAACTACCTCGGTCTGCCGTTCGACTTGAGCCACGTGCTGTTCATCGCCACCGCCAACGTGCTCGAGACGATTCCCGGACCGCTGCGCGATCGCATGGAGATCATCCCGCTCACCGGCTACACCGACGAGGAGAAGCTGCAGATCGCGAAGCGCTATCTGGTGAAACGCCAGCTCGAGGCGAACGGCCTCGAGGCCTCCCGGGTGCAGGTGAGCGATGAGGCGTTGATGCGCATCATCCATGAGTACACGCGGGAAGCCGGCTGCCGCAGCCTCGAGCGCGAGATCGGCGGGCTGCTGCGCCATGCGGCCATGCGCATCGCCGAAGGCAAGGTGGCGAGCGTGCGGTTTGAGGCGGCCGACGTGCCAGAGGTGCTCGGGGCGCCTAGATTCGAGAACGAGGTCGCCCAGCGCACCTCGGTCCCCGGAGTGGCGACCGGGCTTGCCTGGACTCCCGTCGGCGGGGACATCCTGTTCATCGAGTCGGCGCGCATGAGCGGCAATGGCAAGCTCATCCTGACCGGCCAGCTGGGCGATGTCATGAAGGAGTCGGCGCAGGCCGCCTTGAGCCTCGTGAAGGCGCAGGCGGAGGAGCTCGGCATCGACCCCAAGGTCTTCGATGCGAGCGACATCCATGTGCACGTACCCGCCGGAGCGATCCCGAAGGACGGTCCGAGCGCCGGTGTGGCGATGTTCGTCTCCCTCGCTTCGCTTCTGAAGCGCCAGGCGGTGCGCCCGGATGTCGCCATGACGGGCGAGATCAGTCTGCGCGGCCTGGTGTTGCCCGTCGGTGGCATCAAGGAGAAGACGATCGCCGCGGCGCGCGCGGGCATCCGCAAGGTGATCCTCCCGGCGCGCAACCGGCGCGATCTCGAGGACATCCCGCAGACCGTGCGCTCGGCGCTCGAGTTCGTCTGGGTGGAGCGCGTCTCCGAGGCGCTCGAGGTGGCGCTCGCCGAGCCCGCGCAGGGCCGCAAGTCCACCGACGCCCCGGCACAGGAGCGCTCGGCCGCCTGAGGCGCGGGATCGCCCGCGGCAGCGGCTCCGGAGGAGCCGCCGCGCGCGGGCAGGGCCTTCCATCGCGCCGGGCGAGTCAGGAGAGTCGGTCTTGCCGGTGGCAGCGCCTCCCCGGACGAGCGGGAGGATGCATCGCCTGACTCAGCGTCCCGATCCGGTCGTTTCCGTGGGATTCTGCATCACCTTGGGTGCGGGCCGCGCTCTCCCGCCCCATGCACCAGGCGCGCGGCGATCTCGGCGACGTGCCGGCCCTGGAAGCGCGCCCCCGCCAGCTCGTTCTCACTCGGCTGCCGGGAGCCGTCGGCGCCCGCGAGCGTCGTTGCGCCGTAGGGCGTGCCGCCGGTCATCTCGTCCATGCGCGTCAGTCCCGCAAAGGAATACGGCAGCCCGACGATGATCATTCCCTGGTGCATCAGTGTGTGGTGAAAGCTGGTGAGGGTCGTTTCCTGGCCGCCGTGTTGAGTTGCGGTCGAGGCGAAAACGCTGCCCACCTTGCCGACGAGGGCGCCCTTGACCCACAGTCCGCCGGTCTGGTCGAGGAAGTTGCGCATCTGCGCGGCCATGTTGCCGAAGCGCGTCGGGGTGCCGAAGAGGATCGCATCGTAATTGCTGAGCTCATCGACGCTCGCGATGGGCGGCTTCTGGTCGGTCTTCATGCCGGCCTTGCGCGCGACCTCCTCGGGCACCAGCTCCGGTACGCGCTTGACGGTGACCTCGGTACCGGGGATCGACGCGGCGCCTTCTGCGATCGCTTGCGCCATCCGCTCGACGTGGCCGTAGGACGAGTAATAGAGAACGAGGACTTTTGCCATGGCTTGCTCCTTATCCGGATCGGTTCGCCCGCAGTATAAGGCAGTGCGGCGAGGTGATGGGAGGGTGGATGCGCGTCGCCACGACGCGCCTCGCGCCGCCCCGCGGGCGAGGTTACACCGATGTGACTGCGTGCCACCGGATCGGAACGGATCCCCTGCGTTCCCTCCGGGGCTCATCCGGCGTCGACTCCTCCGGCATACGGCCCAAAATGGAGCGGCGCCTGCGAAAACCTTGACTTATCGATTGCGGCGGCTCATAAGGGCGGCAACGAACGAAGACAAGTAACCGCTCGAGCTTTTTCCGGTTTCCCTTTGACCCCGTGAGCTCGGCCGCGCCTCCGTGCGGCGCGGCCGCCGCTACATACAAACAATACAACTCGCTGGAGGTCCAATGTATACGTACTGCGCAGGGCTCTTGCGTCGCGGATCGTGGTCCGCGCTCGCGCTTCTTGCAATATTGCTGTTTCCCGGGCTCGCACTCGCACAGGCGCGGCTCCTTGAGCCGATGCCGCACGCGGTCGGGCATCCGCAGAGCCTGGCGCGCCCGCCCGCGGCCGGCGGCATATCGGCCGGTGTCCCATCGGCCGCCGGCGGCCCCGGCGCAGCGGCCGGCGCCTGGACGCCGCTCACCCATCAGCTCAATCTGTTCAACGGCGCCGGCAACCCGATCCTGCTCACCAACGGCACGGTGCTGGTGCAGGATGCGGGCTTTGACGATTGGTACCAGCTCACCCCGGACCGGCACGGCAGCTACGTGAACGGCACGTGGAAGCAGATCGCCCTGGCGCCCTATAACCCGCTGTATCACTCCACCGCGGTGCTGCCCGACGGCCGGATGATCATCGAGGGCGGGGAATATCTGTGCACCTTCTCCCCGGCGGCCTGCAACCCCGTCTGGACCAACCTCGGGGCCATCTACGATCCCGTGACCAACACCTGGACGTCGATTGCCCCACCGAGCGGCTGGACGACGATCGGCGATGCGCAGAGCATCGTGTTGCCCGACGGCACGTACATGCAGGCGAACTGCTGCACCGATCAGCAGGCGCTGCTCGATGCGAGAACCCTGACCTGGACCCCGACCGGAACGGGCAAATTCGACCCGAATGACGAGGAAGGCTGGACGCTGCTGCCCGACGGGAAGGTGCTCACCGTAGACGCTTACGTTCCCATCCCTCCGTTTACCTACATGCCCGACGGCACCAACTCGGAGCTCTACAGCCCCTGGAGCGGCACGTGGTCGAGCGCGGGCAGCACGCGCGTGCAGCTGTGGGATTCCGCTGCGGCCTGCGGCGGGGAGAGTGTCGCCAGCTTCGAGCTCGGCCCGGGCGTGCTTCGGCCCAATGGCACGGTGTTCTACAGCGGCGCGAATTCGTGCGGTGCGGGCAACACCGCCATCTATGACAGCCGCTGGGGAACGTGGCGGCCGGGGCCGCAATTTCCCGGCGGCAACGACGTCGCCGACGGGCCGGCGGCGCCTGAGCCGAACGGCAGGGTGCTGGTCATGGCGAGCCCGGGGTTCGGCAACACGCCCTCGACCTTCTTTGAGTGGAATGGCCGCAGGCTGAGCGCCGTGCCGGGACCGCCGAATGCGCCGATCGATTCCTCGTACTACGGCAACATGCTGGTGCTGCCCACGGGGCAGATCCTGTTCACCGACTTCTCGAACGACATCGAGATCTACACGCCCGTCGGCGGGCCGAAACCGCAGTGGCGGCCGGTCGTGCTGTTCACCCCGCTCGTCATCGCGCCCGGGCGCACCTATCAGCTCGCCGGCATGCGCTTGAGCGGCATGTCCCAGGGTGCGGCCTATGGGGATGATGTGCAGGCCAACACGAACTTTCCGCTCGTGCGCATCACCAACCTGAGGACCGGGGATGTCTTCTACAGCCGCACCCGCGATTTTCGCAGCGTAGCGGTGGCCTCCGATCAGGTTGCCTGGACGAGCTTCGATGTGCCCGCGGATCAGGAGCCGGGCCTGAGCGAGCTGCAAGTGGTGGCGAGCGGAATCGCCTCGCGTCCCGTGACCGTGCTGGTGAAGGGCGACTCGGATCACTGAGCCCGCAGGGAGCGCCGCGCGGGTAGGGAACCGGCGCGCGGCGCTCCCTTTGGGCGCAATCCGGGGCGAGGCGGCCCGCCTCGCCGGCGACTTGGATCACGCTCAGCGTGTCGATGGCTGAATCGGCGACCAACAGCCACTTGCCGCGCGGGGTGATCGCCGGCTGCCGCGGCGACAGGCCGGTCGCGATCGGGGCACCTGCCCGTCCCGTGGCCGTGTCAATCGGCCACACCGCGTTGGCGAGGGTGTCGGCGACATGGAGCGTGCGTTCGCCGGGCGCGAGTACGACCCCGGAAGGTCCGGCGCCCGCTGCGTACGTCGCGCGCACAGTGCCGCTGTGCGTGTCGAGGACACTGACTGTATCGGCGCCCTGATTCGTGACGTACAGTGTTCCTCCGGGTGCGAGCGCCAGGCCCGACGGCTCGAGCCCGGGCCGAGTCGTCTCATTGCGCGCTCCCGTCTTCAGATAACATGCCAGCGGGCGCTGCGCGGCTGCGTTTCTACCGGCCCAAGTGGGCCGACCACGTTTCCCCGGCCAGTGCGCCCGCCGACAGGCCGAGGAACGATCCGGCCACCACATCGCTCAGGAAATGCCAGTCGCCGACGACCAACAGGACCGCGGCAATGAGCAGAAGGGCCGCGAGCGGCCAGGTGCTCGCCCGATAAAGGCGCATGAAAACCCCGGCGAACGCTCCCGAGAGCACCATGTGGCCGGATGGGAAGCTGCTCATCGCCGAGCCCTTCCAGAGGTGAAGCGCATGCGCGGCGCCGTGCAGGACCGCCGTGGGGTTTGGAATTCCGAAAAATGGCTTCAAAACGAGACTGTTGATGCCGTAGGCGCAGATCGAGGCGAGGCAGGCGATGGCAAGGACTTCCGCGAACCGCGAGATGTGGCCGCGCACCAGCCTCGCAAGCACCAGCGAGAGGACCACCGCCGACTCCAGCGTGAGAATGCCGGAGGCTCCGAAGGGCTTGTTCAAGGGGTGCAGAAAGCGGCCGATCTTCCAGAAGTACCTCGCCATCGGCACATCGATGTGCCCGAAGGAAAAGGCCGCCACCGCGGCGCAAGCCGCAAGTGAGAGGAGCCAGGAAGGTAGGAGGGCGGTGGGGCGCCTCACGGGTATCGCGCCTGCGGCGCGACAGCCGTGAGGACGGCGCGGGGTGTGTCGATGAGGGGCATGGGGCGTACTGTAGCAGATGGGATGCGGCCGCTGGCGGCAGGGGCCTCGGGAGCGCGGACGGTGGTATGGCCCCGGAGCGGCGGCGCTCATCGACTCGTGCGGGCGCGCTCGGCCTCGAGCCCGCGAAATTCGATGAACGCGGTCATGCGCATCCAGAGAAAGTCGCCGTACTCGAACGGCGCGAACAGCTCCGGCGGGTCGATCGGCAGCGGCGCGATGGCCGCCTCGGCGCGGGCTTCGTAGAAAAACGGAATGGAATGACGCTCGAGCCCCGAGCCGAGCACCCGGTGCTCGGTCGCGCGGATCCGACCCGCCGACCACTGCTCGAGCACCTGGCCGAAATTCACGACCAGCGTGCCCTCAAGAGGCGGCACATCGAGCCAGCGCCCCTGGCGCGAGCGCGCCTGCAGTCCGGCCACGCCATCCTGGGCGAGCAGCGTCACGAAGCCCGAGTCCGTATGGGGCGCGCCGACGAGATAGCGCCGTCCCGCGGGGGTCTCGACCCACACCTCTGGATCGGTGAGCGCGGCGAGCTCGGCCTCCTCCCGCGGCGGATATCGAATCAGCCGCAAAGTGGACAGTCCGCCGCGAAACGACTCATCGAAGTAGTCCTCGCGCAGCCCGAGGCTGCGCGCGAAAGAGCGCATCAGCACCCCGGCGACTCTCTCCATGGCGCGGTAGTAGCCGGCGACGGCTGCGCGCCAGCCCGGAAGGCGCTCATCCTCCGGCAACGGGCTCGGCTCACGCAGCGGGTCCCCGGGAGCGCTGATCCCCGGGCCGTGCGCGACATCCCCGCCGAGATCGATGCCCTCCTTGGCGGTCAGGTTGCCGGGCTGCAGAGGGAACCAGCCGCGATAGATGTTTCGGTTCTCCGGTGCGAATTTACGCCGGTACAGGCGGCGCTTGTGCACATCGTCCAGGCCGAAGACCGCAAGCAGGCGCGCCCTGCCGGCAGGGCCCGGCACCGCCTCCTGCGGCAGGCCGCGGATGCACACGAACCCGCTATCGCGGGCCGCCGCCGAGAGCGCCCGGTCAGGCGCCGCCCATGCGTGCGGATCGGCGTCGAACAGCGCAGCGACATCGACGACGGGGATCATGCCGCTCTGCCCGGCCAGGTTCGCATCCGATCAGTAATGCGGTGGCCGCTCATCCTGCGGCGCCGGGGCGGGCAGATCCGAGTCTCCCGCCTGCATGCGCAGCGCCAGGGCGGCCACCCGCTCGCGCAGCGCTTCGATGTCGCGGTGCTGGCGAAAGACAACATCGCTCAATTCGGCGTTCGCCCGCTCAAGGAAGGCGATCCTCGTCTCAATGCGCTCGATCGATCCGGCATCCACGGCAAGACCTGCCCCATCGCGTATCGGAAACTGCCGGTATCTTACCGGAGGGGGCGCGCCTGCCGGTTTTTTCACGCCTCGGCACGAGGGCGAGCGCGACGGCGCGGGTCCCGATGCTAGACTCAACCGGTATGGAGGGTCACGAACCGACCGGCGATTCCACAGAGCAGGGGGGCGGGCGGGGGCGTCTGTCGAAAACCATCACCACCATCTCCTGGTGGGACCTCACCCACACCCTGGGCCCGATCCTGCTTGCGAGCGCGGCGGCCATCTGGCTCACGCTGCACTTCGTGCGTCCGGCGCCCCCGAGCACCATCACGATCAGCGCAGGTCCCGACGGCAGCAGCTTTGCGCTGCTCGCGCAGCGCTACCGGACGATCCTGGCGCGCAGCGGCATCACCCTGAGAATCCGGCCCTCCGCAGGCTCCCTGCAAAACCTCAAGCGCATGAGGGCGCGCGACTCGCGCGTGGACATCGCTCTGGTGCAGGCGGGCATCGCTCCCGGGGCGGCCTCGGGCCGGGAGGGCGCGGCGCACCTGGTGTCCCTCGGCACGATGTTCTATCAGCCGCTCGCGATCTTTTACCGCGCGGCGAAGCCCTTGAGCCGGCTCTCGCAGCTCTGGGGCAAGCGGCTTGCCATCGGCAAGCCCGGCAGCGGCACGCGTGCGCTCGCGCTGGCGTTGCTCGCGGCCAACGACATCACACCCACGGCCCCGACACGGCTGCTCGATGCCGAGGGCGCCGCGGCGCGGGACGCGCTGCTCGGCGGGCAGGCGGATGCGATTTTCCTCACCGGGGACTCCACGCCGCCTGCCATCATCGGGGCGATGCTGCACGCGAGGGGCGTGCGGCTGTTCGACTTCGAGCAGGCCGACGCCTACGTGCGCCGATTCCCCTATCTGCACCGCATCGACATACCCGCCGGCGCGTTCGATCTCGGCGAGGACCTGCCGCCGCACCCGCTCACGCTCGTCGGTCCGGCCGTGGAGCTCATTGCGCACGCGGATCTGCATCCGGCGCTCGTCGATCTGCTGATCGAGGCCGCCCAGGAGGTGCAGGGCGGCGCCAATCTCCTGCACGCGGCCCATGTCTTTCCAAACAGCGCGACCTACGGCTATCCGCTCGATTCGGAGGCTGCGCGCTACTACAGGTCGGGCGACAAGAGCTTCCTCTACCGCTATCTGCCTTTCTGGCTCGCGAGCCTCCTCGAGCGGATCCTGGTGGTCCTCGTGCCCGCGTTCGTGGTGCTGGTCCCGGGGTTGAGCTACCTGCCGAAACTGTATGGATGGCGCGTCAGCAGCCGCATTCACCGCCGCTACGGGGAGCTCATGGCGCTCGAGCGGGAGTCGCTCGGGACGCTCTCTGCCGAGCGCCGGGCGGATCTGATCGGGCGGCTGCACGAGATCGAGCGCGCGGCGATCCTGCGCAAGATCCCCGGCTCGCACGCCGATCAGCTCTATCAGCTGCGCGAGCACATTGCGTTCGTGCGCGCCAATCTCGCCCGGCCGAAGGCGGGCGGCCCCGCTGCGGGCGGCTAGGGGCCTGCCGGACTCAGTCGAGCATCACCTTGCGCACGTCGACCGGCTCGCCCGCCGGCGCCGCCGGTGCGGATTGCGCGAGCCCCTTTTGCGCCAGCCACTCCCGATTGAAGAGGCGCGACTGGTACTTCGCTCCTCCGTCACACAACACCGTCACCACGGTGTGACCCGGGCCGAGGTCGCGAGCCACGCGCACGGCCGCGGCGACGTTGATGCCGCTGGTGCTGCCCAGGAACAGGCCCTCCTCGCGCAACAGGCGGTAGACGTAGGCGACGGTCTCGCTGTCCTCGATGTGCACGGCCTCATCGATGGGCGCGTCCTTCAGGTTGGCGGTGAGGCGGCCGATGCCGATGCCCTCGGTGATCGAGCCGCTTCCGGTGGCCTTGAGCGTGCCGCTGCGCACGAATTCGTACAGGCTGCTGCCTGGAGGATCGGCCAGCACGCAGCGCACCGAGGGGCGCCTCGACTTCAGATACTCCGACACGCCGGCGAAGGTGCCGCCGGTGCCGCATGCGGCCACGAATGCGTCCACGCGGCCGCCGGTCTGCTCCCAGATCTCAGGCCCCGTGGACTCGATGTGCGCGCGGCGGTTGACGGTGTTGTCGAACTGGTTCGCCCAGATGGCGTTGGGCAGGCTCGCCGCAAGGCGCTGGGCGAGCTTCTGGTACTGGTTGGGGTTGCTGTAGGGAACCACCGGCACCTTGTGCACGTCGGCGCCCAGGGTCTCGAGCAGGCGGAATTTCTCCGGCGACTGGTTATCGGGCATGACGATGACGCAGCGGTAGCCGCGCGCGTTGCACACGTGCGCCAGTCCGATCCCGGTGTTGCCGGCGGTGCCTTCGACGACGGTGCCGCCGGGGGCGAGCTCGCCGCTGTTCTCGGCCGCAAGCACGATGGCGCGTGCGGCGCGGTCCTTGACCGAGCCGCCGGGGTTGGTGAATTCCGCCTTGCCGAGTACCTCGCAGCCGGTCTCCTCGCTCAGGCGCCGCAGCCGGATGAGGGGGGTGTGGCCGATCGATCCAACGAAGCCGTCATAGACCCTCAAGCCAGGTCCCCCTCGGCCTCGCCGCAGGCTTCGGCCGCAATCGCCGTCTGCTCGCCGGGCTCGGCGAGCGCATCGACATTGAACGCCGCCACCTCCCCGACCACGAGCAGCGCCGGGGGCGAGATGTCCGCCTCGCGGGCGAGGGCGGCGATGGTCGCGAGCGTGCCGCGCAGGGTGCGCTGTCCGGGGAGCGTCGCCCGCTCGATGAGTGCCGCGGGCAGGGTGGGGGGAGCTCCGGCTGCGGTCAGCCGGGAGGCAATGTGCGCAAGGTGCGCCACGCCCATGTAGAACACCACGGTTTGATGCGGGCGGGCGAGCGCGGGCCAGTCGAGCGCGGCGTCCTCGAGCGGATGACCGGTCACCAGGGTGAAGCTCTGGGCCAATTTGCGGTGGGTCAGGGGGATGCCCGAGGCGGCGCCGGCGCCGAGCGCGGCGGTGATGCCGGGAACGACCACATAGGGGATCCCGTGACGGGCGAGCGTCTCGAGCTCCTCCCCGCCCCGCCCGAACACAAACGGGTCGCCGCCCTTCAGGCGCGCCACCTTGAGCCCCTCGCGGGCGTAGCGGACCATGAGCTCGTGGATGCGCTCCTGATCGGTATGCGGTCCGCGCGGGCCCTGCGTCGCGCCCTTGCCGACGAAGACCCGCCGGGCCTCGCGCCGGGAGCGCTCGAGCACCGCCTCGGGAACGAGGCGGTCGTACAGGACGACATCCGCCTGCTGCAGCAGCTGCAGCGCCCGAAGCGTGAGCAGGTCAGGATCGCCGGGACCGGCGCCGATCAGGTACACCTCGCCCAGGGCGCGCGCACCCGTGGCGCCCGAGGTGGTGAGCTGCGCGGTGCGCAGCTCCCGCTCGAAATCCCGCTGAGCGCCGCCGGCATCCCCCCGCAGGACCCGCGAGGCGACCTTGCCGGCCACGATCCGCTCCCAGAACGAGCGGCGCGCCGAGACCCGCAGCGCCTCCTGCACGGCCTTGCGCCGCTCGCCGATGAACCGCGCCAGCGTCCCGAGCGTACCGGGCAGGAGCGCCTCGATCTGCTCGCGCACCCAGCGGGTGAGGACCGGAGCGTTGCCGGCGGAGCCGACCGCCACGATGATGGGGGCGCGGTCGATGATGGCCGGGAAGATGAAGGTGGAGAGCGCCGGGTCGTCGACGACATTGACCGGCAGGGCCCGCGCGCGGGCGGCCTCCGACACCGCCGTGTTGACGACCCTGCGATCGGTCGCCGCGATCGCAAGCCGCGCGCCCTCGAGGTGGCGCGGGTGAAAGGCTTCGGCGAGGTGGCGAATCTCACCCGCTGCCGCACGCTCGGCCAGCTCCTCGCGCAGCGCTGGCGCGATCACCGTGACTTCGGCGCCGCACCTGAGGAGCAGCTCGATCTTGCGTTGCGCGATCCGCCCGCCGCCGATGACCACCGCGGGCGCGGCGCGCAGGCGCAGAAAGACCGGCAGATGGTCCATGCCGTCCGGGAGGCTATTCAGGCTTGGGCCGCCGTTTGGCGCACCCGGGGGTGTAGGCCGCATTCGCGAGACTCGGGTTGCTCCCACCACCAACGGCCGGCACGGCGGCTCTCCCCCGGCTGGATGGCGCGGGTGCAGGGCGAGCAGCCGATGCTCGGGTACTGGCGGTCGTGCAGCGCATTGTACGGCAGCTTGTGGGCGCGGATGTACTGCCAGACCTCCGCTTCGGACCACTCGAGCAGCGGGCTCACCTTGTAGAGGCCGTACTCGCCGTCCCATTCCACCGGCTCAGCCTGCGCGCGGGTCGCGGACTGCTCCCGCCGCACCCCGGTGACCCAGGCTCCGTAGCCGGCGACGGCGCGCTTGAATGGCTCCACCTTGCGCACGTGGCAGCATGAGAGGCGGCCTTGCAGGCTGTGGTAGAAGCCGTTGATGCCTTGTGAGGCGGCGAGGCGCTCGAGCGAGAGGGCATCCGGGGACACCACGCGCAGTGTGCGCTGATAGCGCCGTTGCAGGCTCTCGAGCAGATCGTATGTCTCCTGGTGCAGCCGGCCCGTGTCGATGCTGAACACGTCGATCTCGGGCACGTGGGTCCAGATGATGTCGGTGAGCACCATGGCCTCGGCGCCCAGGCTGTTCGAGTAGACCACCCGCCCGTACTCGCGGGCGGCCCCCGAGAGCCGCTCGCGCACGGCGGCGGCTTTCTGCTCGAGATCGGAGAGGTTTACGAGCTCACCCATGGTGCGGGCGACTATAGCGAGCGAGGGCCGGCTCGTTGAACGAATGATTGCTTCTGATGCACTCCCGAGCGGTTATGGTGGGGAAGGGGGGCTTGGGATACCCTGTCCCCATGAAACTGCACCAGCTGCGCTACCTGGCGGCCGTTGCCCAGAGCGGGCTCAATATCACCGCTGCGGCCCAGAAGCTGCACACCTCGCAGCCGGGGGTGAGCAAGCAGATCAAGCTCCTCGAGGACGAGCTCGGATTCCAGATCTTCGTGCGCGAAGGCCGAAACTTGACGCGTATCACCCCGGCCGGCCAGCAGGTGATCGATCGGGCGCTGCGCGTGCTGCTCGAAGTGCAGAGCATCCGCGGGCTCTCGACCGAGCTGCGCGATGAGGGCCGCGGGAGCCTCTCGGTCGGCACCACCCACACGCAGGCGCGCTATGTGCTGCCGGCCGTGATCCGGGCGTTTCGCGCCAGGTACCCGAATGTGCGCCTGAACCTGCACCAGGGCACTTCCGAGCAACTCGCCGAGATGGTGGCCCAGGATCGCATCGACTGCGCCATCGCCACCGGCTCGGAGCAGCGCTTCGGCAGCCTCACCCTGTTGCCTTGCTACCGATGGAGCCGCGTGGTCATCGTGCCGCGGGAGCATCCGCTCGCCGCGGCGGGCAGGCTCAGCTACCGCGCGCTTGCGGCGCATCCGATCATCACCTACACGTTCAGTTTCTCCGGTCCTTCTTCGCTCAACGAGGCGTTTGCGCGGGCGGGCTTGACGCCGAACGTCGCCATCACCGCGCAGGATGCGGACGTGATTGTCACCTACGTGCGCCTGGGGCTCGGCGTCGGGATCGTGGCGCCCATGGCGGTGGCCGAAGATGCGCAGGATCTCGCCGTGCTCGAGGCCTCGCACCTGCTGCCCACCCACACCACCTGGCTCGGATTCCGGCGCGGGACGCTGTTGCGAAAATACATGTATGACTTTGCGCAGTTGCTCGCGCCGCACCTGGATCGGCGCCTGGTGGAGCGTGCGCATCGCGCCGGAAGCCCCGAGGAGACCACCGCGTTGTTCGCAGACGTGACGCTGCCGCAGCGCTAGCGGGCCGCTTTCCGCTCACAGACCCGAAGACTCCAAATGACCGATCATCGCCTGCCGGTGCTCGACCGGCGCCGCGCCGGGGTGTTGCTGCACCTGAGCTCGCTCGAGGCGCCGCTCGGGCGCGGCGGGCGCGCTTTCATCGACTGGCTGGCCGAGGCGGGTTTCGGCGTCTGGCAGTTCCTGCCCGTGGGGCCGACCGGGGCGGACGGCTCCCCGTACTTCGCGCGCTCGGATTTCGCCGGTAATCCCGCATTCATCGATCCGGCCGAGCCGCCCGAGGCGCTGCCCGAGGAGCACACGGAGTTTGCGCAGTCCACCTGGGACTGGCTCGAGGACTACGCGCTCTTCGAGGTGTTGAGCGAGGCGTGCGAGGGGGAGCCGTGGTGGAGCTGGCCGCAGGAGCTGCGCGATCGGGAGCCCGGCGCCCTGGATGGGATCCGGCGCAGGCAGGCCGCCGAGCTCGAGCGCATCCGGCTCGAGCAGTTCGCGTTCTTCGTCCAGTGGCGCAGGCTGCGCGAGTATGCCTGTCTGCGGGGCGTGCGCCTCTTCGGCGATCTGCCGTTCTATGTCGGGCCGATGTCGGCCGAGACGTGGATGTACCGCCAGCAGTTTCAACTCGATGCCGCCGGCAGGCCGACCGCGATCGCCGGCGTGCCGCCGGATTACTTCTCCGAGACCGGCCAGGTCTGGGGCAATCCGCTTTACGATTGGCAGACCCTCGAGCGCGAGCGGTTCGCGTACTGGCGCTCCCGGGTGGCCGCGCAGCTCGCCCGCGTGGATCTGCTGCGCATCGATCATTTCCGGGCGTTTGCGGCGCACTGGGCGGTGCCGGCGGGGGCGCCCGATGCGCGCGGCGGACGCTGGTGTCCCACCCCGGGGCGCGAGTTCCTCAAGACCCTGCGCGATGAGCTCGGCGAGCTGCCGATCGTCGCGGAGGACCTCGGCATGATCACCGAGGACGTGGTGAAGCTGCGCAAGGACTTCGGGCTCCCGGGCATGCGGGTGCTGCAGTTCGGGTTCGACGGCTCCCCGGACAATCCGCACCTGCCGCGCCAGCTTGGTGCCGACTGCGTGGTCTACACCGGCACGCACGACAACGACACGACGCTCGGCTGGTACCGCAGCCTCACCGAGCCGGCGCGGGAGTACGTCGATCGGGTGATGGGGCTTGGGCCCGAGGCGATGCCGGAGGCGCTCGCCCGCGCCGCGCTCGAATCGGCGGCGACCCTGGCGGTGATTCCCGCCCAGGATCTGCTCGGTCTCGGCTCCGAGGCGCGCCTGAACACCCCCGGTACCGAAGGGCCTCGGAACTGGAGCTGGCGGCTGCCAAGGGGCGCCCTGACCGCGCCGCTCGCGAAGCATTGGGGACAGATCAACTGGATGTGCGAGCGTGCCTGAGCGGATGCGCTGCGGGGCGGATCAGGCGCTCGCCCGCATGCGTCTGCGCGCCCACACGGCGGCGTGGGCGTCGGCGGCGGGCTGGTAGGCGACACTCAGCTCATCGAGGGCGCCTCGGCAGGCCTCGAGGTCCTGGTCGGGCCGCGGCACGATGGCATCGAAACCGCAGCGGCCAAGCCAGAACACGAGGTCGCGGACGACATCGCCGAGCGCGCGCAGCTCGCCTGCGAATCCCAGCCGGTTGCGCAGCAGCACCGCCTGGGTGAGCGCGCGGCCGTCGGTGAAGGTCGGAAACTGCAGCGCGATCAGGGGGCGGTCGGCGATCTGCGGATAGATGGCCTCGACGTCCTCTGTGTTGGGCAGCAGCACTCCGATCGCGGCGGCGCTCGCGAGCAACAGCTCTCGCTCGGCCCGCCAGCGGGCGAGCGGCACGATCAGCCCGGCGGGCGTGCGCGCCGCGTCATCGAGCGTCCAGTCGTCCTCGACGATCGCGTGCTTGCGCAGGATGCGCCTCATGCCGCGGCCACCCCGCGGCGGGCCATCCCTGCACGGGCGCCCTGCCCGGACTCCCCCGGCGGGCGCTCCTCGCTCTCGCTCGGGACCGGCTTGCCCGACTCGCCTTCGGCCTCGTACAGGCGCGCTTTGAACGGCTCCATGCCGACGCGTCGATAGCACTCGATGAAGGTCTCCTCCTCATCACTGCGCAGCTCGAGGTAGGCGCGGATCAGGCGCTCCACGCCGCCGGCGATCTCGCTTCGCGAGAGCGCGCGCCCGACACGCTCTCCGATGGCGGCATCGTTGCCTGCACTGCCGCCGAGGGTCACCTGGTACCACTCCTCGCCGTGCTTGTCGACTCCGAGGATGCCGATGTGCCCGACGCTGTGATGGCCGCAGCCGTTCATGCAGCCGCTCATGGTGATGCGAATCGGGCCGACTTCGTACTGCGCCTCGAGTGAATCGAACCGCCGGTAGATGTCGTGTGTCACGCCGATCGTGCCGGCGTTCGCCAGGCCGCAGAAATCGAGTCCCGGGCAGGCGATGATGTCCGTGGTCAGGCCGATGTTGGGCGTGGCGAGCTTCACCGCATCGAGCCTGCCCCAGAGCGCGTACAGATCGCGCTCGGCGACATCGGCGAGCACCAGGTTCTGATCATAGGTGGAGCGCAGCTCACCGAAGCTGTAGGCGTCGCAGAGCTCGGCGAGCGCCTCGAACTGCCCGGCGGTGCAGTCACCGGGGGCCTGCTCAGGGGCTTTCAGCGACACGAACACCACGCGGTAGCCGGCGCTCTTGTGCGGACGCACGTTGCGCTTCAGCCACGCGGCAAAGCGCGGATCGCTCGCAGCCTGCGCCCGCAAGTCCGCCGCCGCTTCGCCCGCCGGCCGGTAGGGTGGAGCGTCGAAGTGGCCGCGCATGCGCCCGATGTCCTCAGGCAGGAGCTTCAGCTGCCCGCCCTCGGCGCTGGCGCCGATCTTCGCGTACTCCTCCTCGATCGCGGCGCGAAAGCGCTCGACTCCCCACTCGCGCAGCACGATCTTGATGCGCGCTTTGTGAATGTTGTCGCGCCGCCCGAAGCGGTTGAAGGTGCGCAGGATCGCGCACGCGTACAAGAGCAGGTCCGCCTCGGGCACGAAGGCGTTCATCTCCTGCCCGAGCAGCGGCAGCCGCCCGAGACCTCCGCCGACGAAGAAGCGATAGCCGACGGCCCCGTCGCGGCGCAGCACGTGCACGGCAGCGTCGTTGGTGCGGGTGGCGGCGCGGTCGATCGTCGCGCCGGTGAAGCCGAACTTGAACTTGCGCGGCAGCCAGTAGAATTCCGGGTGCAGCGCGATGAACTGGCGCAGCAGCTCGCAGTACGGCCGCGGATCGACGAGCTCGTCCCCGGCGACTCCCGCGAGGTAGTCGCAGGTGATGTTGCGGGTATCGTTGCCGCAGGCCTGGATGCCGTGCAGCTGCACTTCGGCGAGCTCGGCGAGCAGATCCGGTACCTCGGCAAGCTGCGGCCAGTTGAGCTGGATGTTCTGGCGCGTGGTGAAGTGCCCGTACCCCTTGTCGTACTTGCGCACGACGTGCGCCATCCGGCGAAGCTGTGCGGAGTTGAGCAGTCCGTAGGGCACCGAGATGCGCAGCATCGGCGCATGGCGCTGCTGGTACAGGCCGTTGCGCAGGCGCAATTGCCGGAAGTCCTCTTCCGAAAGCTCACCGGCGAGGAAGCGCCGCGTCTGATCGCGGAACTGCGCGGTGCGCTGCTTGAGCAGCTCCCGGTCGATCTCATCGTAGCGGTACATGCCGGCGGACTATAGGCGTGGCCCGCCGCGGCGCTAAATACCGTGTGGTTTGGCGGGGTGCCCGGGTGGTTATGAGCCGCGGCCCGGCTGGTGCGATAATGGGGGTCTGTGCAAGGCCCTAAGGGGTGAGGTCGATGGGACTTTATTTCGAGGAATTCACGGTCGGGCAGCGCTTCGAGCATCAGGTGCATCGCACGGTCACCGAGACCGACAACCTGCTCTTCAGCGCCCTCACCATGAATCCGGCGGCAATTCATCTCGATGCCGAGTATTGCAGGGAGAGCACGTTCGGCCAGCGCATCGTCAACAGCGTGTTCACTCTGGGGCTGCTGGTGGGACTGTCGGTCTACGACACGACCTTCGGCACCACGATCGGCAATCTCGGCTGGGAGGAGGTCAAGTTCCCGCGCCCGGTGCTGGTCGGGGACACGCTGCGCGCCGTCACGACGGTCCACTCCGTGCGCGAGAGCCGCTCGCGCGGGGATTCCGGGATCGTCGTGTTCGAGCACCGTGCCTACAACCAGCGCGAGGAGGAGGTGGCCTCGTGCCGCCGCGCGGCGCTGATGCTGAGGCGGCCCGCATGAGCGCGACGCCGCTGCGATCGCTGCTGTTCGTGCCCGGAGACAGCGAGCGCAAGCAGGCCAAAGGCCTCACCGCGGGCGCCGATGCGCTGATCCTGGACCTCGAGGATTCGGTGGCCGAGGAGCGGCGGCCGGCGGCGCGGGCGATGGTGCTCGAGCTTCTGCAGGGGCAGAGCGCGCGCGCGCGCCGGCAGCTGTGGGTGCGGGTGAACGCGCTCTCGAGCGGACGGTTGTTCGAGGATCTGGCGGCGGTGCTGCCGGGAAGGCCGGCCGGCATCGTGCTGCCCAAGGTCGATTCCTACGATGACATCGAGCGGGTCGCGCGCGCTCTGGAGGCGCTCGAAGCCGGGCAAGGGCTGTTGGTCGGCTCGACGCCGCTTCTCGTGATCGCCACCGAGACCCCCGCGGGTCTGCTCTCGCTTCCGGGCTATCCTCGGGCGGTGGCTTCGCACAGCGCCTCGGCCCGGCGCCTCGCCGGGCTCACCTGGGGCATGGAAGATCTCTCCGCGGCGCTCGGTGCGCGGGTGAGGACCGATGGCGCCGGTGCGCTGCGACCGGCTTTTCAGCTGGCTCGCACAAGCTGCCTGCTGGTCGCCGCGGCGATCGGCGTGCCGGCCATCGACGGGGTGTATGTCGATTTCCGCGATCCGGAGGGATTGCGGCGGGAGGCCGAGGAGGCGCGCGGCGACGGGTTCAGCGGCAAGCTCGCCATTCATCCGGATCAGATCGAGACGATCAACGCCGCCTTTACCCCGACCGATGCCGAGGCGGACTGGGCCCGGCGGGTCATCGCCGCCTTCGAGGCGGCCGCCGGCGCGGGCGTGACACAGCTCGAGGGGCGGATGATCGATCGGCCCCACCTGCTTCAGGCGCAGCGTATCCTTCAGTCCATGAGTCGAGACGAGGGTAAGACGCCATGAAACTGAGAATCCGGGGCAGCTCGCTGCGGCTGCGGCTCTCACAGGGCGAGGTGCGGACCCTGGCCGAGCAGGGTGCGGTGGAGGACCGGGTGGAATTTCCCGGTGGTGCCCGGCTCGTGTATCGGGTGCGATCTGTGAAAAATACTTCTTTTATATCAGTAGATTATAGCGGAAATCTCATTGAGATTCTCGTTCCGGAAACCCTTGCCGGGCCGTGGTGCGGCAGCGACCTCGTCACCCTCGATGGCTCGCAACCCGTGGCCTCGGGCGAGCTGCGCGTGGTCGTGGAGAAGGACTTCTCCTGCCTTGCCCCGAGAGAAGGGGAGGACGAGTCGGACAACTTCCCGCACCCGGATGCGCGAGGCGCTCGCACCTGTTGACCTGGCCCGGGGCGGCTCAGGCGGCCGGCGGCTCGAGCGGGATGCCCTTGGGCAGCTGCCTGGCCACGCTCGCATAGCGCATCCGCTCCTCCAGGATGGAGTCGGCATCGATGACGCACACGGTGCGCCAGTGAAGGGTGCCGGGCAGCCGGGCGAGGTGCTGCTCGATGGCGAGGCGCCGCTCGCTCCAGGCCGATTCGAAGAAATGCCCGAACACGCTCCAGGCGCGGCGGGCGGCATCCGGGCTCACCGCGCCGAGCGCGGCCTCGAGCTTCGTGAGTGCCTCGCGGCTGGTGCCGGGACGGGCCGCGATGTCCCCGAGCTCGACCGGCACCGTGCCCTCGCGCGGGCCGCGGCAGTCTCCCGAAAGCCCTTGCAACAGCTCGGCGAGCAGCTGGTCGCGCTGCTCGAAGCGGGTCAGCACCCACACGAGGTAGCTCACGCAGGTGTCCCGGAAAGCCTCGGTGGCGCCGGCCCCCGGTGGCTGTGCCGCGCCGAGCGCGGCCACGCAGGCCCGGGCGACCCGCCCGGCGTGGGCGCGCTCGGTGGTGAGCTGGGTACGGATGAGCTCGATCTCGTTCATCGGATGATTTTAGCGTGCATGGCCGCACGAAATGATCCATTGCGCAGGCTGATGCGCATCAGTAGAGTCGCACGGCTTTCCCTTTAGGTCAGATCCCACTCCCATGTCGAATCCCGTGCCCTGGGTCGTGCACAAGTTCGGCGGATCGAGCGTCGCCGATGCCGCCTGCTTTCGCCGCGTGGCGGCCATTCTCGATACCTCACCGGCCGAACGCCTCGGCGTCGTGCTCTCGGCGTGCAAGGGCGTAACGGATGCGCTGCTCGGGCTGGTGAGACTCGCCGAGGAGCAGGACGAGGGCTACCGGGTGGAGCTCGCCGCGCTTCGCGCACGGCATGCCGAGATCGCCCATGCGCTGCTCGGGGCCGAGTCGGTGCGGCTGTACCTCGCCGGTTTCGACCGCGACTGCCACGATCTCGAGGGCATCCTGCAGACGGTGAAGCTCACCCGGGCGGCGGCGGCCAATGTGCGCGACCTCATCGCAGGGTATGGCGAGATCTGGTCGACCAAGCTCTTCCACCGATTCATGGAGGAGCGCGGCGGACCGCGCGGGCCCGTCCAGTGGGTCGATGCGCGCCGGGTGGTGGTGGTCGAATGGGGCCCGCTCGGGCCCGCGGTGCAGTGGGAGGCCTCTCGATCGCACCTCACCGATCTCGTCGATCCGGATTTCAAGGGCACGTTGATCATCACCGGCTTCATCGCCGCCGACCGGCGCGGCGTGCAGACCACCCTCGGGCGCAACGGCAGCGATTTTTCCGCCTCGATCTTCGGGGCGCTCCTCAACGTC
The DNA here is from genome assembly GCA_021805865.1 of Pseudomonadota bacterium. Taxonomy (GTDB): domain Bacteria; phylum Pseudomonadota; class Gammaproteobacteria; order Steroidobacterales; family Steroidobacteraceae; genus 13-2-20CM-66-19. The sequence continues at coordinate 43,515 of JAJZDX010000008.1, forward strand.
TCCGAGATCATCATCTGGACCGATGTCGATGGGGTGCTGTCGGCGGACCCGCGCCGGGTGCCGGATGCCACCGTGATCGATTCGCTCTCCTACAGCGAGGCGATGGAGCTCGCGTACTTCGGCGCCAAGGTGATCCATCCGCAGACGATGGCGCCGGCGATCGGCGATGCCATCCCGATCTGGATCCGCAACACCTTCGCGCCCGAGAAGCCCGGCACGCTCATCTGCGCCAGGCCCGTCTCTCAGCTGCCGGTCAAGGGCATCGCGAGCATCGAGCAGGTGGCGCTCGTGAACCTCGAGGGAGCCGGCATGATCGGCGTGCCGGGCACCGCGCATCGGCTGTTCGGCGCGCTGCGCGAGGAGGGGATCTCGGTCATCCTGATCTCCCAGGGCAGCTCGGAGCACTCGATCTGCTGCGCCATCCCGCAGGTGGAGGGTGAGCGCGCCGCGGCCGTGATCCGCCGCGCGTTCGAGCGCGAGCTCGTGGAAGGACAGATCCAGAGCGTGGAGATCGACCCGGAGCTCGCGATCCTCGCCATCGTGGGGGACGGCATGGCGGGCACGCCGGGCGTGGCCGGGAAGGTCTTCAACGCCCTCGGCACCGCCGGTGTCAATGTCCGCGCCATCGCACAGGGCGCCTCGGAACGCAACATCTCGGTAGTCGTCGAGGGCCGCTTCGCCACGCGCGCGCTGCGGGCGGCGCATGCGGGGCTGTACCTCTCGCCGCACACCATTTCCGTCGGCCTGATAGGGCCGGGCACCGTCGGGCGCGTGCTCCTCGATCAGATCGCCTCGCAGGGCGAGCGGCTGCGCGCGCAGTGCAAGCTCGACCTGCGGGTGCGGGGCCTCCTGGGCTCCAAGCGCATGCTGCTCTCGGAGGCCGGCATCGCCCTCTCCTCGTGGCAGCAGGAGTATGAGCGCAGTGAGGCGGCCGCCGGCCTCGAGCGCTTCATCGAGCACGTGCGCGTCGATTACCTGCCGCACACCGTGATCATCGACTGTACGGCGAGCAGCGCGGTCGCGGCGCGCTATGCGGACTGGCTGCGCGCCGGCATGCACGTGATCACGCCCAACAAGAAGGCCAACAGCGCCGACCTGTCTTACTATCGGGCGCTGCGCGAGGCGCGCCGGGCGGGCTCGGCGCACTATCTGTACGAGGCGACCGTGGGGGCGGGGCTGCCCGTGGTGCACACCTTGCGCGATCTGCGCGAGACGGGCGATGAGATCACCAGCGTCGAGGGCATCTTCTCCGGAACTCTGGCGTACCTGTTCAACGTCTACGACGGCCGCGCGAAGTTTTCCGACATCGTGCGCGATGCGCGCCGGCGCGGCTACACCGAGCCCGATCCGCGCGATGACCTCTCGGGGATGGACGTGGCGCGCAAGCTCATCATCCTCGGCCGCGAGATGGGCCTCGAGCTCGAGCTCGCCGATGTGAAGATCGAGAGCCTGGTGCCGGCGGGACTCGAGGCGGGCTCGATCGAGGAGTTCATGGCGAGGCTGCCGCGCTACGATGAGGCCATGCACGAGCGGCTCGAGGCCGCGCGCTCGCGCCACAAGGTGTTGCGCTATGTCGGGCGGCTCAGCGCGGACGGTCAAGCGACCGTGGGGCTCATCGAGCTCGACGCCCGGCACGCCTTCGCCAACATCGCGCTCACCGACAACGTGGTGCGCTTTGCCACGCGCCGCTACTGCGACAATCCGCTCATCGTGCAGGGTCCGGGGGCGGGGCCGGAGGTGACCGCCGGCGGGGTGTTCGCGGACCTGCTGCGGCTGTCGGCTTATCTGGGAGCACGGTTTTAGCGTCATGAGTAACGAGCTCACGTGGGCCACGGCGTTTGCGCCGGCATCGAGCGGCAACGTCGCGATCGGCTTCGACATTCTCGGCTTCGCCGTCGATGCCCTGGGCGATCGGGTGACGGTGAGCCGCACGGACAGGCCCGGTGTCACCATCTCGGGCATCACCGGTGTGGCCGGAGAGCTGCCGAGCAATCCGGCGCAGAACACCGCCGGCCGGTCCCTGCTCGCCATGCAGGAGGCGCTGCAGCCGGGGTTCGGATTCGACATGCACATCGAGAAGGGCATTCCGCTCGGCTCCGGCCTCGGCGGCTCGGCGGCCTCGGCGGTCGGGGCAGTGGTGGCGGCCAACGCGCTGCTCGGCGCTCCATGCGAGAAGCTCGAGCTCTTGAAGTTCGCCATGCAGGGCGAGGCGGTGGCCAGCGGGTCGCTGCACGTGGACAACATCGCCCCGTCGCTGTTCGGCGGACTGGTGCTCACGGTCGGGATCGATCACCCGCGGGTGAAGCGCATTCCGGTGCCGCAGCGCATTCGCGCCGTCATCGTACATCCGCACATGTTCCTCGCGACGCGGCAGGCGCGCGCGATCTTGAAGCGAAGCGTGGATCTCTCGGACTTCGTCTGGCAGACGGCGAACCTCGCCGGGTTCATCTCCGGCTGCTACACCGAGGATCTCGACATGATCCGCGAATCCTTCCAGGATGTGGTGATCGAGCCGCAGCGCCAGGCGCTCATTCCGGGGTTCCAGGAGGTGCGTGCGGCGGCGATGGGCGCGGGCGCCCTCGGCTGCTCGATCTCCGGGGCGGGACCGTCGCTGTTCGCATGGGCGCTCGAGCCGGATGCGCAGGGGGTGCTCGAGGCGATGCGCGGTCAATTCGTCTCGCGCTCCATCCATGTCGATGAATGGGTCGTCGGGCTCGCATCCCCGGGTGCGCGCGTGACGGCCAGTGGCTGAACGGCCGGGAGACCCTAGAGCTATGCGTTTCACGAGCACTCGCGACCCCAAGCTCTCCGCGGGCTTCGCCGATGCGCTGTCGCAGGGGCTGGCGCCCGACGGCGGGCTGTATGTGCCGCAGGTCTGGCCGCACCTGGTGCCCGAGGCGTTCGGCCCGGCCGAGGATCTGGCGGCCGTCGGCACGCGGCTGCTCGAGCCTTTTGCCGAGGGCGATGTGCTTGCGCCATCGCTCGGTGACATTCTCACCGAGGCATTCGATTTCCCGGCTCCGGTGCTGGCGCTGCCGCGCGAGCGGCTCTCGATCCTGGAGCTCTTTCACGGTCCGACCGCCGCGTTCAAGGATTTCGGCGCGCGCTTCCTGGCCGCCTCGCTCGGCCGGCTGCGCCGGGGGAAGTCACGGCCGCTCACCATCCTGGTGGCCACCTCGGGCGACACCGGCGGTGCGGTGGCGGCGGCGTTCCACGGCCGTCCCGGCATCGAGGTGGGGGTGCTGTTTCCGAAAGGGCTGGTCTCGCCGACTCAGGAGAGGCAGCTCACCTGCTGGGGCGGGAACGTCCGCTCCTTTGCCGTGCGCGGCACGTTTGATGACTGTCAGCGCCTGGTCAAGCAGGCCTTCATGGACCCGGGGCTGCGTGCCGGGCGCGAGCTTTCCTCGGCCAACAGCATCAATCTCGGACGCCTGCTGCCGCAGGCGGTGTATTACGCCGCGGCAAGCCTCTCGATCTGGCGCCGCCACGGCGAGCCCGCCTCGTTCATCATCCCGAGCGGCAACCTCGGCAACTCGGTGGCCTGCATCTGGGCGCGCAAGGCGGGGCTGCCGATCCGGGACGTGGTGCTGGCCCATAACGCCAACCGCACCGTTCCCGACTATCTTGCCACGGGCGAGTGGTGTCCCCGGGCGAGCATCGCCACGCTGGCCTCGGCGATGGACGTGGGCAATCCTAGCAACATGGAACGGCTGCGCGCGCTGTATCCGCAGCTCGAGCAGATGCGCTCGGCGGTGAGCGCCTGCACGGTGGAGGATGCGGCCATCCGCGAGCGCATCCGCGCCGGCTACCGGCAGATGGGCCAGATCTGGTGTCCGCACACGGCCACGGCGGCGGAAGCCTACGAGCGGCTGCCCGAGGCGCTGCGCCAAAGCAGGCGCTGGGTGCTGGTCTCGACGGCCCATCCGGCGAAGTTCCGCGAGATCATCGAGCCGCTGATCGGCCGTGAGGTACCGGTGCCCGAGTCGCTCGCCCGGCTGTTCGCCCGTCCCAGCGCGTATCAGGAAATCGAGGCCGACCTCGATGCGCTCACGCGTGCGCTCGAGGACCGGCCCGCTTAAGAGGGGAGCGCAGAGTGCAGGGCATCATGAGCCTGCCGCTGGCGGCATGGGTGCTGGTGGCGGCCGCCGTGGCGGTGGGCTTCGGCCTCTCGTGGCTGTGGCGCTGGTACCGCGTGCGGCGCGCCCGCAAGGTACTGCGCACGGCGGTGACCTCCCTCGGCGCCGATCACCTGGTGGACGTGCTCGTGCCGGATGGCATGGGCGACGGTTACCACGTGGATTTTCTGCTGCTCACCGTGCACGGCATCGTGGTGATCGACATGCGCGAGGCGCAGGGAAACCTCTTCGGCGGCGACCAGATGGCCGAGTGGACCGTCATGGACGGCCCGCGCCGCTTCACCTTCGTCAATCCGCAGAATGGCCTCTATGACCGGGTGGCGGCGGTCAAGGCGATCACCGGCGATGTGCCGGTGGAGGGGCGGGTGGTGTTCACGAAGGGGAGCCGCTTCCCGAAGGGGCTGCCGAAGTGGACGCTGCTGATCGACTCGCTGCGCACGGAGTTCCCGGGCCTCGAGGCGGAGCAGGAAGCCAACACGATCTCGCACTATCGCGCAGCCTGGGAGCGGCTGAAGGCGGCGGTGAGCCCGAGCCCCATGGCGCACATGCGTTAGCCGGCATTTGCGCGGCCGGGGCTCCGGTTGCCGCTACCTGCCGCCGGCGGTCCTGTCGCGCACCAGCGCGCGCAGCTCCTCGACGATCTCGGGGTTGGCAAGCGTCGTGACATCACCGGCATCGTGGCCGCAGGAGATCGCGGTCAGCACGCGGCGCATGATCTTGCCCGAGCGGGTCTTCGGCAGATCGGGCACCAGCCAGATGCTGCGCGGACGCGCAATGGCGCCGATCTGCTCCATGATCGCGCTGGAGATCTTCTGAGCCATCGGCTCGCCGGCGGCCACGCCGGGGTGCAGTGAGGCGTAGACCTCCGGCAGCGCGCCCTTGATGTCATCCGGAACCGGCACCACGGCCGCTTCGGCCACTTCCGGCACGGTCAGACAGGCGGCCTCCAGCTCCTTGGTGCCAAGCCGGTGGCCCGCCACGTTGATCACGTCGTCGATCCGTCCGAGGATGCGGATGTAACCGTCCTCGGCGCGCAGCGCTCCGTCACCGGCGAAATACGGCCAGTCGCGCCAGTCTTTGCTGCCGAGCTTGGAGTAGCGCGCGTAGTACGTCTTGACGAAGCGCTCGTCGTCACCCCAGATGGTGAGCATGCGGCCCGGCCAGGGGTTGCGGATGCAGATGTTGCCGGCCTTGTGGCTGCCGGGCGGCACCTCGTGTCCATTCTCGTCGTAGATCGTCGGATAGATGCCCGGCAGACCCGGCCCGTTGGCGCCGGGCTTCATGAGGTGGATGCCGGGCACGGTCGAGCACAGATGCCCGCCGGTTTCGGTCTGCCACCAGGTGTCGACGATCACCGCTTCGCGCTTGCCGATCACCTCCCAGTACCAACGCCACGTCGAGGGCTCGATCGGCTCGCCGACCGTGGTCATGTGCTTGAAGTGATAGTTGTATTGGCCGGGGATGTCCGAGCCCGCCCGGCGCAGCGCGCGGATCGCAGTCGGGGAGGTGTGGAAGATGTTGACGCCCAGCTCCTCGGCGATGCGCCACGGCCGTCCCGCATCCGGGAAGTTCGGCACGCCCTCGTAGATCACCGAGGTTGCCGCCACCGCGAGCGGCCCGTACACGATGTAGGAATGTCCCGTGATCCAGCCGATGTCCGCCATGCACCAGTACACGTCTTGCGGGTGCAGGTCCTCGATGTACTTGGAGGTGCCGGCGACGTAGGCCAGGTAGCCACCGGTCGAGTGCTGCGCGGCCTTGGGCTTGCCCGTGGTGCCGGAGGTGTACATGAGAAAGAGGGTGTCGTTGGCGTCCATGATCTCGGGCGCGACCTCCCGGCGCTTGCAGCCGGCCAGCGCCTCGTCGACGAAAAAGTCCCGTCCCTCGAGCATCGGCGCCTCACTGTGATATTCGCCCGGGCGGCGGCGCCAGACCAGCACCTTCTCCACCCTGGCGCCCGCCTTGGCGGACTCGAGCGCCGTCGTATCGGCCTTCTTCTTGTGATCGAGGAGCTTGCCGCCGCGGTAGTACGCATCCATGGTGATCAGCACGCGGCTGCCGGAGTCGATGATGCGATGGGCGCAGGCCGAGGCGGAAAATCCGCTGAACACCTGCGAGTGGATCACCCCGAGGCGCGCACAGGCGAGCATCGTGATCGGCAGCTCGAGGGTCATCGGCAGGTGCAGCGTGACCCGGTCCCCGCGTTTGAGTCCGCAGAACTCGCGCAGCATCGCCGCCGTCTCATTGACCCGCCGGTGCAGTTGCTGATAGGTCAGGGCGACGATGGGCTCGCCCTCGGGCTCGGGGACGAAGTAGAAGGCCGTCTTGTTGCGGTGTATCTCGAGGTTGCGGTCGACGCAGTTGTGACAGGCATTGAGCTTGCCGCCGACGAACCACTTGAAGAACGGCGGATTGGAGCTGTCGAGCATGGTGTGCCAAGGCTGATCCCAGTCGAGCATCTCGCCGTACTCGCGGAAGCACTCCGGGAAGTTCTTCTCCGAGAAGCGCTCGAACACGGTCGGGTCCGTAAGGTTCGCCTGGGCGATGAATTGCGCCGAGGGGCGCAGGTAGCTCTCCTCCCGCCAGTGGGCGGCGATGACCGCTGCATCCTCTTCGACATCGATCGGGCTCATCTCGTTTTCTCCACGCTTGTCAAGACTTCATTCGGAGCGGCGGTGGCGGCGGCGATCGAGGGGCAGCGGCACTGGCACGGATCAGATGTCCGTGCGCGCATCGTGGACGCCGAGGCGTCCACCCCCCGCAAATCGTTCTGCAGCACCGTCGGCACCGATGCAAGAGGAGTGCCAGGCGCGCAAGCGGTTGATTTACCTTCCTGCCCGCGCGGCCGGGTGTTACCCGATGTAACGGCCCATCCGCGCAGCGTAACAGTCTGGGACAGCCGGCTCTCGCGGGCGCGTGCGGATCAATCAGCGGCTGCGTCGGATCCGGGCGGCAGCCGGCGCGGAATACCCATGCGCTGGCGGCGCTGCCAGAGCGACTTGCGGCTGATGCCGAGTCTGCGCGCCAGCTCCGACTCGGTCAGATGTCTCTGATGGCGCAGCACGAAGTCGCGGAAGTAGTCATCGAGGTTCAGCTCGCCCGGGGCCTGCGCGCGGGCCGGCGCTTGCATGGGCGTCTGTAGTCCGAGATGCTCGGCCTCGATCATGCCGCTGTCACACAGGATCGCGCCGCGCTCCAGGCAGTTGATCAGCTCGCGCACGTTGCCCGGCCAGGTGTGTTGGCGCAAATGCGCGCGGGCCGCGGGGGTCACCGTGAGCCGCCCGCGCCCGACTCGGGCGCCGATCTGCTGAAGCATCCGATCGACCAGCATATCCAGGTCCTCGCCCCGCTCGCGCAGCGGCGGCAAGCGGATCTCGATCACGCGCAGTCGGTAATACAGGTCTTCCCGGAAGGCTCCTTCGGCCACCATCCGCGCCAGGTCGCAGTGCGTGGCCGCCAGCACCCGCACATCGACCCGGTAGGGGCTCGCGGAGCCGACCGCCCGCACCTCCCCGTCCTGCAGAGCGCGCAGCAGCCGTGCCTGGGCGAGAGGGGCGAGCTCGCCGATCTCATCGAGAAAGAGCGTGCCGCCGTGCGCGGCCTTGAACAGGCCGGGCTTGCTCTGTGTGGCGCCGGTGAACGCGCCGCGCTCGTGCCCGAAGAGCTCGGCCTCGATCAGCGGCTCGGGAATGGCCGCGCAGTTGACCGGCACGAACGGTCCCTCGGCGCGTCGGCCACTCGCGTGCAGCGCGCGGGCGATGAGCTCCTTGCCGGTGCCGGATTCGCCGAGAATGAGCACCGTGGCGTCGGTGCCGGCCACCCGGCCGACGCTCCTCGCCACGGCGCGCATCGGCGGGGAGTGCCCGATGATGCCGTCGATCGGCCAGTCGCGCTTGAGGTCCTCGGCCATGGCGCGATTGCAGCGAAGCAGGCGGGCCTGTTGCAGGAGCCGGCGCACCGTGAGCAGCAGCTCTTCGAACTCGAAGGGCTTGGCGATGTAGTCGGCTGCGCCGCGCTTGATGCACTCGACCGCGGAGGCGATGCTCGCGTAGCTCGTCGCTATCAACACCGGCACGCCGTCGGCCGGCTCGACGAGCTCCACTCCCGGCGCATCGGGCAGGCGCAGATCGGCGATCACCAGATCGAAGCCGCTCGGGCCGAGACCGAGCGCCTGCGCAATGCTGCCGGCTTGCGCCGTCCGATACCCTTCTCGCTCGAGGCGCTTCACGATCTGGCCGCGGATCACCGGCTCATCCTCAACGACGAGGATCCGGGTGCGCGCGCACTCGCGACCTTGCCTGCTCTCGGCAGGTGTGCCCGCGGCGTTCGGATTCGGTCCGGAGGTGTCGGTCATGCGAGTTCTCCCGCGGTGGATTGGGGCAGGAACACTTCGACCCGGGTGCCGGAGCCGGGCTCGCTCTCGATGCTCACGCGGCCTCCGTGGTCGTGCACGATGCCATAGACGACCGAGAGGCCGAGACCGGTGCCGCGGCCCGGCGCCTTCGTGGTGAAGAACGGCTCGAATACCCGTTCCTGCGTGTCCGAGGGGATGCCGCACCCGTGGTCCTCGACCTCGAAGCGCACGCCGTCAGCGCAATCCGTGGCGCACACCGCGATCTCGCCGCCGGCGAAGGAGGCGTCGGCCGCATTGGTCAGAAGATTCACCAGCACCTGCAGGATCTGCTGGCGCCCCCCGAACAGCTGCAGGGACCTCGGCACGTGGTTGAGGAAGCGCGGCCGGTCATGCGCGCAGCCGAGCTGCACCAGGCGCAGCGCCTCATCGACGCAGGCGGCGAGAACGAAGCGCTCTGTCCGGCACCCGAGCTCCGCTCCCGGGTGGCTGAAGGACAGCAGCGTCGAGACGATCTGCTGGATTCGACGGACTTGTCCGAGAATCTCATCGAGTCCTTGGCGCAGCTCCATGTCCGCGTCGAGCTTCAGATTCTGCGCGAGTGCGCCGATGCCGGTGAGCGGATTGCCGATCTCGTGCGCAACGCCGGCGGCGAGCGTGCCGATCGAGGCGAGCCGCTCGGAGTGCGCGAGCTCCGCCTCGAGCAGCCGCTGCTCGGACAGATCTTCGATGAGCACGACTTTGTCGCTCTCGGGTCCCGGGCCCACCGTCGCCTTGTGCAGATTCAGCCAAAGCGCGCGGCCGGGCACGCTCAGCTGCACGCGGTACAGCTGAGTGTCGGTCACCGAGAGGAAGCCCAGCAGCAGATCCGCCCACTGGGCCGGCAGATCCCCGACCCTGTGTCCGAGCGCATCGTCCTCGGCCAGCCCCGTGAGCCTCGAGAGGCGCTGGTTCCACAGCCGCACCCGGCCTTCGCCGGAAATCGAGCAGGCCCCGATCGGCAGCTCGCGCAGCATTTGGCGGTGCAGGCGGCGCAGATGATCGAGCTCGGCGGCGAGCCCCGTCAACCGCCGCGGCGAGCGCTCCAGGTATTCCTCGACCAAACGGCCGGCGGGCTCGCGCGTGCCGAGCAGCGCCCACGCCAGATGCGGGCCGACCAGGCCCGAGAGGTTGCGCTCCAGGCAGTGCTCGAGCGCGAGCAGCGCGTGCGGCCGCGATTCCTGCGGGTCGAGCTGGCAGTCAGCGAGCGCGCGGGCGATCTCGCGCCCGGCATCGGCCGGTCCGAGCGCGGCGCTCAGGCGGCCGGTGAGCTGCGCGACGCTCGGCACATGCGGATCCTCGCGCAACAAGGGTGCATGCAGGCGGATCGCCTGATCCGCCAATAGCTCGCGGGTCCGCGGCCGGGTGGCGAGCGACACCACCACCAACAGGCCGATATTGGTCGCCAGCGTCCAGAATGTCAGCGACGGCCAATCGGGCGCGGCCGCATGAGGCAGCGACCAGAGCTGTACGCCAAACAGCGGCAGCATCAGGCGCACGAACCACACCGCCATGCCGCCGCACGCACCGGCGAGGAAGCCCGCTCCGGTGGCCCGCGGCCAGCTGAGCAGCGCAATGACGCCGGGCAGGAACTGCGTCACCGCGAGGAATGAGATCATGCCCATCTGCGCGAGTCCCTGGTTCTGGCGCATCACGACGTAGGCGAGGTAGCCGATGCCGATCACCGAGGCGAGCAGAATCCTCCTCCAGCGGCGCAACTGGCGATACAGGTCCCCGCTCCTTCGCCGCGGCAGCCACAGCGGCAGCGTGAGGTGGTTCAGACACATGCCGGCGAGCGCCAGGGACTCGACGATGAGCATGGCGCTCGCCGCCGAGACGCCCCCGACATACGCGAGCAGCGTCAACGCGGTGCCGCCGTAGCGCTTGGCGAGCGCCAGCACGAAATAATCCGGCGGCGCGGCGCTTGCCGTCTTGATGCCGGCCCACAGGATGAGGGGAATCGGCAGATTGAGCAGCAGCAGGTAAAGCGGGTACAGCCACGAGGCGGTCGTCAGCCCGTCGCTCGCGCCGTTCTCGACGAACAGCATGTGAAAGCAGCGCGGCAACAGGAAGGCCGCCGAGGCAGAAAGCAGCAGAAGCGTGATCCAGGTGTCGGCGCCGACCGGCGCATACATGCTCGAGAGCAGGTGCGGATGCTCCGAAAGCCATCGGCCCACCCCGGACCAGCCGCCGAACACGACCACCACCACGAAAACGCCGGCTGCGAGCAGCGCCACGAGCTTGACGCTCGACTCGAACGCGATCGCCATCACCAAGCCCTCGTGGCGGGCCCGAGACTTCAGGTGACGGGCGCCGAAGGCCATGGCAAACAGCGTGATGAACGCGCAGAACACCGCGGCGAGGAGCGGCGAGGTCGGGCTGGCATGGCGTCCGGTCAATACCTCCATTGAGTCGGTCACCGCGCGGATCTGCAGCGCCATGTACGGCAGCAGGCCGAGCAGCATGAACACCGTGACCAGCGGTCCCGTGAAACGGTTGGCATAGCGGTACGCCAACAGATCCGCGAGCGACTGCAGCTCCCGCTCGCGCACCAGCCTGAGGATCGGTGAGAGCAGCAGCGGCGCCAGAATGAAGGTCAGCGTCACCCCGAGATAGATGGTCAGGAAGAGGAAGCCGCGATGGTCCGCGAACCCGACGCTGCCGTAATAGGTCCAGGTCGTCGCGTAGACGCCGAGCGATAGCGAGAACGTCACCGGATGGCGCGTCAGGCGCGCGGGCAGGAAGCCGCGCTCGGTCAGCCAGGCCACGAGGAACAGCAGGCCGAGATAGGCGAGGGCGACGACGAGCAGTGTGATGAGGTCAATCGTCATGGCGCCTGCGATGCGCCAGCCAGGCGGCGGCGCCGATCAACAGCAGCCACAACAGATAAGGCGCCCACCAGCCGCGCTCCGGTGCCGCCCACAGCGCCACCGCCGGGCTTGCCAACAGCGCCACGGCCACCCCGGCGAGCGCTGCCGATTCGGCGCCGCGCTGCGAGGCGTCGCCGCCGGTCTTGCGACTCATTGAGATCCCCCGTTCTCTGTTACCGATGGTAGCACGCGGTTGCGCACGGTAGCGAGCGGGCGCGTGCGACGGCGGCGATTCAGTCAACTACATGAGGATAACCGTCTGTTATTCCACAAATTTTCCGGCACTCGCCCCCCGCGCGCAAGGTTGGCAAACGGCTTGCATTCATCATCGCTCTGGGGGGGTGAGTGACGTGCCGGTCGTCGCCCCGCGGACGGATGAGTGCTGGATATCAACATCTCTTATGACAGATATCAACATCTATGATTCACAGCCAAACGAGGGGATTCGAATGATGCGAACGAGCAAGTTGTCATCGCGGTGCGCCCTGGCTCGCCGCTCCATCGTCGTCGCGGTGGCGACCGTCGCGGCAATGGCCGCGCTCCCGGCCTGGGCGGCCAACCCGCCGTTCGCGATCGTCGGGCCGACGGAATGGAATCTGCCGATCGTGCCTTCCGCCAATGTCTTCATTCAGACTTACTATATGCAGAACAGCGACGTCGCATACGGGCGCGACGGCAAAGAGATCGCCGGGCCGGAGACGCGCACGTTCGCGGGACTTTCCAGATGGGCGCATCTGTTTTCCTTCAAGTCGCTGCCGCATGTGGGGTTCTTCTGGGAATACCTGCAGCCGGAAGTCGACCTGCAGCCATCCGGAAATTCAAACAGCGTGACCGGTCTCGGAGATCCCTTGTTCGACTTCGCCGCCTATGTACAGCCGACGCGTTCCTTCACCATAGGATATCAAAACATCCTCTCGGTTCCCATCGGAAACAACAATCTGTCGAATCATGCGTGGATAGAATTCCCCACCATGATCTTCGACTGGCACCCGAGCGGTCCACATTGGTATGACAGGTTCGGTGATGACGGCACCGTCGGCGCCGGCATCTTCTCCACGATACACAACACGAACTGTGCCGGCGTCGGCCAGGACTGCAACGTCGGGAACACCTATTTCGTGCAGGACTCCGTCCGCTATCAGCTCACTTCGTGGTTTGCGCCTTTCGTGGACGACATTTATCAGGGTCAGTCGTCCGGCCGGACCACCGTCACGAACACCCGCATACTCGGCAATTACGAGAATGACATCGGCGGCGGAGCGAAGTTCAATTTCACGCCGAACCGATGGCTTGCGATCTGGTACCTGACGAGCACGGGAGGTAACAATACCGTCAAGACGAAGGCCATTTATCTACGTTTCGTCAACATATTCTGAGAAATACGGGCGTTGCAAGCACAACAAGGGGGTACGTACAATGGCTGATGAAATCAAACTGGCCAACCCGGGCCCGCTCGGGCTCATCGGGTTCGGCCTGACCACGGTGATGCTGAGTCTGATCAACTCCGGCGTTCTGCCGCAGGCGGGCACCGCGGCGGTGCTTCCACTGGCGTTCGCCTTCGGCGGCTTGATCCAGATGGTGGCGGGCGTCATGGAGTTCCGCGCCGGCAACACCTTCGGCACGGTCGCGTTCCTGAGTTACGGCGCGTTCTGGTGGTGGTTCTGCCTGCTGATCGTGCTCGGGTCGCACGGGGTGCTCGATCTGAAGGGGGCGGGCTCCACGATTGCGGTGACTCTGCTTGCGTGGGGGGTGTTCACGCTGTACATGTGGGTCGGCACGTTCCGCATCAACAGGGCGCTGTGGCTGGTGTTTCTCACCTTGTGGGTGACGTTCTTCCTGCTCGGGTTCGGTGCTCTGCTCGGCGCCAAGGAGCTGACGGTGGCAGGCGGGTGGGTGGGTGTGGCGTGCGGACTGCTTGCCGCCTACACGAGCTTCGCCACGGTGACCAATACGACTTTCGGCCGCACGGTGCTGCCGATCGGAGCTCCGGTGGTGAGCCCGCAATGAGCTGATGCGCGAGTGTCAGCGCGCGTGCCCCGCCGGTTCGCCTAACCCCCGGCCGGCGGGGCCTTTCTCGAGGATCCGTACGGGCGGCGCGTGCGCCGCACCCCGCCTCGCGGCGCCCGGCCCCGGGGGAGTCTGTCCGCGGGGCGTCCCGCCTTCGGGTCAGGCGGGCAGTGTGCCGGCGTGGTCGGCGAGGACGAGCGAGACGCACGCGGTCAGTTTCTGCGCGTACTCGAGGTGCAGGAACTCGTTGGGCCCGTGCGCGTTGGCGTGGGGGCCCAGCACGCCGGTGATGAAGAACTGCGTGCCCGGGAAGCGCTCCCCGAGCATGCCCATGAAGGGGATTGTGCCGCCGCAGCCGATGTGCACGGCCTCGTGGCCGAAGATCTGGCGGGAGGCCTCCTGGATCGATTCCTTCAGCCAGGGCGAGAAGGAGGGCGCGTTCCAGCCGCCGGTCGGCACGCCGGGCTGGAAACTCACCTGTGCGCCATAGGGCGGATCGTGCTCGAGGCAGGCCTTTACGGCGCGCGCGGCGCGGCCGGGATCGCAGGTCGGGGGCAGGCGCATCGAGAGCTTGAAAGTGAGCTCGGGCAGCAGGACGTTGCCGGCCGACACCGTCGGCGGCAGGCCGTTGGCGCCGGTGACCGCGAGCGTGGCCTTCCAGCTGCTGTTGATCAGCAGCTCCACCGGGTCATCGGAGACGGCCCGCACGCCCTTCGCCCAGGGAAGCTTGTCGGCGATGCAGTCGCCGAGCACCTGTGCGGCCGCGCGCGCCTGCGCCAGGCGGTCCTCGGGGATGCACACCGACAGCTCATCGAGCAGCAGCGCGCCGTTGACGGGGCTTTCCAGCCTCATGAGCAGCTGCTCGGCGATGCGAAACGGCGTCGGTGCGATGCCCGTGGCCATGCCGGAGTGCACGCCTTCCTCGAGCACCCGCACGCGCAACTCCCCGACCAGGTTGCCGCGCAGGGACGTGGTGCACCAGAGCTGATCGTAGTTGCCGCACTCGGCGTCGAGGCACACGACCAGCGAGGGCTCGCCGATCGCCCCGTCGAGCGCGGCGAGGTGCGCCGGCAGGTCGATGCTGCCGCTTTCCTCGCAGGCCTCGATCAACACCACGCAGCGGGCCAGGGGAATCTTCTGCGCCTTGAGCGCCGCGATGGCCGCGAGGGAGCTGAACAGCGCGTAGCCGTCATCCGCGGCGCCCCGGCCATAGAGCTTGCCGTCGCGCTCCACGGGCTCCCAGGGGCCGAGGCCGGGCAGCCAGCCGGTGAATTCCGGCTGCTTGTCCAGGTGGCCGTAGAGGAGCACGCACCCGGGAAGCTCCCCGGGCACATCGATCAGCAGCACCGGCGTGCGGCCGGCGAGCCGGTGCACCTCGACTTTCATGCCCGCGACGGGCTGCGCGCGGCACCACTCTGCCATCAGGGTGACGGCCGCTTCCATGTGGCCGTTCTCTTCCCAGTCCGGATCGAACAGCGGTGATTTGTTGGGAATGCGCACATACGCGCTCAGCCGCTCGATGATCGAGTCGTGCCAGGCGGCGGCGATGTCGGCGCGCAGCTTCATGATGTCCATGGACGGCTCCCGGAGTTTCATCGAATGGTATGCGTTGCCGGCGTTCGCGCCAAGGCGGGCTTCGGTCATCCGCAGGACGCCCCGGCGCCGGAGTGCGCACCGCGCTCCATCAGTACCTGAGCTGATAGGTGAGACCGACGCTGCTGCCGGGATCGTTTTGCGGGGTGGTGCCTTGAGTGCTCGCCGTGCCGTTGCCCAGGCGTGTCTCGAGCTTCAGATTCCGGGTGAGAGCGATGTCGACGCGGATCTGGCTGGAGCCTTGAGTCGTGTGTGTCGCGGCGACGTAGACTCTGTTCGAGAGGTACTTGCCCGCGGTGACGCTTGTGCCGCCTGTCTGCGTGGCACCGCCCGTCGCTGGCGCCGCGCTGGCAACCGAGAGCGTGCTGAGGCCCAGGTGGCGCCGGATCCACGTGAGGGGATTCAGGCTCGCGGCGCCGCCGCCGCCGAGGCCGCTCAGGCTCGCGAGGGCCGCACCGGTTTCGGCGAGCTCGTACGGGGTGAGCTGGGAGGCGGGCTTGCCGAACAGCATCAGCGCGAGCAGATCGTCCTGCGGCAGAGCGGGGTTGCTCGAGAGCGATATGTTCGGGGCGTCCGCGAAGCCTGTGATGCGCAGCGTCACGGTCGTGGGCGAGAGGTACATCACGCTCGTCTGCGCGAGGAAGTCGAGCGTCGGGTCGATCCCGCCCCGGAGTCCCTCGCCGTTGAAGCCGACCCGGCCGCGGGTGAAGTTGAGGCTCGTCCCCGCGAGCGAGAACGTGCCGCGGGTCATCGAGAACCCGCCGCTCACCCGAGGTTCGGCGGTGGTGCCGGCGATCGCGAGCCTCCCTCCGAGCTGCGCCTCGAGTCCCCTTCCGCGCACGAATATCGCCTGCGCGGCCGTCAGGGTGAGTCCGAGGCCGATCACGAGCCGCGCCTTGCGCACCGGACGGGCCGCCTCACCCGCGCGGATCACCTCGAGCGTGGCCACATTCGGCGGGAACGCGCTCGGGATGCTGATCGAGGCGCGGTGGATGTGGATCGTGCCGGTGATGTCGAGGCGATGACGCAGTGTTCCCGCCACCCGCACGTCGGCGTCGAGGTTGGCTGTCAGAATGTCGTTCGTGATCGGCTCGATCGAGCGGGCGGTCAGCGAGACATCGATCGGCATCTGCGGGCGCAGCACGCCGATCGTGCCGGCCGCGGTCAGGCGGCCGGGCCCGGCCCGTGCCGTCAGGCTCGCGATCCTCAAGAGGCCGTGATCGCCGATGAGTCGCGCGTTGATATCGGCGATGTGGACGCCTTCGGCGTAATCGCGCAGGTCCCCGTTCGCGAGCTCCACGGTGCCCTGGATCTGCGGGGCGCGCACTTGGCCGGTCATTCTGGCGTCGACCGAGAGGGTGCCCGCCGCGCGCTCGCCTCTTGCCTCGAGGAAGGGGTTCGTCAGGGCGATGTCCATTTTGCCGGCGAGCCTCAGGGCGAGCCGTCCCGTGGAGTTGAGCGGCGCACGGCCGCTCAGGGTGAGCCGTGAGGCGGGACCCGCATCGAGCGCGGCGGAGACATCGGCCACGTCGCCGTGCAGGTGCGCGGCGGCGCGCACGTTGACGGCCGGCAGCCCCCGGGCGGCCGCGCCGGCGAGCCTCAAGCCGCCCATCTCGAGCGATACCCGGCCGGTCGGCGCCTTGCGGGTGCCCCTCAGGTGCGCTTCGGCATCGAGGGTTCCTCGAGCCAGGAGGTGCGGCGCAAACGTGTCGATGAGCCCGGCATCGAGATGATGAATGCTGGCGCGGACGTCGAGCGCCGGTGAGAGCTCCCCGTCGAGGGTGATCAGGGCCCGGCGCACGCCGAGCCGCAGATTGCGCACCCTGAGGCCGCCGGCGAATGTCACAAGCGATGCTGACAGCAGGCGCAGTGTCTGGCCGCGATAGCGTGCATCGAGGCCGACGAGATCGAGCGATCGCAGGGCCGCGTTGAGCTGTGCATCGGCCGTGAGGCTCGCCGGTGCGCCGCGCACGTCGGGCGAGTCGGCCGCGAGCCGCACGCGCAGCGCATCGATCGGGCCGGCGGCGGACACGCTCACATTGCCCGAAAGGGTGCCCGCCTCGATGCGGCGGGCGGTGAGCTCGATGCGGGCGCTCGCGCGGCCCGCGACCGGCAAGAGCACGACGCTGCCATCGAGGCTGCCCGCGAGAGCCGTTCCGAGCAGCGGCTGCAGGTCCGCCAAGCGGTCGATGCTCAGGCGCAGCCGCCCGTGCGCGGCCGCGAGTCTCGAGCCCGAAGTCAACTCGCCATTGATGCGCACGCTTTTCCATTCCGCGCGGCGCACATCGAGGCGATAGGCGTGAGCGGTGCTCCGTTCGAAGGAGGCCACGAGCTTCAGCGGCGCGCCATCAAACGTGCCCGCCGCCCGGACCACGGCGCTCGGGGCCGATGGCAGTCCATGGGCGCGCAGGGTGGCCTCGAGCGCTCCAGGCGGCGACCCGTGCAGGGAGAGCCTCGATCGCGCCCGCACCTCGAGGGCCAGGGCGCGCAGCGGCCCGTTGGCTGTGCCGCTGAGCTCGAGCGACCCGGCGGCCGAGGGAGAAACCCGTGTCAGATCGGGCAATGAGGCCCGCCAGTGCGCGTGCAGTGAGCGGATCGCACCGGCGGGGGCGCCCGGCGGGGCGCGCTCGGCGCCGCCCTGCGCGGAAACCGAGATGGCGCGACCGGAGAGTGTCATACGCTTCACCTCGACCTTCGTCGGCGTCACGCTCGCGTCGATTCGAAGGCGCGTTTTGGCCCCGAGCAGGCGCGCGGCCACGCTCGCGCCACGCAAACGACCCGTGCCCTCGACATCGAGATGAGTCCGCCCGGCTCCCTCGGCGAGCACGCCGGACAGACGCAGCGCGCCGTGGAGGTCCTGGTGGTAGAGCGTTGCGAGTGCCGATACATCGGGCAAACGCAGATCGAACGTGGCGCTGCGTGCGCCCGCCGTCAGAGCCCGGGCCCGCAAGTCGAACAGGCGATCCGTCACGGTGAGCTGCAGCGGGCGGTGCGCCGCACGCAGTTGCAGCGTCGCATCCATGTCGAGCGGGGAGCCCTCGAGCAGCCGCGGATGCGGGCCCGGCAGCCTGATGTGGCTGGCCGTTGCGCGCAGCGTGAGCACCCGGCCGTCGGCGGCGAGGCTCCCCTTGAGGGCGCCGAGCCGCGCGCGATCGGGGAGTCGCAGGCCCTGCACTTCGAGTGCTGCGCTTGCCCGGGCCGCTGCGAGCGCTCCTCGCCAGCGGCCCTCGAGCGCGATGCGCCGCCAGGTGAGCCCCGGGCGGGGCGTCATGGCCGGTGAGGCCATCGAATAGGTGAGATCGGCCGCCCGTTCGATGAGATCGATTGTTCCGTGGGCGCGGGCCGTGAGCTTCCCGGCGTGCGCGGTGAACCGAAGCTTCTCTGCGCGGCGCGGTCCTGCGAGGCTTGCCGCCAGCCTCAATGCGCCGAGGCCGGGAAGGTTGAGCCAATGCTCCAGCGGGCCGCCCGCGGGCTCCTCGAGCACGAGGCTTGCCTCAAGCGCCGAGGGGTCGGCGAGCCACGTCAGTTTGTAGAGTCCCGTGCCGTTGGTGCGCCGCGCGAGCAGGCTCGCTCGCGCATTCTCCATCGACCGGTAATGCAGCTCTCCCTGAACGGTGAGGCGCGCCAGCGCGCCGGCGGCGGGCGGCTCGAGCACGAGAGTGTCGATTCTCAAGTGATCGATATCGATGGCCGGCAGATGCGACTTGCCGCCGCGGCTGCCCGGGGCGGGCGCGAGCGGCCGGCGAAGCACATCGAGGCGGCCGACCTCGAAGCGCTCGAGGTGCAGATGCCAGGCGAGGAGCGCGAGGGGCGACCAGCGCAGCGAGATGCGCTCGGCGCGCATCCATACTCCATGCGTGTCGCTCAACTGGAGCCTGGCGATCTCGATGCGGGAGGGAAAACGGCCGCCGAGTCCGGCGATGCGCACGCGCCCGGAGGTGAGCCGGGCAGTCTCGCGCTCGAGCAGGCCGCGTCCGGCGCGGGTATTGCCCGCGACGATCAACGCGCCGATGGAAAGCAACACCAGCAGCAACAGGCCGGCGAGGCTCAAGCCCGCGATGCGTGCCGCCCGGCGCATCAGAACGCCTGCCCGAGGCCGATGTAGACCTCGAACCGCCCGCTGTTGTGCAGCCGGCGCGTCGGCACCGCGAAATCGAGCCGGACCGGGCCGATGGAGGTGTAGTAGAGCACGCCCATTCCCACCCCCACACGGTATACGCTTTGGGAGCCGCTTGCGACGCCGCCGCCGTCGGCGAACAGGACGAAGCCGAATTTTTTGCCCACGCGCTGGCGCAGCTCGAGGTTGACGGCCTGCATGCTCGTCCCGCCTTGCGGATTGCCGTCGGGAAACTGCGGACCGACCGACTGATAGCGGTAGCCGCGCACGGTGCCGCTGCCGCCTGCGTAGAAGCGCTGATCGGGCGGCAGACTGAACTGGCTCGCCCCTTCGGCCACCCCGGCGATCAGCCTCGAGGCGATCACGGTGCGTCCGGGCGGATCGCTCGGGAAGAGCCTGTGCAGGTCAAAGTACGTCGCCAGGCTTCCCTGCATGATGACGAATACCTGACGGCCCGAGGCGCCCGAGGAGAGCGTGGGCGAGACGCTGAGCGAGATCCGGTAGCCGTGCGTCGGGTCAAGGAGCGGGGAGGTGAGATCGGTGGAATCGAATCGTGCGGACAGCGGCATCGAGACCAGATCGTACTGGTACTGATGGCTCTCCTGATCGATGCGCTCGTACTCGTAGGAAGCGCCGGCGCTCGCGGTCCAATCGCTCGAGAGCCGCCGGGTGAGGGTGGTCTGCGCGGTCGCACCGTTCTGCGTATACGCCTGCAGCGTCTGGCGCAGCGCCGCAACCGAGAATCCGAGCGTCTGGGCGCGGCGGTGGAAGTCGGGGATGTCGTATCCGACCCGCGCATCATAGCCCACGCCCGTACTGGCCGTGCCGCCGAGATCGAGGGCGGTCGCCGAAACGGTGAGGTGTTGTCCGTCGCCAAGGACGTCGAGGTCGCTCCAGTGGACGCCGCCGCTGCCACCGAGATCGCTCGAATAGGCGCCGCTCACGCCGACGGCAAAGCGCTTGCTTTCCCGCACGAGAAACGTGAGAGGCACCCGCCGCTCGGCGTCGGGGGCACCCATGCGCACACTCACGCTCGAGAAGAGCCCGCGGCCCAGCAAGTCCTGGCGCGCCTTCTCGACGGCGGCCGCGTCGTAGACTTCCCCGGCGTGGACCAGAAGGCGGCGCATGACGAGCGACTGACGAACGTGTCGAAGCCCCTCGATCCGGATCTCTCCGATGCGTACGCGCGGGCCGCTCGTTACGCGAAAGGTCAGATTGAGCACGTGCCGGGAGGGCACCTCGTAGGCGATGGGCTTGCCCACCTTCGCAAGCGCATAGCCGGCATCCTGAAGCCTGATCTGCAGGCCCGCGCCCGCCGCGAGGACCTCGGATGCGACGGCCGGCGCGCCGGAGGAAAGACCCGCCAGCGCGTGAGGCAGGCCGAGTGTCCGTTCCATGCCCGTGGGCAGTGTCCCTTCGATATCGATGCGACCCACGTGGAACAGCGGTCCGAGGTCGGGAACGATCCTCACGTGCGCAGCCACGCCTTTCGGCAGCGCGCTCAGGACTTCGCCAAGACCGGCACTCTCGAGCTCCCTGCCGTCGATCGTGATCGTGATGGCGCCCTGGTAGTACCCGAAGCTCTCGAGCACCGTGCGCAATCGGCTGACATCGGCGCGTGCCCGGGCGATCAGCCCGTACGCTCCGACCGGGGCGGAGGCGCGCAGCGCCTGCAACTGCGAAGTCAATTTGAGCGTCGAGTCGATCCCGCCGTTGCCGGTTGAGACCCAGTCTATCCTGTAAGGCTGGGGATTCGCCGCGCAGGCGAAGCGCATGGCGAGCGCGCAGTACACGAGCAGCGCGAGCGTGAAAGCCGCTCTCGCCCAGGCGGGAGGGCGGGGCGGGGGGGGACGGCGAGCCGTACGCACGGGGGCACCGCCGTGCGACTTCTTGAGCCCCGGCTCGAAGATCTTTCGGTTCCTCATCATCCCCTTTATGGTAATCAGTCGGGCCGCTCCCGGCTCGCTGCGCCCCTCCCGGCGCTTGCCCGGGCGGCCAGCGCCGGGCATGGGTCGGGCGCGTCCCGTTTCGGGCGCACGCGCGGGGCGGCCTTCGCGGCGACCAACATCCAATCGCCGGTCAACGCGGGCATCGATCATGTCGTGTCCGCCGGGGGGCAGGCGGGCACCTTCACCTGCAGCAGCAACTCCGGCATGCAGGCCTTTCTGGCACGCTGCATGCGCAAGAACAGGCCGGGCGTGAAGGACGACAGCGGATGACGAGGGAGTACGGGTCCGCCTCGCCATCGGCTTGCGTGGTCTCACACGGGGCGTGCGAGATGGGCGAGTCCGCCATCCAGGCGGTCGAGGCCCTGAAGCACACCGATGCGTGGACCGCGCGAAATCCTTGCGGATCGCGACCGCGACGGCGCTGATTTCCCAATCAACGCCCCGCCCACCCTGCGCGGCGGAGCGCCGGTGTGGAAAGCGGAGCAGTGGATCGCGACAAAATGGATACGGCAGCGCCGCCAGCGCAGGCGTTCCTGAGCCGGCACTTCGTGGAGCGGAAGCCGCGGGCCGCGCTGGTGCTGATCGGCCGGCTGATGCGCCGTCGCGGGCCCTGCGACCAGAGCCAAGTCACGATGCTCTCTCGTCATGGGCTCCTGCACCGGGGCTGCCCCGCACGAGGGGCCGGCGCGGCGATGCGTGGCTGTCGATTTCGGGCAGATGGAACAGTCGTCGCGCCGCGGCCGTGCTCGCTCGCGCGAGCGCCTCCGGCGGCTCGCCGCGGGCGCGCGCGATCACCGCGGCGATATGCGGCAGAAATGCCGGCTCATTGCGCCGCGAGGCGGGCTTGGGCTCGAGGTCACGAGGCAGAAGATAGGGACCGTCCGTCTCGAGCAGCAGCCGATCGGCCGGGATTCGCCGCACCAGCTCAAGTAAATGTCTCCCTCGGCGCTCGTCGCAGATCCATCCGGTGATGCCGATCGCCAGGCCGAGATCGAGATAGCTGTCGAGCTCGCTGTCGCTGCCGGTGAAGCAGTGCGCCACACCGCCGGCAAGCTGCGGCCAGTGCTCGCGCAGGATGGCGAGGAAGTCCCCGTGCGCCTCGCGCTGATGCAGGAAGAGGGGCTTTCCAAGGCGCGCCGCCAGCTCGAGCTGGCGGTGGAAGGCCTGCCGCTGCGCTTCGTGGGGACAGTAGTTGCGGTAGTAGTCGAGGCCGCACTCGCCTACGGCGAGCACCTCCGGTGCGCGCGCCAGCGGGCCGAGCTCGGCGAGCAGCTCCGGGGTAAGCTCCGTGGCATGGTGTGGATGCACGCCCGCGGTGGCAAAGAGCCTGCCGGGATGGGCGAGGGAAAGCGCGATCGCTTTGCGCGTACTGGCGCCACAGGAGCCGGTGATCATCATCTGCACGACGCCCACATCGAGCGCGCGTGCGATCACGGCGTCGCGATCCGAGTCGTAACTGTCGTGCACCAGGTTGATGCCGATGTCGATGAGGGGGGCGGGGGAGCGCGGTTCGGAGGGCACAGGCATGGGTTGTGGATCTGTCGGAGTCGAGCGCGCTCGGAATTTTGCCACGCGGAGCCGTCGATGGCATTTCAGGAAGGCGTCGCGACTGTCAATGGGCCGGGCAGCCCCTCGCTCGCGCTCGCCGAGATCCGGTCGCTTCTCTCGGGGCTGGCCGCTGCGAGGCTGCGCCAAGCCCTCGCAGCGGCGCCAGAGATGGCACGCGCCTGTGGGGCTGCGCCGATGAGCGCGAGCTCGAGACGATCCGGTCGGAGGATTTCGAGGACGGTCGCTCATACGGTGGCGTGCGGGCCCGTAACCCGTCTCGCGCGTCTGCTGCGCCCCCGCATCGGCGCCGGGTCAGGCCCACTCGGGCGCGTTCCCCGCCTTCCATTTGATGCTGCAGCCGATGCTGGCGACCTGGTGCTCGACGCGCTTGCCGGCGAGCAGCGCATCCACCGCGGTGCGCAGCTCGATCCCCGTGACGGGCTTGTGGTTTCCCGGGGTGCTGGCATCGAACCGGCCGCGATAAACGAGCTTCAGCGCCTCATCGAACAGGAAGAAGTCCGGCGTACAGATCGCCTCGTACGCGAGCGCAGTGCGCTGGCTCTCGTCATACAGGTAGGGGAAGGGGAAGCCCTGGGCGGCGGCGACCCTCGCCATGCTCTGCGGGCCGTCCTCCGGGCGGGCGCTGGCATCGTTGGCATTGATCGCCACGATGCTCAACCCCTTCGGGCCGTACTCGCGCGCGAACGCGACAAAGCCCTCCAGGATGTGCTTTACGTAGGGGCAATGGTTGCAGATGAAGGTGACCAGCAATCCCCTGGGGGCGGCAAAGTCCTTCAGGCTCCACAGCCTGCCCTCGGTGTCGGGCAGCGAGAAATCCGGAGCGGAGGTGCCGAGCGGCAGCATGCGCGATTGTCTTGCGGCCATGGGAGGCTCCTCGATCTTCTCGATCGTTCAGGCGCCCGGCAGCTCGCCGAGCGAGGCGCACAGCGCTTGCACCCCGTGCTCGCTCTGATCCCAGGAGGTGACCAGGCGAGCGAGACCGGAGGCGGGCGCGCCCCAATCATAGAACTCGAAGCCGGCCGAGCGCAGTGCCTTCTTTCCGGACTCGCCCAGGCTCACGAATACCTCGTTGGCCTCGACGGGATGCAGCAGGCGCGCACCGGCGGCCTCACCGATCGCGCGCGCCAGGCGATTGGCACGCTCGGCATTGCGCCGCCAGATGCCCGTTTCGACGTAGGCCAGCAATTGCGCCGACACGTACCGCGACTTGGACAGCAGATGGCCGGCGCGCTTGCGTCGAAGCTCGAAGTCGCGCACGAGCCCGAGGTCGAAGAACACGACCGCTTCGGCGGCCAAGGCGCCGTTCTTGGTCGCCCCGAAGGAGAGCACGTCGATCCCGGCGCGCCAGGTCACATCACCCGGATGGCAGCCGAGAAACGCGAGGGCATTCGCAAAGCGCGCCCCGTCCATGTGAACCTTGAGTCCGTGTGCATGAGCCGCCTCGCAGAGCCCGGCGAGCTCGGCCGGGCGGTACGCGCCGCCGAGCTCGGTCGCCTGGCTCACCGACACCGCCGCCGGCTGCACGGTGTGTACAGAGACCGGGTGCTCCTCGAGCGCCCGGGACAGCGTGGCGGCCGAGAGCTTGGCCTGCTGCCCGTCGAGGAGCACGAGCTGCGCTCCGCCGGTGAAGAATCCGGGGGCGCCGCACTCATCGCAGGCGATGTGGGCCTCATGGTGGGCGAGCACCGCCCCATAGGGAGGCGTCAGCGTGGCAAGCGCCAGGGCATTGGCCGCCGTCCCGGTGGCGATGGGGAAGGCGCGCACCTCGGTGCCGAAGAGCTCCCCGAGCGCCCCATCGAGGCGCTCGGTCCAGGGATCATCGCCGTAGGCGGGCGCAAGGCCGGTATTGGCCTCGGCGAGGGCGCTGAGGATCTCCGGGCAGACGGTGGCCGTGTTGTCGCTGAAGAATCGCACGCGCCTGGAATCTGACATTGGCCGTCTATCCTCTGTACGCTATATGCGCCACCTGAACGACCACGCCCCAACGGCGAGGAAAACCACGGTGATGACGCTCAGGTAGATGAGATTGGGAGCGATCTGACTGAACCCGGCGCCGTAGAGCATCACCGCGCGCGCCGCGTGCAGCAGCTGCGTCAACGGCAGCGCGTCCGCCACCCGTCGCACCCATGCCGGGGACCCGGCGAGCGAGAACCATACGCCCGAGAGCAGCATCATGGGCCAGGTGATCAGGTTCAGCAGCCCATTTACCAGCTCCTCGCTGGAGAAGCGCGCCGAGATCGTGAGTCCGAGGGCGATCATGGACAACGAGCCGAGCACGGCGAGCAGCAGCAGCAGCAGCACGCTGCCGCTGTCGTGGAAGCCGATCAGGGCCCCGACCCCGATGTACAGCGCCCCGGTGATGAAGACGGTGATGCTCAGGCGCGAGAGCACCTGGGCGCCGAGGAACTCGAACGCGGTGAGCGGCGTGGCGTGCAGGCGCTTGAGGAAGCCGCTCTGGCGGTACCTCATCACGATGTAGCCGACGCCGAAGAGGCAGCTGAACATGAGGTTCATGGCGAGGATGCCGGGAAAGAGCCAGTCGATGTAGCGCACCGTCTTGCCCGTCACCTGCACGCGTTGAGCCTGCGGGTCGGCGGAGAGCAGCAGCCTCTGGATGATGTAGCCCTTGGGCGAGTCGGTGTTCACCCAGTAGCGCGGCGGATCGCCGGGCGCGAACAGCATGTCGATCCGCTGGCGCCTGACATCCTGCACGCCCCTGCTTCGGGAGGCCACGCGGATGAACTGCACGTAGCGCTCGCGCAGGAACGGGTCCGCCGCGCACCGGCCGGGGGGGCACGAGCCGCGCCCGGGCGCGTGCGAGGCGCGGGGCTGCGCGAGAGGTGGTGGCGGAGCGGGCGGCACGGCGGCTCGATGCGCGCCCAGCACGCCCACCTTGAACAGCGGCCGGGGCGGGCCGCTGAAGATGATCGCCATGCCGATGATGATCGACAGCGGCAGGATCAAGGTAAAGAAAAGCGCACCCCTGTCGCGCAGGAACTCGAGGTTGCGCGCGTGCCAGACCGCAAGCAGCCGGCGCATCATGAGCGCAGCTCCCGTCCGGTGAGCTCGAGGAACAGGTCCTCCAGGTTCGGCGGCCGGATGCGCAGGTTCTTCAACGGTACGTGCGCCGAGATCAGCGTGCGCAGCGTCCCGTCCAGATCATCCGTGGTGATCTCCACACGCTCGCTCGCCTCGATGAGCTGCAGCGTAAGCCGGCGGGCGGCCTGCGGGAAGTCCTGGCGGGGCAGCTCGAGCAACACCTCGGCGAAGTGCTCCTTCAGCAGCCGCTGCGGGGGACCCTGGGCGACGATGCGACCGCGGTCCACGATGGCGATCTCGTCGCAGAGCACTTCCGCTTCCTCCATGTAGTGCGTGGTGAGCAGGATCGTCTTGCGCTGGGCCTTGATCGACTGCACCAGGGCCCAGAAGTTGCGCCGCGCCTGCGGGTCGAGCCCGGTCGTGGGCTCATCGAGGAACAGCACCGCGGGGTCATTCACCAGCGCGATGGCGAGCAGCAGCCTCTGGCGCTGACCGCCCGAGAGCTTGCGATTGTCGCGGTGGGCGAGCTTCTCCAGGGAGCAGAGCTTCAGGACCTCGTCGATGTCGAGGCCGCGGCGATAGAGCCCTCGGAACATCGCCACGCTCTGGCGCACCGTCAGAAAGTTCTGCAGCGCGGTCTCCTGGAAGAGGATGCCGGCCTCCTCGTGGAAGCGGGCGCCGAGGGGCTCGCCGCGATAGAGCACCTCGCCCGAGGTTGGCGCGAGGATTCCCTCCATGATCTCGACGGTGGTGGTCTTGCCGGCGCCGTTCGGGCCGAGCAGCCCGAAGCAGTTGCCCTCGGGCACGGCGAACGAGATGCCGTTTACAGCGGTCAAAGCGGGGTACTGTTTGACGAGATCGCGGACCTCGAGAATCGGTGTGCTCACGGTATGCCTGATCGCTCCAGGAGCGCGCATCCTAGCCGATTACGCCCGCACCGTCTGCCGCTCTTGCCGGTGCAAGCGGCGGCCCCCTGGTATGATGAGCGGGCAGGCTGCGAGAGGGTCTGCGTTCGATGCGGCGGTTTCCTTGACTCCCGAGAGTGTGGCGTCCCAGTTGCCGTTGTGGTCTGAGCAAGACGCCGGCTGGAGCGTGCGTGAGAGCCAACGCGCACGCCGCATGGTGGTTCGCGTCTTTCACACGGGGCGTGTGGAGGTCGTGGTTCCGGCCAGGACCTCACCGCGCGCGATCGAGAGCTTTCTGGCGCGGCATCGCACCTGGATCGAGCGAAAGCGCGAGGAGGCCCGCCTCAAGGCGGCGCCCCCGGCGCCCTTTCCGCCGCCGCGGATCGAGTTGGCGGCCTGCCGGGAGCTGTGGCGCGTGTATCTCGCCGGCGGCCGCGGGCGGATGAGTGTGGCGCCGGGGGGCGAGGGGCTGTTGGTGCTCTCAGGCGATGCCGGCGACCGCCAGGCGGTGCGCGAGGCGCTCAGGTGCTGGCTCATGGAGCGGGCGCGGCAGGTGCTCTCGCCCTGGCTCAGCGGGTGCGCGCGCGAGCTCGGCTTTGACTATGAGCGCGTGGTGATCCGCCGGCAGCGCACCCGCTGGGGCAGCTGCTCGACGCGCGGCACCATCAGCCTCAACTGCTGCCTGCTCTTCCAACCGGCCCCCGTGGTGCGCTATCTCATGATCCACGAGCTCTCCCACACCCGCCACATGAATCACTCGAGCGAGTTCTGGCAGTGCGTGGCGCGGCACTGTCCGCAGTACCGCCGTCTCGATCACCAGCTGCTCGAGGGCTGGCGGGTCGTGCCTCACTGGGTATTCGGAGATCAGATCGCATGAGCAAGCGGCCCTACGAGAAGTCCGAGCGTGTCGATCTGACCGACGAGGCGATCCACTGGGACCTCGGCTCCTCGCTCTCGTACGGGGAGTACCTGCAGCTCGAGAAGGTGCTCGATGCGCAGAAGCCCTTGTCCTTCGAGCACGACGAGATGATGTTCATCATCGTGCACCAGGCGTCGGAGCTGTGGATGCGCCTGATGCTGCACGAGCTCGAAGGAGTGCTCGAGTGCGTGCGGCGGGACGATCTCGATCCCTCATTCAAGCGCCTGACGCGCATCTCGCGGGTGCAGACCCAGCTGCTCTCGAGCTGGGAGGTGCTCTCCACCATGACGCCGTTCGACTACTCGGCGTTTCGCAACGCGCTCGGGCGCTCCTCGGGCTTCCAGTCCTATCAGTACCGGCTGCTCGAGTTCCTGCTCGGCAACAAGAACGCCGAGATGATCGAGGTGCACCGGCGCGACCCGCGGATCCATGAGCGGCTCGCGCGCGCGCTCGAGGCGCCATCGCTCTACGATGAGGCGCTGCGGCTGCTCAGCCGCCGCGGCTACGGCATTCCCGAGGACTATGTGATGCGGGACTTTCGCGAGCCGTACCAGCCGAGCAAGCAGGTCGCGGGCGCCTGGCTCGGGGTGTATCACAACGCGCAGAAGGACTGGGACCTGTACGAGCTCGCCGAGCGTCTGGTGGACCTCGATTACAGGTTCCAGCTTTGGCGCTTCCACCACGTGAAGACGGTGGAGCGCATCATCGGCTACAAGCCCGGCACGGGCGGCACGGGCGGGGTATCGTACCTCGCCAAGGCGCTCGAGCTGAGATTCTTCCCCGAGCTGTGGCAGGTGCGCACGTCGATGTAACGGGCCGGTCTTACCGCCATACCGCGCAGGCAATCCCTCTCCGGGCGGCCTCGCGCCTCGCAGCCGCCGAGCCGTTGACGAGCACTCCGTGCTCGACGAGCTTCAGGTGAGCGAGGTCGCTCGCGGCGTTGCCGTAGGCGGTGGCCTCCCCGGGATGACGCTCGCGCAGCTCGCGCAGGCAGCGGGCCTTCTCCTCGCCGCGCCGGTTGGGTGTGCTCAGATGACCGTCCAGTCGATCGCCGCGCCAGCGCACGCCGGTGCAGATCGCCTCGTGAAAGCCGAGTGCGCGTGCGATGGCCGGCACGTACAGGTCGACGGTCGCGCTCATGAGCACCAGGTGGTCGCCTTCGCGGAGGTGTCTGGCGATCGCCTCGCGCGCACCAGCGAAGGTGCCGTTCTCGAGCACGCGAGGCACGAACTCGGCCGTCCAGCACTCGATCTCTGCCCGGGGCACGCCGCCGAGGGTGGCGCGCAGGAGGGTGGATTTCAGCCGGCCGCGGCCGATCAGGCGCAGGCTGAAAGCGGCCGCCGCGGGCACCACGAGCAGCGCCCGCGGCAGACGCCAGGGCCGTCTCAGGAGGTAGCCGAGCACATACCGCACGAGGGTGTCGTGCCGGGTGATGGTTCCGTCGAGGTCGAAGACGGCGAGGCGCTTCGGCGACATGTGAGGAGGAGCCTCGACCGATGGTCGAGGCTCCGATTGCCGCTCAGGACCGGCCCGCGCCCGCGAGCTGGCGCAGCACGAACTGCAGGATACCGCCGTGCCGGAAGTACTCGCGCTCCTTCGGCGTGTCGATGCGCACGCGCGCCTTGAAGGCGATCGGCTTGCCGCCCTGCGCAGGTGTCGCTTTCACCGTGACCTCCTTCGCCTCGTTGCTCGCGAGCCCCGAGATCTCGAATACCTCGCGGCCGGTGAGCCCGAGGGAGCCGGCGCTCTCGCCCGGCAGGAACTGCAGCGGCGCGACGCCCATGCCGATGAGGTTCGAGCGATGGATGCGCTCGAAGCTCTCGGCGATCACCGCGCGCACCCCGAGCAGCATCGTGCCCTTGGCCGCCCAGTCGCGCGAGGATCCCGTGCCGTACTCCTTGCCCGCGAGGATGAGGAGCGGCGTGCCCTCGCTCTTGTAGCGCATGGCCGCATCGTAGATCGAGGTCTCATCCGCGCTCGGCAGGTGCACCGTCATGCCGCCCTCGACGCCCGGGACCAGCTGGTTGCGCAGCCGGATGTTGGCGAAGGTGCCGCGCATCATCACCTCGTGGTTGCCGCGGCGCGAGCCGTAGGAGTTGAAATCCTGAGGCTGCACGCCGTGCTCGAGGAGGTAGCGGGCCGCGGGGCTCGTTCCGGCGATGTTGCCCGCCGGGGAGATGTGGTCGGTGGTGACCGAGTCCCCGAGCAGGGCGAGCGCGCGCGCGCCGCGGATGTCCTCGACCGGCGGCGGGGTCCGGGTCATGCCCTCGAAGAACGGCGGATTGCGCACGTAGGTGGACTTCTCATCCCAGCTGTAGAGCTTGCCGGCGGGTATCTGGATGGCCCGCCAGTTCTCATCGCCCTGAAAGACGCTGGCGTAGCTGTCCTGGAACATCTTCGAGTCGATCGAGCGGGCGAGGGCTTCCTGCACCTCCCCATCGCTCGGCCAGATGTCCTTCAGGTACACGGGCTTGCCGTCCGAGCCTGTGCCGAGCGGCTCGCTCGTCAAGTCGATATCGAGCGTGCCGGCGAGCGCGTAGGCCACGACGAGCGGCGGGGAGGCGAGGAAGTTCATGCGCACCTCCGGGTGCACACGGCCCTCGAAGTTGCGGTTGCCCGAGAGCACCGAGCAGGCGGTGATGTCGCCCGCCTTGACGGCCGCGGAGATCTCCGGCCTCAGGGGGCCGGAGTTGCCGATGCAGGTGGTGCAGCCGTAGCCGACGAGCTCGAACCCCACCGCGGCGAGGTCGGCCAGCACGTTGGCCTTGCGGAAGTAGTCGGTCACCACGCGCGAGCCGGGGGCGAGGCTGGTCTTGACCCAGGGTTGCGCGGCGAGTCCGCGCTGGCGCGCCTTGCGGGCGAGCAGGCCCGCACCCAGCATGACCGAGGGATTGGAGGTGTTGGTGCAGCTGGTGATGGCGGCGATCAGCACCGCGCCGTCCTTCAGCTCGAGGCTCCTTCCATCGAGCGCCACCTGCGCCGCGCCCCTGGCGGCCGGATTGCGTGCGGCGCGCTCCTGCGCGGCCTTGCCGGCATCGGCCTCATAGACGCTCTTGGCGGAGCGGAGCGGCACGCGGTCCTGGGGCCGGCGGGGGCCGGCGAGGCTCGGCTCGACGGCACCGAGATCGAGCTCGAGCACCTCGGTGTACTGCGCGGGGCTCTTGCCCGGCTGCCGCCACAGGCTCTGGTGCCTGGCGTAGGCGGCGACGAGCTCGATGCGCTCGCGCGGCCGGCCGGAGAGCTCGAGGTAGCGGATCGTCTCCTCATCGATGGGGAAGATGCCGCAGGTGCTGCCGTACTCGGGCGCCATGTTGGCGATGGTGGCGCGGTCGGCGAGCGGCAGGTTGGCGAGGCCCTCACCGAAGTACTCGACGAACTTGTCGACGACGCCCCGCTTGCGCAGCATCTCGGTGAGGGTGAGCACCAGGTCGGTGGCGGTGGCGCCGGGCCGCAGCCTGCCGCTCAAGCGCACCCCGATCACCTGCGGGATGAGCATGGTCACGGGCTGACCCAACATCGCGGCTTCCGCCTCGATGCCGCCCACGCCCCAGCCGAGCACGCCGAGGCCGTTGATCATCGTGGTGTGCGAGTCCGTGCCGACCAGCGTATCGGGGTAGGCGCTGTGCGCGCCGTTGCGCTCGGCATCGAACACGACCCGGCCGAGATACTCCAGGTTGACCTGGTGCACGATGCCGGTGCTCGGCGGCACCGCGGCGAAATTGCGGAATGCGGACTGGCCCCAGCGCAGGAACGCGTAGCGCTCGGCGTTGCGGGAGAACTCGATGCGGGTGTTGGCCGCGAGCGCCCCGGGGGTGCCGTACTCGTCCACCTGCACGGAATGGTCGATGACGAGCTCCACCGGGGCGAGCGGATTGACGCGCTCGGCGTCGCCGCCCAGGCGCACGATGGCCTCGCGCATGGCGGCGAGATCCACCACGCAGGGCACGCCGGTGAAGTCCTGCAGGATCACGCGCGAGGGCGTGAAGGCGATCTCGTGGGCCGGGGAGGTCTTGGGGTCCCAGTCGAGCAGCGCCTCGATGTCCGCGCGGGTGACGTTGACGCCATCTTCGAAGCGCAGCAGGTTCTCGAGCAGGATTTTCAGGGAGTACGGCAGTCGCTCGACCTTCTCCGGGGGCAGGGCCATGAGGCTGAAGATCTCGTAGGAACGGCTGCCTACCGAGAGGGTGGTGCGCGCCTTGAAGCTGTTCGTCATGAGTGGAGCTCTCCGGGAGGGGGCCAGGAAAAGGCGCGCGGATTATAGTCTGTCCGCGCGCCGCTCGCTCCGTGTCATGTGCGTACGAGGCACCGCAGCGGCATGAATTCTTAATACAAATCGATTCCCCTTCCGGCTCAGGCCCGCTCCTGCGCCGTGACGGTCTCGATCACCGCGCCTGCGAGGCAGCGCTCGCCCTCGTACACGACGGCGTATTGACCGGGCGTGACCGCCCGCTGCGGCCGCTCGAACAGAATCCGGGCCGCTCCATCGGGCAGCGGCACGAGCGAGGCGGCCTGATCGGCCTGGCGGTAGCGGACCTTCACGGTGCAGGGGAAGGGCGCGGGCCGCGGGCGCGCCAGCCAGTGCACCGGACCGGTCGTGAGCGATGAGCTGATAAGCAGGGGGTGATCCTGCCCCTGAACGACGATGAGTGTGTTGCGCTCGCTGTCCTTGGCGGCCACGTACCAGGGCAGCTGCGGCCGGCCGGGGCGCCCGCCGATGTTGAGCCCGGCGCGCTGGCCGAGGGTGTAGAAGGAGAGCCCCGGGTGCTCCCCGAGCGGCTCGCCGTCGGCCGACTCGATGGGCCCGGGACGATCGGGGAGGTAGCGGCCGAGGAATTCACGAAACGGGCGCTCGCCGACGAAGCAGATGCCGGTGCTGTCGGGCTTGTCGAACACCGGCAGGCCCGCTTGCCGGGCCCGCTCGCGCACCTCGGCCTTCTCGAGATCCCCGATCGGCATCACGGTGTGCGCGAGCTCGGATGCCTGCACGGCGTGCAGAAAGTAACTCTGGTCCTTGCCCCGATCGCGCGCCTTGTGCAGCTCGATGCCTTCACGGCCTTGCACGAGACGCGCATAGTGGCCCGTGGCGAGGGCCTCGGCGCCGAGGCGCTCGGCGTAGCGCAGCGCCACGCCGAACTTGATTTCGCGGTTGCAGAGCACGTCCGGGTTGGGCGTGCGGCCGGCGCGGTACTCCGCGAGGAAGTGCCGGAAAACCCGCTCGCGGTACTCGGCCGCGAAGCTCACCCGGTGCAGGGGGATGGCGAGCTCGGCGGCCACCGCGCGCGCGTCCTGGAAATCCTGCGCCGCGGTGCAGTAGCCGTCATCGTCCTCCTCCCAGTTGCTCATGAAGAGCCCGTGCACTTCCCAGCCGCGCTCCTTCAGCATGAGTGCCGCCACCGCCGAGTCGACCCCGCCGGAGAGGCCGACGATGACGCGCTTCATACCTCGACCGCCGCCACCGCGCCTGCGCTGTCGAGGTCGAGCTGCGCCACGTCCGCGAGCGCCGAGCGCGCGCCGGAGAGGAAGTCTTCGATGCAGCGCAGCACCAGGGGGCTGCGCAGCGTCGCCTCGCGCGCGCGGATCTGCGCGGGCGTGAGCCAGCAGGTGGCGACGATGCCCTCATCGAGCGGCTGCGCGGGACGATGGTCGCTCACCGAGCCGGTGAAGGCGAAGCGCTTGAAAGGGCGGCCCGTGCGCGGGTGGCGCCAGAGGTACACACCGATCAGTGCGCTGGCGCTGAAGCGCCACGCGGCCTCCTCCTGCACTTCGCGCACGATGGCCTGCAGCAGGCTCTCCCCGCGCTCGAGGTGGCCGGCGGGCTGGTTGAGCACCAGGCGCCCCTCGATGCGCTCCTCGACGAGCAGGAAGCGCCCCTCGCGCTCGGTCACGGCGGCGACGGTGATCTCCGGGGTGCACATGCCGGCGATTATAAAGCCGGACGCGATTTATCTGCGCGCGATGCGCAGGCCGGGCTCCGGCGCGCAGACCTCCCACAGGTGATCGAACTCGTGCAGGTAGAGCTTGGCGACCGGCGGGTTGTCGATGTCGGCGATGCCGTCCCAGGTGTCCGAGCGCAGCCGGTACACGAGGGCGTGGCTGTCGGCGATGAGGTAGGCGCAGTGATGCTCGCGGGCGCGCAGCGTCGGCGTGCGCACCTCGATGCAGCTCGAGAGCCGGCGCGCCATGGCCATGAAGCGGTGGCTGTCGGCGGTCACCCGGCCGGGCTCGGAGAGCAGCACGCGCACCTTGGCGAAGGGGCGCGCCAGCACGAAGCACTTGATGACCTCGAGGAAAGCGCTCTGATCGTACAGGTCGGGCTCGAGATCGGCGCTGTAGATGGAGATGAGCCGCTGCGCGCAGGCCGCCACCTGGTTCACCGCCGCGCGCACCTCAGGCACCGTGGTGAGCACCGTGAGGGCCTCGACGCTGACGGTGGGGTCCTCCTGCTCCGACTCCGGCGAGTAGCGCGCGTGAGCAAGCCTCTCCAGCACATTGTTGTCATTTTGGGTGTAGGCAGACACAGGCAGACATCGGCATCGCCTGCTCGGCAGGCCTCGATGCCCATCTTAATGAGCCCGGCGGGCGCGGCGTAGCCGAGCCAGTCACAATTTGGACTTGCCGCGGGGCGCGGCGGGCGGCGCCGCCCGCCGGGAATTTGTCATATTCCGCGGGCGAGGCGGGCGGCGAGGCCGGTGTAGCCTGCGGGCGTGAGCGCCTTCAGCCGCCGCTTTTCCTCCCCGGGCAGGGGCAGCGCCTCGATGAACTCGGCCAGCGAGCGCGCGTCGATGGCCCGTCCGCGCGTGAAGGCCTTGAGCCGCTCGTAGCCCTCCGGCACGCCCGCCGCGCGCAGCACCGTCTGCACCGCCTCGCCGAGCACTTCCCACGCGCCCTCGAGATCGGCGCTCATGCGCGCCGGGTCGGCATCGACCTTGCCGAGCCCCCGAGCGAGCGAGCGCCAGGCGATGAGCGTGTGCCCGAGCGCCACGCCGAGGTTGCGCAGCACCGTCGAGTCGGTGAGATCGCGCTGCCAGCGCGACACGGGCAGCTTCTCGGCGAAGTGGCGCAGCAGCGCGTTGGCGAGGCCGAGGTTGCCCTCGGCGTTCTCGAAATCGATCGGGTTGACCTTGTGCGGCATGGTCGAGGAGCCGACCTCACCGGAGGTGGCGCGCTGCCTCAGGTAGCCGAGGGAGATGTAGCCCCAGAAATCCCGGCACAGGTCAAGGAGCACCACGTTGATGGCGCAGAGCGCATCGCAGTACTCGCCGATCCAGTCGTGCGGCTCGATCTGCGTGGTGTAGGCGTTGCGCGCCAGGCCCTGGGCCTCGATGAACGAGGCGCTGAGGGCGTCCCAGTCCACCTCGGGGAGCGCGGCCTGATGGGCGTTGAAATTGCCGACCGCGCCGTTCCATTTGCCGAGGATCTGCACCGCGCCCCATCGCCCCCCGGCGCGTCTGAGGCGGGCGATGAAGTTGGCGATCTCCTTGCCGAGGGTGGTTGGGCTCGCCGGCTGGCCGTGCGTGCGCGCGAGCATCGGCAGATCGGCGTAACGGTGCGCGAGCTCGGCGAGGGTCGCGATTCTCGCGGTCAACGTGTCATCGAGCAGCGCGCGCGCCTCGCGCAGCAGCCGGGCGTAGCTGATGTTGTTGATGTCCTCGGAGGTGCAGCCGAAGTGCACCAGCTCGAGCGTCGCGGCCCCGGCGCCGGCGGCCGCGAGCTGCTCGCGCACGTAGTACTCGACCGCCTTGACGTCGTGGTTGATCCGTGCCTCGATGGCCTTGACCGCGCTCGCGCAGTCCTGACCCGGCTCCTCGGCGAGCTCGCGGGCGCGCTCGCGCACGGCCGCAGGCAGGCTCGCCCCGGGCAGCTGCCTCACCGCGCCCGCCAGATGCGCAAGCCACGCCGCCTCCACCCGCACGCGCTCGCGGATCAGGCCCGCCTCGGACATCAGGCGCCGAAGCGGCTCGGTGGCCGCCCGGTAGCGGCCGTCGACCGGAGAGAGGGCGAGGACGGCGGGAAGATCGTCGCGGAAGCTGTCGGTCATGCGCTGAATGGGAAGGCGAAGTGCTAGGATTCACATCATAACGCATCCCGTGCCGCGCTCGCAGGCGCCCCCCGCGGCACGGGCGCAGCATCGAGCGGGCCCCGGAGCCAATTGAATGACGAATTCCTTTCGAACCGAGCACGACAGCATGGGCGAGCTCAAGGTGCCCCTGGATGCGCTCTGGGGCGCGCAGACCCAGCGCGCGGTGGAGAACTTTCCGATCAGCGGCCGCCCGATGCCGCGGGCCTTCATCGGCGCGCTCGGAAGGGTGAAGCAGGCCGCCGCGCGAGCCAACAGCCGCCTGGGACTGCTCGAGGCCGCCGCCGCCGCGGCGATCGAGGCCGCGGCGGCGGAGGTGGCCGACGGGCGCCACGATGCGCACTTCCCGATCGATGTGTTTCAGACCGGCTCGGGCACGAGCACGAACATGAACGCGAACGAGGTGATCGCCGCGCTCGCCACGCGCCGCCTCGGCAAGCCGGTCCATCCCAACGATCACGTCAACATGGGGCAGAGCAGCAACGACGTGATTCCAACCGTCATCCACGTGAGCGCCGCGCTTGCGGTGCGGGACGACCTCGCGCCCGCGCTCGATCATCTGCGCGATGCGCTGAGCGCCAAGGAAGGCGAGGTCGGCTCGGTGGTGAAGACCGGACGCACCCACCTGATGGATGCCATGCCGGTGACGCTCGGGCAGGAGCTCTCCGGCTGGCGCACGCAGATCGAGGGCGCGCTCGAACGGCTGGCCGCGGTCGAGCCGCGCCTGCACGCACTGGCGCAGGGTGGAACGGCCGTCGGCACCGGAATCAACGCCCATCCGAAGTTCGGCGGGAGCTTCTGCGAGGCGCTCGCCGAGCTCACCGGCATCGCCTTCCGGCCGGCCCGCAACTACTTCGAGGCGCTGTCCTGCCAGGACACCGCGGTCGAGCTTTCCGGGCAGCTGAAGGTGCTCGCGGTGAGCCTGATGAAGATCGCGAATGATCTGCGCTGGATGAACAGCGGGCCGCTGGCCGGTCTCGGGGAGATCGCGCTGCCGGCGCTGCAGCCGGGCAGCAGCATCATGCCCGGCAAGGTGAATCCGGTGATCCCGGAGGCCACCGCCATGGTGTGCGCCCAGGTGATCGGGCACGACGCCACCGTCACGGTGGCCGCCCAGTCGGGCAACTTCCAGCTCAACGTGATGCTGCCGGTCATCGCCTACAACCTGCTCGAGAGCATCCGCCTCCTCGCCAACGTCTCGCGGCTGCTCGCGGACCGGGCGATCTCGGGGTTCAAGGTGATCCCCGCGCGTCTTGCCGAGGCGCTCGAGCGCAACCCCATCCTGGTGACCGCGCTGAACCCGGTGATCGGCTACGAGAAGGGCGCGGCGATCGCGAAGAAGGCCTACGCCGAGGGCCGGCCCATCCGGGAAATGGCGCAGGAGATGACCGATCTCTCGCCCGAGGAGCTCGGAAGGCTCCTCGATCCGGCCGAGCTTGCCCGCGGGGGCATCAAGGGCGGCACCGGCGGCGGTGGTTGAGGAGAGCGCCTTGGGGCCCGGGGCCCCGGCCGGCGCCGGGCGGGGAGCGCCGCCCGCTCTGGCACAGATCGAGCGGCGTCTCGCGGGCACCGCGCCCCGGCACGCGCCGGAGGACTGGCTCGTGCCGAGCCAGACGGCCGAGGCGAGCCGCGAGCTGAGCCGCTACTTTCCCGCAGACCCCGTACCGGCGGCCGTGCTCATCCCTCTGGTGGCGCGCCCGGAGCCCACCGTGCTGCTGACCCGCCGGGCACAGGCGCTGCGCAACCACGCCGGCCAGGTGAGCTTCCCCGGCGGTCACATCGAGGCCGGGGACGGCAGTGCGCTCGAGGCGGCGCTGCGCGAGGCGCGCGAGGAGATCGGGCTCGAGGCGCGCTTCGTGTCGGTGATCGGCTTTCTGCCGGATCACGTGGTGATCAGCGGCTTTCGCGTCACGCCGGTGGTGGCGCGCGTCTCGCCCGGCTTTTCGCTCATTCTCGATGAAGAAGTCGAAG
Organism: Pseudomonadota bacterium; assembly: GCA_021805865.1. Taxonomy (GTDB): domain Bacteria; phylum Pseudomonadota; class Gammaproteobacteria; order Steroidobacterales; family Steroidobacteraceae; genus 13-2-20CM-66-19. Next base: position 81,057 of record JAJZDX010000008.1, read on the forward strand.
AGGCTTTCGAGGTGCCGCTGTCGTTCGTATTCGATCCGCGCAACCAGCGGCCCCGCCGTCATCGCTTCCTCGACACGGACGTCGAGGTGACGATGATCGACATCTTCTACGGGGAGCATCGGATCTGGGGCGCCACCTCCGGCATGCTGATGACGCTGTACCGGATGTGTTTCTCCGAGGGCGAGTCGCCGGGCGAGGAGCGCTCGGGCGAGCGGGGTGGCCGGGAACGAGCGGCGGGCGCAGCTCGGCAGCAAGGGACCTCAAACCGGGTGGACCATGAGTCATAGCGAGGCGGGTGAGGCGCTCGGGACGCTCCTTGCGCTCATGCAGCGCCTGCGCGACCCGGAGCGGGGCTGTCCCTGGGACCGCGAGCAGACCTTCGCCTCGATCGCCCCCTACACCATCGAGGAGGCCTACGAGGTTCGCGATGCGATCGAGCGCGGGGCCCCGGAGGCGTTGCGCGAGGAGCTTGGCGATCTGCTGTTCCAGGTTGTTTTCCATGCGCGCATGGCCGAGGAGCGCGGCTGGTTCGGCTTCGCCGCCGTCGCGCGCTCGATTCACGAGAAGCTCGTGCGCCGCCATCCGCACGTGTTCGGTGAGCGCGAGCAGGACGCCGATGCGGCCCGGCAGTCCCGGCAATGGGATGAAATCAAGGCGCACGAGCGCTCGCGGGCGGGGTCCGGCGAGGACGGCGCGCTCGCGGGGGTGCCGCTTGCCCTGCCGGCGCTCCTGCGCGCGGCGAAGCTCGGACGCCGGGCCGCGCGGGTCGGGTTCGACTGGGAGCACCCGGGGCAAGTGCGCGACAAGGTGCTCGAGGAGCTCGGCGAGATCGATGCGGCGCTCGCCGCGAGGGCCGGCCCGGGCGAGATCGCCGAGGAGATCGGGGATCTCCTTTTCGCCGTGGCGAACTGGAGCGTGCATCTCGCGGTCGACCCGGAGGAGGCGCTGCGCGCGGCCAATGCGAAGTTCGAGCGCCGTTTCCGCCGGATGGAGCGGTTGGCGGGCGAGCGCGGGGCGGCGCTCGGGACGCTCGACGCCTCCGAGTGGGATGCGCTGTGGCGCGAGGCCAAGCGGCAGGGCTGAAGCGGCGTGGATATTCAGCGACGATTCACCGGGGGTGGGCTATCGTGCGGGCGGTCCCTCGGGCGGCGCGCCTCCGGGAGAGTGAAAGACGAAGCGAGCTCGTTTTGCAATGAATGTCGTGCGTGTGTGGGTCGCCGTGACCGCCCTGGCGCTCGCCGGGATCCTCCCGGCTGTTTCGCAGGCTCGCGCCCCGGGCGCCCGGACCGCGCACACCGTGAAATCCGCCCGCATGACCATGGATCAGGCGGTGAAGATGGTCGAGGCGAGGTTCAAGGCCCGGGTGGTGCGGGCCGACACCCGCAGGCAGGGCGGGCGGGTCATTTACGTGATGCGCCTGTTGGATCGCAATGGACGGGTGTTCACGGTGCGTGTTGATGCATCGAGTGGCACGGTTCTCTGAATGCGGCCGCGCGGGCATACCGGGAGGGCGGGATGAGGGTGCTGGTGATCGAAGATGAGACTTCGCTGCGCGAGACCCTGAAAGCGCAGCTCGCCGAGGCGGGTTTCACCGTCGATGTGGCCCAGGATGGCGTCGAGGGGCTGTTCGCGGGCCTGGAATACCCGCTCGATGTGGCCATCGTCGACCTGGGGCTCCCCAAGCTCACCGGCCTCGAGGTGATCGGGCGCCTGCGGGCGGCGGGCAAGACCTACCCCATTCTCATTCTCACCGCGCGCGACAGCTGGCAGGACAAGGTCGAGGGTCTTCAGGCCGGCGCCGATGACTATGTCGCCAAGCCCTTCCACTTCGAGGAGGTGCTGGCGCGGCTGCAGGCGCTGCTGCGCCGCGCCGGCGGCTGGGCGAGCCCGGAGCTCAAGTGCGGCCCCGTGGTCCTCGACACGCGCGCCCAGACGGTCAAGGTGGGGGAGACGCCGGTCGAGCTCACCACCTTCGAGTACCGGATTCTCGAGCACCTGATGCTGCGCGCCGGCGAGGTGATCTCCAAGGCCGAGCTCACCGAGCGGCTGTACGACCAGGACTTCGAGCGCGACAGCAACGTCATCGAGGTGTTGGTCGGCCGGCTGCGAAGAAAGCTCGATCCCGAGGAGCGCTTGAGGCCGATCGAGACGCTGCGCGGCCGCGGCTACCGCTTCTCGCTCTCGCGAGAGACGGTCGGCTAGCGGGCGGGCTTGCGGGGACGCGCCCGTGCACTCGCTCAGCCAGCGCATCCTGTTTTCGGTCGCGGTGCCGCTCGCGCTGTTCTTCGGCGTCATGATGCTGGTGCTGGACAGCGGTTTTCGGACGCTCACGAGGAACGGACTGCACGAGCTGCTCGATTCGCAGATCATCACCCTGATCGCCGCCGCACAGCGAGAAGCCTCGGGCGGCTATGACGTGCCGCTTCGCGACCTCGACTCCCGCTTCGCCACGCCCCGCTCGGGACTGTATGCGCAGGTCGCCTCGCCCGGCCACGTGTGGCGCTCGCCTTCGACCGCCGGCGAGGTCGTGAATTTCGGTCCCCTGCTGCCCCAGGGCAAGCGGCGCTTCTCGTACGCCCTGGTGGATCACCGGCGCCTGGAGATCGAAAGCCGCGGCGTCTCCTTCGAGGATGTCCCCGGGCATGGCCAGCCCGTCACCTTCAGTGTGGCAGTGAGCCTGACACCCTACGAGCAGCAGGTGTGGGAGTTCCGCCGCCGCATGGTGCTGTGGTTCAGCGGATTGATGCTGCTGCTGCTCGCCTCCCTCGCCGTGCTGCTTCGGGCGGTGCTCGCCCCCGTGCGCCGGCTCGAGCGCGAGATCCATGAGGTCGAGGAAGGGCGGGCCGAAGGCCTCGGCGGCGGCTATCCGCGCGAGCTGCGCGGGGTGGCGCGGCACTTGAATGCGCTGCTCGTGGCCGAGCGCAAGCGTGTGGCCCGCTATCGCGATACGCTCGGGAATCTCGCGCACAGCCTGAAAACGCCACTCGCCGTCATGCGCTCGGCGCTGCGCGCCGGCGCCGTCCCCGCAAGCGCATCCGCCGAGGGTGCCTCGGGCGATGCCATGGGCCCGGAAATCGACCGCATGACCGACATCATCGAGCATCAGCTGAAGCGCGCCGCGGCCTCCGGCGGCGCGATCCTCGGCCAGGCGCCGGTGCCGGTCGCGCCGATCGCCGCGGAGCTGCGTCTGGCGCTGCTCAAGGTCTACGCGCGCAAGGACCTCTCCCTCGAGCTCGCCGTGCAGGCCGACAGCCAGTTCGTGGGCGACCGGGGCGATCTCATGGAGATGCTCGGCAACCTGCTCGACAATGCCTGCAAATGGTGCCGGCAGCGCGTCGTGCTGACGGTGGCGGTCGATCCGGGCGCCGAGGCGCGGGATAACATGACGCTGACGGTCGAGGACGACGGGCCGGGCATCTCGCAGGAGAACCGTGCGCGGATCCTGGAGCGCGGCGTGCGCACGGATGAGACGATGCCCGGACACGGCCTGGGGCTCGCCATGGTGCGTGAGACGGTGGAGCTCTACGGCGGCGACCTCAATGTTGAGACCTCGCCGCTCGGGGGCGCCCGGTTCACGCTGCGCCTGCCGGGACGCTGATCAGGCGGGCGGGTTGGGCTCGGCGAGGCGGCGCCGGACCTGCGAGTGCGCGAATCCGGGCATCTCGCGCGGCTCGGGCGCGAGGCGCCGCTGCAGGATCTTCAAGGCCTCCGCCGGAGAGTCGGCGAATTCAAACAGCTCGAGGTCCTCCGGGCTGATGACGCCGTGGCGCTTGAGCGCCTCGAAGTTGACGATCTCGCGCCAATAGTCCGGGCCATAGAGGATCACGGGGATGTCGCGCGAGAGCTTGCGCGTCTGCGCCAGCGTCAGGATCTCCGTGAGCTCATCGAGCGTGCCGAAGCCGCCGGGAAAGGCGATGAGCGCCCGCGCAAGGTGCGCGAACCACAGCTTGCGCATGAAGAAATAGTGAAACTCGAACAGCAGCTCGCGCGGGATGTAGGGGTTGGGATGCTGCTCGCGCGGCAGGCTGATGTTCAGCCCGATGCTTTTGCCGCCGGCCTCGTGCGCGCCGCGGTTCGCCGCCTCCATGATGCCCCCGCCCCCTCCGGAGCACACCACGTAGCGGTGCACGTGCTCGGGGAGCGAGGCCGACCATTGTGTGATCAGGCGCGCGAGCTCCCGGGCCTCCTCGTAGTAGCGCCCGAGCGGATCTCCGGGCTGCAGTCGCGCGGAGCCGAAGAACACGACGGTCGCGTGCACGCCCGCCCGCCGGAAGCGCTCGAGGGGCTCGAGATACTCCGCCAGGATGCGCAGCGGCCGCGCCGGGTCGCTTTCCAGGAATTCCCACTCTTCATACGCGAGGGGCGGCAGGTCGGAGGAGTTCTTCATCAGTGCGCTCGCTCGAAGTCGATATAACCCCGTTCCACATCGACACTCAGGAGCCTCACGCGTACGCGCTGCCCGATGTCGGTGCCCTCGAGGCCGCGCGTCAGCCGGCCCTCGACCGCGGGACGGATGATGCGCACCCACGTGCCCTTGGCCGCCGCGCCGGTGACGATGCCGTCGAATGTCTCGCCGAGGCGATGCGCAAGCAGCAGCGCGGCGGCGGATTTGGCCACGCGCCGCTGCACCTTGGCGGCGTGGTCTTCCTGCGCCGTGCAGTGCCCGGCGAGGGACTTGAGCTCCGCCTCGTCGTAGGGCGGGGGTCGGCCGGCGAGCGCCGCCTTGATGAGCCGGTGGCTCAACAGGTCCGGGAAACGCCGGTTGGGCGCGGTCGAGTGGGTGTAGTCGCTCACCGCGAGCCCGAAGTGCCCGGGAGAGCCTCTCCCCGGGGGCTCGGCGAGGTACTCGCCCTTGCCGAGGGACTTGACGACCGCAAGCGAGAGGTCCGGGAAGCGCTCCGGGTCGGCCCGGCGTCTGCGGGCGAGGAAGGCGTTGAGCGCCTGGGCGTCGGCCGCAGAGGGCAGGCGCTCGCCGACTTCTGCGGCGAGCTCGACGATGCGCTCCCAGCGCCTCGGGGTGCGCAGCACCCGGCGGATCGAGGGGAAGCCCCGGAGATCGAGGAAGTGCGCCGCCGCGCCGTTGGCGGCGATCATCAGGTCCTCGATCAGCTCGTGGGCGCGGCTCTTGCGATCCGGGAGCAGGTCGCGCAGCGTATCGCCGTCGAACACGGCGTACGTCCTCAGGGTCTCCAGCGTGAGCGCACCGTGCAGATGGCGCTGCGCACGCAGCGCCTGGGCGAGCTCGTCCTGAAGCCGCAGCTGGCGCTGCAGCGCGGGGTCTGACAGCCCCTGCGGCGCCGGCGATCGCTCCTCGAGCCAGTCGGCGAGCGAGGGGTAGGCGAGCTTGGCGTGATTGCGCACCATCGCGAGGTACAGCTCGGAGCGCCCGATGCGCCCGTCGGTGCCGATCAGCATGTCGGCGACGAGCGCAAGGCGATCCTCGCCCGGATTGAGCGAGGTGAGGTCGGTCGAGAGCCGCTCCGGCAGCATCGGAAAGATCCGTGCGGCGGTATAGACCGATGTCGTGTTGTGGTGCGCGTGCAGGTCCACGGGCGTATCGATACCCACGAGCGCATCGACGTCGGCGAGTGCTACACGCGCTCTCGTGACACCATCGGGAAGGGATTCGGCGACGGACAGCTGATCGAGGTCGCGCGAGTCGTCGTTGTCGATCGACACCCACGGCAGGGCGCGAAGGTCCTGCGCAGGCTGCGTCCGCGCCGGCCGGGCGGCGCCCGCCTGGCGCATCGCGGCCGGGGGAAATTCCGGCTCCAGGCCGCGTTCGATCATCGCCACGCGCGCGATGTTCCTCAGGATCTGCCGGCCCCCGCGCGAGCCCGAGTGCATGCGCCGCCCCCGTCCTACGATGTTGGTATCCTAACGGCCCGCGCGGGAGGGGTCAAATGGGCGCGCGGCCCGCGCTGCGGAAAACCCCTATTTACGCCATGGGTGCGAAGCGGGTGCGATGTCGGCCGCGAGAGACATGATTCCGACACACGAGGGTGGCAAGATCGGCCGTGAGGCGCGGCCGTGCTTCCCGCGCGGCGGCTCGACCGGAGGATTCGCGATGAGCTCACCACATCCTGCGCAGAACGGGGAACCCTTGTCGGCCGAGGAGCTGCGCCGCATCGATGCGTACTGGCGCGCAGCCAACTACCTGAGCGTCGGGCAGATCTATCTGCGCGGCAATCCGCTGCTGCGCGAGCCGCTCTCGAGCGGGCACATCAAGGCGATGCTGCTCGGTCACTGGGGCACGACGCCGGGACAGAACTTCATCTACGCGCACCTGAACCGGCTCATCAAGGCGCACGCTCTCGACATGATCTACCTCTCCGGTCCGGGGCATGGGGGGCCTGCGCTCATCGCCAACACGTATCTCGAGGGCACCTACAGCGAGCTCTATCCGGAGGTGAGCCTCGATGAGGCGGGCATGAAGCGCCTGTTCACCCAGTTCTCCTTCCCCGGAGGGATCCCGAGTCACGTCTCGCCCGAGTGTCCGGGCTCGATCCACGAGGGCGGGGAGCTCGGCTACTCGCTCGCCCACGCCTTCGGCGCGGTGCTCGACAACCCGCAGCTGATCGCCGCCTGCGTGGTCGGGGACGGGGAGGCCGAGACCGGGCCCCTCGCGGGCAGCTGGCACCTCAACAAGTTTCTCGATCCCAGAGGGGACGGAGCGGTGCTGCCCATCCTGCACCTGAACGGCTACAAGATCTCCAACCCCACGGTGCTCGCGCGCATCGAGCGCGAGGAGCTCGAGCAGCTGCTGCGAGGGTGCGGATGGGTGCCGTACTTCCTCGAGGGTCACGAGCCCGCGCCGATGCACCAGGCGATGGCGCGCACGCTCGATCGGGTGCTCGCCGAGATCCGCGCCCTGCAGCATCGGGCACGCACCGCCGGCGCCGCGCCCGAGCGGCCCCGCTGGCCGATGATCGTGCTCGTCACACCCAAGGGCTGGACGGGTCCGAAGACGGTGGACGGCAAGGCGGTCGAGGGGAGCTTCCGCGCCCACCAGGTGCCGATCAGCGATCCGGCGGCCAATCCGGCGCATCTGGCCCAGCTCGAGCAGTGGCTGCGCAGCTATCGTCCCGAGGAGCTGTTCGATGCCGAGGGGCGGCTCCAGGGCGAGCTCGCCGGGCTCGCCCCGAGCGGTGCCCGGCGCATGGGCGCCAACCCGCACGCCAACGGCGGGGCGCTGCTGAAGGATCTGCGCCTGCCGGAGTTCCGCGATTACGCGGTGCCGGTGGCCTCGCCCGGGACCCTCGTGGCATCGGACACCGGTACGCTCGGGGCGTTTCTGCGCGATGTCATCCGGCTCAATCCCGACAGCTTCCGGCTGTTCGGTCCCGATGAGACGGTCTCCAACAAGCTGCAATCGGTGTTCGAGACGACCAACCGGCAATGGCAGGCACGCACGCTCTCCTCGGATGAGTTTCTCGCCGGCAGCGGCCGGGTGCTCGAGATCCTGAGCGAGCACCAGTGCGAGGGCTGGCTCGAGGGGTACCTGCTCACGGGCCGGCACGGCCTCTTCAACTGCTACGAGGCCTTCATCCACATCGTCGACTCGATGTTCAATCAGCACGCCAAGTGGCTGAAGGTGGCCGCGCAGATCCCCTGGCGCCGTCCGATCGCATCGCTCAACTATCTGCTCACCTCGCACGTGTGGCGGCAGGATCACAACGGGTTCACCCACCAGGATCCGGGCTTCATCGACCATGTCGTCAACAAGAAGGCCGGGATCGTGCGGGTGTATCTGCCGCCCGATGCCAACTGCCTGCTCTCGGTGATGGACCATTGTCTGCGCAGCCGCCACAAGGTCAACGTGGTGGTGGCGGGCAAGCAGCCGGCGCTGCAGTGGCTCGCGATCGATGAGGCCGCCGCGCACTGCACGGCCGGCATCGGCATCTGGCGCTGGGCGAGCAGCGATGAGGGCGCGGAGCCGGATCTGGTCATGGCCTGCGCCGGGGATGTGCCGACGCTCGAGACCCTGGCGGCGGTGTCGATTCTGCGCAAGGCGCTGCCGGAGCTGAAGATCCGGGTCGTCAACATCGTGGACCTGATGCGCCTTCAGCCGAGCTCCGAGCACCCCCATGGCCTCTCGGATGCGGATTTCGATTCGCTGTTCACGCGCGAGAAGCCCGTCATCTTCGCCTTCCACGGCTATCCGTGGCTCATTCACCGCCTGACCTATCGCCGGCACAACAACTCCGGGATCCACGTGCGCGGCTACAAGGAGGAAGGCACGATCACGACGCCGTTCGACATGACGGTGCTCAACGAGATGGACCGCTTCCACCTGGTGCAGGATGCGATCGACCGCCTGCCGCAGCTGCGCGACCGCGGCGCCTACCTCAAGGAGGAGGTCCGCCACCGCCTGATCGAGCACTCGGCCTACATCCGCCGCCACGGCCGGGACATGCCGCTCGTCGCCGATTGGCACTGGCCGTGATCATCATGACGGTCAACAGCGGCAGCACCTCGATCAAGCTCGCCGCCTTCGAGACCGGTGCTTTGGCGGGGGCGCGCGAGCCGGCGTTGCGCAAGCTCGCCTCGGTGCACCACGAGGCAACGCACCTCGAGCCCGAGCCCGAGCTGCGGGACTTCCTCGCCCGGCTGGCGAAGCCCCCGGAGGCGGTGGTGCACCGGGTGGTCCACGGCGGGGCTCGCTTCAAGCAGCCGGTGCTCATCGACGATGGCGTGCGCACGGCGATCAACCATCTCTCCGAGCTCGCGCCGCTGCACAATCCACTCTCGGTCCGCTGGATCGATGCCGCGCGCCGCATGTGCGGGGCGCAGGCCGCACACGTGGCGGCGTTCGACACGGCGTTCTTTGCCTCCCTGCCGCGCGTGGCGGGCGAATACGCCCTGCCGCCGCAGCTGGGGGTCGATCTGGGGGTGCGGCGCTATGGCTTTCACGGTCTCGCCCATGAGGCCATGTGGCGCCGCTTCTGCGAGCTCGAGCCGGGGTTGCCGCGCGGCGGGCGGCTGGTCACCGTGCAGCTCGGCGGCGGCTGCTCGATCACGGCGATCGACCAGGGCTGCCCGCGAGATACCTCCATGGGGTTCTCGCCGCTCGAGGGGCTGGTGATGGCGACTCGATCGGGCAACGTGGACCCGGCAATCGTGCCCTACGTGAGTGCCCGGCTCGGACTGCGTCCCCAGGAAGTGATCGAGCGGTTGAATCGCGAGGCGGGGCTCGCAGGGCTCGCGGGCGCGGCCGGGGAGGAGGCGAGTCCGGCGACGCTGCTCGCTTCGGGCTCGGAGCGGGCGCAGTTTGCCATCGAGCTGTACTGCTACCGGGTGCGCAAGTACCTCGGAGCGTACCTCGCGGTGCTCGGCGGCTGCGACGGCATCGTCTTCGGCGGCGGGGTCGGGGAGCACGTGCCCGGGGTGCGCGAGCGCATCCTCTCGGGGATGCGATGGGCGGGGATCGAGCTCGACACGCGCGCCAATGAGGAGGCGAGCGGCACGCAGGGGCGCATCAGCCCCCCCGGGAGCAAGGTTTCGGTGTGGGTGGTCGCGGTGGAGGAGGAGCCGCTGATGGTACGCGAGGCGTTGAGCGTGTTGGGCGGCGGCGCTCGCACGCAGCCCGTTGAATAGGGCCGCGGCCTCGAGCGACCGCGCCCCCCGTCGCCGTCCTGCTTACAACTCGAACTTGATTCCTTGCGCGAGCGGCAGCGCGCCGCTCCAGTTGATGGTGTTGGTCTGGCGGCGCATGTAGGCCTTCCAGGCGTCCGAGCCCGATTCGCGCCCGCCGCCGGTGTCCTTCTCGCCGCCGAAGGCCCCGCCGATCTCCGCACCCGAAGTGCCGATGTTGACATTGGCGATGCCGCAGTCGCTGCCCGAGTGCGAGAGGAAGCGCTCGGCGGCCGAGAGCCGGTCGGTGAACAGCGCCGAGGAGAGCCCGTAGCGGCTCTCGTTCTGCTTCCCGATCGCCTCCTCGAGCGAGTCCACGGGAATCAGGTAGAGAATGGGCGCGAAGGTCTCGGCCTGCACGACGGGCCACTCGTTGCGAGCGCGGATGAGCGTCGGCTCGACGAAGTGCCCGGGGCCGGGGAGCCCCTGGCCGCCGAAGAGCAGCTCCCCGCCGGCGGCCTCGGCCGCGGCCACCGCGGCCTTGAACTGCTCGACCGCGTGCGCATCGATCAGCGGGCCCATGAGCGTTGCCGGATCGAGGGGGTTGCCGATCCTCACCTGGCGGTACGCACTGGCCAGGCGGCGCTCGAGCGCGGCGGCGACGGTCTTGTGCACGAACACCCGTCGGGTGCTGGTGCAGCGCTGTCCGGCCGTGCCGACCGCGCCGAAAAGGATCGCCGGCACGGCAAGATCCAGGTTGGCGGTCTCATCGACGATGATGGCGTTGTTGCCGCCGAGCTCGAGCAGGCTCTTGCCGAGACGAGCCGCGACGCGCTCACCGACCTTGCGCCCGACGGCGGTCGAGCCGGTGAAGGAGATGAGCGCGACGCGCGTGTCCTCGACGAAACGGGTGGCCAGCGTGGCGCCGGCGTCGATGAAGAGCTGGAAAACCGGCGGCAGCTCGTGCATCCGGAGCACGCGCTCAACGAGCTTGTGCACGGCGATGGCCGTGAGAGGGGTCTTCGGCGAGGGCTTCCATACCGACACGTTGCCGCAGATCGCCGCGAGGAACGCGTTCCAGGACCACACGGCGACCGGGAAGTTGAAGGCCGAGATGATGCCGACGACCCCGAGCGGATGCCATTGCTCGTACATGCGGTGGCCGGGGCGCTCCGAGTGCATGGTGAGGCCGTAGAGCATGCGCGACTGGCCGACGGCGAAGTCGGCGATGTCGATCATCTCCTGCACCTCGCCCAGGCCCTCGGCGAGGATCTTGCCGTTCTCGAGCGACACGAGGCGGCCGAGATCCTCCTTCACGCGCCGCAGCTCCTCGCCGATCAGGCGGATGGCCTCGCCGCGCTTCGGCGCGGGAACCGAGCGCCACAATGAAGCCGCCTGCGCCGCCGAGGTCATGACGTCCTCATAGTCCTCGGCCGAGGCCGTGCGCACTTGCGCGATGCGCTCGCCCGTCGCCGGATTGTGGACGTCGAGGAGTGCCGCGCTGGGCATCCCTGGCGGTGAGGCCGCCGGATCGCGCAATCCCGCGTGGTCGCTCCTCGCTGCGCGACCCGCCCAGCCGCGCTCCCCGGACCATGCCCCGGGGTTCACGGGCCCGAGGTCCAGCCGGCAGAGCAGGGCGTGGATGTCGAGGGTGACGCCCATCGCTCAGGCCGCCTTGTTTGTACGCTGATGGCCGGTCTTGCCGGCGACGATGACTTCCGCGGAGACGTCCTTGCTGCCGCTCGTGGCGTAGTAGCGCCCGAAGCGGTTGGCAAGGATATCGGTCAGGCGAAACTGCTCCTGCGCCACGAAACCCTGGTAGCGCTGCGGGTGCTCGAGCACCAGGTCCACCACCGCGGTGATGCCGGCGGCGGTGGTGACCTGGATGGCCGACCAGAGTCTGCCCGCGATCAGCTGCGGATAGATCTTGTTGACATAGTTCTCCTCGCGCAGCTGCCCATCCTGGAAGCCGGTGACGGCGGCATACACGATGACCACGTCCTGCAGCGTCTGCGGCACGGCATTCTCGAGGATGCGCTTGAGGGTGTCGCGGTCCTGGTTGAGCTTCAGGTCGTTCATCAGCAGACGCATCTGCTCGCAGTGCCCGGGATAGCGGATGGTCTTGTAGTTCATCGACTCCGCATGCGCGCCCTGGGTCTCGGCGAGCGAGCCGAGGCCCCCCGAGGTGTTGAAGGCCTCGTACAGCGTACCGTCGATCTCGATCTCCTCCATGCCCTCGAGGGGCGCGACCTCCACGGTGCGGCCCTCCACGATGGCCTGGCAGGGATTGCCGTATTCGTTGATGAGTCCCTCGGTCGACCAGGTGAGCGAGTACTTCAGGACGTTGTTTGGATGTTGCGGCAGCGCACCGACACGCAGTTTCACCGCGCGCAGCGTCTCGAAGTGGGTGATGAGCTCGGCGGCGGCGATGCTGATGAAGCCGGGCGCGAGCCCGCACTGAGGCACGAAGGCCTGGGTCGAGCCCGTGGCCACGGCGCGTACGGCTCGGGTCACGGCCACATCCTCGGTGAGGTCGAAGTAGTGGACCGCGGCCCGGCGCGCCGCGTCCGCGACCGTGACGTTGCAGTAAAACGGCAGGCTGGAGATGACGGCATCGACCGGGTGCTCGGCGAGGTGCCGATCGAGCGCTTCGCGGCTCTGCGCATCGAGTGCGTGGCCGGTGAGGCCCTTGAGTCCGTGCGCCTTGACGACGGCCTCAGCCACGGCCCCATCGACGTCGGCAAGCTGGACCTGGTAGGCGCCTGAGCTGGCGAGCAGGCCGGAAATCAATGCGCCGATCTTGCCGGCGCCGAGAATCAGTACACGGTGCATATGACCCTCAGGCTGATACAGAGTGAAACCCGCGATTCTCCCCTCAAGGTCCGATCGGCGCCAGTCCGTGGTAGCATCTGCCCCGCTATGCGCTCCCCTGAGACCACATCCTGGCACCCGGCCAGCTGGCAAGGCAAACCGGCCCTGCAGCAGCCGGTGTACGACGATCCGGTCGCTCTCGGGCAGGTGGTGGCCGAGCTTTCCCGGCTTCCGCCCATCGTGGTGTCGTGGGAGATCGAGGCACTGCGCGAGCGCCTGGCGGCCGCGCAGCGCGGCCAGGCTTTCCTGCTTCAGGGTGGGGACTGCGCCGAAACCTTCACCGACTGCGAGTCGGACTCGATCGCCAAGAAGCTCAAGATCCTGCTGCAGATGAGCCTGGTGCTGCTGCAGGGGCTGAAGCGGCCCATCATCCGCGTCGGACGCATGGCCGGGCAATACGCCAAGCCACGCTCGGCAGACACCGAGTCGCGCGATGGAGTGGCCCTGCCGAGCTTCCGCGGCGATCTGGTGAACCGGCCGGAGTTCACCCCCGAGGCGCGCCGCGCCGACCCGCAGCTGCTCTTGCGCGGCTATGAGCGCGCCGCGCTCACGCTGAATTTCGTGCGCGCGCTGGTGGACGGGGGATTTGCCGACCTGCACCACCCGGAGTACTGGGATCTCGGCTTCGTCAAGCACGCGCCGCTCAAGGACGCCTACCAGCGCATCGTGCAGTCGATCGGGGATGCCCTCGATTTCTTCGAGGGCATCAGCGGCGCGGCGGTGCACGAGGCGACGCTGGTGGACTTCTACGCGAGCCACGAGGGCCTGCATCTGCTGTACGAGCAGGCGCAGACCCGCTTCATTCCGCGGCAGAACCGCTGGTACAACCTCTCGACGCACATGCCGTGGATCGGCATGCGCACCGCGCGGCTCGACGGGGCGCACGTGGAGTACTTCCGCGGCATTTCCAACCCCATCGGGGTGAAGGTCTCGGCCGGCATGGACAGCGCCTGGCTTCAGGGCGTCATCGCAGCCTTGAACCCCCAGAACATCCCGGGGCGCTTGACTCTCATCCACCGCTTCGGGGCGAAGGACATCGCCTCGGCGTTGCCGAAGGCCATCGAGGCGGTGCGCCAGAGCGGGCAGACGGTGCTGTGGGTCTGCGATCCCATGCACGGCAACACCGAGACCACCACGGGGGGCTTGAAGACCCGGCGCTTCGAGAACATTCTGAAGGAGCTCGATCTCGCCTTCACCCTCCATGCGGAGATGGGCTCGCACCTCGGCGGGGTGCACATCGAGCTCACCGGTGACGATGTGACCGAGTGCACCGGCGGGGCGAGAGGGCTCACCGATGCGGATTTGGCCCGGGCCTATCGCTCCACGGTCGACCCGCGCCTGAATCACGAGCAGGCGCTCGAGCTCGCCATGCTCATCGCCGAGCGCAGTCAGAACCGGCGGGTGATGCGCATCTGAAGCCCTCCGGCGGGGCCACGCCCCGAATCGGATTCAGGATGAGGTGTTCGTTTCCCGGTACAATGGGCGAATGCGCTACGAACACATCACCGTCCCTCCCGAGGGGCGCAAGATCCACGTCAATCCGGATCACTCGCTGAGCGTTCCGGATTTCCCGATCATCCCCTACATCGAGGGCGACGGCATCGGCATTGATGTCACGCCGGCGATGGTGCGCGTGGTGAACGCCGCGGTGGAGAAGGCCTACGCAGGCAGGCGCCGTATCTGCTGGATGGAGGTCTTCTGCGGCGAGAAGGCCAACGCCCGCTACGGGCAGTGGTTTCCCGAGGAGACGCTGCACGCGCTGCGCGATTACGTGGTCTCGATCAAGGGGCCGCTCGGCACGCCGGTGGGCGGGGGCATCCGCTCGCTCAACGTGGCCATGCGCCAGACTCTGGACTTGTACGCCTGTGTGCGGCCCATCCGCTACTTCCCCGGCGTCGCGAGCCCCATGGCGGACGCGAGCCTCACCGACATGGTGATCTTCCGCGAGAACACCGAGGACATCTACGCCGGCATCGAGTGGCCGGCGGGCTCGGCCGACGTGCACAGGCTGATCGCGTTCCTGCACAAGGAGCTCGGCGTTACCGCCATCCGCTTCCCGGCGAGTTCCGCGATCGGCATCAAGCCGGTCTCCAAGGAGGGCAGCCAGCGCCTGATCCGCAAGGCGATCCAGTACGCCATCGACAACGACCGCGTGTCGGTGACGCTGGTGCACAAGGGCAACATCATGAAGTACACGGAGGGGGCGTTCCGCAACTGGGGCTACCAGCTCGCCCGGGAGGAGTTCGGCGCCGAGGAGATCGACGGCGGCCCGTGGATGAAGTTCCGCAACCCCTTGACGGGGCAGGACATCGTCGTCAAGGACGTCATCGCTGACAATTTCCTGCAGCAGGTGCTGCTGCGGCCCGAGGACTACGATGTCATCGCCACGCTCAACTTGAACGGCGACTACGTCTCGGATGCGCTCGCCGCGCAGGTCGGCGGCATCGGCATCGCCCCGGGCGGCAACATCGGCGACGCGCTGGCGGTGTTCGAGGCCACCCACGGCACGGCTCCCGGCTTTGCCGGCAAGGACCGGGTCAATCCCGGCTCGCTCATCCTCTCGGCGGAGATGATGCTGCGCTACCTCGGCTGGAAGGAGGCCGCGGATCTCGTCATCAAGGGCGTGGCCAACACCATCGCGGCCAAGGAGCTCACCTACGACCTGGCGCGGCTGCGCGAGGCGATCAAGGCGCCGAAGCGCGAGATCGCCGCCCGCAAGAGCGTAGAGGAGGACCTGCAGCGGCTCATTCCGGGCGCGACGCTCATGAGCTGCTCGGGCTTTGCCACCGCCATCGCCCGGCACATGGATGACTGAAGAGATGCGTCCGGCACTTGTAGTCCGGCGCGACAAGACGTACGACCCAGACTGCAGTCGCTGCCCGCGGCTCGCCGGATTCTTGAGCGAGATCCGCGAGCGCTACCCCGACTACTGGGCACGCCCCGTGCCCTCCTTCGGGTCGGCCGATCCGCGCATCGTGATCGTGGGTCTCGCTCCGGGGCTGCACGGGGCGAACCGGACGGGCCGGCCGTTCACGGGCGATTATGCGGGGATCCTGCTTTACCGGACGCTCCATGAGGCGGGCCTCGCCACCCGGGCACACTCCGAGTCGGCCGATGACGGGCTTGCGCTGCGCAACGCCCGCATCATCAACTCCGTGAAGTGCCTGCCGCCGCGGAACAAGCCCTTGCCGGCCGAGATCCGCGCCTGCAACGCGTATCTGGCGGCCGAGCTTGAGCGGCTGAAGCACGTGCGGGTGGTGCTGGCGCTCGGGAGGATCGCCCACGAGGCCTTCCTCATGGCCACCGGGAGACGGCGCAGCGAGTTCCCGTTCGCGCACGGCCGCGAGCACGCCCTGGGCGGGGGCGCGCACCTGATCGACTCCTACCACTGCAGCCGCTACAACACCTCGACCCGGCGGCTCACCCCGCCGATGTTCCAGAAGGTGCTCGCCCGGGCGTGCGAGCTGGCCGGCGTGTGAGCCGGCCAGCCTTTGAAATCGGGCGATGAGCCCGGCGTTCGATCCCAAGTCCTTCATCGCGGCGCTGCCGCGCCGGCCCGGCGTCTATCGGATGTTCAATGGCGCGCACGAGCTGCTCTACGTCGGCAAGGCGAGGAGTCTGAAGGACCGGGTGGGCACGTATTTCGCCCCCGGCAACATCAACCCGAAGGTCCAGGCGCTGGTGCACCAGATCGCCGACATCGAGGTCACCGTCACCAACTCCGAGACCGAGGCGCTGCTGCTCGAGTACAACCTCATCAAGGAGCACCGGCCACGATTCAACGTCGTGCTGCGCGACGACAAGAGTTTCCCCTACATTCATCTCACCGCCAATCACCCCTTCCCGCGGCTCGCGTTCTACCGCGGCGCGCGCAGCGCCCCCGGGCGCTACTTCGGCCCGTTCCCGAACGCCGGGGCGGTCCGCGACACCTTGAACCAGCTGCAGAAGCTCTTCCGCATGCGCAACTGCCGCGACAGCTTCTTCGAGAACCGCAGCCGTCCGTGCCTGCAGTACCAGATCGGCCGCTGCTCGGCCCCGTGCGTGGGGCTCATCAGCCGCGAGGCGTATGCGCAGGACATCGACTCGGCGGTCCAGGTGCTCGAGGGACGAAGCGATGAGGTCAACGCCACCCTGCAGGCGCGCATGCAGGAGGAATCGAGCCGGCTGCAGTTCGAGCGGGCTGCCCAGATCCGCGACCAGCTTGCGGCGCTCAAGGCGATCCAGGCCCAGCAGGTGGTGACCGCCGAGGACGAGCGCGACGTGGACGTGCTCGAGATCGTCGGGGAGCCGGGCGAGTACGCGGTCAGTGTCATGCTGGTGCGCGGCGGGCGCAATCTGGGCACCAGCAGCAGCTTCCCCCGTGCGGCGCTCGCAGAGCCGGAAGAGGCGCTCTCGTCCTTCCTGATGCAGTACTACGCCGGCCACGAGCCGCCGCCGGAGGTGCTCGTGGGGCGCCGGCTGGAGGACGCCGAGTCGCTCGAGCAGGCGCTCAGCGGGCTCGCTGGTCACGCCGTACACGTGCGCTGCCCGGCGCGGGGCCTTGCGGTGCGGTGGGTGGAGCTGACGCGGGAGAATGCCGCGCAGGCGTTGCGCATGCGGCTCTCGCGCAGGCAGGGGATGGAGGAGATGCTCTCTGCGCTCGCCGCGGAGCTGGATCTGCCGGCGCCGCCCTCGCGCATGGAGTGCTTCGACATCAGCCACACGGGCGGGGAGGGGACGGTGGCCTCCTGCGTGGTGTTCGGGGCGGAGGGGCCGCTCAAGAAGGAATATCGGCGCTTCAATATCACCGGGGTGACCCCGGGGGACGACTACGGCGCGCTCAAGCAGGCCCTCGAGCGCCGCTACACCCGCATCCGGGACGAGGAGGCCCCGGCGCCCGATCTGCTGCTGATCGACGGCGGCCTCGGACAAATCGACGGGGTGCACGAGGTGCTCGCCAGGCTGGGCTTTGCCGACCTCGCTCTGGTGGGGGTGGCCAAGGGACCTGACCGGCGCCCCGGGCAGGAGCGGCTCTTTGTCTACGGGGAGCCGGTGCCGAGGGTTCCGGAGGCGCACTCGCCGGCCTCGCGGCTCATTCAGCGGATCCGGGACGAGGCGCACCGCTTCGCCATCACCGGCCACCGCCGCAAGCGCGCGCGGCGCTATACCGAGTCCGTGCTGGAGGCGATCCCGGGCCTGGGCCCGGCCAAGCGCAGGGCGTTGCTCACGCACTTCGGGGGACTGCAGGGGGTGCTGCGCGCCGGGGTGGCGGATCTCGAAAAAGTGTCCGGAATCGGCGCAACCCTGGCCCGCACGATTTATGATCATCTGCATCCCGGCTCTTGAGGTGGGGGGCGCTTGCGCTGGAATCTGCCGAACACGCTGACCTTGTTGCGGATTGCCGCCATACCGCTCATCGTGCTGCTCTTTTACCTGCCCTACCCGTGGTCGAGCCCGGCCGCAGGGCTGCTGTTCGCCGCGGCCGGCGTCACCGATACCCTGGATGGCTATTTCGCGCGCCGTCTGGGACAGACCTCGCGCCTCGGCGCCTTCCTCGATCCGGTGGCCGATAAGCTGATCGTGGCCGTGGCTCTGGTGCTGATCGTGAGCCGCGACACCCGCCTCATCATCGTGCTGACGGCGGTCGTCATCATCGGGCGGGAGATCACCATCTCGGCGCTGCGCGAGTGGATGGCCGAGATCGGCCAGCGGCGCAAGGTCGCTGTCTCGCAGCTCGGCAAGATCAAGACCGTCCTGCAGATCGTCGGGCTGTCGATGATGCTCTACCGCGTGCCGCTCGTCTTCTTCCCCACCTACCGGACCGGAGTGATCCTCACCGAGCTTGCCGCTCTGGCCACTCTCATCTCAATGGTGGCCTACCTGCGGGCGGCCTGGCCGGAGCTCAAGCGCCCGGACCCCAAGCTTCCGGATCCCTAGCCGCGAGTGGTCAGGCTCAAGCTTGACTTGCCCGTCTTGACTTCAGGCAGGGGCCCCCTAAAATGCCGCCTCGCATCGCGATGCGGGAATAGCTCAGTTGGTAGAGCGCAACCTTGCCAAGGTTGAGGTCGCGAGTTCGAGCCTCGTTTCCCGCTCCATAAATTCAATCACTTAGCACCTCAGGTCCCTAATGCAGATTCACGCGCGATTCACGCGCGGCGCGTGATCTGCATCACTCTCCGCCAGTTCCGGACTCTTCGGACGTGCCGGGGACCAGGAAATTGCACACGCGAATCTCGCCACGCCGCCGCACCATGGTGGCGGCAGCGCGCACGGCCGGGTCATCCGGGGCCGGCTGATCCACCGTCACGTGACTCTTAAAGGACCGCGTGACGAGTCCTGCGAGCGCCTCGTAGAGCCCCTCGATGCTGTCCGCCACGTTGCGCAGATACTCGGGTCGGCGGTGCTTGTAGCGCCGCCCTGTGGGGCTGCCTTCCTCGCGGTGCCCCATGAAGACATCCGCCTCGGAGTCCGGTACGCCATCCTCCGCGAGCCATGTGCGCACGGTGTGGCGAATGACGTTCGGCCCACCGCTGACACCGGCCTTCTCGGCGAGCAGGTCGAAGAACTCGCGGGTGGCAAGCGGTTTGCCGTAGTACGTGATGACGTGGGTAGCGCCCCGCAGGACATGCGCGCCGACAGCGCCATGAGACTTCGGAGGCGCTTTGCCCGAGGGGGCAGCGCCTGCCACGTCCTCGTCGCGCCATGCGGCGAGTTCCGCGGCGAGCGTCGGAGCAATGACGATCGTCGGCCGACGCTTCTTCGTCTGGCGCCGACCCTCCGGGTTCAACTGGATCCGCCCGATCCGAAGATCGACGCGATCCCAAGTGAGCTCTCGAAGCGCCGCCTCGCGACTCGCCGTGCCGACGGCGAGCACGAGAAAGCGCCACCAATGCTCGCGGGTGTAGCGCTCATTCTCAGGCCGCGCCGCCGCCGCATTAAAGAGCGCGGCGAGTTCCTCGAGTGAGTAGGTTCGATCGCGGTCGACGAGTACGGGTTTCCAATCCTCCGCCCGGATCTGCTCGGGGATCACCAAGTCCTTGTTGTCGCGCTTGCACCAGTTCATCGCGGCCCAGATGCGATTCAGCCGCCCGTCGATGGTCCAGTCCGAGAGCCCGCGCTCGCGCAGCGCGGTCACGAGCTCCAATTGCTTCTTCCGGGTGAGCGCGCTGACATTCACGTCACCCCATAGATCAAGCGCATCGCGCTGCGCGGCCCGCTGCGCCGGCGCGCTCGGCAGGTGCTGCGCGTAGTGAATGTAGTAGGTTTGGAGGACTTCGGCTAACTGTGCATCGGCCCCGACGGCGGGACGCTCGTGCCGCAGGGCATACTCGAGGAGGGCTTGCCTTGCCGAGTCGCGGTCTGCCGTGCCAGTTGAAACAACAGCCGTCTGTCGGGTGTCGGCCTCGTACCAAGCGATGTACCAGTATTTCGCACTGCCGAGGCGCTTGAGGAAGAAGCGCCCAACCCGGTCACGTTCGTCTTGCATGTCCCCTCGCGCAGAAAGATTTCGAGGTCTTCCCGGCGGACCCGGGTTGATCGCCCGAACCGCACGGCGGCGAGCTTACCGGATTGGACGAATCGCTTCACGGTACGCACGCTGATTCGCAGATGCTCCGCCACCTCATCCAGGGTAAAGAGGGTCGGCAGCGGCGGCATCGCCTCGGCGGTCATGATGACCGTCCTCCCGATGCGAATCCGTGAGATAGCGCGCTGGACATGGACTCAGAGTATGGCAAGCCATACCTATTTGTCAAGCATGAGATACGGCGCCGGGCGTTTCGTCTCGGTGCCACAGTTAAGGGTCTCGGTCAGCGACCGTCATCCGGTGATCGACGACCCGGCATGATAGCCGCGGCTCCCCGCCGGCAATGAGCTGACGCCTGCTGCGCGTGCGCTCCAAGCTGAGTTTCCACGCTCCCGATCATCTCCCGCCAGTTGTCCCATGTCATACGCGGCCCGTGGACACCTCTGTTGTACGGGGCGTCGAAGATCACGTGTCGCCATAGCGGCATCTCCGCACCATCGACGCGCGGCTTGTCGTCCACCAGCACATGGCCGCGGACGAGCGTCTTGTCCTTCGTGACGATCAGTCGCTGCAGGAACTCCGCGCCCAGGTGCCGTTCGACCCACTCGTACTTCTCCGGCACGCAGTTCCGCCAGAATGTGAGCGGCGAGGTGCAGATTCGTACGTCGTGTCCTTCCTCGAGCAGGACATGAACGCCCTTGAGCGCCCCGTGCATCGGCAGGAGATTGCGATAGAATCCCCGCGCCTCGTAGATACTCCTCACGGCATCCGCCAGACGAGGGGAATAGTCATCAGTCAGGCGGAAGGACTTGCGCTCGCTCGGCGCGAGCGCCGGCACGTGATCACCATAGCGCAGGTTCCAGGCATCGCGGAATCCGCGTTCGAAATCCGCGAGCACGCCGTCCTGATCGAGTAGGATCAACATCGCGAGGGACCTTCGGCCAGCGGCAGGTCAGGCGACGAGCCGCGCGACATGGGGTGCCAACGCCGCGAGCATCGTGCCGAGCGGCAGGATCGCGCCCCAGGCGAAGGGAATGTCATCGTCGAAATCGACCCCTGCGGGGGCCATTCCCCCTGCGCCGGGCGCGGCCGGGTTCGGGGCGGCACCCCCCGAAGACCCTGGGGCACCGGTACCGGGCGCTGCCGCCGCGGCATTATCCGAACGGCTCTGCGCGCCGCGGGCCGCGGGACTGCCGAGCATCTGCAGGTCGTTCACGATGACCTCGGTGCTGTAGCGGTCGTGTCCTTCGCGGTCCTGCCACTTGCGGGTGCGAAGGCTCCCCTCGACATAGATTTGCGAGCCCTTGCGCAGGTACTCGCCCGCGATCTCAGCGAGCCGTCCGAAGAACACACAGCGATGCCATTCCGTGCGCTCGTGCTGCTCGCCCGTCTGTTTGTCGCGCCAGGACTCATTCGTGGCGAGACTCACGTTCGCTACGGCGGTGCCGGAGGGCAGGGCGCGCATATCAGGGTCCTGCCCCAGGTTTCCGACCAGAATCACCTTGTTCACGCCACGCATGTCATGTCTCCTGCGTTGGCCTTGCAAGCCACGCTATTCCTGCGGCCGCTCGGCCGCATGCTTACCCTCATTCCCCGCGCCGCGCGCGAGGTATCGCTCGATCAGTCGCCGCAGGTGACTCTCGTCAGCCTCCGCGACTTGCACGCCGAGGTGGGGGTCTACGATCTGTGTCGCCTCGCTTTTCTTGATCCCGAGCACGTCCATCATGGGCGGATCCGAGCCATCGTCCGTGACGAGCAGGAAACACGTCACCGGGTTCTTCTGTCCCTCGCGATCGAGCCGCCAGAGGATCTGCTGGTGGATGCCGGGGGACCAGTCGAGCTCCCCGAGTATCACGACGGAGGAGCGGTGCTGAAGCCCGTCCACCCCTGCGCCGGAGCGAAGCGACAGGATGAGGATGTCCGTGTCGCCGTCCAGGAACCGGCGCTTCTCGGCCTCCTTGCGAGCCGCGGTCTCGGAGCCCGTGTACATTGCGGGTTTCAAGTCCGCGAGCGCCTCGAGCCAGATTCGGTAGACCTCGCGGTGCCAGCCGACGAGCAGCACCGGCTCGCCGGCCTCCACCATGAGCCGCGCGAACTGCGCAACGGTCTTGGCCTTGGCGATCCCGGTGGCCTGGCGCACCATAATGTCGAGTTCGCGGGCCGCTTGGCCGCGCTCGACGAAGCTGCCGGTGGTGGCGCGAATGGCGAGCTGCTGCGCGAGCGCTTCCACGGATTCGACGGTCTTGGCGTCATAGTCGATGGTTTCGACGATGATCGAGGTCTTCGGCAGTTGCTGCCCTACGTCGCTCTTCAATCGGCGGATGAGTGCGTGCTGCTCGCGCAGGTAAGTCCCGAGGGCCTTCGGGTCCTTGATGTGCCCGCCGCGCCCCGCAGCGCGGTTGACCCATTCGCGCTCGAAGTCCGTCCATCCGCCGAGGACGGCATCGTCGATGAACTGCATCACGTTCCACATCTCGACGCCGTAGTTGTAGATCGGCGTGGCGGTCAAGCCGAGGCGGTACGTGACCCCCTGGGAGAGGAGGAATGCCGCGGCACCTTTCTGCGTGCCCTTCCCGGTGCGCAGACTTTGCGGCTCGTCGAACACGGCGGTCTTGAAGAAATTGCCGTGCGACTTGAAGAACTGGATCCACCCGCCGATCTGACTCACGCGAAAGATGTACACGTCGGCGAGCGGCAGATTGTACGGGGAACCCTTCTCGATCAGGTGGACCGAGAGTTCCGTGAAAGCGGTGATCTTGTCCGCCCATTGCCGCTGCATGTGAGCGTCGCAGATTACTGCGGCGGGCAACGTGCCCGACGTACTCGCGAGAAATCCCGCCGCGGTGTACGTCTTGCCGAGTCCGCCTTCATCGCCGAGGAGAAGACTCTTGCGCCGGCGCAGGACCTCGATCGCCTGCGCCTGGTAGTCGCGGATCCGCTGTCCCGGCTTCACGCCCGCGATGGGGGATGCGCGATAGGCGGGCAGCAGGATGCGCTCGAGTTCGGCCTGCTCATGATCCCATCCGCGCCGGCCGGTATCGAGCACATGGCGGTCCTCCGCCGTCATGGCAAGCGGATATCGCAAGGTGAACCACTCGAGGTCTGCGGCGTGCATCAGGTCGTTCGGCAGGTGAAACGGGCCAGCCGATTCCTTCGGCACACGCGGGAAGAGATGCTTGAAGCGGATCGCGACGTGTGGCTCCAAGTCGGCGATCTCCCATCGGCCCTGCGCCGGACTCGGTCCGGTGCGGCGGCACCCATTGTCATCGGCGACGAGCCGCAGCGTCCCGTAGGTCCGTGCCTGCGGCGGGCGCTCTTGCGGAGGCGACTCAAGAGGTAGGGGAAGCGCAGCGCTCACAGCAGCCACCCCTTCGAGAGGGACGCGGCGTAGACGGGTTTGCCGCGAATCTCGGCCGGCAGCCCCATGCTGAGGTTCGAGGCGAGGATGATGGCCGCGACCTCGGGGTGTCGGGTGTAGCGCTCGATCTGTCGGTAGATGTCGATTTTGCGCGGCCCGCCGCCCGGGCCTTTGAGTTTGCACTCGACTGCGATCCATTGGGTGAGTGCGCGGGGGCAGGGTATTAGGAAGTCGGGGATGTCCTCGGCCGAGAGGCGGTGCTCGCGCTCGAAGGGAATTCCGGCTGATGCGAGGGCGACGCTGATCCCGGACTGCATGACTTTCTCCGTGGATAGGTCCACGCGCGTCCTCGAGAGCAGCCGTACGAGGGTGGCGCAGAAAGACGGCGTGTCGGGGCAGCCGGCACCAGGTGGTGCGGTCTCAGTCATGTCTGCGCGAAACCTCTGGTGCACCGAAGGTCCTCGGCCCAGGCCAACCCGACAGTGGTGCGCCGACGAATGGCGTCGTGAATTCGACGTATGATGGCGACGAGCTCGTGGCGGTCGACTTCGAGGGCACCATGCGCGATCGCGAGTGCTCGCTTGCCTTTGGCGATGTCGTAGTGGGGCGTGCTGGCCGAGTGCTGATACCAGCGCCGCGCGACACCAATCCGGTCGACCATGGCATGGAGTTCAGTCGGCGTATCGGCCAGCAGATGGCACATGAGCATCCAGCCAAAGCGGTGTTGAGGTTGATCGACGTACACGCCCATGCCGTTTACCGTTTCACGCCCGCGATGGATTCCTGTTCCAATCCGCCGGCCGCGCTTCGCGCCCTCCGGACACAGTGATCAACGTCCGCATAATCTGCGGCGCCACGTTCGCGGTAGACCTCGCTCTTGAGACACTGGCGAAATTCTTTGATCGCGGAAGTGCGAAAGGCTTGGGGGACTGCGGAGACACGATTGACGGCAGCCTGAACGTATGCGGGTGACGCGGTGTTGTTTGGAGCAGCGGCATACCAGATAATGCCTCCGACGCCGCCACATATGAAAACGACAAGGCCGATTGCGAAGACGGCCGGCCAAAAATCGCTATCAGTAGACATGTTGAATCGCCTTCTTGATGATCGCCAGCAGTCGTAATTCCGCACGGCTGGCTTGTGCTGCGGAAATGCATCGGGTCGCGCTCAACTGGATGATGGCCCGGCGCGTTCGCTCCAGCGAAGCGGTGGTATGGAGGGGTAACTTAATGCCCTGAGCCCGGAGCTGGTCGCGGATGTGCTCCGCGAAGGTGCCGAGTTCGACGGTGAGCGTCGCGGGCGTGCCGTTGTCGGAGCGACGACGTCGGTGGGAATTCATGGTCATTTGCTCGTTACTCAGCATTGAACCGTCCGGTACCATTCAACGTTGCTGGCACGACGGAATGGTGTAGATAACGTTCAATGTGCTTCAGCTTCTCATCGGCCAGCAAATGAATCGTGCTCTCTCGCGCGATGCCCGCTTCGCAGACGAGTTTCATGGCTGCGCGGACATCACCCATCTCGCGCTCGAGCGTATAGGCGTTCACTTCCCGAGATTCCGGGTGGTAGTTCCGCAGCCCGTGGCGCTGAATCTTCGAGATGATCTGGATGACTTCGGCGCACTCCTCTGCGAGGACCGCCAGGAGTTCATCTTCGGCCGGGGTCAGACCATTGAAATGCTCAGTCATGGCAGTCTCCTCACTGAGAAGCCAATGCAGGTGCTTGGGACCGCTGCACGCGCTCCCAGTGAGTCAGTTCCTCGATTCGGCGTTCGCACTTGAGGACGAACCCTTGCCCCTTCTCGCCGAGCCACTCCATGAGGTGCTCGACGCATTCGTAGTCATCGACGGTGAGTTCGGGCCGTTTCTTCAGCGCCTCGCCGCATAGATAACTCGTGATGTCTCGGCCGAAGTGATCGTCGGGGGCCAGGAGATGTTCGAGCGTCCGGTATCCATGGTTGATGCCCGGTGAGCGCGTGTTCTGTGTCGTCCAGGCGATGAGCCACGCACGGCCTGGGTACTCACGGAATTTCTCGACGAGCCGATTGGCGGAGAGCCGAATCCCTTGCCCGCAGGCGGTGCCGAGCCAGATCACCACGGAAGTGCAGATTGAGGCGTGACGCTGCGTCACGTAGGAGGGGTGTTTCCACAGAATATCGACCAACATGCCATTTGGCACGTGGTAGCCATCCTGCGGGAGCTCGCGCATCAGGTGCTGCCACTCCTCGAAGTAGACACGCTCGCCGATGTGACCGGATCGGGGATAGCAGGCGCGGATCGGCCTGTATTCGAACCAACCCTGCTCGAAGAGGTAGTCTTCGTATTCGCTGTTTTCCATGATTCATTCCCTCCGCTGTGGGAGAGCCGCGGCGGGTGTGCTGGTGAGCGAGCGAATTGCCTTCACGTTGCTGAGCCCGTGAACCAAGAGCGAGACTCCAAGAATCCGTCCAAAGTGTGGTGCTCGGCAGCGTAAGCGCTCATTTCTTTTGCGGCCTGGGCGCTGGTCACTCGACCTTCCAGGATGGCTATTCGGACTCGCTTCTGTAGTTCCGTTGGCTCGAACCCCTCCAGTCGATGGATCGCATCGACCTGTGCGAATACAGCGAGCATCTGATCACGACCTGAGCGTGTCCCGGCTTGACCATCAGGCATCAATCCCAAGAAACCGAGTGCCTTCTCCTGGTCCGCCGAGTAAGCCGGCGAGCCAATATCCGCGATGAGATCGTCTCGGTGCGCCCACTGCGCAGCGCACACGGTGAATCCGGCATCGAAGGCTTGTAGGAGTGCGCCGTTCAGCCGCTTGATTTCCTTCGCCTGGTGTTCGATGTGGGCAGCGATGCGCCGCAGTGGCACGGCCAGAAGCGCGTTGCCGTGGGCCTGCCGTTGTAGAAAGCGCAGTGCATCGTCGATGGTGGACGGAATGGGTGTGTCGGTCATGACTCGATCACTCCCCGCCGCGCCAGGACGGCGAAATTCGAATCGACTGGCGGCACCGCTGTGTGCTCTGGCAGGATCCGGACCGATTCGCGAATGTGCACCGCCTCTCGCTCAATGAGCATGGATTGCGCAACAGGGATTGCGGGCATCGCCACCGCGCGCGGGTCGCTGCGCATGACCGGTTCCGCCCGGGTCGGGGCGTTGGACTCATGCCCACGTGCCATCATCCGGCTCATCGCTTCGCGCATGGCGGGACTCGAAAAGAACTCAAACCCCTCGTCGCGCACAAAGAGACGCAGTTGCGCCGCCGTCCGCCGCTCGGCCCGCCGCCAATGAACGAGCCCCATGATCGAGGTCACGAAGTAGTAGGCGAAGAGGGCGAGTGTCCACCACTCGTTCAACAGGGCGAAGTACAGCACGGCGAGTGCGTTCGCCGGGATCCAGAATCGCCACCCCCGCGCATCTCGTCGGCGAATGAACTCGTTACCCGCGATGGCGAGCAGCACGAAGGCGATATTGAGCACGGTGAGGGTGGAGAGAGTGGCGGGAATGTTGGGAAGAGTCATGACGCGCTCTCCTGGCTCGCGCCCCCGTCGTAGGGCGTGATGCGACGACGTTGGTCCGAAATGCCGATCACAACTACGACGATCACGAAGGATAGGGCGTAGAGGGCGATGATCCAATGAACGGGATGCGGATGGAGCGAGTAAACGTGCCACCCGAGATACCCGAGTCCGAGGATCACAATGACAAAGATCCGTGCGAGCATCGTGATGTCGTGGCTCATAGTGTCATCCGCCTCTGTCCCAATGTAGTTTGTGGTTGTCCGGAGTCGGCCCGATGTATCGCTTGTAAGCTGCAATCCAGTCGTGTGCGATTTCGCTTTGCGCTGTGGCAAGGGGCAGCTCACGGTGGCACACCAACCAGTGCAGCCGGGCCTCGAGCCGGTCTTTCGCGTAGCTGCCCCATCCTCCTGCGACGCGATGGGGTTGCGGCCACAGGTTCTTCGGGCTTGTTGGTGATCCCCCGAGAGACAGGGCGACTTCGTGATCTTCCTCATAATCCCGCAGCCAGCGGTCCCGGTAGCCGTACTCGCGGATCTGCAAGCGCTTCAGCCGTTCAGTGTAGCGCTCCGGCGGGCGGATGCTGCGCGAGTAGCCGCGCACGCAAATCGTCTGGTGGATATCAGCCTGCGTGACCGCAGGATTCAACGCGCCAGGGGTGAGACCTGGATTTGGAAGCGCCTCGCGCAGCGGATGCTGCGCATCGTGGTGGCGGTGGGAATCGTATCGGGCACGCCAATAGGTGTCCCGAGACCGGAAATTGCTCGTGTTCTGACTCGATCCGCCGAGCCCGTGCTGTGAGGCAAGGGCCGACGGGTGACCGCAACCCAAGAGGGCGAGCGAGCCGAGAAGAGCGGCGATAGCGGCGGCGCGGTGACGTGAGAACACTCGGTACTTCTCCTCCCTTCCTTGGGCCGACCATCCGACCCAAGGAAGGGCTTCAGCAATGTTGCAGAGCGTATGGTATACCATACGTCCCTGTCAAGAGAAACCTACTCTGATCGAAGGCACGGACCGTTCCGGGGTCCGAGCGATGAAGCCCGACGTTATGCCGTGCCAGGCGGTATCTGGATCCCGCCCTGCAGGCGATCCTCGGCGGCGATTTCGGCGCGCAGATTCTCCATCACAGGATCGCGCGCGCCACCGGCCGCGAGGTGCAGGTCGTACCAGCGCTGCATGAGCTCGCAGCGCTGACTCACGCCGAGATGGGTCATGGCGATCTCATTGTGATGACAGAACCGCAGGAACGGGCGTGCCTCATAAAGGTAATCAGTGCCGTCGACGCGAAATGCGAGGTCGGCGAAATCGACGCTGGTTGGGAGAGTGAGGGACTTGAAACGGTCAAACATGGGAAGAAATCCTCGCGATGGGTTGTGTTGGGACCTCTTCGAAAAGAGGTCGATCATAGAGTGAAGGCACCGGTTTTATCCCGAGTCCCGCGTGCTCATGGGGATGCTCGGGGTTCGGTCTCTGTTGCCTGGGAAGCCAATTGCGCCTCGAGGATGCGGATTCGGTCGCGGAGAGACTTGTGCAGGCAGACGGCTTCGGCCATCACGCCGGCAGCGAGACATTTTGGCTCGAAGGCCCTGCCGGACGCAGTGAGCATGGGCATGGTCGCTAATCCCGCAGAGCGTTGACGCGCTGCATTGCGGCATGGAGACGCGCGCGCACGATGACGAGTGTGATCTGCACATCTTCGGGATCGACACCGTCGGCGTCCACGGCGACGATTGCCGTGGCCAGCACGCTTTCGGTGTCCATAAGGTCATCGACGATGCCGAGGAGCTCTCGGCGGTGCGTCGAGTCTGTGGCCGATATGGCGGTTGAGGCTGGCATCGCTGAGCGTTGGCGAGTCTTGAGGGTGGTCTTTTGAGTCATGTGGAAGTCCTGGGAACGAAGTCCATCGTTTTATGCTATGAAATCCGCGCGCTCTGCGCTCGTCGAGTTCCCGAATGTCATTCGGAAAAATATTCCACGTGTCGATGCAGGATTTCTTCGAAGCATTCGCGAACCGGATCATCGCTGCTGCCGCGCCTGGCGTGCCAGGCCGTGAGGCGTTCCGCCAAGACACGAACCAGGGCGAGTTGATCGCGTGCACAGAGGTCATCGCCGATGATGGCGAGGAGGTCCCGCGCGAACTCGTCGCAATCCACGTGGGGGTCTCTTCTCTCGTACCGCAGCGCTTCCAAATTGCAATTGGTTTCGATCGCGATGCGCACGCGCCGCTGAGGATGGGGGTAGGCGCATCCAGATGCGTCCGTCGTCCAAGGGCCGGGCAAAAGCGCCGCGATTTCCTTCGCGCTCATCCCGTGCGCAGGAGAGTCCGTGTTGCTGGAAAAATCGCTACCGATGCCGAGGCTCGTCGTCGCGAAGCCTGCTTTTTCAGGTGACTCAGCCTCGCTAATCGGCCCCGTCCGTACCGCGAGAATCACGCTGTAAACGATGAGGATTGCGCCAAGCGCGGGGAAGAACCATCTGGCGTGCCAGATGACAGCTTGAATGGCATCGGTCCAACAATCCGGTCCGGGCGTACAGTAGGGACGGGGACGGAGAAGGTGAGCCAGGAAGGGCACGGAGCTCGAAAGGATCACCAGGAGGACAAGGAATGCTCCTGCGGGAATCCAGGCCAAAATGAACCGGTTCTGCTCCGGCTTCTGTGTGGGCCAGTTCATCGGCATGCACTCATTCACACGGGCCGGTCTCACCGGACATTTGCAGTGCGAGCCGCAGGATTTGTCCGGCACTGCGCAACCGGACTGCCGCCACGAGGGCGACGCGCAATCGCTCGATCTTGTAGCGGCGCGCGAGGGTGTCCGGTTGCCGTGCGGCGAGGCGCAGGTCCTCGGCAATCCCATCAATGCGCCGCTCGAGTGCCACGTCCGTTTCTGTGGGTGCGGGACAGAGGGGCAGCGCAGGTCCTGATTCTTTGCTCATACAGGCGCTGCAGGTCCTGCGCCGCCTCCCGCTACGCATCAGGGCGAAGGATTCGGCGGGCCGCGGGCGGCGGCATGATGAGCACACTTGGGGATTGCCGTCGAGCACGGCGTTCATCCAGTACTCCACAGACAGACAGTGATCGACCCGCGCAGCCAGGCACCCGAGGTGCGCCAGCGACGGGGTGCTTGGGCAATAGTCCATTCGCGCAGCCGCGCGTACCGTCGCAGACTTATTTGGTGACGGTGCCGTGGCGCGTCGCGGCGCTCGATGATTGCGATGGCGCTGCCGGTTTTTCGATACGCCTTGATCACGGCGATGGGTTTTGTCTGCGTGATCGGTGGGTTGTTCGTCAGCCGAGCCACAGGTTGCGTTTGATCAGTCATTGCGAATCCCTTTGGTGTGTCGTGGACGCATCGTTCACGCAAGCGCGTCGCGTATCACAGACGCGCCCCATTCGCGCGCGGTAATCTCCATCGGATGAAGCCAGCATTGCCTTTCCGACAACGGTGCGGCCGGAGGTCGCATCGCCCCCACCGTACGTGGGCGGCGACGCGCGGCCTTCAGGCGCAAGTCGTTCGGCCGATACGGTAGGCGTGGTGAACTCGACGTCATGCGTCGGTACAAGCCTTGGGGTCAAACACTGCGGGTGATCGCCTGTACCTGTAGTGGACGGAGAGAAAACGGAATTGCGCCGGGGGACCATGTTCGCTCTATCGCCGCTCAGCAGCTTCATCGGCCTCGATGAGTGCGCGGGCGGCCAAAAGACCGATATCGCCCAACTGAAGTCCCGCCCGCTCCCTTGCCGGCGTGGCGAGCAGCGCCCGCATGCCGAATTGTTTGAGGAAACACCGGCCGTGATACGGCTTGCCGAACAAATGCAGGCAGTGCCGATCGTCGGTGAGGTCGCGGCAGTGCGCGCAGACCACGAGGTGGCGCACGTCGTGCGCGCGCCGGATGGCCGGTTTGGGCAGGGGCCCGAGGTCGCTCAGATACCGCTCGATTCCGCTCTCGTCGAGGAGTGAATTCTGAGTGTGCATGCCACAAACGTAAGGCAGGCCATACGTTCAGTCAAGTAAGTTTCGAAGAAAACGTCTGGCAAGCCATACGTACGGGCAGAATTTGTTAATAGTCAGCCGCGGAGCTGCGGCGAAAGGACGAGAGCGATGATCAATTGGCGACGGGTTCGCGGGGTACGGGTAGCGGTGATCGAGGCAGTGATATTCGTGGATCGGCCCGGACCTCCGAGAGGTGAACTCGGAGGGTCCCCAATAGACCGAGAACGCCCGGAGAGTCTCCGCGCGCAAAAGCGTCGTGCGCGCGCAATGGCGCCGGCCCGTCGCCGGCCGCGCCGCTCTAGGGCGGAGAGGTCTTCTTAGTCTTCCGTACTCTTCCGGGCTGGGGGACGTTGACCGTGCCGGGCGGGCCGAGAATCAAATGGTTCGGCGTGCAGCCGAGCACCTGGGTGACTTTGAGGAGCATCTCAAGCTTGATGTTCTTGATTGCTCCGCCTTCCCATTGATTCACGGTGGCACGGGTCACGCCGACCCGTCTCGCGAGCTCCGCCCCCGACCACTCTCTTTGGATGCGCATTTCACGGATGCGCTCGCCCATACGTTTACTTTCCATGGCGGCAATCCTCGCAGAACGCGCGTATGGCATAAATGACATGCGAGCAGTCGGGTCCATTGACACGAACGTATGGCATGCTATACATTCTGCTGCGTATGAGAACGGTAGATGCCATTCGCCACTTTGGCAGCAAGGCCGCAGTGGCCCGCGCGCTCGGGATCACCCGGGCGTCGCTCACGGACTGGAAGGACTTGGTCCCGGCGCTGCGCGCCGCGCAGCTCGAGCAGATCACGGCGGGACATCTGAAGTTCGACCCGAACGAGTACCTGGACTGCGGTGTGCGGGCGATTCGGGATCCCGGGCCGCAGGCGGTCTCATCAGCGCGCGCCATGAACGCCGCCCGTCCGGCGCGCCCCGCTTCGAAGAAGCGCGCGTCGCGACGCCAATAGACCGTCACCCAGGACACCGTCACATGAGTCTTCCTCTTCACGACCTCAAACGCATCAAACTGTCCGACGAGGGGTACGCCTTCGCGGTGGCGTGGGCACGCCGAAAGCGTTGCACGATTCAAGCGGCGGTCCGGGAGATCGTCGATCAAGTTGCGGTAACTGAAATTCATGCGGCAAGGGTGCTTGTTTCGTTGGCCCCGCGCGAGGCCCGCGTGGGGGACGCCGAGGGACAGCGCGCCGCCGCGCAGGAACATGGTCCGCGTATTCCTTTCGCGGACCTGCGGCGCTCGATGCCGTGAGCGTCGAGTCTCCGATGCGGACTCTGACTTGCGAGGCTCTGCTCGAGCCCTTGTCAGCGGGCAACGTGATTTGCGTTGTGCAGTGTGTCAAGAGCGTGCGAATGGAATTCTCGGCGGTGGTCGCCGCCTCCCCTCCTGGATCAATTCTCCGTTCAGCCGGTCGAGCGCTTGAGCAATATCCGCGCTCCTCGATTCTGATGCTGTCGAACGTCGCATCGGTCACGCTCGAGGACCATAGCCCGAAGGGAGTCCCGCCAACACCGAATGTGTACAAACTCCTTCTCGGGCGGGGGTTTCTGAGGCTGTTCGATCTCGCGGACACCGTCACCCGGGAATGGCGTTTTCTGCCTTACGGCTCGCATCGATTCCAGGCGACTGTGCTGGAGTTTACTGCCGAACTCAGTGCCTGGCTGGAACGTAGTGCGTATGGGGCGTTGCACTGATGGCGCAGGTCCCTCTGGCATTCGAGGATCCGACCGCACCGCAGGTCCCGGCGAAGGCCCCCGGCGGGGACCTGTCAGCCGGACCCTCCGCACAGAGGGGGTCGGCACCGCCGCCTGGCATGGCGCGGTGCGCCGCGTGCCGATCGTTCCAAGCGCGCCCGGCGGGTGAACCAAACGGGATCGAAGGGTGGTGCACCAGGTTTCACGTGGAAACCTGGTCCGAGCCGCTCTTCGTATGCGCCGGCTACGTCCCGGCGGACCCGGGGGTCGTGGCGCTGCACCGTCGCAGGGTCGAGGTCATCCAGCGCCTCAAAGCGCAACCCGCTGTGCGATATGCGTGGGACGTGGAGAACGCATCCCCGGCCGGCCCCGCTTCGGCGGACGTGTCCGTCATGCTGGGCATCCGTCAAGGCGATGGAACGATCCTGACGGGGGCGCTGCGTATCCCGGCCGCCCGGTGGGACATGGGGACGTTCATGGCTGCTCTGGATGGGGGGGGCGGTCAGCCATGACGATTGCCGCTCCGGAGGGGTTTCCGCCCCCGCGCCCGTTTCAGGTCGAAGCGATCGAGGCCCTGCGTGGTCATATCCGCAGACAGATCCGCTCGCTGATCCTCTGCGCGCCAACCGGTGCCGGTAAGACGTACACCGCGATGTGGCTTGCGAACCTGACGCTCGCCAAGGGCAAGCGGGTGGTGTTCATCGCGGATCGCATTTCCCTCATCGATCAGACCTCCCGCGTCGCTGACGGCTATGGCCTCGATCACGGGGTGATCCAGGCGAATCACCCGCGGCGCGCGCCGGAGAAGCCGTTTCAGATCGCGAGCACACAGACGCTCGCCCGCCGTGGCGAGGTTCCCGCCGCCGACGTCTACATCATCGACGAAGCGCACACGCAGTACGAAGAGACGCTGAAACTGCTCCGCGCGAAGAAGGCGGTCATCATTGGCCTCACCGCAACACCGTGCACGGCGGGACTGAAGGATCACTTCGACGAACTCATCAACGCCGTCACGATGGAGAAGTTGACGGAGGATGGAGTTCTGGTTCCGTTGCGGGCCTTCAAGGGGCCGGTGCCCGATATGAAAGGCGTGCGCAAGCTCGGCGGCGAGTGGACGGCAGGTGGTGCCGAACGCCCTTGCGTGCTCAAGATCGAGGCCGTCGTGCGCGAGTGGCAGGCAAAGGGCCAAGGCCGCAAGACCATCGCCTTCGGCCCCACGATCGGTTACGCGCAGTTGCTCGCCGACGCATTCAATGCTGCTGACATTCGTGCAGCGAGCTACACAATGAGCACGCCGTCGCGCGAGCGCAAGGAACTGCTCGAAGAATTCCGCAAGTCGGACTCCGCGATCCGCGTGTTAACGTCCGTCGAGGCCCTCGGCAAGGGCTTCGATGTACCCGATGTGGGCTGCATCGTCGACGCGCGGCCCTTCCAAAAATCAATGTCGGCGGTGATCCAGATGTGGGGACGCGGCGTGCGCGCTGCGCCCGGCAAAACCGATTGCGTGCTCCTCGACTGCTCGGGAAACGTCGGGCGTTTCTGGCGGGACTTTCGCGTCATCTTCCAGCACGGTTTTGAGACGCTGAGGGCTGCTGAGGAAGCGGACGAGGAGGTCCGCGATGGCGAGGAGAAAGCGTGTCCGCAATGCAAAGCCATCCCTTTCGCAACACATTGCGCCGCCTGCGGGTACAGCGAGATCGGCAACACGGTTGAGATCGTGGATGGGGCGCTCGATGAAGAGGCGTTGCGTTTGTGCGGGTGGAGCCGCCGCTCGCTGTGGGAGCAGATCTGCGCCTACATGGAGGGATCGCGCACGCCGGCGCAGAAGCGCGCTTGGCGTGCGCGCTTCACGTATCGAGACTTCACGGGCGAGTTTCCGCCGCAGGCGTGGTCTTACCGTGCGGGCACTCGCGGCTGCCCGGGCGAACTGAAGCGGCGGATTTGGGCGCGCGATGCCGCGTGGCGGCGGCAGCACCCGAGACCGGGGAGTCTTTCGGGGGTATCGCGATGAGCGGTGGAGAGATCGGCATGTCGCCGCGGCATCTGGCACATCCGGCTTTGGGCGCGGTGTTTGATCCCGAAGTGTCGCAAGTGTCGCAGAGTGTCGCAGGCCGTTGCGACACTCAGTTGGAGCTCGTAAGTGCCGGAAGCGACACGGAAAAATTACGAAGTGTCGCAAGTGTCGCAAGGTTCTCAGCGGAAATGATGGAATCGCGGGAAGAGAGCGGGAGTGTTGTAACTAAACAACAACATGGAAAATTTGCTTCAGGGGATTCCGCGTCACCTGCGACGCTGTCGGGAGTCTTGCGACACTTGCGACAGTTGAGTCGGCATCAAGCCGATCAACGACTTACGCGCGCGAAGTGTCGCAAAACCCGCTGCGACAGTGTTGCGACACTTGCGACACTTGCGCGGCAGCGGTCAGGGAGGCGCTCATGATCGATGCGCTCCTGAACCGCTTGCAACGTGTGCGCCAGACCGGAGACGGTCATTGGACCGCGCTCTGTCCCGCGCACGCCGACCGCTCGCCGTCGCTCTCGATCCATGAGACCCGCGACGGGCGCATTCTCATCCACTGTTTCGCGGGCTGCGCGCCGGGGGACGTTCTCTCGAGCCTGGGACTGACCTTCACAGACCTATTCCCCGAGCGGTTGCGCGCGCTTGCGACCGAGCAGGGATTCGCGCCGGTGCGGTTGCGCGAGGCCGCGGAGCAGGT
Organism: Pseudomonadota bacterium; assembly: GCA_021805865.1. Classification (GTDB taxonomy): domain Bacteria; phylum Pseudomonadota; class Gammaproteobacteria; order Steroidobacterales; family Steroidobacteraceae; genus 13-2-20CM-66-19. The sequence continues at coordinate 116,275 of JAJZDX010000008.1, forward strand.
ACTGGCCTCGATCGATCATGACCTCCTAGTCGCCGCGCTGGTGCTCGCCGACTGCATGGAAGCCGGGCGGATCGAGCGTGACCAACTCGATCTCCTGATCTCGATCACGGGCAAGGTCGCGACGGCGAAAGAAGTGTCAGGCCGGTGCGTTCATGTGGTGGACTCATGTGGGAAGCCGCGTGCCAACTGAGCCGGAATACCAGCCGCGCGGGATTGCCGCGCAGGAGATCCTCCGCCGTATGGAGGCGGACGGCGGCGGCGTCGCAGCCAAGATCGACGCCTGGCCGAAGCCGGAGCAGATCGTGCCGGCACTCGCTGCGGCGCCGTATCCCATCGAGGCGCTGCCCGATGTCGTGCGCGAGGCGGTGCAGGAAGTGCAAGGCTTCTTGAAGGCACCACTTTCGATGGTGGCGATGAGCGCGGTGACCGCGATGAGTCTCGCCGCGCAAGGCATTGCGGATGTGGAGCGTGCGGAGGGATTGCGCGGTCCGAGCAGCCTGTTCGTGATCACCGTGGCGGAATCCGGTGAGCGTAAGAGCGCGTGCGACAATTTTTTTGCCAAGCCCCTGCGTGAGTATGAGCAGGCGCGGCTCGACGAGAATCTCGAGCAAGTGAAGGACTACGAGGCGGAGCTCGCCGCATGGACGGCTCGGATGGAGGCGCTCACGGCGGGGCTGCGCAAGGAGAAAGGGAAATCCGCCTCGAGCGCTGACAGTGTGGCGGAGCTCGCAGAGGCTCAGCGGGCGAAGCCCGAGGCGCCGCGAATGCCGCAGATGTTCTATGAGGACACGACGCCGGAGGCGATTGCGTGGGGGCTGGCGAAGAAGTGGCCCTCGGCCGCGATCATGGCCGCTGAGGGCGGGATGATCCTGGGTGGGCATGGCATGAGCAAGGAGACGCTCGTCCGGAACCTCGCGCTGATCAACGTCCTCTGGGATGGGGCGAGTGTGACGATCGATCGGCGCACCAAGGAGAGTTTTCGGGTCGCCGGTGCGCGCCTCACAGTCGGTATTCAGGTGCAATCCGGTCTGCTGCTGGACTTCGTGCAGAGCACCCGTGGCCTCGCACGCTCATCGGGTTTTCTCGCGCGATTTCTCATCGCATGGCCGGAGAGTACGCAGGGGTATCGAGACTTCTGCGAACCGCCACCGGGGTTCCCGGCACTCACGGCCTATCACGCCCAGTTGCGAACGATGCTCGAGCGCCAGGGGACGCTGGATGAGCACGGGCGTCTGGTGCCGCGCGTGCTGCCGCTTGAGTCGGCTGCGAAACGATCATGGGTGGCCTGGCACGACAACGTGGAGCACTCCATGCGGCCGACGCGGGAGATGGTGGACCTCAAGGACGTGGCCGCCAAAGCGGCCGACAATCTCGCGCGGGTTGCCGCCGTCCTCGCGGTCTTCGAGGACCCTGCCACTGCGGTCGTGGCCGAGCGGCACATCTGCGCCGGGGCGGCGATCATGAATTGGCACCTTCAGGAGGCGCGTCGGTTCTTTGGCCAAGTTGCTTTGCCGGTGGAAATTGGCGATGCGGTATTGATCGACGGTTGGTTGGCCAAGCGCTCCCGCGATACCGGCAAGACTCGATTTGCCAAGCGCGACGTACAGCGATTGGGACCGGTGCGCGAGCGCGAGCGGTTCACGCTGGCACTCTCCATTCTTGAAGACTCCGCTCGGGTACGGATCGTTCGTGAAGGACGCGCGTGGCTCGTGGAACTCAATCCTGCGCTCGCAGGTAGTGCGGCGGGAAACACATCGAGCGGTCCGGTGGCCGCTCGCAGTTAGTTTTTTCGTGGTAGGTATGGCATGCCACACATGCTGAGGGTAATTGGGTTCGAAGACGGCGCGCGGGGCGCGCCGCCGCCCCTCACAGGGGGAACGCGCGCGGAGGGGACCGCAAGGGATGGCACCGCGCGCGGGGCGTTGGAAACGGCGAATTCGTGGGACGTGACGGGCCCGTCCGCCGTCTGCGCCTCCCCCTGTCCCCACTCATCGCTCTCACGGAGACCGTGGATGTTTCAGACCCTAGTGGAAATCGAACCGAGGCGCTTGCAGTGGATCGAGCGGCAGTTCAGCCGATCGAATCTGCTGAGTGTGGTCAACATCGAGGTCGATGAGAAGACCGGTATCGCCTCCGTACTGTGGGCGGAGCGGACCCGGGGCGATATGCGCAACGTCGCGGCCGTTGGCTTTCTCATCGAGCTCTCGCGCCTCGACCTGCCGCTCTTCTGTCTCTACCAGGACGAGCAGGAGCGTCCCTCATGACCCGTTGCGTGGGAGCACACAATGCAAGCGTCGCGCAATCAGAGGACTCGGGATCGGCGGCGGCAGCATACGCCTCGGATGGGAGAGTTCCCGCAGAGGCGGACTCCCGTGCGCCCATTGTCATCGGCGGTGCGACGCTCTACCGCGCCGATTGCCGGGATGTACTGCGGAGTCTCGCGCCCGAGTGCATCGATGGCATCGTCTGCGACCCGCCGTACAACCTGACCTCGGCGCGGCCCGGTGGCCGCAGCGCGGCGACCCGTGGTGCAGTGATGCGCGGGTTCATGGGACTCTCATGGGACGCGACGGGGATCGCATATGACCCCGCGCTCTGGCGGGAGTGCCTGCGAGTCTTGAAGCCAGGTGCGCATCTCCTTGCGTTTGGTGGCACGCGCACCGCGCACCGGATGGTGTGCGCGATCGAGGATGCGGGATTCGAGATCCGTGATTCGATCCTCTGGATCTACGGCTCGGGGTTCCCGAAGTCGAAGAACCTCGCGGGCGAGCGGGATGGTTGGGGATCGGCGCTGAAGCCCGCCTGTGAACCCATCGTGCTCGCGAGGAAGCCTCTTGCGGAGCGGACGCTCGAGGCGAACGTCGCGCGCTTTGGCACCGGTGCGTTGAATATCGATGCGTGTCGCGTCTCGGCCCCGGAGGGTGCCGTGGTGCGGATCGCGCACTTTGAGAGCGGATCGAAGCGCGGATTTGGTGGCGGACTCAAGGGCGGGTCCCGAAGCGTGCCGCAGGAGCGTGGGCGCTGGCCGGCGAACGTCATCCACGACGGGAGCGATGAAGTGCTCGGGTGCTTCCCGGAGGCACCCGGCCAGCTCGTGCGCGCGCGGACCGACGGCGCCGCGCAGGGCAACGCGGTGTACGGCGCGCTGCGGCACGTGACTCGGGAGCCTGAGCCGCGAGCGGATTCCGGGATTGCCGCGCGCGGCACCGCCGCGCGGTTCTTCTACTGCGCGAAGGCGAGCCGCGCGGACCGAGGGACCGGCAACACACATCCGACGGTCAAGCCGACCACGCTGCTCGGCTATCTCTGCCGACTCGTGACCCCGATTGGGGGCACCGTTCTCGGCTGCTTCATGGGATCGGGGTCGACGGGTATTGCTGCGCTCCGCGAGGGCTTTCGCTTCATCGGCGTCGAGAAGGACCCGTCATATTTCGCGATCGCGTGCGGCCGGCTGCTGCGAACCGAGAAGGATGTCCGCGTGGCCGAGGAGCGCGCCCGATGAGTCCCGCTTGCGGTGCGCAGCACCTCGTCTACGGCAGCGTTTTCTCCGGCATCGAGGCGGCGACCGTCGCGTGGCATCGACTCGCCTGGCAACCCGCGTTCTTTTCGGAAATCGATCCGTTCTGCTGCGCGCTCCTCGCGCATCACTATCCCGGGGTCGCCAATCTAGGCGACATCAACAGACACGAGGACTGGCCGAATGCAACAGTTGACCTTATTGTCGGGGGATCACCCTGTCAGGACTTCTCCGTCGCTGGACGACGGGAAGGACTTGGCGGCTCGCGTGGTCGGCTCACCCTGGTCTATCTGGAGGTTCTTCGACGCCTTAAGCCCCGTTGGGTTGTGTGGGAGAACGTACCCGGCGTCCTGTCATCGCACGGCGGACGGGATTTTGGAGCCTTCCTCGGGCAACTGGGCCAACTCGGGTATGGGTGGGCGTACCGGGTGCTGGACGCTCAGTACGTCCGAGTGGAATCACACGCTCGTGCCGTCCCGCAACGCCGACGCCGTGTCATCCTTGTCGGATATCTTGGAGACATCCGACCCGCAGCGGCGGTACTTTTTGAGCCCGCGTGCCTGCTCGGGGATCCTCCGCCGCGCCGCGAAGCGCGGCAAGCAATTACCGGCACACTTAACTCGCGCCCTCGAGGCAGCGGTGGCCTTGGCACGGACTTCGATCTCGACGGCGGACTCATAGGCGCGTCGCACGCGCTTTGTGCCTCGAGCGGCGGTGTCGATTCCGAGGACCGGCACACACTCATCGCGCGCGCCTTCGGTGGCAATAACACGAGTGGCCCGATTGATGTCGCCACCGCGCTGAACGCATGCGGGTCGGCCAGCGGGCGCATGGATTTCGAGACGGAGACCTTCGTCGCGCATTGCCTGAAAGCCGAAGGAGCGGACGCCTCAGAGGACGGTACAGGCCGGGGGGTGCCGCTGGTGGCGTTCGACACGACGCAGATCACGTCAAAGACGAACCGCTGCAATCCGCAGCCCGGTGACCCGTGTCATCCATTGGCGGCCGGGGCACATGCGCCTGCGATTGCGTTCAACCTGCGTGGCCGGGAGGGCGGTTCGCAGCCGGAAGCCTCCGATGTGGCCTCGCTGCGCGCCGCGAATGGCGGGAGTTCGCGGACCTTCGTCGCTCAGACCTTGACGGCTGAGCAGCACAGATCCGGTGGGGCAGTGGCCGGTAATAGTGCTGGCGTCGTCAACCCCGTATTCCCGCCGGCCGGCGGCGTGCGAAGGCTTACGCCCCGCGAGTGCGAGCGGCTTCAAGGGTTCCCCGACGATTACACGTTGATCCCGTACCGCGGCAAGTCGGCTGCGGACGGTCCCCGCTACAAAGCGCTCGGCAACAGCATGGCGATCAACGTCATGTCGTGGGTCGGCGAGCGTATCCAGATGGTCAACGGACTCATCCGTGACCTGCCGCAATTCCACCAGGAGACGAGGAAACGAGTATGAGCGAGCGAAGTGTTGCCCCCGAACTGCCGTTCGGGGATGGGCCTCTGAAACCGAGGGAGTTCCGGGAACTCCCCGTCAACGACATCGTGCCGGACCCCGATCAGATCCGCACGTTCATCGACCCGGATCGCTTTGGCGAGCTCTGTCGAAGCATCGCGGTGATCGGGCTACTGCACCCGATCGGGGTGCGCGAGATCGCCTCTGGGGCGAATCGCTGGATGATCATTGATGGCGAGCGTCGCTGGCGTGCCGCGAAGTTCATCGGGTTGGAGACGCTTCCGTGCCGCATCTATCTCACGCATAGCGTGACGGAGCTCCGGGTGCTGCAGACCTCGGAGAACATGCACCGCGAGGAGCTGAAGCTCGACGAGTACGCAGAGGCCGTGCGCGAACTCGTGGAGGGTGGGATGGAACCCGATGTGATTGCCCATGTGCTCGCCAGGAGCGAGGAGTGGGTCAAGGGGGCGCTCGATATCGCGCGCACGCCCGATGCGCTCGCACTCATCCACGCTGATCGGCTCTCGAGCGTCGAGGCATGGCAGATGTACTGCGACCTGCCGCCGGAGGCGCGGAAGATTCTCCTCGATTCGCTGGATCCGATTTCAGTCGGTCGCTGCCGCAAGGCGCTCGCGTTCATCGAACGGCAGAACGCAAAGAGGCAGGCCGTGCTCTTTGGCCCTGCGGGCGGCGCGACCAAGGCCGGTACCCACGGCACGGGGGCGGATGGGGTGAATGGTGGAGGGAGTGAGGCTGAAACCGATGTCGCCGCCGCCGGGATGAGCACGGGGACCGGTGAACCGGGTGAAAGCGATGCGTGCTTTATGTCGCATGAGGCGAGCGGTTCGGAGGAAGCGCATGCGCTCGGCGGCGATCTCGAGTCGGTCAGTGCCGATGCGGGAGATCGAGATTTCGCATCGTCGTCGCCGCCCGAGGCGAGCACTTCTTTTGGCCTCGGCGGTATGGCAAGCCACACGTCGGAGGATTCCTCGTCAGGACCGGGACCCGGACATCGGGGAATGGCGGGTCCGCCGTGCCCACATTGCGGAAAGGGCGCGCACGCGGCGGTGTGTGTCGACCGGCCGAGCGATACCTGGCGCGTGACCTGCTACGTCTGCGGGGACATGGGACCGCCTGGGTTCGGGTTTCAGGGGGCCTATGCAAAGTGGTCCGAGCGCGCGTCGGGTGTAGGCGGCGCTGCCGCGCAGGGCATCGGGGAGGCCGCAGCATGATGCTGGGTGTGGGAGCGGAGTCCCCCTCATGCCGTCCCGTAACGGATGGGCGTGGCGGCGAGCAGCAGAGTGTTCGCGGCGCGCGGGCAGAGGAGGTCGCATCCGCGGGCGGGAGGAGCAACGGTGATCGACCCGCCCGGACTGAGAGGAGTCAGGATGCGCGCGCAGAAAAGCTCCTCGCGGCGAATAGTCTCTTTACTGCGCTCGAGGCGAGTTGCGAGAAATGGGCGAGCCGAGCGCGGGTGCCGATCGAGGATATCCGCCAGGACCTCTACGTCCTGTGTCTCGAGGTGGTGCTCGAGAAGAGCGAGTATCGGACGTTCGCGGCGGCGAGCGTATACGTGTCAGGCCGCATGTGGGGTGCGGCGGAGCGCTACCGGGAATTTCGCGCACGCCCTGACAAGGTACTCCCGGAGCGCCCTGCGGCCGATACGGCGCAAGCCGAGCAGTGTCGCGCCATCGATGAATGCCTGGAAGTGGCCGAACGGCGCCGAGAGAAAGATCGGGAGGATGCTGCGGCGCTGCGGCTTGCGTATCGGGCGCATGCGGAACTGTCAACGCTCGCGCTCATGCGCCGTGCCACCTGGTCTCAGAGCCGCGCGGCGCGGGAGACGGGGCTTTCCAAGGCCACTATTCGCTCGCGCGAGCGTCGCGAGCGCAAGAGGCGGGCGGAGAGCGCATCATGAGTGCCGGGAAACATCGGAAGGTGGCTCGCAGTCGGGGTGCACTGGGTTGCGCTCACCGGAGGAAGGTCCGCGAGTGGCGTCGCAAGTACGACGACGGCAGTTATCCGAGGGACTTTTGGCCCTGGCTCGCCGAGAACCGCCACGTCTTCGATGCGTTCATACGTCTGGCGCGGTTGTCGCGTCGTCGGGGAATCAAGCGGTGGTCGGCCGATGGTCTCTGTCACGTGCTGCGCTGGCGCACCGAGGTGAACCAGAGGTACCGATCGCGCGCGCGACACTTCAAAATCGACAACTGTGCCACCGCAGGGCTTGCGCGCCTCGTCATGCGTGTCAGCCCGCGCCTTCGCGGCTTTTTCGAGCTCCGTGAGCCGCCTGGAGGCCATCGCGACACCAATCTGCCATCCGCAGGACTCCGTCATGCGTGAGTGGCTGAATCGGACGCACGTGGGCGATTGCCACGAGCTGATGCGTGCAATGGCGGATGCTGGGGTGCGCGTTCAGACCTGTGTCACATCGCCGCCGTACTTTGGGCTTCGGGACTACGGCGTTGAGGGTCAGATCGGTCTCGAGCGCAGCCCGGGGGAGTATGTCGATCGGATGGTCGAGGTATTCCGTGCCGTCCGCGACGTGCTTGCGGACAACGGTACGGTCTGGCTCAACCTCGGCGATAGCTACACCGGTAATGGTAGCCAATCACCCCAGGTGGGTCCGTTGTTCAAGGGACGGCGGCGCCAGAGGGAGAACATTTGCCTCAGTCCGCGCCGCACGTTCGAAGGGTTGAAGCGAAAGGAGCTGATCGGTATTCCCTGGCGAGTCGCCCTGGCGCTGCAGTCCGACGGTTGGTATTTGCGCTCGGACATCATCTGGCACAAGCCGAATCCGATGCCGGAGAGCGTCACGGACCGGCCCACGAAGGCGCACGAGTATCTGTTTCTCCTCTCGAAGTCGGAGCGCTACTACTTCGACGCGGAAGCGATCCGTGAGCCCGATAGCGGACAGGATCATGCGCGCAACGTGCTGGATCTGTGGGAACCGAGCGGCGGGCTCATGTCGCCGCATCGCGGTCTTCGAAGCGCCGAGGGTAGGGTCGGAAGAGGCCGCAACAGGCGCTCCGTCTGGACGGTAGCGACCCGCCCGTTCGCCGGTGCCCACTTCGCGGTGTTCCCGCACGCGCTCATCGAGCCGTGCGTGCTCGCCGGCAGTCGGCCGGGGGATACCGTGCTCGATCCGTTCATGGGTTCCGGTACCACGGCCGAGGTTGCGACCCGCTTCGGCCGCAATTTTGTCGGCTGCGAGCTCAATCCGAAGTATCTCGCGCTGCACGAACTGCGGCGCACCACCGTGGGGATGCCGATATGACCAACGATAAGCATGTCGAATACGCGGAAGCTGACTGGTACGCCGAAGGGCGACGCCTGTTCGGTCCCGATATGCGTCAATGGCGGTTTGTGTGCCCCTGCTGCGGGTACGTTGCGAAGGCCGGGGAATGGATCGATGCCGGCGCAGAGCGCATGGCGGCCTTTAGTTGCATCGGTCGATCGGTCGGTGCCAAGCGCAAGGCTTTCGGCGGCAAAGGCGACGGCCCGTGCGATTACGCCGGCGGTGGTCTGTTTGGTCTTAACCCAGTGAAGGTGACCCATCCAGATGGGACGGTGACCCAGTATTTCGCGTTTGCGGAGGCATCATGACCACAAAGGAGCTTCAGCATGGAGGCGAACGCCTCTGCAAGTGCTGCGGTGCTCCGAAGCCGCTCACCGAGTTCCGGGTGGTCGGCCCGCCGGGATGCCGCCGCCGCCTCAGCACCCGCAAGGGCTGCCAGAAGCGGCTGGGACTTGGGACGGCCTGCCATTCACCTCAGTTGTGAGGGGAAGCGATGGCTGAGCAAACTGCAATCTCCTGGTGCGATGCGACATTCAACCCCTGGATCGGGTGCATGAAGGTGTCGCCGGCCTGCGATCACTGCTACGCCGAGCGGTGGGTCGCGCGCTTTGGTCGCGTTGCTTGGGGTAGACCTCCGGTACGGACGATGGCTGCGAATTGGCGCGAACCGCTCGCCTGGAACGCGAAGGCGGCTCGGACGGGCAGGGACCTTCGCGTATTCTGCGCGAGCCTGGGCGATGTCTTCGACAACGCGGCGCCCGCCGCCTGGCGCACGGACCTCTGGGCGCTCATCGAGGCGACGCCTGCGCTCACCTGGCTGCTGCTCACGAAGCGCATTGGGAACGCGCAGCGCATGCTGCCGTCGACGTGGCTCGAGCGGCCACGACCGAATGTGTGGCTTGGCGCGACGGTCGTCAATCAGGAAGAGGCGGATCGGGACATTCCCAAACTCATTGCGACACCTGCGGCGGTGCGCTTCGTGTCCTGCGAGCCGCTGCTCGTCCCCATTGAGTTCGATCACGAGTGGCTCGAGTCTGAATCCTTCGGTCACGCCGATGACTGCAACGATGATCTATGCGCACTGAATGCCGATGAGCATTCCTGCGTCGGGCGGGTGTACTCGCAGCCTTCGATCAACTGGGTGATCGTCGGCGGGGAGAGCGGCCCGGGTGCGCGGCCGATGCATCCGGAGTGGGCACGCTCGATCCGGGATCAGTGTGTCGACGCTCATGTGCCCTTTCACTTCAAGCAGTGGGGCGAGTGGGCACCGAACTGCCTGTGCGGCACGCGGGACGCCCACCGGCCGACGAAGCGGCCAGAGCCGGGCAAGATGGGCGTCATGTTCCGGTGCGGCAAGCGAAACGCCGGTCGAGAACTCGACGGTCGAATATGGGCGGAATTTCCAGCGGAGGTATGAACATGTTGCGTGGACTTCTTAAGCGACGTGCCGAAACGAAGCGGCTCGAGGCCCTGCTTGGCGTGGTCAACCGCGTCTCGGGCGGTGTATACAAGCGGATCGATGAGAACCGGGAACTGCTCGCTGTCCTGCAGAGGGACTGTCCAGCGTTCCTGGCGAAGCACTGGTGGGTTGAGGGGTGGTTGGCGAGGCAGGACGACTTTCTGACGGCGCTCGCAGAAGCGAGCTCGATCCCGCCGCACTGGCATCCGGGGTACCCTCGGCCTTGGCCGGGGTGCGCGGACCTCATCGCGCGGGGGCGGGACGACCGTGCGTAATATGAGTTTCGCGCTCACGACCGCGCAGGTCCGGGTCGGCACGAAGACCGTGACCCGCCGGATGGGGTGGATGTTCCTCAAGCCGGGCGACCTCGTGCGCCCGGTGGTGAAGTCCCAGGGACTGAAGCGCGGGGAGAAGGTGGAGGTGATCCGCGCCCCACTACGTATCGTCAGTGTGCGCCGGGAAGCGCTCGTCGACCTGCTGATCGACGAGGCATGCGGCCAGCGGGAGCTCGCGCTCGAGGGCTTCGGGGACGATCCTCTGCTGTGCCGTCCGCAGGACTTCATCGAATTCTTCTGCCGGACCCATGCCTGCGGTCCCGGGGACCTCGTGACGCGCATCGAGTTCGCGTACACCTGAGGCTCATGCATGGCGCGACCTTGCAGAACCGATCAGATGATATCGGCTGCGCTTAGCCGCGGATTCGGCTCCGGATTTTGAGACCGTCTCCACTGTAAAGCTCTTGACACGAGAGTATGGCTTGCCATACGCTCGTCACACCATCAGGAGTGGAGACGGTTCGATGTCATCAGAGACAGCACTCGAATTCGCCTGGGCGCGCTATGGGCGCCTGATCGATCCGGGCAGCCGGACAGGCTGGCTCGGATTGGCGGGCCTCGATCCCCGGGATGGGCGGTACTATCCGGGCCGTCGCAGCATGACCGCAGTGTTCATCCCGGAGAGCGACCCACCGGAGGTGTACGGCGCGGACTATCCGCAGGCCCGGCTCAAATCGCTCGGCGAGCAGGGCGTTGGCATCCAGCGCATCCGTGACGCGCTCTTTCAGGGCCTACCTTGCCGCTGGCTCGGGGTCGTCTTCGCCAAGCCCGCGTGCGATCCGAAGCACCTCGTGCTCAACATCCCGGGCTCTGCGCTACCGGGTTACTACGATGTGAGATCCGGCGGCCCGGTCTTTGCGTCTCCCGCGGTTCTCGAGTCCGTCTCGGCCGCGCTCGGCTTTCCAAAGAGCACGCATATCGGACCGCTTCTCGGCGCGGCCCGACTCGCCCGGGAGGAGTCTTCGAAGACCGCGGCCTGCGCCTATCGCAGCGCGCTCGAGAAGTTTGCTGCGCGTCAGGCGCTCGATGCGCAAACGGTCGCCGCCATGATCGGCGCATACCTCGAGTCGGGCATGCGCCACGGACTCCTCGGCAATTATCTCGATTGGTACCACGCACGGACCGAGGCCGCGCCGCCGGCCCCATGTCCTGCTTCATGAGGGCCTCCACCATGTACGAAACCATCCTTCGCATGCCGTACGCGGGCTTGGGACCGCTCGCGGGCCTCGGCGCGTACGAAATCCACGCTCGCGTCGCGAGCCTGATGAATCGCAAACCGCGGGACTATCTTTATGAGTTTAATGCGCCACAAGGCGTGCTCTACCTGCGCGCGGCCGTGCGGCCGGCCGGTGAGGAAATACCCTGGCGCGAGCTCACCTCAATCGTCGCAGGCGGCCGCTACAAGGTTTTGGGACGCATCGCGCTCGAGTTCAGCCGCCTCACGCGGCGTGGGAAAGTCACCTCATATGCCGCGCGACGTACCGACTTCGCCGCAGTGCTCGCGCCGCTGCTCGGCGAGCGCGCGGGCCTTGCACCGGATGCGCTCGAGGTGTGGGCCGAACCGACGGTCACGATCCGAAAGCCGGGTCGCGGCGCATTTCACTTTGTGCCGATCAACTTCTCCGGAACGGTCAGGGTGGAGGACCTCGCGATGGCCCGTACCGCGCATGAGCGCGGCATTGGGCGGGCGCGTGGATTTGGCTTCGGCGTCCTGCATTTCCGCCAGATGGCCGCGGAGAGCCGGTAAGGAGTTCGCATGAACCACGAGACTTTCACGGTGAGCGCCGTGCCTGCAACACCGATCATCGTCAGCCCGCGCTCGATGCTGACGCTCGACGCCCTGCTCGCGGCGCTGATTTATGAGCGCACCCAGGATGCCGACCTCGCCATGCGCTCCGTACCGCTCACCGAGACCCTCAGCATTCTCCACGGGAGCGCCGCCTTCCTGAAAGGCGAGGTACGTCCGGCGCCGCGCGGCGTGGGCGTGTTCAAGGGCGGGCTTCAGCCACGGGAGGTGAGCGAGCCGCGCTTCGTGTGGCCGTCCCGCCGCCGGGGTGGGCACCGTCAGTACACGGCGATCAACCCCAAGGCCGGCGCGTATCGCAACACGCTCGATGTCTACGAGACGCTCGAGGCCGAGCGCATCGTGTGGTTCGGACGGGGAGACATCGCGGCCGTCGGCGAGCTTCTCTCCGAGCTCACGCACGTCGGTCGCAAGGCCCGTCAGGGGTTCGGCCGTCTCATTCCCGGCAGTCTCGAGGTCGAACCCTATGACACCGATCGTTCGATCGCGTGGCCGATCGAAGATCGACCGGTCCCGATGCGACCGGTGGATGTCGATGCCTGGCAGGCCATGGGCTTTGGCACGGAAGGACTGCGTATCGAGCCGGCCACGGCGCGCATGCCGTATTTCGACGCTTCGGGTCAGCGCCTGTGCGTGCTGCCGCCCACCCGGCGGGCGTACTGGGCGGATGACGCCCAACGCTGGCTGCTTTCCTGCTCATTTCAATCGTCAATCGAATTCACCCAGGAGTAACCATGAAAACCCCTCGTATCGTTCGTCTCACGGGCGCGATCACGGCGCTCTCGCCGATCAGCTATACCATCTGCGGGATTGATGGACTGCCGCGGCTTGCCGGTCGGCCTTATCTCACCGCCTCGGCGGTACGCTCGATCTTGCGCCACAATGGGCAGGAGATCATCTGCGATCTCGCTGCGTTCAAGCCAAACCCGGACTCCTACTTCCTTCTCGCCGGCGGCGGGATCGTCGACAAGGCCGACAAGAAGGGCAAGAAGGACAAGGCCGAGGGAGAGGGTGAGGGTGAGAAGGCGAGCAGTGCGGATTCCATTGCGCCGATGCTGCGCACGCGCTTTGCGCAGGCACACAATCCACTGGTGCGCCTGTTCGGGTCGATGACCAACGGTGTCGGCGGGAAGCTCTGGTGCGAGCACGCGCTCGCGAAGACGCCGGGCGAGTTCTTCGGACCCATGGAGGAGAAGGACCCGGAGACCGGCCGGCGTACGGCGCACGATCCATGGTGCGACACGATCACGCACGCTCGCTGCGATGATCTTGCGCGCAACCCCGACCGATTCGACTGGACCGCCGAGGAGGTCGAGTCCTATCTCATCCGCCGCGAAGAGGCGAAGAAGGGGAGCGATCTGAAGAAGCGCAAGAAGGAGGCGCAGCGGCAACTGCGCGCGGCGCGGGCGAAGAACGACGCGGTGGCAATCAGTGCGGCCCGCGAGGCGCTCGCGGGGATCGAGTCGGAGGAGGGCGGCATCAAGCACGTTTCGCTGGCGCAGCCGAATATTTCCTACGAGTGCATCCGCAAGGGGACGGTATTCGAGCACTCGTGGGAATTGCGCGATCCGACCGATGCGGAAATCGAGCTCTTCGTGCTCGCGCTCGATGCCTGGGCGACCTGGCCGTACTACGGCGGGCGCTGGTTTCACGGGTGCGGGCGGGTCTCGGCCGCCTACGATGTGACGGTCCGGGAGGCCGGTTCGCGCGAGTGGACGAGCGCCGGCCGCATCGCGTTCGATGGGACGGGTGGGCTCCTCGAAGTGGAAGGGCGCCCGGCACAGTGGCTCGAGGCCCCGGCGCTTCGCGCCATGGCCGCGTCCGGCAGCCTCAATCTCACGCACGATGCGATCCAGGCGGCCGGGAAGGATATCGAGGCGGACGAGGACGAGGCCGCCTGAGTCCGAGAGTCCCGCGTCGGCGTCATGCCGACGCGGGGTGCCGCCCATTCGTCATCATGGAGAAATCATCGATGAAACGCTCATTCCAACATCCGTCCGACATTCTGAGGGTTCACGGGCCTGCGCTCGGTCTCGTGGAGAACGACGTGCAGCAAGCGTTTGCGGATCACGTCTACGCCGGTATCGTGCAGGCGAACGATCCGAAGTTCGGCTGCGGGCAGCTCTTTGCGCAGGGGTCGACCGGGACCGGCAAGACGATGGCCAATCTCGTTGCCGCGGGACTCTTCTGTGTCGAGTCCGGTGCGCGGGTGATCTACTCGACCTACACCCGGGGGCTGCAGCGCCAGATGTACGCCACCGTACCCGGGGATCCGGAGACGTTGGACCCCGCCTGCGATGCCGCCCGCGCCATCGCGCTCATCGAGCGCGCGACCCACGTGCGCCTGACGGTGGCGCTTCTGATGGGTCGCTCAAATTACCTCGACGCGGAGAAGGCGATTTGTCACTGCCGCAAGGTGCTCGAGCAGCAGGGCGCGTGGCTGTCGGAGGAGGACAAGTGTGCGCTCACCGCGCTCATCCGGTGGGCGAGCGATCCGCCGAATGCCGGGGTGCCGATCGGGGAGTTTCTCGAGGACCATGGGATCACAGCGCTTCCTGCGGGCCTCGATCCGTCGGATATCGGTATCGATTCTGATACCCCCGATGACAGTCCGGCGCGGCGTGTCTATGCCGCACACTGCGCGCGGTCGCGTAGCGCCGATATTCTGATCGTAAACCACGCGCTGTTGCTCGTGGATCGCATCTACCGGGACGGGGAGTTTCTCCACGACGCAGCCGACCCGCGCCCCGTTGCGGCGCTCGTCGTCGATGAGGCCGAGAAGCTCGAGGCCGCCGCGCGGGGGTTGCTCTCGGACCAGGTGGCGCTCGTTGCCCTCGCCGCCACCGTGCGCCAGTGTGCCGAGTACCAGGAGGAGGACCTCGCCGGCAAGTCGCTCGATACGCTGGCGGCGCGCGTGGATTCTGTGATGGAGATGCTCGCCGCGGCCGGCAAAGCGGCCGAGGGAGAGATGCGCGAGCGGAAGGAGTTTGTGCTCTTCCTGGACGATCTGCCGGCAGAGGGACGGGAAGCGCTGCGGGATGCCGTGCAGGCGCTGTCGGATGCGTTTGGGAAGACCGTGCGCGAGATGCAGCGGTGGGATGTGGACCCCGCACTCGCGCGACTGCGGGACCGGCTGCTCGCGCAGGCCGGGAGCGTCAAGCGCATTCATGAGGCCCTGCGCGCGCTCGCCGGGAGGCGAGACGGAGCCCCGGCCGCCGATGACATCATCGCCATTCGCTATTCCCCGACGCTGCGCGAACCGTCGATCCGGCTCATGACGCTGAATCCGGCGCGCGCGCTCTCGCGCGCGTGGAGGCTGTGGATCTACGGCGGCAAGGTGGATGAGCGCGAGCGGTTCACGGAGAACGACAGCGCCTCGCGCGCCCGCGCGCTCGTGCTGACCTCCGCGACACTCTCGGCGCCGAACAAGTCCGATACGCCGGACTGGACCGATATCGGTAAGATGTTCGGAATCTATGACCGATCGAGCGATGCGCGCGGGGGCAACCCGCTCGCCTCGATGAACGAGAAGCGCTGCGCCTTTGCGCCGAAGCGCTTCGGCTCCGTACGGATCGTCTTTCCGCATCCCGATTTGCCGCCGGTGTACGTGGATGCGGCGGCAGAGGAGGACGAAGGAGAGGCCGAGTTCGACCGCGAGCACGATCGGGTGCTGAACCCCGAATGGGCCGAGACGGGCGCAGTGGCCATCAATCGCGCCCAGGCGCGCGATCCCGGGCGCATTCTCGTGCTCTGCAATTCCTTTGCGGCCACGAAGTTGTACGCCCAGGCGGCGCGGGAAGCCGGAATCGAGGGCGTGATCGAGCGCACGCCGGCCAATGCGCAGGCCGCGTGTATTGCGGACTGGGCGGCGAGTCCGCGCGGGGTGTTCTTTACCCCATCGGGGTGGGAGGGACTCGATATCTCGCAGCAGTCGGGGCCGGATGGAAAGCGGCTGCGTAACGGCATCAAACACGTGATCGTGACACAGTTGCCCTTTGCCCCACCGGACGGTGCATTGAGCCAGGCATACGCGCGGCATCTGATGCGTCGCGGCGTCTCGCTGACCCGCGCGGCGTGGATCGTCTTTGGCAAGGCGCGGGACCATGCCTTGATCAAGTTCCTGCAGGGTTTTGGCCGCGGCATCCGTCACCCGGAGGACTCATTCACGTTCTGGGTGCTCGATCCCCGGTTCCCGCGCTCGGAGCGGTTGCGCAAGGCGTTGCCGATCTCGCTCGTTCGCGAGATCAGGGATTTCATGTATGCCATCCCGAGCCGGTTTCGGGACAGTGTCGATGGGAGTTCTGCGTGGGAGCGCGGGAGCGTCCTGATGCCCGACGGTCGGGTGTGTTCGGTCGATGAGGTGAGTCCGTTTGGGCACTCACGCACGCTCACGCGACGGCGGACGCTCGGGCCGCAGAAGGCACCGACCCCGTCGAACCCGACCCCGTCGCCGCGCGTATAGCGCGGGGCGGGGAATCCGATTTGCGGGCGGCCATGCGCCGCCCGCTGTTCTTTAACAGTTTGGAGGTCACATGCGAGCGCTCCGGTGATGCGCAAAATTCCGGTGAGCGCTCGCGGTTCTGATGTTGTGGAATAATCATCGTGTTATGAGTGGTTTGGTAGAGGGAGGTGCACGATGGTGAGTGTTCGGCCTTGTGCTCGACCGCACCGCTCGCACTGTCGTGCGCAAGTCATTGAGTTTGGTTGTCTTGCGACCGGGGCCGTCGCAAGACCTATCCCGCCGAGCGGGAATTGAGGGTTGTTGATTGCGCCGATGCTGCTCGTATTGCTGTTAGTCGCAAGACCTATCCCGCCGAGCGGGAATTGAGGGGGCATCATGGTCCGCACATCTCCCGGTCCTCTGGTTGTCGCAAGACCTATCCCGCCGAGCGGGAATTGAGGGTGATTTCCGCTCGCCGGCAGCGCCGCGAACGTCGACGTCGCAAGACCTATCCCGCCGAGCGGGAATTGAGGGATTTCTCCCTGCTGGCTGCTGTACTCGTTGTTTAGGTCGCAAGACCTATCCCGCCGAGCGGGAATTGAGGGCAGTACGAGTATGGGTACATGGCCAGCCTGTCCACCGTCGCAAGACCTATCCCGCCGAGCGGGAATTGAGGGTGATCCACCGCGAGCGCAGCCCAACTCGATCCGTTCGTCGCAAGACCTATCCCGCTGCGCGGGAGTTGAGGGTGGCACACCTCCCCGGTCGGCTCCTCGAGGTGGCCATCGCAAGCACTATCCCGCTGAGCGGGAGTTGAGGGTGGGTGGTAGTAGCCATGACGCTCTCCTATGAGGTATCGCACTATCCCGCTGCGCGGGAGTTGAGGATTGATCGCTACGGCCAGCCATCGAGCCCTTGAGGGTTATCGCAAGACCTATCCCGCGTCGCGGGAATTTTGGGTAGACCACGAGGAGCCCGCGGCGACGCCCCATCGCTGGATCGCAATGACTATCCCGCTGCGCGGGAGTTGAGGGGGCCGGATACCTTGAGAGCGAGACGCTCGGCACGCAACATCGCCAGACCTATCCCGCGACGCGGGAATTGAAGGCCGTTCGGCACGCAACCGCTCCGTGAGCGCCTTGCGCTCGGCCGCGTGCGACCGGGATTGGCACAATCCCATCGCAGGACCTATCCCGTCCGGCGGGAGTTATGGGGGATCACCTGGTGCGGTATCCGCAGATCTTGTAGCAAGACCTATCCCGCCGCGCGGGAATTGCGGGCGGCGGGATCGTGAGGGCGCGTACGTCGTCGGCTCTATCCAGTGGAAGCTGGAATTGTGGACTGATAGTGTGTTTGGCATATCCCGGGACCGGGAATTGGGGGTCGGCTACGGCGGCACGTTCGCCGCCTGTGAGGCGGAGCGCAAGTGCTATCCCGCCGAGCGGGAGTTGAGGGGAGCCAGACGTGATACGGCTCGCACCGAGGGCCGAGATCGCCAGACCTATCCCGCGACGCGGGAATTGAGGGAGTGGAAAATCGAGTACGTGAGCGCGACCGCCATCAGATCGCAATCGCTATCCCGCGACGCGGGAGTTGTGGGGAGAGAGTATTGGATCGCCAGGGACGAACAACCCCGCGAGAAGCGGGGCGGTTCGCGCGACCCTGTGTCCTAGCCGCAGGTCTTCTGCGGCAAGCACTCCATACGGAGTCCGTTCGGTACGCAGGGGCGACTTGTCGCGAGGAAGTATAGCGTGGGGTCACGAGGACCGTCCATCCCCGCGCGCATCCGTGAAATAGTGTTGGTATAGGGCACTGAGATCCTCGATCGAATACTCGCCAGGGAGCACGGCATCGACCGCGCAATGGGGGCATAGCGCGGTCTTCCCGCCATCCGTCCACTTCGTGACGGACGAGGATGGGAAAGCCCGCAAGCAGAAAAAGCAACTCACCGTATCCGCCGTGGCAATGGCGGTGCGGTTGTGTATCGACAAGGCGTGCGTGCGTTCGAGTTCGAACATTGGGGTCTCCACCGGCTGAACGTTGGACCATCCGGGCCTTCTGTAATTCCGTTCTAACCGTGTCGTGAGCACGGTCGGGCCGCCCATAGGGCGGCCCGACCCCATGGCGACGGTTGTGCTGCCCCTCGCCGGCGCAGCCTATTGCCCCCACGCAGTAGGTGCGCCGCGCAGCGGGGAATGGGGATGGATGGACCCGAGGGGGTCCGTGGAGACATCCCCGGTGAAAGTAATCATTGCGGAGAAACCGAGTGTCGCGAGGGCGATCGCGGGCGTGATCGGTGGCGGGCGACGCTGCGAGGGCTATATCGACTGCTCGAGCGCGAACGTTCAGGTGACCTGGTGCCTCGGACACCTGCTCGAGCAGGCAAGGCCGGGCGATTACCTCGCCGATGGGAAGGTGCGCCCCGAACAATTGCCGGTGATCCCCCGGGACTGGAAGCTGACGCCCCGTGATGCGGCTGCGGGCAAACAGGTGCGCTCGATCAAGGCGCTGATCGCGAATGCGACCGAAGTGGTGAACGCGGGGGATGCGGACCGTGAGGGGCAGCTCCTGGTCGATGAGGTGCTGATCCACCTGGGATGGCGCGGCAAGACGAGCCGGTTGTGGCTGTCGAGCCTCGATGACGAGTCGGTCAAGAAGGCGCTCGTCACGACCAAGCCCAATGCGCAGTACGAGCGGCTCTACGCGAGCGCGCTCGGCCGTCAGCGCGGCGATTGGCTCATCTCGCTGAACGGCTCCTATGCCATGACGCGGCGCATGGGCGATCTTTGGCCGATCGGGCGCGTCCAGACGCCGACGCTCGCGCTGCTCGTTGACCGCAAGCGCGAGATCGAGGGGTTCGTCAGGCGCGATCACTACACCGTGAAGGCCGTCCTCTCGCATCCGCAGGGCGGTATTGGCACGTTCTGGATGATTCCGGAGGACCTCACGCGGGATGGACTCCTGCTCGATCGGAAACCCGCCGATGCGCTCGCGGCCAAACTGCCGCGCCAGATGCTGACGGTGGAGAAGTTCATGAGCAAGAGGGGCGCGCGCGAGGCACCGTTGCCGTTCAGCCTGAGTGGGCTTCAGAAGGCCGCGAGCAAGCGGTTGGGGCTTTCTGCGGCGAAGGTGCTGGAAGCGGCCCAGGAGCTCTACGAGGCCAAAGTGGCGACCTACCCGCGTACGGACTGCGCGTACCTGCCAGAGGAACAGCACGGCGATGCCGCGCGGATCCTGAAATCGCTCGGCGCCGGCCGCTTGCCGGCGAATGCCGATCCGTCGCGCAAGCACGCGGCGTGGAATACCGCGAAGGTCGAGGCACATCACGCCATCCTGCCGACCGGGCAATCGCTACCGTCTTCGCTCTCGGGCGCCGCCCGCCAGGTATTCGATCTCATCGCGGAGTCCTACATCCGGCTCTTCATGCCACCGGAGCGGTTCGAGCAGCGCGAGGCGGTGCTGCGCACGGCGGATGGCGAAAAATTCAAGGTTACCGCTCGACTCATCCAGGAGACGGGCTGGACGGCGCTCGGCAAAGAGGACAAGAACGAGGACGAGGAGGAGGAGTCCTCGAATCTCCCGGTGCTCCGGGAGGGCGAGCGATTGCCGTGTGAATCGGCGACCGTGGTGGCGCGGCAAACCAAGCCGCCGCGCCCCTATACCGACGGTACTCTCATTGCCGCGATGACCGGCATCCACAAGATGGTGCAGGACCCGAAGTTGAAAGCGCGGCTGCGCGAAACCTCGGGACTCGGGAC
The DNA here is from genome assembly GCA_021805865.1 of Pseudomonadota bacterium. Classification (GTDB taxonomy): domain Bacteria; phylum Pseudomonadota; class Gammaproteobacteria; order Steroidobacterales; family Steroidobacteraceae; genus 13-2-20CM-66-19. Next base: position 136,335 of record JAJZDX010000008.1, read on the forward strand.
CGAGGCCACCCGGGCCGGGATCGTCGAGACCTTGGTGGACCGGGGGTATGCCGAGCGGCGCAAGAAGGAGATTCACGCCACCGCGCGGGGCTGCGAGCTCGTGGACTTGTTGCGGCGGATCGTTCCGGAGTTCTGTGATCCGGGCACCACGGCGCTTCAGGAGGATCGTCTCGCCGATATCGCCGCGGGAAGGGCGCAGGTGGAGGAGTTCTTCCGCTTCGCCGAGGGCGAGGCGAAGCGGGTCTGCACGGCGATCCTGGCCGAGGTGCCGTCGCATCCCTGCGGCGAGTGCGGCAAGGGCCGTCTCTGGCGGCAGGTGAGTAAGGCGGGACGGCCGTACTGGCGCTGTACGCAGTGCGAGACGGCGTTCGGGGATGTGGGTGGAAAGCCTGGGGCGAAGTTCGGCGACGCCCCTGCGGGGGGCGGGCCCGGTGGTGGCATCGCGAGCGAGGGCGCGCCGGCCGCAGGGCCGAAGTGTCCGGCTTGCAAGAAACCGACATACAAGGCGCGCACCAAGACCGAGAAGGATTACTTCCGCTGTGGCGGATGCCGCTCGGCCTGGTGGCCGCATCGCGAGGACGGGGGCAAGCTCGGCACCAAGTGGCCGCCGATGGGCGGCTAAAGGTTGTGCCACGTGAACGATGAAAACTGTGAACTGCGTCCGCTGCGGCGCGTGCAATGTCATGACATTTGCAGTACAGTTGGCATGCGGTCTCAATATCGGCCTCAATTGAAAGGGTAACTCATGTCTCATGCTCAGAAGTTTCGGATCGGGACGGCGGCGCTCGTGGTGGCGACGGCACTTGGGATGGCCGGCTGTGCAACGGGCCCCGCGCCCCAGGCGACAAGCTCGAGCGGATTGTCGGCGGGCAACATGCAGCTCTCGGCACAGATGAGCAGCAGCATCTTTCTTCAGCCCGTCGCGCCTGCCGATCGCGTGGTGTTCATCGACGGACACAACACCTCGAGCGCGCAGAATCTCGGTTTTCAGTCGCTTGTCAGCCAGGATCTCGAGCGGCGCGGCTACCGGATCACCAATACGCCAAGCCACGCCGAGTATATGGTGATGTACAACGTGCTCTACGTCGGTAAGCAGCAGGCCAATTACACCGCGGCGGGCGCACTCGCAGGCGGTTTCGGCGGGGCGGTGACCTCGGCGCTCGCGGACGGTAACGCCAGCACAGATGCCGCGTACGGACTCGCCGGAGCGCTCGTCGGGGGCGTGGTGGGACACTTCCTGCAGGATAAGACCTACATGATGGTGGTGGACATCCAACTCGAGCAGCGCCAGGCGGGCGTCTATACGACGAGCCAGACGAATGCGCGTCAGGGCATCGGGGGTGGGGTGTCCACGAGTGTGAGCGGCGTGAAGAACTGGATGATCTATCGCGACCGCATCGTCGCGCAGGCGCACGGACTGAATCTCGCCTTTTCGTACGCGACTCCGGCGCTGAGTCACGAGGTCTCCGGGGAGATCAGCGGATTGTTTTGAACCGAGTTCCCGGTAACACGGGCTTGTAAGACTACCCTCGGGTAGCAGGGGCGCGCTCGGCGGATAAGCCGAGCCGCCCTTTGACTTCCAAGTGGCCGCCGATGGGCGGCTAGGAGAGGGGTGATGGGCGAAGCAAGACTGACCCGCAGGCGGATGGAGGCGCGGGCACCAGACGCAAAGGACCTTGCCGGGGTGTTTTCCAGCGTGGTCCGCGAGCGTCTGGCTGATCACCTGGATGAGATCCGCCGACGCAACCGAGCGTCCGCGGCGGCGGGCGAGCGGAACGTGTGTGCAACGCATGACTTCTGCGATGCGAACATGCTCATGCATGAGGCGCTCTGTCGCTGCTACGGGGTGAGGGACTTCCCGGCATCGAACATCAGCGAGTCCGAGACGCTGACGGGACTCTGGAACGAGGCATGGGATGTCGCAAAGCGCAACGAGTTCCTCTCGCCCGGGCGGTTACGCGCCCGGACACGCGAAGCAGCCGGCCGGGAACGATAGCCCCGCCCCAGGCGATGGTGCTGACCCCGCCCCCTCAATCCTTGAAACGTCATGACGTGTGCAGTACGCTACGATGATGAGCGCAAAACCGTCTTCCGCTGAAGTGATGCGCACGGTCGGCCGCCGGGCAGGTCCGATCCGGTTACGCCCATCGGGCGAAGCGCTTCGCGCCGGGATTCGCTTTGTTGAGGAGTTCCGCAGCGTCGGCCCCGCAGGGTTAGGGTTGTCCAAAGGGGTGTACCGATATCGTACGCATGAGGAGATGAATCGCGCGGACGATGAGCGCATCGCGCGCGTGCTCGCGGACACGATCAGATCCGGGACCGAGGGAAATCCACGTGCCGAATGAGAATGAACCCCGTGCGCCCACGTTGGCCGACTTCAAGCTGTTGCTCGATTCGTTGAATCGCCATGGCGTCGAATATCTCCTTGTGGGCGGATTCGCATTGCTCGCCCACGGGTATTCGAGAATGACCATGGACATCGACATTCTCGTGCCCCCGACCCCGGAGTCTGCGGCCCGAGTCAAGGAGTCTCTTCTTGTTCTGCCGGATAAGGCAGCGCAAGGAATCGACCCCGCCTGGTTCGTGGAGGGCGGCACCATCCGAGTCGCCGATGAGTTCGTCGTGGACATCATGTTCAACGCTTGCGGAGAGACCTACGAGAGCCTCAAACAGTACGCTGAGGTGATTGACATGGACGGCACGAAAGTCCACACCATCAACGTCAAGGGGCTTCTCCTGACCAAGCGAACCGCGCGCGTAAAGGATGTTCCAGACCGGCTGCTTCTCGAGCGCGCGCTGGAGCTTGCTCGGAAGGAGCACGGCTCACGAGAGGATCTCGACCGCTAGGATTTGTGACGCAGGTCTTGAAATGTCATGACGTTTGCAGTACATTAGTGGCATCGGAACCCGCAATAGGTGCAGGTTCGCGGAGACCGTCATGAAGCGAAAGACCCTCATCATCCTGGCACTCGTAGTCGTTGTCATCATCGTGGGTATGGTGATGTTTCATCACACTGGCACGCCCTCTGGCGGGGCGGCTCCGATTCCCGTTAACTGAGGTCGTATCGGGCCGTCTATGACTCGCTCCTCGCCCCGAGGCGCTTCGGGGGTCGGCAGCAACGCGTCGACCTCGAGCCGAGCGCAGAAAACCATCGCCCCTCCGCAGGACCAATCTAAGTGGGTTCCGTCCCTGCCTGCGGTCCGGCTTTCTCTATCGCTCAACTTCGACCTACCACGCCAACCGATAGCGCCTGCGGGATTGCAGGCGCTCAGGGGAGAGGGATCGCCGGATACCCGCTCGAGGCTGCCATGAACGCGGAAATCGACGTGAACTTCGCCGCACCGGTGAAATCGGTGAGCATCGAGAACATGGTCCGGATGCGACAGGCCGTGATCGACCGATTCTCCGAGGCAATCAGGCTTCTCGAGGAGGCGGACCGCATGGCGGCTGCTGCACATATCGGGTCTCCGAATCTCGAGATTGCCACACACGGACGAGGGCGCACGGGAACGGCGATCACGTCCCCGGATGCGCTCGCGGCGATCCGCCGGGAGATCGACCGTGTGGCTTGGGCCTACCTCATGGAGGAGTCCGGACTGCGCACCTTCATGGACGCCGAGGCGCGAAGGAAGTGGACGGAGCAGCTCTGCGACTCGGGCGCGCTCCCCGAACTGACGGCCGAGAACGTGAGAGCCACCTTTCAGACGATGCACGCCGCGCGCGGCGAGATGTTCGAACGCGGGGTCATCGGGTGCTTTCGTCGGCTCTCGTGGGACTACAGAACGAACAACCCGTTCCGCTTCGGCAAGCGCATCATTCTGAGGTCGCTCGTGTCGGTGAGCCCTTGGCGCTGTAACCGCACGGGCGCACGCGGGCTCTCGGTACACGCCGGGTATGACCGCGCCAACGAACTCGATGACCTGCTACGGGTCTTCCACGTGCTCGACGGGAAGCCCGAGCCGGATCACCGTCAGGGGTGCTACCGGACGGTGTCGGACGCAATCGATCGTCGCGAGTGGGGTGCGGTGACGGAATATTTCTCGCTGGCCTGGTTCAAGAACGGCAACGGCCACTTGACGTTCAAGAGACTGGATCTCGTGGAGCGGTTGAACGAGATCATCGCCAAGCATTTTCCGGGCGCGCTGGCCCATGAGCGCGCGCGCGCGGCTTGAACGGAGAGAGTGAGATGAGTCGGACCTTCCGCACACACCCCAAGACCCATCGCCGCCTGCGCGACGGGGCCGGGATGGCGAAGACGAGTCGCTCTTGCGAGCATCATGGCGGGTGTCCATGGTGCGAGCGCGGACGGATGCACGCGAGAGCTCGGCAAGCGCTGTTGGCGGAAAGCACTCGGCGGTCGCGCGAGCACGGTGGTATTCCCTACCATGACACGGGGCGCTGAGTCATGTGTGACAACACTTTACGGATGCGCGTGAGGGCGATGCTGGATTGGTATTCCGGGGCGCTGCCGGAGTCCCCGGAGCCGCCGGTCGGGTTGATCGTTGATCTCGAGAACGAGCTGCGTCGTCTCGTCTCTCAGATCGAGCGACTGTCGGCCGGCAAACGTGGCAATGAAATGGATGTGGACCGATGACCCATGCTCGGCAAAAGGGCAGTGCGAGGCACAAGAGCGAAGTGGTGCAGATCCGCCTCTCCGCTTCCGACAAGGCGGACCTGCTCCGGGCGGCGGATGCGTTCGGGCTGTCGCTTTCGGCCTGGATTCGGATGGTGCTGTTTGCGGAGGCCCGCCGTAGCCGGCGAGGCGAGCGCGAATGAACCGCGAGCAGGAAAGCAGCCAAGGATACCGGGACGGGTTCGCAGCCGGAAAGCGCGAACTCGATGCCGTGTTTCGCCAGGAGATGGCCAAGCTCGCGGCCGAGCGGCGCGATCTCGAGATGCGGGCCGAAGCCGAACGCAAGGCCGCATACAACGACGGGTACGCCGTTGGGCTCGCAGAGGGCGAACGTGCCGCTGGCTCGCGTGGAAAATCCAAGGACGAGCAGGTGGAGGCGGGCGAATCGCGGGGGCTGTCGCTCGACGCGCCGCGCGCGCGACAACTCCTGCAGCTCTGCCATCCGGACAAACACGGCGGCAGTCGGGCTGCGACCGAGGCCGCTCAGTGGCTAAATGCGGTGCTGAGCGAGATACGCTAAAGTGTGCGCCCCGTTCGGGGAATGGTGGTAGGACTCACGTTCATGTTGCACCGACATTTGGCTCATGAGCGTTTTACGCTGGCCGCCATCGATGATGTGATCTCGCGCGGGCGGCAAAGTGACTGGTTCGATCTCCGCCATGCGGCGCTTGACGATCCGGGCATTCGGGCGGACATCGTTCGTGTGTGCCGTGCGCACAGCGCGGACCCCTACGCTCAACGCTATCATTTTTGGGTGCACTATGTCGAAGAACACGGGTCGCGATAAACCGCTGCCGGAATGGGATCGGGTGCTGTCAGCTGCCGCGCATCTTCAATCGGAACTGCATGGGTCTGTGTTGGTTGGTGGTACTGCTGCGGCGCTGCAGGCCAATCACCGTGTTTCTCGTGACGCCGATCATGTGATTGGCGATTTGAGCGAACGATTCGATGAGGTCCTCGCGCAACTTGAGTCCGTCGCGGGATGGCAGACGGCGCGCGTGAAACGTCCGGTGATGATATTGGGTTCGCTGGATGGGATCGAGACCGGTGTGCGTCAGCTCATCCGTAAAGTTCCCCTTCAAACGCGGACTATCGAGCACAAGGGTGCCACGATCACGGTGCCGACGGAAGAAGAAATGCTGCGCATCAAGGCTGTGCTTATCTTGAAGCGTAACACCACGCGCGATTATCTCGATTTCGTGGCGATGGGAACGCGGATGGGAGACGAACGCGCAGCGCGCGCGATGGAGACATTTGATCGTTTATACCCTCAAAAGAGCGGGGAATCGACGTTGCAGCAGCTTCAGGCCCAGCTCGCCAATCCGATGCCATATGACCTCAAGGATGTTGATCTCTCGGAGTACAGGAATCTCGATCCGAGGTGGCACGACTGGAAGGCAGTGACCGGCGCTGCTGCGCACATGGGCGTCGTGATTTTCGACCATGTGGCAATGATCGCCGCGCGCGCACGCAAGAAGGGGCGTGGGATCGATCCGAAGGATCAAGGGCGATCATGACGCCGAGGATTCCAGGGACAGTGGTCGTGCCCATCACCGCTCGTGCCCGGTGCAGTAGGTGCCCTCCGCAGGAGGGAATGGAGAGGAAGCAAGACCGAGGAGTTCCATCATGACCGTCCGAATTCCCCTAACCGAAGCACAGAAGCTGTCGCTCGAGTACGCGGGCGCGCAGGAGCACGATACGACGACGGCCGAGCGCGCCCTCGCGACGGCACTCTCCGCGGAGAGCGGCAAGCTCGTTTTTGAGCCGCGGGATGCCGGGATGATTCGGTCCGCGATCAAGGGTCTGGACGCCGTCGGCGGGATGGAGGAGGGGTTCGACCCCGAATACTCGGACGAATGGCAGCAACACTGCGAAACGCTCGCGGAGCTCGCGGCCAACGTGGGCCGGTACGAGAGTCATCGCCCGCGCGCCCATCGCGCGGATGACCGCTCGCGCTGAGCGTCAAGACGGTGGCAGGCCGCAGCAACTGTGATCTTGGAGTGGGTCGGTGAAAGCAGAGAGAGGTTGTGCACAGGTTTGCGCCGCCCCGGAGTGTAATGAAGCCACACTGGACATGGGTGCGACATGCTGTCCGCACTGTGGCAAGGCGGAACTACGGCGCACTCATCCTTCCGGCAGTTTCGATGGACGACGGCAGGCATTTATCTGTAGCACCTGCGGCGAGGAAATGGACAATGTGGATCTTCAGAGAATACGCCAGATGGCGAGAAGCGGTGAACTGGACAACGTTGCACCAGGCATCTCCGGCATCTTCGATCTGACCAACCACTAGACGCGCGGCCGCGCTGGCTGCTCTCAATTGACCCCGTCGCCCCGAGAGGTACCGATATGGCGATCATCAAGATCAAACGCCGCGACGGCAGTATCGCGTATGAGACCGAGATCAGTTCGGCGATCGGCAGTCGGGCCGCGGAGCTCGGCGAGGCGGTGGTGGAGGCGGTCGCCAAGGGTGTCTCGTTGGCGGACACCGTACTGTGCGGGGTGGACCTGCGCGGTGCGCGGCTTGCCGGCGGGGACTTCACCCGCGCCGATTTCCGATACTCGGATCTGCGCGAGGCGGATTTCTCCGGCAGTCGCCTGCCGGGGGCGAATCTCGAGCATTCCCGCGCGCAGTCCGGCGTCTTTCGGGGTGCTAACTTGGAAGGTGCGGACTTGTATCAGGTCAATGCCTCCTCCGCCGATCTGACCGGGATCAGGGTGAAGGGAGCGAAGCTCTTCGGAGCAAAGTTCGGGCACGCGCGCTGCGCGAAGGTCTGTTTCGAGGGATGTGATTTGCGGCGCGCCGATTTCTCCCATGCCGATGTCGTCGCGGCCGTCTTTCGATCCGCGCGCCTCGAGCATGCGGTGTTTCGTAACACGCACGCGCATCACGCGAACTTCGCGGACGCGACGCTCGAGGGTGCGGATTTCACGGGAGCCGACGTGAGCCGCGCCAGCCTTGCCATCAAGCAGGTTGAGACCCTCGCGGACGGGTTGACACCTGCCGAACTTGCCGAACGGCTCGCAGACCGTCCCCCGCCGCGCGGCCTCTACGGATATGGGATCCTGATGGAGGCTTCGGACGTATTGAGGTCCTGCGGGGTGTTTCAGGACCTCGAGCACTGCCGCAAGTCCGCTGAGAGTCTCATGGCCGCGCGCGAGCGGATGCAGCGCGTGCCGGAACCCCACCTTCTGGCGCGCGGGATCGCCGCCGCGATCACCGACGAGCTTGGTGTGGCAGAGTCCATTGCCGCTGGACTCGTCGCGCGCGCCCGTGCGCTTCCGGTTGAACTGCACGGTACGCCGATTCAGGGTGACGGTCGTGATCGCCCGCCCGCCGGCGACGCGCCAGCGTACGGTTACGGCGTGCTCGATATTCATGATCTTCCAACCGGCGCGTTCTTTTTCCGGCCCGATGCGGCACGCGCGGCGGCGGGGGAGGGTGGTCGAGTGGTGATTCTGACGGCGGTGGAAATGGATCTCGTTCCAGAGGCGGGGCAAGAGCCGAGAACAGGGAAGCGTCATTCGCGAGGCCGAGCGGCGGCATCCCGCCGGTCGCGATCACAAAGCCCGGAGGCGGGTCGCTGAGGCACATCCACGGGGTGAAGATAATGAGCAAGAGGAAGCGTGAAGCATCCATTGAGAATCCAGAGCGGGTGATCGACACCGCGCTCAGCCGACCGACCGGCTCTCGCGGGAGGTTCCGGGAGATCGTCGAGAAATATCCCAACGCAAGTGAAGAGACCACCGGCGGGGGATGTATGGCGATGTATATCCGGTGCGGCGACGGCACGCACCTGTTGCTCACCGATCTGGGTGGCTTGGCAGTCCCCGAGAACAACGCGCGCGTGGTGCTCGTCGGTCGCTACGGCGACGATGGGGTACTGGATATCACGCCAAGCCTGCCAAAGGGCGAATACGGTGCCGTCGAGGTGAGGATCAATGACCTTGAGCGGGTAATCGATGAGGCGCTTGGTCTCACAGAGAGTGTCCGTGGCAAGTTCCGTGCGGTGATCGAGAAGTATCGAGAGGCGAAGGAAACCACGACCGGTGGCAACTGTACCGCGATTCAGATTCCGTGCGCGGACGGCACCTATCTGTTGCTCACGGATCCACGCGATGCGATGAGTCCGCAGGATGATGCCGAGACGGTGTGCGTGAGTCGGTACAACGATCAGGGGACGGTGGCTATCACGCCCGACCTGCACGGAGGCGAAGACGGTACCGTCGAAGTGCCTGTGGAGGACCTCGCGCGCGTGATCGACGCCGCGATAAGACGGACGCGGGAGTCGTCTGCGGCTGCCGCGGTCGACCGGCGGTCACACCGGTCGAGACCCGCCGACTTCGAACGATAAGGGATACCGGCGCTCGATCCGGCGCAGGGTTCCCAATTGAGGATTCGGACCGTCGTTAACGTCTAGGGAATACTCGGCGGGCTTCGGCGCTTGATCGTTGAAATCTTTCATGTCGCGCCCTTGATGTTCAGTGAGGCGCATAACGCACCGACGGCGCCAAAGCACTTGGCGCGCCGCCTCGCCGCCGCTCAGCGGTTGATAGCCGTGATGACCGGCAGGCCGAGGAGCCGTGCATAGGCGCGGGTCGAGGCGCGCTCGATCCCCGGGATGGCCGATCCCGAAGGTGCCCACCAGAAATTCGATGTGGCGAGTACCACGGTCGAATGCTCGAGCGCCGCTTCCATCCAGACCCACGGGAAGAGCTGCTCGGCACAGATCGCGATCCATGCGCGCTGCCCGTCGAGCCGGACGGGACGTTGCCACCAGGCAGGATGCAAGGTGCGATGCGTCCACGGCCGCCAGTTTCCGCCGATCAGGATGGCGGCCGCGCGAGTCACAGGAAACGGTTCGGTGTGTCCGTGGCGCGCAAGGGTCACGGCATCGGATCCTTCAGTGACGGTTCCGATGAGCCAAGTCTGTCCTGGCGGTACCGCCGCGGCGAACTCCTGCTGCGTCCCCCACAGCCACCCGTCGATGACTCCCTCGGGGAACACGAGGGCTTTCGCCCGATGGGGGACCATGCTCCCTGCGGCGATCACATCCAAGCGATCGGCGAGAGCTGCCCCGAAGCTATCGTGTTCTGGCGGCACGTGAGTATTGACGCCCATCCAGCCGTTCGGTGCAGGCGGCGCGCCCTGCACCGCCTGCCAGCCGTTCAGGAGCACTGCGAGAATCAGGCAGGCGAGTATTCCGTCGAGCCGTGTGGCGAGTCCCTTCTCGCGCGCCCAGGGTCCCAAGGTGCGCGCGAGCGCCCATATGAATGCCATGACGAGCACGAATCCGGTAAGTCCGGTATCCGGCCACAGCACCCCGGTGACCGCGCAAGGCGAAAGCCACCCGATGCTGCCGAGCGGCGGGATACCGGCCGCGGCGGTCGCCGCCGCGACTTGCCACGGGCGTCGTGCGAACGTCCACGGTATCGCGAGGAGTGCGCTCGATACGATCCATCCGCCGTAGGCGTAGAGGCCGTGACCCGGTCCCCAATACCCGTGGATCGCCCCCGGGATGCTTGCCGTCCCAATGAGGTAGTACGCGAGCGCCGCGGCGAGGCGGCGAGGGGCGTCGGGCAAGAGGATGATCGCGAGCGGCAGCGAGAGAGACAGGGCTGGCGCGAGGAGACCCCCGCGCGTGAAGAGCCAAGCTGCGCCGCCGAGTGCGGCGAGCAAGACGGGGACGGCGCGCCGCATGCTCACATCGACGGGACTCACATTGCGGAGCGCGCCTCGGCGTAGCCAGTCAGCGGTACGCATGCCGCGCGCCGACGGCCGGTCCGCACTGGGAGCTCAACTGCCTAGCGAGTGCAATGGCCTTTGCGGCCTCCGCTGCGCCATCGCGCTGGCCGAGCTTCCATGCGCCGATGAGCAGAACCCCGATCAGCACACCGACTGCGGCGGTGAGAAAGTACGCCTTCCAGTCCGCCGCGCCAGCGGTGCGCCCGGCTTTGAAGACATCGGTGTGAGTCGGTGCCGCCGGAGTGGATGGCGGCGATGCGGGTTCGAGGGTACCGCCTGCGGGCGGTTCCGGTACCGCCGCGCGCTGAAGCGCGCGGATCAGTTCGCTTTCGATGCGACCGATACGCTCACCGAGAAGGTGGTCCACGTGCGCCACGATCTCGCCCGGGGCAGCCTTGATGGCGAGGTCGACCTCTTCATGCTTGCGGATGCTCGTCGCAATCTGTTCGGCGAGCGCGGCGATCTGCGGCTGAACGGTGCTCTCGACCGTCTCGCGCAGTCCGGCAATGACATCGGCGCGCCCGACCACCCGCGCCCAGACCCATGCGCAGATCGCAACGAGCGGCGAGGATGAGGACTCTTCGATGGGGAACCCCGCGCGCGCGAGCGTGCCCAGGATGAGATTCACCTCTTCTTGTTCACGTTCGTTGAGCGGGGTTTTACCGCGCATGTCGAGGAAGATTTGCTGGCTCGTCGAGTACGCCATGAGCTATTCCTCGTTGTCCTCATCCGTCTCGCCCTGCGATGGCGCGAGCGCCTCGATTCGCGCGAATTGCTTCGCCGCGGCGCGGAACCAGGCATCGAGCGCGAGCTTGTACCCGTAGGGCAGCGGCTTGCCGTCGAGTCCTTGTGCATAGACCTCATGGAACGGCCTTCGGCCGATCGCATCGGTGAGCTCATCATTGAGTTCCGGGAGTGCGGTCTCGATCCATCCGCCGCCGTCCTCGCGCACGATTCCCTTGCGCAATGCGGAGGAGTCCCATCGCCAGAACTTCTCGGCCGCGCCGAAATAGGTGTTCTTCACGATCGCGCCGACCGCGTAGCGATGTGGCAAGGCGCGGTGCCGGAACTCGAGCGCGGTCACGCAGTCCTTGCTGCGATTGAGCAGCCAGACGGGGATGGCGTTCGTATCGCGCAGCACTTCGGATGCAATGGCGAGCGCGCCATCGAATGCCCTGGGTCCAATCTGCGCCGGCAGATTCACCAGAAGCCGGATCTCCTGGCTGCTGTTCATGACCTTCGCGATGCGGTTCGCGAGCTCAATCCAGCCAATCTCCCGGGAGAGATCAAAGAGATCAGCGGCCAGCACCAAGCCGCCAGGGGCGAGTCCGTCCTTGCCGCACACATCCGGATTCGAGAGGTCGGCGTCGACCACCATGAGAGAGGGACGCTTGTCCTTGGGCAACGTCATGTAGTAGTGCACGAAGGCACGTGTGAAGAGGCTCTTGCCGACGCCGCCCTTATCACCGTCGATGAAATAGGATTTGAGCATGGCGGCGTCCCTCACTGCTCACCGATGAAATTGCCGCGGCGCTTCTTGCGTCCCGCGCCGCCGGTACCGTCTTCCTCGCCGTCCGCGAGGAGGCGTCGCAGTTCGTCGTTCGCATCGCCGCTCTTGGCGGGGGCGTCCGCTGCGGTACTGGCGCGCGCCGCCGCAGTGTTCGCCGCAGCGCGCTTGGCGCGCGGGATGCGTGTGCCCCGCGCCGGCCGGCCGCGCGCCTTCATGAGCGCGGCGCGCAGGATCTCGGGCTTTACGCTGGGGGCGGCGGCGACGACTGCCGCGAGCATTTCATCGAAATCGGCACCGGCCGCGACGAGCTGCTTGATCACCGGCGCGAGGCTCGCGAAGGTCGCTTGCACGGCCTGCTGTTCGGACTCGGCGTGCCGCAGCGCTTCGCGAGCCTGCAAGAGCTTGAGCATCGCCGGCACGAGACCGAGCAATTCGGTCTTGATCTGATCGAGGCCGGTTTCGGCCACATCGGTATTCATGCGCGTCTCCACGCCCCGTCGAGGGGCTGCTGCGCGCGGCGGGATGCCGCGCCCGTCTCAGCCCATTCCCCGCGCGGAGTGCAGGCGCTGCGTGCAGCGCTTCCGTGCGGGGCTTGACGCGCCCCGGCGTGGGAGTGGGGTAGCGGGCGGAGCGGTGCCGCGCGCAACGGCGCGACGGGCGCGCGGCAAAGGGAATGGCGTAATGGGCGCAGGCGCTGGCGGATGGCCGACGATGTGCCAAAGGGGTGTCGGGGTGCGTGAGCACCCTGACCAAGGTGGGGTAGCCCCGGGGTGCGAGAAGTGGCGCAGCCACGCCGAGCGCCGGGGGCGGTGGGTCACAGGAGGGGGCCGCGTAAGCGGCAAAGTGCGCGTAAGCGCACCCCCGAAATGTGACACAACCCCTTACCTTGTACGGATTTTGAGTGAGGACTTTTGCTGCAATGGCTTTGGCGGGTGAACGAACCGGGGATGCACAGATCGCGCAACAGACCGCTGCGCTCGATGTGATCGTGCACGTACGGATCGCGCGCGAGGATGCGAAGCGATTGCGTGCTCGCGCGCGCCAGCTCGGCTGTTCGCTCTCGGAGCTCCTGCGCGCCGCGGCGCTCGGCGCCGGGCGCGTGATGCCAGGGGACGTGCGCCAGAACGCCACGGCCGTCGCCGCGGCGGCACCGGAAGAGCCGGAGCCGGTCCACCAGAAGGTGCCGCTGCCAAAGAGCGCGGAGGCGGCCGAGGTGGCACGTGCCGGCCGGATGCTGAAGTCGATGTATCCCGGCCGCGATAAGCGGTGGACGCCCGCCGAGCGCGTGCGCTGGTGGCGCACGGTGGATGAACTCATGGACACCGCGCGCGCGTGCCTGCGCGCGGTGCAGTCACGATGAGCGGATCTGCGAACCGAGAGTCACATCTATGAAGAGGTCGCTATGACAACGATGACGATCCAATTTGCGAATGGCCGCACACAGACCCTGTCTGCGAGGGCGATTCTGTGGCGTGTAGCACTGGTAGCCCTCGTCCCGTCGATTCTGATGATGGTTCCCATTCGTCGCATCGAGGGAGCGCACGCCGCCGCCGTCTTGCGACCCACGATGGAGCGCATTGCGGACCACGGCGGCGCTGCTGCGGATATGTGGCTGATCGCGCACTTCGGCGAGGAGTGGCGACTACCGGCCGCCGCGGCGGCCGGTGATCCAGAGGCGCTGTACCTGCAGGGTCGCATGCTCACGTACCGTGGCCACCCGCGCGCCGGGCGGCGCCTCATTCAGCGTTCTGCGGCAGACGGATATTCCTGCGCGGTCATGGAGCAGGATCTGCATCGCAAGAACTCGGTCTTCTCGTCGTGCGGGTGACAGCACGCGGACCGGGGACGGTAACTATCCCGCCACGCGGGAGTTGAGGGAGAGATGCTGGCAAAGGTGATCACGTTGACGCGCACGGCCGGAAGCAAGGGCTTCCGGCCGGTCATGAAGTATGTGATGCGCGTCGGCGAGGATGCCGAGAAGCTCGCGGATGGCGAGCGCCTCGATGCCGGGCATGTGAACTTTGGCACCGAGGACGATGATGCGGGTGACAGCACGTGGTTCGACCCGCGCACGGATGATCTCTCGGACCCGGGCGTGCGCGCGGCGTATGCGGAGGACCTCGCGCACCTCTGCGAGCGCGCCGAGGTGCGCTGCCGCGCGCGCGGCCGCTTTCGCGGCAATGCGGTCTACCATGTGGCCATCACATGGAAGGAGGGCGAGCATCCGACGCGCGCGCAGGCCGAGCGCGCGTGCCAGCATGTGATGCAATCACTGGGATACTCAGAGCACCAAGCGGCGTGGTCCGTGCACAGGGATACCGATAACGATCACATCCACTTGGTCATCAATAAGGTGCATCCGGTGACGGCGACGGTACGCCAGCCGCCGTTTCGGCGCGACTACTTCATCCTGGACAAGTGCATGCGCGAGCTCGAACTGGAATTCGGGCACGGGCGCGCGAACGGGCCGTACGTCACGCTGGATACCGAGCAGGGACCACAGATCGTGCGTATGAGCAGGGCCGAGCGCCGCGCGCTCGGCCTGCTCAAGGATGCGGAACCGCACATCGGCGCGCGCGCCGCGCGCGCCGAGCACAATGCCGGTGGCGGCGAATCGTTCCAGTCATGGGTCGCCGGCGCGCCAGCCGAGGCGCTGCGCGCCGCGGTGGAGCGCGATGGCGCGACATGGGAGGACGCGCACCGCGCACTCGCTGCGTTCGGGTGCGCAATTGAGCGCAAGGGATCCGGGCTCATCGTGACCACCACGGTGCCGGGTGCCAATGGCACGCCGCGGGTGCTCGGCGCAAAGGCGTCGCAGCTCGGACGGTGGGCCAGCAAGGCGGCGCTCGAGCGCCGGCTCGGAGAGTTCGCGCCGCCGGCAGTCGATCTGCCGTCGGCGCAGCACTCTTATATGGAATCCGTGCGCGGGGCGCGCGTAGATCTCGCGAGCGAGGCCCCGCCTCGAGGCGAGGAGTCCGAGCGCCAGGGCGACCGCGAGGCCGGCGCTGAGAGCGGGCGTCAAGAGCACCGGCATCAGCAGCAGGATCACAGCCAGGCTGGACGGCAGCGCGGTGCGCGCGATCAGGAGGATCGTGACCGGCGGCGCGCGGAGCGACAAGCCGAACGCGATGCGCTCACGGCCCACTTCGCAGACGGCG
>JAJZDX010000040.1 GCA_021805865.1 Pseudomonadota bacterium
CCCCGGCTACCGTCCCCGCGCCCGAGAACCGCAGTGACAGCGTCACGAATGTTGCGCCCAATCCTGTCACCCGTATGGCCTCGTTTTGCTGAGCAGAGCCGGACTCATTTTGCCGAGCGCCGCAGCGCACGAGGGCCGTACGCGGCTCCTCCTCACCGAGCAGGGCGTATTCCTGAACGGCTACCGCGATGAGGGCACGCGCCTGTAGGGCCGGTGGCGCAGCCGAGCGGACGGTTCCCCGGAACCATCATATAATTGATCAAAGCTTAAATAAAATTGACCAAAATCGGATAAATGATAATTTTCAGATATGTCGAAACGCTCTGTGGCTCTGACGCTCCTGCCACCGGCCGCGGCCCGGGCGCTGCAGGCGCTGGGGGAGAATCTGGCGGTCGCTCGCCTGCGTCGAGGCGAGTCTCAGCGGGTCTGGGCCCGACGGCTCGGCTGCTCGGTCCCAACGCTGATCCGGCTGGAGCGGGGTGACCCCGGTGTCGGCGCGGGGCTCTATGCCACTGCCCTGTGGCTCATCGGCAGGGCGGACGCGCTGCCCGAAAGCGCCGCGCCTTCACAGGATCGGGGCGCATTGGAGGATGAGGTTCGCGCCGCGCTGCGGCGACGCGGCCGTGCGAGGAGGGCAGGGGAACTGAGGAGCGTACAGGAGCGGCCTCCCCTCGTGCCAAGGTCCGGGCGATGATTTTGCGGACGGTCTCCGGCGGCCAGACCCGCCCCTTCCCTCCTGAGCGGGGCGATCGTCCACCGGAGCGGCTCTACCTTTGGATGCTCACCGATCCGCGGCGGCCCCGGCGGGTGGGCGAGCTCGAGCTCGTGCGCCCGAGTGAAAGCATCTCGCTGCGCTATGCGCAGGGCTGGCTCGCGCAGGGCTTTGCGCTCAGCGAGGACCTGCCGCTCATCGAGCAGGAATTCTCTCCGGCCGAGCGCCGGGTCGCCGCCGGTGCGGTCGATGACGCCCGTCCGGGCAGCTGGGGAGAGCGGGTCATCCGCCTGGTCGAGCGGCCGCCGCGCCTTTCGCTGCTCGAGTACCTCTATTTCGCCGGGGACGACCGCTTCGGTGCCCTGGGTGTCTCGACGTCGGCGGAGCGGTACCTGCCGCGGCGTCTCGGCCCGCTGCCGACGCTGGCGGACGCCGAGCGAGTCCACGACCTGATCCGCAAGGTCCGGGACAACGAGGCGGTGCCGTCGCAGCTGAGCAGCCTCGTCTCCACGGGCGCCGCCCTGGGCGGCACGCAGCCGAAAGCATTGCTCGACATCCACGGTGCATCATGGGTGATCAAGTTCTCCGACGGCGGGCCGGTGGATACGCCGCTCCTGGAGCACGCGACGATGACGCTTGCCCGCAAAGCGCAGATACGGACCGCGACGACGATGGCGGTCAAGCTGGCGCACGGGCACGCCGTCGCCATCGAGCGCTTCGATCGGGAGGCCGGCGCCAGGCGGCATTGCCTGTCGGCTGCCGTGGCGTTGCGGGCGGCCGCAGAGCCGTGCGGCTATCCCGAGTTGGCGCAGCTGCTGCGGCGCAACGGCGTGGCGGAAGGGGACAG
This sequence comes from Pseudomonadota bacterium, assembly GCA_021805865.1. Taxonomy (GTDB): domain Bacteria; phylum Pseudomonadota; class Gammaproteobacteria; order Steroidobacterales; family Steroidobacteraceae; genus 13-2-20CM-66-19. The sequence continues at coordinate 1,560 of JAJZDX010000040.1, forward strand.
GTACGTGGCGGACATGCGGGAGTTGTTTCGCCGCATGGTCTTCAATATTCTGATGGACAACACGGACGATCATGAGGGGAATCATGCGCTCATGATGACGAATCGTCGGCGGTACGAGCTGTCCCCCGCATACGATGTGCTGCCCTCCGGACGGGCGCTCGGATTTCAACGGATGCGCGTGGGCGAGCGGGAGGCGGATTCCACGCTGGATAACGCGTTGTCGATGTCCGCGCTGTTCTCGCTGAGGAAAGTTGACGCGATAAGAGAGGTGCGCCTGATCGCTCGGGTCGTGAGCGGATGGCGGGAGCATTTCCGCAAGTGCGGCGTCACCGCCGGCGACATCGATCAATATGCCCAACAGATCGACCGGCCGTTCCTCAAGGATCAGCGGGAATCGACGCGGGCAATGTCACAACACGGTTAGGGTGTCGGCAGGGGGCGCTTCAGCTAGGCCTGCGCTGAATGCCGCCATGTCATGGGGTGCGCAAGCCTCTCACGCCAAGGTTGCGGCCCGATGACATCGGGTGAAAAAAACTCACTCTCTCTTATGACGTAGATCGCTTGCTTGCGCCGCGGGTTTTGCTAACGTGCGGTGCATGCCGCCGCCGCAGGCGCAGAGTGCCGATGCCGCGGGCGGCGCGCGAAGGAGCAACCACCCATGATGACGAAACACTACCTGCTGGCGTCGGATTTCGATCAGACGCTGAGTTTCAACGACTCCGGCCACGTGCTGGCGGAACTGCTGGGCGTGAGCGATTTCGAGCGCAAGGTTGCGGGGCTCGCGCGCAGCAATCTCGTGCAGCAGGGCGGCGAGCTCGCCTACCTCATCCGCCACGATCCGGACTTCCGCGGCGTGCGACATGAGCACTTGGTGGAGGCCGGCCGCCGCGTGCGCCTGAAGGGCGCCCTGCCGGCGCTCGTCAAAAGCCTTCACGACGGTATCGGAGGCTGCCGGTTCTCGCTCTACGTCGTGTCGGCCGCGCCCCGGGAAGTGGTGGTTTCAGCGCTATCCGGGGTCGTGCCGCCGGAGCACATCCACGGCACGGAGTTCGAATACGACCCCGCCTCCGGCGAGGTGAGCAACATCAAGCGCGTGGTGGCCGGCTATGGCAAGGTCGCGGTGATCGATGAGCTCGGACGGCTGCACGGTATCCCCTCCGACCGGATCATTTACGTCGGGGACGGCAGCTCGGACGTTCACGTGATGCTGCACGTGAACAACGGGGACGGATTCACGATCGCCGTATCGGAGAATCGGCAGTTGGCGCGCATTGCCAAATGCACCGTTCTCAGCGACAACGTCTGCAGCGTGCTCGTGCCCGTGCTCGATCAGGTGCTCGGCATGCGCACGCCGCAGATCCGCGCCGTCCTGGAGTCCAACGGCCTGACGCTCGATGACTGGGAACGGGCCCGGACCGACCGGGTACGGATCCGGGAGACGCCGCGCGCGCCGGCGGCGGCATGAGCGTCATGCACCAGCCCGTGACCGATTGGCTTGGCTGGACCGCGACCGCGGTGTTCGTGGGATCTTATTTCTTCAGGCGGCCGGCGGCGCTGCGGGGCATCCAGATGCTCGGCGCGGCGCTGTGGGTGCTCTACGGTGCGCTGATCGGCGCCAAGCCGGTCATGGTCGCCAACACTCTCGTGTTCGCGGCCGCGGCGTGGACGTTGCTGCGGGAGCAGCTCGCGGGCGCGCGAGCGGCGGGGCGGACCGATCGTCCCGCATCGCGGGAGCTTGGCGTGTAGCGGCCATGGGACACGGCGCAGATCACCGCAGCGTCGTGCTGGGCCGGATGAGCCATCGTGCGCCGGCAGGAGAGCGATGCCGAGCAGGCGCGGCAGAGCGAACCGACCGACTGGGGCCGCGCGCGCCGGCTCCTGCCGTCCGTGCGGACCTCGGGCGCACAGATGCGATGGGACTGCGCGGGGAGCGCTCTGGGCCCTGCGAGGAGCGCTCGGCGCGGGCGGTGATTCACTTGCTGCCGCCTTGCGGCCCAGGTTGGATCAGATCCGCGCCCGGCGTCGCCGGTTGCCGGATCCTGCGCAGAATGCCGGCATAGTAGGCAAGGTAGTAGGCGCTGAACGCTCCGGATACCGCGAGCGGCGGGCTCTCGGGAGGCAGCGCAGGGGCCCCGCGCCCCATCGGGACAGGCAGGGCGCCCTGGTACAGGACCTGAAAGTCATAGGCGAGCCGGGCAAGAAACAATACCGTGACTGCGAGCCCGACGTACGAGTGCGGGGTGTAAAAGCTCCCCTCGGGGGTGGATTCGAAGCGAGTGTGGTGCAGGCCGAGGTAACCGAGCGCCGCTCCGCAGGCGCCCCCGGCGAGCAACGCGGCCAGCGTCCACACGTTACCGCGTGTGAACAGCACGAGCAGGACGCAGAAGAGCGAAAAAATCGCGATGCGCGCCGTCACGCGCCGCGGCTGCACGCGCTGGCGGCCAAACGAGCGTCGCATGCGGATGAGGACCCTCCAGGCGATGAACGCCGTGATCAGGATCGGTGCGATGAGTTTCGAGCTCACGGTAGCCTCGATCGATGTGCCTGACGGGGTCTCATTCCCACTCTATGGTTGCCGGCGGCTTGCCGCTGATGTCGTAGACGACACGGGAGATGCCGGGGACCTCGTTGACGATCCGGCGGGAAACGAGGTCGAGGAAATCGTATGGCAGGCGGGCCCAGTGCGCGGTCATGAAGTCGACGGTTTCCACCGCGCGCAGCGCCACCACGTAGTCGTAGCGGCGGCCGTCGCCCATCACACCGACGGAGCGCACCGGAAGGAAGACCGCGAATGCCTGGCTGGTGCGGTCGTAGAGCTCGTGCCGGCGCAGCTCCTCGATGAAGACGGCGTCGGCGCGGCGCAGCAGATCGGCATATTCCTTGCGGACCTCCCCGAGGATGCGAACGCCGAGCCCCGGCCCGGGGAAGGGGTGGCGGTAGACCATCTCGCGCGGCAGGCCGAGCTCGGTTCCGATGCCGCGCACCTCGTCCTTGAACAGCTCGCGCAGCGGCTCGAGGAGCTTCAGGTGCATCTTCTCCGGCAGGCCGCCGACGTTGTGGTGCGACTTGATGAGGTGCGCTTTGCCCGTGCGCGCGCCGGCGGATTCGATGACGTCGGGGTAGATCGTGCCCTGGGCAAGGAACTGCATGCCCGGGAGCTTGTGGGCTTCCGCGTCGAACACCTCTACGAAGGTGCGTCCGATGATCTTGCGTTTCGCCTCCGGGTCCTCGACCCCGGCAAGCGCGGCAAGGAAGCGCTGCTCGGCGTCCACGCGGATGACACGCACGCCTAGGTGCTCGGCGAAGGTGCTCATGACCTGGTCGCCCTCCCCGAGGCGCAGCAGGCCGTGGTCGACGAACACGCACACCAGCTGCTTGCCGAGGGCTCGCTGCAGCAGCGCCGCGACCACCGAGGAGTCGACTCCTCCCGACAGTCCCAGAAGAACCCCGCCGCTGCCAACCTGTGAGCGCACCCGAGCGATCGCATCCTCGATGATGTTGCCGGTGCTCCAGAGCGCATCGCAGCGGCAGATTTCGCGGACGAAGCGCTCGAGCAGCCGGGCGCCCTGGGTCGTATGCGTGACTTCCGGATGGAATTGCACACCGTAGAACCGCCGTCGCTCGTCGCACATGGCGGCAAAGGGGATCGATGCCGTCGAGGCGACTCCGGTGAAGCCCTCGGGCAGCGCGGCGACCCGGTCGCCGTGGCTCATCCACACATCGAGGACCGGGCGGTTCCCGCGGTCGCGCCGATCCTCGATGCCATCGAGCAGACGGCACCGGCCGGCGAGAGTGACTTCGGCGTAGCCGAATTCGCGCTCGGTGGAGCCGAGCACGTGACCGCCGAGCTGCTGCGCCATGGTCTGCATGCCGTAGCAGATTCCGAGAACGGGCACGCCGAGGGAGAACACCGCCGCGGGTGCATTCGGCGGGTGGGGATCGGTGACCGATGCCGGTCCGCCGGAAAGGATCACCCCGCGGGGTCCGAAAGCGAGCACCTCCTCTTCCGTGATGTCCCAGGGATGTATCTCGCAGTACACGCCGAACTCGCGGACGCGGCGCGCGATGAGCTGGGTGTACTGCGCCCCGAAGTCGAGGATCAGGATGCGGTGGGCGTGGATGTCTGCGTGAGTGGCGGGGGCGGCGGGGACGCTGCTCATGAATGTCGGAGCTTCCTCATCTGGGCGGGGCTGTGAGGGTCGTGCACGTGCCGGAGGCTAGGATGCCCTGTAGTTGGGCGCTTCCTTGGTGATGGAGACATCATGCACATGGCTCTCGCGGATGCCGGCGCTGGTGACGCGGACGAACACCGGGCGCGTGCGCATCTCGGTGATGTTGCCGCTGCCCGTGTAGCCCATCGCCGCGCGCAATCCGCCGGCGAGCTGCTGCAGGATGGTGACGACGCTGCCCTTGTAGGGGACGCGGCCCTCCACACCCTCGGGCACGAGTTTCTCGAGCTCCGTGGCGGCGTCCTGGAAGTACCGGTCCGCCGAGCCGTGGCGCTCCGCCATCGCGCCGAGCGAGCCCATGCCGCGGTAGGACTTGTAGGAGGCGCCCTGGTAGAGTTCGACCTCGCCGGGGGATTCCTCGGTGCCCGCAAACAGGCTCCCGATCATGACGGCGTGGGCGCCGGCGACGATGGCCTTGGCGATGTCACCGGAGAAGCGGACTCCGCCGTCGGAGATGACGGGGATGTCGCTGTCGCGAAGGGCCTCCGCCACGTTGGCCACAGCGGAGATCTGCGGCACGCCGACACCTGCAACGATGCGCGTGGTGCAGATGGAGCCCGGCCCTATGCCGACCTTCACCGCATCGGCACCGGCGCCAACCAGGGCGCGGGCCGCCTCGGCCGTCGCGATGTTGCCGGCGATCACCTGCTGCTCGGCCCATCGGGCCTTGATGCGCTCGACGGTCGCGATCACGCCGCGCGAGTGGCCATGCGCCGTATCGACGACGACCACATCGACCCCCGCATCGCGCAACGCGGCAACGCGCTCCAGGGTGTCGGCGGTGGTGCCGACGGCCGCGCCGACGCGCAGCCGTCCGCCCTCGTCCTTGCATGCGCGCGGGAATTCCTTGGCCTTCTGGATGTCCTTCACGGTGATCATGCCGGCGAGCTCCTGCTCGTCATTGACGACCAACACCTTCTCGATGCGGTGCTTGTGCAGCAGCGCGAGAACTTCCTCCTTCGGCGTGGTCTCGCGCACGGTGATCAGCCGCTCCTTCGGGGTCATGACCTGCGAGACCGGCGCATCGAGCTTCTGCTCGAAGCGCAGATCCCGGTGGGTGACGATGCCGACCACCTTCCTGCCGGTCACCACCGGCACGCCGGAGATGCCGCGGGAGCGGGTGAGGTCGAGCACCTCGCGGATGGTCATGGTGGGCGGGACGGTGATCGGGTCGGTGATCAGGCCGCTTTCGAACTTCTTGACCCGGCCGACTTCGCGCGCCTGAGCTTCGATGCTCATGCTCTTGTGGATGATGCCGAGGCCGCCCTCCTGGGCGATGGTGATGGCGAGGCGCGCCTCGGTGACCGTATCCATGGCGGCCGAAAGCAGCGGGAGATTGAGCCGGATCCGGCGGGTCAGGCGGGTGGAGAGATCGGCCTCGCGGGGCAGGACCTCGGAGTAGGCCGGGACGAGCAGGACGTCGTCGAACGTCAGGGCTTCTTCGAGAATTCGCATAGCTAATTCTACGCACGGACCGGGCGCCCGTAAACCGCCGGTGGTATGGTGGCCACCATGTCATCCGTCTTTCCTCCGGGTTTCGAGGCCGATCCCGGCCGGACCGTTTTCACCGTCTCGCGGCTCAATCATGAGGTGCGCGCGCTCCTTGAGCGGGGGCTGGGGGTGGTGTGGGTGGAGGGGGAGCTCTCGAATTTCTCCCAGCCCGGCTCCGGCCACTGGTATTTCTCGCTCAAGGACCGCGAGGCGCAGGTGCGCTGCGCGATGTTCCGCGTGAAGAACTCGGCCGTGGGATTCACGCCGAAGGCGGGACAGCAGGTGCTCGCGCGCGGACGTGTCAGCCTGTACGAGCCGCGCGGCGACTATCAGCTCATCGTCGAGCACCTGGAGGAGGCCGGCGTCGGCGCGCTGCAGCGGGAGTTCGAGCGGCTGAAGGCCAAGCTTGCCGCCGAAGGCCTGTTTGCCCGCGAGCGCAAGCGGACCTTGCCGAGCTTCCCTCGCCGCATCGGGGTTGTCACCTCGCCCACAGGCGCGGCGATCCGGGACGTGCTTCATATTCTGGCGCGCCGCTTCCCGCCCGCCTCGGTGCTGGTGTATCCAACGCCGGTCCAGGGCGCGGCCGCCGTGCCATCGATCGTCGAAGCGCTGGAGTTGGCTTCGCGGCGCGCCGAGTGCGACGTCCTGATCCTCGCGCGGGGCGGAGGCTCGATCGAGGACCTGTGGGCGTTCAACGACGAGCGCGTGGCGCGCGCGATTCGCGCCTGCGCGATTCCCGTGGTCAGCGGAATCGGCCACGAGATCGATTTCACGATCGCGGACTTCGCCGCGGATGCGCGGGCGCCGACTCCCTCGGGCGCCGCGGAGCTGGCCGTGCCCGACCGCCGTGCCTGCCTCGATGCGCTCGGGCGCACGGCCGAGCGCCTGAGCGCCTGCATGCGGCGCGAGCTGCGCGCCGCCTCCGGCCGCTTCGAGGCCGTCGGCAGCCGCCTGCGAGCGGCGCATCCGGGGATGCGGCTGGCGCACCAGGCGCAGCGGCTCGATGATCTGGAGCAGAGGTTCGCGGGGGCCCTCAGCGCCGGCCTGCACCTCAGGCGCAACAGGCTGATCGAGGTGTTCGCAAGACTGGTGCAGCACTCCCCCGAGCACCTCGCGCGTGAGCATCGTCTGCGATGCGAATCGCTCGCGGCGCGGCTCGATCATGCGCTGCAGGGCCGGCTTTCGCGCCTGGCGCATCGGATCGACCTGGCGCAGAGGACCTTGAAGACCGCCAGCCCCCTGGCGACGCTGGCGCGCGGCTTCGCGATCGTGACCCGGGCGGATGGCTCGGTGATCACCGATGCCGCAACGGTCGGGGCCGATGAGCAGATCGAGGCGCGGCTGGCGGCGGGGAGAGTGCGCGCCCGGGTGACGGGCACGCAGCGCGATTAGGCAGGGGAGCTGCAGCGATGCCGGGTGACGTGCCCAGTGACGAACAATTCATGCATCATGCGCTCGAGCAGGCCGAGCACGCGCGCCGCGGCGGGGAGGTGCCCGTGGGGGCGGTGTTGGTGCACGAGGGAAGGGTGGTGGCCACGGGGGCCAACTGCCCGATAGGAACCAACGACCCTACCGCCCATGCCGAGATCGAGGCGCTACGGTCGGGCGGACGCTCGCTCAGCAGCTACCGGCTGACCGGCACCACGCTGTATGTGACGCTCGAGCCTTGCCCGATGTGCGCTTCGGCGATCGTGCATGCGCGCGTGCGCCGGCTGGTATTCGGCGCCTGGGATCCGCGTGCCGGGGCGGCAGGCAGCGTGATCGACCTCTTTGCCCTGCCCGGTCTCAATCACCGTGTGGACGTGTTTGGCGGCGTGCTGATGGAGGAATGCGCCGGCCTGCTCAAGGCGTTCTTCGCAGGAAGGCGCGTTTAAACCGCTGCGGCACGCTCAGCTGCCGGTGGTGCCGGTCATCGGTGCGGCTCCCTTCAAGGCGGTCCGCACGAGGACGTCGTCGCCGGGGTGCCATTCGAGCAGCTGCATGAATTCCTGCACGCGCTTGACATAGTCCACGGCCTGCCATCCCTGGGCGTAGCCGTATTGGGTCTGGCGATACCAACGGCGCTGGGCGAGCAGGGGCAGCACCCGGCTCACCTGCACCCAGGAGTCGGGGTTCAGCCCCATCCGTTGAGCCAGAACGCGCGCGTCCTCCACGTGACCGAAGCCTATGTTGTAGGAGGCAACGAGGAACCAGGTGCGGTCCGGCTGAGGGATGTGCGTGGGTATCATTTTGCGCACTTCCGCCAGATAGTGCGCGCCCGCGAAGATGCTCTCCCTGGCGTTGGCCCGATCGGTGATGCCCATTTCCTGCGCCGTGTCGGAGGTGAGCATCATGACACCCTTGGCGCCGGCCGTGGAGATGGCGGCGGGGTTCCAGCGGGACTCCTGGAAGCCCATTGCCGCAAGCAGGCACCAATCGAAGCCGTAGCGCGCCGCGGCCTTCTGGAACCAGGCGCGATAGCGCGGCAGGCGACGAGCGAAGTACAGCTCGAAGAGACGGGATTCCGCATAATGGAGAGAATCGGTATCGGCGGAATCGTGCTGCATGAGCTGCGTCAGCTCTCCCGACGCCCGGATCGAGTGGAAGAAGCGGTTGACTGCCTGCATCAGCTCCGGTGCGCCCTGGCGCACCATCCACTGCACTGGACGCGCTTGCGGCAGGGCAAACGCCACGCGGGTACCGGGGTAGAGGTGGCGGGCGTAAGCGTATGCCCTGGCATCTACGATGGCGTAGCCGGCCACTCCGTCCTCCAGCTCTTGGAGGGGAGTGGTGCCCGGGGGCAGCGCGCTCCATTTCAGGAAGGGCGCGACCAGCCTCAGCCTGCGAAGGATGCCCTCCTGGGGGCTGTTCTCCTGCACGAGGAGCGTCGCATCCTGCAGGTGCGGCAGGTTATCGGGTGCGGGCTGCCCGCTGCGGTAGACCACCAGCTGGGGGATTTCGGCATACGGCGCCGCGGGGGCACCTGCCTCGTCCCAGGCCGTATTGGCGGTGATCTGGGCGGCGGCGATGTCGGCCCTGCCCGAGGCGAGATCCGACCTCATGTCCGCCTCATTGGGGACGGCATAGATCTTCAGCCGCAGACCGAGCGAGGCGGCAAAGCGGCTGGCGAGGTCGTATTCCAATCCCTTGGGCCCTCGCGCCCCGATGTAATAGCAGGTCGGAAGGTTGAGCGTCACCACGCGCAGCTCGCCGCGTTCCCGGATCTGCCCTAGCACGCTCGGTGCCCGGCACCCCTGGGCCAGCAGCGCAAAGGCGGTGAGCGTCGTTAGCGTGGCTACCCTAGGGCCAACCTTCCTCAGCCGTCTGCGAATGCGTCTTCGCACTAAGGTGGACTCCACAGACACAAAAACGTCCAGCTATAATACCAGCTCTGCCCGGAGAGGTACCGAAGCGGTCACAACGGCGCCGACTCGAAATCGGATGGTCGGGTAAAACCGGCACGTGGGTTCGAATCCCACCCTCTCCGCCAGCTCTGTCCGGCCCTGTCGAGCGTATGTGACAGAGCCTGACAAATCAAAGAAGTGGGCTATTGCCTGTCCCGCTCCGTCCGGCCAGAATGCCATTCCCGGCCAAAAAGTACGCACGGACTCCGCACGGCAATGGCATCGATTACGCACTACGGCGAAAGCTGGCGGGCGCATCTGTTTGTCGCCGGCCGGCGCGAATCCCGGCTCTTCAAGCTGCGCCGGGAGGCGGAGCGGTGGGCGGCGAAGCGGGAGGCTGAGCTGCGGGGCGGGGGCATCGCGATCACCTTCGCCGAGGCTGCCGAGCGGTGGCTGGCGCAGCATCTGCCGGAGCTGAGCCACGCGAACAGCCAGCGCACGGTGGAACAGTCGATCCGGGATTACGTGCTGCCGGTGATCGGCAGCCGGCGGCTCGACGAGCTGCGACGGGGGGACCTGGTCGATGTCGTGCGGCGGGTGGCGGCGGCGGGGAAGGTGGAGACCGCACACCGCCTCGGCCAGCGCATCCGCGCGATCCTCGATCATGCGGTGGATCACGGCGATATCGAATCGCATCCCGGCGCGGGGCTCTCCCGGGTCCTGCCGGCGGTGGAGAAGACGCCGATGGCGGCGGTGACGCCGGGTGAATTGCCGGCGCTGATGAAGTCCATCGACAGCTATCCGGAGCCGGTGACGCGCCTGGGACTGCTGTTGCTGGCACACACGTTCCTGCGCACCTCAGAGCTGATCGGGGCGCGATGGTCGGAAGTCCGCGACCCCGAGACCTGGGTGGTCCCCGAGGAACGGATGAAGCGACGCATTCCGCACGTGGTGCCGCTCTCCGGGCGAGTGCGCGCGATTCTCGAGGAACTGCGCGCGATGACGGAGGAAGAAAGCCCCTACATTCTGGCCTCGAGCCAGAATCCACGCTGCTCGATCTCGAACAACACGCTGTTGTTCGCTTTATACCGCCTCGGGTACAAGGGTCGCATGACGGGCCACGGCTTCCGCGCGGTGGCCTCCACGGTGCTGAACGAGAGCCAGCTGTGGGGCCGGGACGCGATCGAGCGCCAGCTCGCGCACAAGGAAACCGACGAGGTGCGCGAGGCATACCATCGTGCACAGTACCTCGACGAGCGGCGACGGATGATGGCGTGGTGGAGCGATTACCTCGAGGAGAGCCGCTCCAAGACCCAGGCGTAGGGGATGCGGTTCGCGGCGATGACCGGCGGCTTCATTCTGCGCACCGTGCGCCCGGAGCACCCCAGCATCTCTCCCGCCTGCTCATAGGTCACCGTGCTCGCGGTCGGTCGCTGCGCCAGCGCGCGTGCCACGGCCCGCTCGAGGAGCGCGGCGAGTTCGGACTCTGTGAGTGTCACGGAGCGGTCCATCTCAGCGGCCCTCATCGCGGTCCTGCTCGGCTTCGGCACGGTGTATCTCGCGGAGGTCGCCCATCAGCGTGTATGCGCTGAGCAGGTCACGGGTGCGTCCGTGCGCCTCGGCCGCATCCAACCATCGTTCCCGCGCGGTAGCCTCGAGCGTGTCCCACCAGACGCTCGCCATCGCTTCGTATAGGCCGCTCATGCCGCACCTTCCACGCTGCCTCCCAGGGCTGCGATGGCGGCGCGGGTCGCCTCCGTGTCCGGGCCTGCCCACACCTTGCGGTCGCGATCCCATTTGAGCCCGGCCGCCTTCAGCGGCTCGGTGTCCGCGGGTCTGCCGGGGAATCGTGCGAGGAGGCTGCCCGGCGCCGGTGGGGCTGAGGGCTTCGGTGCTGCCGCCTCGATGACCGCGCGGACATCCGGCTCCTGATATTTGGCCGAAGTAAACACCGGCACGATCTGCTCGGGGGACAGTCCCCGGCGCAGCAGACCGCGAATGTACTCCCGATCGGCGGAGGTCAGGATGCGCCGGTCGGGCTCCATCTCTGCGAATTGGGCGGCCAGCAATTTCTCCGCATCCGACTGCTTTCGTTTTGCCATTGCGGAATCTCCCTCGCCCGCACGGTGCGGGACTCTCCCCATTCCTCCGTGAGGTGGGCCCCTTGCAGGGCATGGCTCGCGACTGGTCGCAGGACCGAGGGGACTTGTCCCCCGGCACGCCACCCGGACCGACAGGGCCCAGGGAGGGGAATAGGGATAAGCACGGCATGTTGAAAACATGCGTAGTGCGCACTACGCATGTCCCTACGGGTCCATGCGTGCGGCAGGGCAAGCCCTGCACCCCAAGGAGATGCTTCATGGCGACAAGTCGCGGCTCCAGTGTCCACTTCCGGCCGCTGCACTCACCCATGCTCTGTGAGGCGCACAACCGCCGGGCGGTGAATCCCCAGTATCTTCTGCCCGAGAAGGACCGCGAGCCCAATCTCGTCGTCAGGGACGGCGATGTCGCGCAGGCGTACGCGCAGAAGATTGCGTTGGCCTCGGGGCGCGCGCGAGCAACCCCAAAATACAGTCCGCTGAAAGAAGGCATCGCGAACTTAGCCGACGAGGCCCCCGAGGTCCTGCACGCGAAGATGGAGCGCTGGTGCCAGGAGTACGAGGCCATCACCGGGGAGCACGTGGTGGCTTGCGTCATCCACCGGGACGAGGGGCACATCGCCAGTGACGGCACGGTGCATCGCAATGTGCATGCGCACGTCGTGGTGGATCGAACCGACAGACGGGGGCGCGTGGTGAACTCGATCCCGGACGGCAAGGGCGGCACTCGGCGCACGACGATCACGGATCGCAAAGCGCAGGGTCGGCGGGTGCAGGATATGACCGCGCGTATCACGGGCCTCGCGCGGGGAGAGGACGCACGCGAATCGAAGCGGCGGCACATCGAGCATCACAGCTATCGCGCGCTCGCGCGCCAGGGTCGGTTACGGGATGTGGACCGCGAGCGAGATCTCGCACAGCGCGCGGCGCGGGCGGAACAGGCATGCGATGCAGCAGCGGCTGACGCGAGACTCAACGGCTCGCTGTACACCCAGGTGCTTCGAGAGCGCGAGCGCGCGTGGACCGAGCGCGATGGTGCAAGGGCGGTTCACGCGGAGGCGCTCGCCGTGCTGCGCGAGATGGGCGCGCAGTACGGGCTGACGATCGAGCGCGGCACCAAGGCCGAATACGCCGGGTTGCGCGAGGCCATGAAGGCGAGCGGCACGGCGCAGCAGGCCGAGTATCAGCGCCTCAAGGCCGCGTTCGATACGCTCAACGCGCGGCGGGAGATCGAGCAGCGGCGCAGGAAGCGTAGGCCAGGGATCGAAGGTCGTGCGAGCGATGACGACGGGCAGGAGCACGCGCCAAAGGCGCGGTTGACACGCGAGCGCGACGAGGCGGCACGGATGACCATCTGGAAGGACTCGCAGGGCCGCGAAGTGCTGCACGTCACGCGCTCCCGTGTCGAGGTTCTGGATCACAGCCGGGACGTTGAGCGCGTTGCGCTCCGGATCGCGGCCAGGAAGTTCGGCGGGCAGGTGTCACTGACCGGTAGCGCCGAGTTCAGGGAACGCCTGGCGCGGCTGGCGACCCGCGAGAACATCGAGGTCGCAGACGCAGACCTCGCGCAGATCGTCGAGGACGAGCGGCAGCGCATGACGCAGCCGAGGCGCACGACGCGCGCAGATCCTACGACGGCGCGCCTTGCGACGTGGTGGAACCCCAAGTCCCGGAGCGCACGGCTTGCGGCACTCAACGCCGCGCAGGAGGCTGGGTACGCCCGTACCGCTACCGGGGCTTGGCATGCCATGCGGGACGCGCTGGAGCATACGGCAAGCGCCGGGCAGGCTGCGCTCGAGCGACTGGAACGTGAGGAAGGACAGATCCGCACCCGGAACTCTGAAACCGAGCCCGAGCTCGAACCGGACGATGAAAGGGACTTCGGACGGTGATGTTTTCCCCTGCCGTCCCAGGATGAACTCCGGCAGCCGACCCGCTGCTGCCGGTCGATCATGAGAGGCCCAGGTATCCGGCTATTTGGCTCATCAAATTCATGCGGTCGCAACCATCCTCGAGGAGATCGGGTTAGAGACAAGACAAGGTTTGCGTGAGGTAACTCTGAGTGCCGTAAGACCGGACGGTGGCAATGCAATGTTAGCGGAAGTAGAATATCCAGGCGTCGCCCGGCTAGAGCGAGGCGATGAAAACGCTTCAGCTGTGATGGCATCGGAGGTGGAGTATCTATGTCTGCACGGACCCTTATGTTCATCGCGTATGCTGTGAGTACTCTCATGATACTTACAGCTTGCACGACTCTTTTGAAGTCCCCGCCGATGGTGAGCCAAATGCAAGGGATAAGTGCGGGTCGCACTGGTTGTCTTCCCGAGAGTATCCAGATTTCAAACGTAAAGTTGCATCCACCGTTTGGTGACACCCTGACTTGGAATGCCACGTGCAAAGGCACAACCTATCTCTGCTCCTCGGTGGGTCGATCCGATAGTTGCGCGCCAGTGGTGCACTGAGAGAGAAACTCACTTTCGGTTGGCGATCACTGGGACGCGAACCGGCGCCGCGGATGGCAACCCCTCTTCCAGTGTGCACTCTACCGCTCAACGGCGCAGTCGGGCGTCAACGTATGTGTTATGCATTTTTTATGTTTGTCCACTGTCGTCCAAATTAGCGGGAGAGACGCTGAACCTTCCCGTGTAAGCTGCAACGAGTACCAAGTCGTTTCGGCCCACAACGAGGAGGCTCAGCGTGAACCGATTTTGCAGCCTGTTCAGTCAGATTCTCAAGTTTATTCCGCGCACGGACTTCGAGGGCGAGGTGCGCAGGCTCAATGCCGAGCGGCATGCGCGGGGCGTGAGCTGCTGGCAGCAGTTCGTCTCGATGATTTTCTGCCAGCTGGGACGCGCTCACAGCCTGCGGGAGATCGAGCAGGGGCTGCGCAGCTGCGAGGGCAAGCTCTCGCACCTGGGGATCGAGGTGGTGGGCGGATCCTCGCTCTCGTACGTGAACGGGCATCGGCCCTGGCAGCTGTACCAGAACGTGTTTCACCTGCTCTATGCGCGCTGTCAGGCCCAATTGGCACAGCCCGGTGGCTGGAAGATCAAGAAGTTTCGCTTCAAGAACAAACTGGTGAGCCTGGACTCCTCGGTGATTGACCTGTGCCTTTCGATGTACGACTGGGCGAAGTTTCGCACCACCAAGGGAGCGATCAAGCTGCACCTGCTGCTCGATCACGACGGGTACCTGCCGAGCTTCGCGGTGATCACGACCGGCAAGGTTCACGACGTGACGGTGGCGAAGACACTGAAATTGCAGCCCGGGACGATCATCGTGGATGACCGAGGGTACAACGACTACGAGCTCTTTGGCCGCTGGACGGATGAGGGGGTGTATTTCGTCACGCGGCTGAAGGACAACGCCGTGTACCGGCTGGTGAAGACTCTTCCGGTTCCTGGTGTGTCCAATAGCAACGTGCGCAAAGATCAGCTGATTCGCTTCCGTGGCCCACAGGCAAAGAAGAGATGCCCCCATGAGCTTCGGCTGGTGAGCTTCTACGATCCGGAGCAGAAGCGGGAGTTTCAGTTCCTGACGAACAACTTCCGGCTCGCCGCCAAGACCATCGCCGCGATCTATAAGGACCGCTGGGCGGTCGAGCTCTTTTTCAAGGCGCTGAAGCAAAATCTGAAGATCAAGACCTTCGTGGGCACCTCCCCGACAGCGGTGAAGACCCAGGTGTGGACCGCGTTGATCACGATGCTGATGCTGCGCTTGATGCAGCTGAAGTCGCGCTGGGGTTGGTCGATGTCGAATCTGGTGGCGCTGCTGCGCATGAACCTGTTCACGCACCGGGAGCTCTGGGCGTGGCTCGACAATCCCTTCGCCGTGCCGCCCGATCCACCCGGACCCGAGCAAGTGATCATGGCATTTTAACTTGGACAGCATCAGGGGGCCTGAACTTGAACCCGAGCCAAAACCTGTCAAATTACCCGGGAAAATCCGCAGTCAGTCCGGCGAATTCCGGCTAATTTGGACAGCAGTGATGTTTGTCACGCTCGCGCGCTTGCAATTTTGATAGCATTACCTTATTGACGTGCCCGGGCACGATAGGGGGGCGCTCAAATGAGGACGGGTCTGCCCAAGCCGATGCGGCAGCGGCGGGTGTGTGTGTTTGACAGCTGCGCACTTTGGGCAAGGAGGTAATTCGTGTCCAGCAAGGGGCGCGACGGGTCGGTGATCCGAGAGTACATCAGATGCAACGTGACGCTGCGCTACCAGCTCCGCGACCTGCTCTGGCGGCCAGCCGGCCGCTAGGTGCGCTTCGTCGCCGTCCGCCAGCCCTCCGGAGGCTCATGCCTCCTGATGTGCGCCGACTCCACCCTCAAGCCGCTCCAGATCATTCGCCTCTACGGGCTGCGCTTCAAGATTGAGCACACCTTCAAGCAGGTCGTGCACCAGATCGGAGCATTCGCCTATCAGTTCTGGATGGCGGACATGAAACTGCTGCGCCGTCGCAACGGAACCCAACACCTGCACCGTGAGTCGCCCGAGCACCGCGAGCACGTCAACCGCAAGCTCCACGCCTACCACGTCTTCATCCAGGCGGGCATCGTCTGCCAGGAGTCGCTCCAGTACCTCGCTGCCACCTTCCCTCAGGCCGTCTGGAGTTCCTTCGGCTCGTGGCTGCGCACCATCCGCCCGGGCATTCCACCCTCCGAGCTGGTCGTCGTCAACGCGCTACGCCAGCGCCTGCCGGAATTTCTGTCGCATTCCCCGAAAGGGGACTCGTTCGCGAAGTTCATCCTCGAACGAAAAGATCCCTATAAATGGCTCTGTTTCGCCTCGCGGCATAGGGGCGCATCCTGGGAAGTAGGCACTCTCGAGGAATCTTCAAGACCTACGAAAACTCTACTGCTGAAGGCTCGGATTTAGATTGCCGGTTATCGAGAGAAATCATACTGAGGAGAGCTGATATGACCTGTTCAACTGGCACAGTCTTGCGGCGGATGTCGCTACTTGCTGTTGTTCTTGGCGGTCTCTTGTTTGCTCTGCCGGCAATCTCTGGGGAAACCCCAGGATATGCCGGATGTCCATACATCAATCGTGGCACTTGGGACCTCGGAACTGTGATGTCAAATCCAGACACAGTTACGGAAACCCCGAATAATGAGGCGAAGCAAACGTTTACGTTGAAATTCTCTCAGGCCGGTCCGTTTGACATCCAAGTGATGTTATACGGTGCGGCTGGGTGCGACTACCTTGGCGGAGGGGGGTACGTCACCTTCACCGGTACCTACGCGCCTGGGGTACAGGGGTACATCAATCCGAAGTTCGTCATCCTTGGCGTAACGTATGCGCCACCGGGGCCGTCGTCTAGCACGTTTGTTGATTACTCTAACAGTAATCTTGTCGGCACTCAGACATCCCTCGTGAATTCATTTACCAACAGTAATGGCTACTCGGTAACGCTGAGTGGGGGCGCCGGCATTGCTAAGGTAATTAATGGAACTATCAGTTCCAGCATTTCACAAACCACCACGCAGAAGACGACGAACTCTCAGACCGTTGCACTCAGCGTCCAGGTCGCATCCGGTGAAAAGACACAGGGTACCGGAAGCTATTTTTCACCAGTGGATCACGATTACGATATCATCTGGGTATGGCTTAATCCAGCGCTTGTCTTCACCACCAATGGCGACCAGGTGGTGTGGAATGGCTATGGATTCGATGCGTCGGATGAAAACGGAATGGATGTGGTTGGTGTCCAGTTAGGTTATCTTAATGGTGATTTTGGCGCGATACCGGCCGATATCCAAACTTCTCTTAATCGCGCATGGGCAGCGTCGCAAACCTACGCCACTGGCCATGGGCCCGCGCTGGATACCCGTGATCTTGGGATAATCGCTGCGGCGGATCCGTTCTCCGCCTCGACCTACGGCGAGACCTATATTGGTTACGTGCCGCCGACGCCGGACACATCAGACAACCGTTACACCATCTCTCTTTGCTCACAGGCAAATTCATTTGGCTATACCCAGGCTGCTCCGTCTACTGCGGCTAACGTCTATACTTGTACCGTGACGTATGCAAATATGTCACAGGAAGCACAGTCTCTCACAAACTCGTACCAATTAAGTTACTCGACGAGCGTGGATTTGAGTGCAAACTTTTTGTCGTTTTTCTCGAGCGAGATTAGATACTCGAGTTCTCAGATTCTTACCTGGGAGAATATGGCGTCCGCTCAGTTGACGAGCTCGTCAACATCGACTGCAACGCTGTCAGTGCAAGGACCGCCATGCAACAATGTGAACCCGGGAGTGGGGCCGTGTGTTCCTGTTTATGATGCATCCGGAACCGAGCCGACGCAGTTTGAGGTCTATCAGGATAATCTCTACGGTACATTCATGTTTGCGCCCGTGCACTTTTATTGAGGTAACGGGTGCGAGGAGCTATTAGCGGGATTGAGTGCGCCGTGCGCGAGCGCGCAGCACTGAGGAGCGGATGTGTTGAGTGTTCGGATTGGACACGCAGTGTAGCATAATGGGTTCGGAGTTCACCAAGCCATTTGTTCGGCGTGTGAGGTTGGCCACGACCTTGAGATCGGGAGGGGAACCATGCAAGAGAGCCTTGTGCGTTGTGGGTTGACGCTTGCGGCTTGCGGGGCGGCGCTGGCGGTAAATGGCTGTGGAAGCAGCTTCTACACGGTGGGCGGCACTGTGTCTGGGCTCAGCGTCAAAGAAAACGTAACGCTGCTACTCAATGGAGGGGAATCCGAGAGTGTCGGCAAGAATGGCGGGTTTACCTTTTCGAACGGTCTTGCCAGTGGCAGCGGCTACGACGTCACTGTGAAATCACACCCGCCGGGAGTCCTCTGCGCGGTCAGCAATGGGAGCGGCATGGGCGGGTCGTCCAATGTGATAAATGTCGGTGTGTCCTGCGCCGCCGGCACGGAATCCGTCCTGTACTCCTTCGGCAGCAGCGCGACAGAGGGGTCGGGGCCGCTGTCGGGTCTGATTATGGACAGTGCCGGAAACTTCTATGGAACGACCTCCGCCGGGGGCACGTACGACCTTGGTACGGTGTTCAAGATCAACCCGAACGGAACGGAAGCCATTCTATACGCCTTCGCAGGGGGCACAACGGACGGGCAGTTCCCTTTGGGGCGTCTGGTCATGGACAGTGCCGGAAACCTCTATGGAACGACGGCCCTCGGCGGCGCGAACGACTTGGGTACGGCGTTCAAGATCAGTGCGGCCGGTACGGAAACTGTCTTGCACTCCTTCGCGGGCAGGCAGCAACCGAATGGACGTCTGATCATGGACAGTGCCGGCGACCTTTATGGAACGACTACCGGTGGTGGCGCGAACAATGGTGGTACAGTGTTCAAGATCAGCCCGAACGGAAACGAAACGATCCTGCACGCCTTCGCGGGCGGTACAACCGACGGGGCGGAGCCCGAGGGGGGTGTGATCATGGACAGCGCTGGAAATCTTTATGGAACGACCGCCGGCGGTGGCGCGTACGATCTCGGGACGGTGTTCAAGATCAGCCCGAACGGAAACGAAACGATCCTGCACGCCTTCGCGGGCGGTACAACTGACGGGGCAGAGCCGGAGGCGGCCCTGATCATGGACAGCGCCGGAAATCTTTATGGGACGACTCTTGTCGGCGGCACGTACGACTCAGGTACGGTGTTCAAGATCAGTCCCGCTGGCACGGAAACCGTCTTGCACTCCTTCGTGGGCGGTACAACTGACGGGGCGGACCCGCAGGCAGCCGTGATCGCGGACAGCGCTGGAAACCTGTACGGGACGACCGTCGACGGGGGCGCGAACAATGACGGTACGGTGTTCAAGATCAGTCCCGCTGGCACGGAAACCGTCTTGCACTCCTTCGTGGGCGGTGCAACCGACGGGGCGAGGCCAGAGGCGGCCCTGGTCATGGACAGCGCTGGCAACTTTTATGGGACGACGCAATCCGGTGGCACGTACAACGGCGGCACGCTGTTCAAGATCAACTGACGAGAGCAGTCAGGTACTCGCCATCGGCGGTGCACAGATGCAGAGCGCGAATCCGCGCGGATCCAACTGAATTCAGACTCGCCGCCTCACGGGGGGCTGCGGTCGACGCATTTCACTGCTACGGAATATCGGCTCTTCCGCAGAATTTGTGGGTGAAACTGTTGGCTTTGAAGCAGTTCGGCCTTGGCACAGGGAGGTGCCAAGGGGCGTGTCCGAAGGGCACGCAGGAGGGATGAGGTTCATCTCTTACGAGGCGGCGGGGCTCCGAACAGCTGGTCTTTGCGTAGCGGGGGGCGTTCTGCCAGGTGCTGGCGGAAGAACTCGATGCCGGTCTTCGTGCAGCGCTTGATCTTTGCCTTGCCCTCCTTGGTCGGAGTGAGCGTGCCGCACTGTCGGCATTTGTCCATCTCGACCCGGTAGACATCGACGCGTCGTCCGGCGAGCTCGCCGGTGAGCGGTACGGGGTAGGTTGCCAATACGCGCTTGAGCGAGGTGCTGCCGCATTGGCGGCATGTGCGCGCCTTCGCGCTGGGCGCATTCTCGGGCTTGACGGTACGGCGGAATATTCCCATGGTGAGAGTTTCGCCGAACGGAGCTGCCGATGCATCTGGTGTTGAAGACGCTGCTGAATCACGTGGAGCGGCTACAGGGGTTCGTGTACGAGTCGAGCCGACTGATCGAGGGGCGATTGCCGCGGATCGAGATCCAGCTGCGTGCCCGGGAGCGCTCCCGAGTGAGCATGATCGCGCTTTTTGATGGCGCGCCGAGCACGCTATTTGAGGGCATTCCCAGTTCCCGTTCCCACACGTTGTAGAGAGATGGGGAACGGGAACGGTGTGCGAGGGGGCGGCTGGGGTCGCGACTGTCCGGTGGAGGTTGTAACGCCCGACGGGCTGCGGATCTGGCGAGCGCCAGCGATCCCTGAAGGAGCGACGCCGGCTCCCGGCCGGCTCGCTGCCGCCCGAGCGATCGAGGCGAGGGCCGGGGGGAGCGTTTAGCCCCGATAGGACCGGCTACGAGCGTTGGATCTCTGTTGCGTTGATGCGCACGAGGCGGTAGCCGTCGGTGTCGCGCACGAGGTGCCCGGTGCGGGTGAGCTCGGCGAGCCGCTCATGCAGGGTGGCGTTGCGGACGTGACAGAGCGAGCGTAGCTCAGCGAGCGGCAGCGGCCGTTCTGCGCTCTGGAGCGCGCTGGTGATGCGCTCGTCGAGGGAACTGGGCGGCAGGAGATCGGTTGCAGTGGGCGCGACGACGGCGAGCGCGAGTGCCGGACCGCGTTGTTGCAGCTCGAGCGGCAGACTCGGTGGGGATGGGGCGGCGCGGTGCTCGAGGGCGAGGATGAGTTGCCCGGAGGGCTCTCGGCGCAGATACAGGTTTGAGTCGCCCCAGGCGTGGAACTCGGAGGAGCCGCGCAGCGCCTGGCCGGCGCGTATGTGGCCTGAGGTTTTCTTGGCGTGATGAACGAGGAGCACGGCGAGGGCATACCGGCGCTGCAGCTCGCGCAGGTACGCCAGGAGAGGGGCGACCTCGCCGCTGGAGTTCTCATCGATCCGGTGCAGCCGCACGAAGGGATCGAGGATGAGGAGTTTCGGCTTGAGGTCCGCGACGGTGCGCTCGAGAGCGTCGCGGTCGGCAGGCAGATCGAGACGCACGGACGGGGCGGTGATCACCTGGATGTCGAGGTCCTGCAGAGGACAGCTGGCTGCGGCGCAGATTCCCTCGAGCCGGGCGCGCACGATGTGCAGGGCGTCCTCGGCGGCATAGAGCAACACCCGCCCCGGGGAGGCGACCGGGAAGCGCCGCAAGGCCGGCGTCCCGGAGGCGACCGCGACGGCAAGGTCCAGGGCGAGGAAGCTCTTGCAGCATTTGGGTTCGCCGCCGACGATGCCGACGGCCTCGCAGCTCCAGAGCCCTGTGACGAGCCAGCGGCTCTCGGGCGCGCGGCCCGAGAGCTTCCAGGCGGGTTCGACGGGCAGCGTGCTCACCGTTTTCGGCCGACGACTTTCAGTTGGGCCGGCGTCGAGGCGGCCACGGTCTCGAAGAACAGCTGCTCGTCGATCTGGCGGGCCTCGCGCTGCGCGGCAAGTGCCAGCAGTTCCCCGGCCAGGTTCATCAGGGCACGCAGGTTCCCCTGGGCATGATCGCAGAGCGTGGCGATGAGCTCTGGGGTCATGAGCTTCGGCGCCCCCGCCTTGGTGAGGGCGTGCTGCAGGCACTCGCGCAGCTCCTCAGGGGTGGCCCGATCGAGCGCCAAGCGAACGCGCATGCGCGAGTTCAGCGGCAGCAGCTCATCGCTCTTGAAGCGCTCGAGAAGCCGCTGATCGCCCGCGAGCACCACGGTCAAGAGCAGATGCGAGTCCAGGCGCGCCGAGGACAGCAGGCGCAGCTCCGCGAGCACCGTGGCGATGACCTCCTGCGCCTCGTCCACGATCAACACCGGACGCGAGAGTGAGGTATCGATGTGCGCCTGCCAGCGGCTGCGCAACACCTTGGCGCCGGCGTGGCGGTTGTGTGGGTGCAGTTCCACGCCGAACAGCTCGCCCATCTCGCGGTAGAAGTCGGCCAGGCCCGCCTGCGGCCGGGACAGTATCCCGACCTGCACGTCGCGCAGGTTCGAGAGCCGCTCGGCGAGCACGCGCAGGGTGGCGGATTTGCCCACGCCGGGCGAGCCGGTCACGAGCGCGAACCCGCCCTCGTCGATCAGCTGCTCGACCCGCCAGCAGAACGAGTCCACTCGGGGACTGAGGTAGAGGGCTTCGGTGGGGACCTCTGCGGCGAAGGGGTTCCACTTCAAATGTGCTCGAGCACATTTGAAGTGAAATGTTAGCGAGTGAAAAATGTGGCGTTCAAGCCGGCCGCAGCCCAATTCCTGGGTTTCCGCCATCGCCGGCACCACATTTCTTTGAACCTCCCCGTCGGATAGGGTCTGGGCTCCCATCGCAAGGCTGGAGGTCTGGATCATGTTCGAACAGCTTTTTCACTTTCCGTCAGTCGTCGCCCGCCATCGCGCAGGTCCATTCGCAGCGGAGCGGGAGCGCTTTCTCATCCGATGCGCTGAGCAAGGTATGAGGCGCAGTACCCTTTTGGGCTTCGCTCCATGTCTTCTTGTGATCGCACAAAGACTCAACGCGGATCGACAAGTCACGTGGCAGCAGATTGAGGCCGCTGCGGATCAATGGCGAAGGTTTCAACGTAAACGAGGTCGCAGCCATTCCCGGAAGTCCAGAGAGCGCTTTATCCAGATCGCCTCGGATTGGCTACACTTTCTCGGACGGATGTCGCCCCCAGAGCCGGAGCGCTTTGTAGGCGTGGAGCATTTGCGCGACTTCACAACCTATATGGTGGAAGAACGTGGACTGTCCGCATGGACAGTCCGTAGCCGGGAGAAGATCATCGGCAGATTTCTGAGGGAGTTCTCCGCCTCGGAGAAACCGTTCCCAGCCATCACGGTCGCAGATATCGACACGCATCTCGAGTCTCTCGGCAAACGTGACTGGTGTCGCGTGTCGATTGCGACCGTCGCCAGCGAGCTGCGCTTATTCTTTACATACGCCGGTATGCAGGGCTGGTGCTCACCTGCCATCGCCGCGGGCATAAGGGGACCGCGAATATTCAAGCATGAGAAGCTCGCCGAGGGGCCTACTTGGCCCGATGTGGAGCGGCTCATCCTCTCTGTCAATGGTACAACCGCCCGCGACATCCGCGACCACGCGATCCTACGGCTATTCGCTACGTACGGCTTGCGACGTGCTGAGGTCAGCGGGCTGAAGGTCAATGACATCGATTGGGCTCGTGATCGGCTTCTGGTGTTGCGTCCCAAACAGCGCAGGGCCCAAGAGTATCCGCTACTGCCATCCGTCGGGGAGTCCATCGCACGCTATCTTCATGATGTGCGCCCGAAGACTTCCTACCGCGAGATATTTCTGACGCTGCGCGCTCCCATTGTTCCGATCTCACCAGATGGGCTGTACGACATTGTCTACACTCGCCTGAAGGCGCTCGGGATTTCCAGCCCTTGTCGCGGACCGCACGGGCTCCGCCACGCCTGTGCGACTCGGCTGGTGGCTCAGGGATTATCTTTGAAGGAGATCGGCGACCATTTGGGTCACCGTAGTGCCTTTTCGACTCGAACCTACGCGAAGGTCGATCTCGGTGGATTGCGTGAAGTGGCTGCCCTGGATCTGGGAGATTTACTATGACGCTCTCAGACGCGGTCGCCCGATACGTAGCCCACCGACGTTCGCTGGGTACGCGATTCGACAGACAGGCCAGAACGCTCAAGGCATTCTGCCGAGAGTATGGCGAGATGGATCCCGGCCGCATCGACGCGGAGCGGGTTCTGGCATTCATCCTTGGAAGTGGTCCAGTCACGTTGAACGCGCGGACAAAGTACGACACGCTACGAGGTCTATATCGATTCCTACTTGCCCGAGGATACACGACGAGTGACCCGCTCCCCCGGAGGGGACCAAAGCCGTCGATCATATTTGTACCGTATATCTTCTCCCGGGATGAGCTGAAGCGGCTTATCGAGGCTTCTGTTCCCTCCCAAAGCCCCAACCGGCTGCTCGAGGGAAGAACGTTGCGGACCTTGCTGCTGTTACTCTACGGTGCCGGACTTCGCCTCGGCGAAGCGCTTTCGCTAACGCTTGCCGATGTCGATCTGGACGAGGAGATCCTGCGGGTTCGGGAGAGCAAGTTCTATAAGACACGATTGGTACCGGTCGGGAATGATCTATGTGGAGTGTTGCGCGCCCACGTGGCGGTGCGCTACCAGCAGGGTGCGAAGCCAGACGATCCTCTGTTCGCCACACGCCTGGGCGATTCTTTGCCGGATCACTTGGTTCAAGCCGCATTCCGGCGCCTGCGGGTCTTAGCTAACATACACCGCAAGGATCATATCCGTCAGCCGCCGAGGTTGCATGATCTGAGGCATTCCGCTGCGGTACACCGGCTCATTTACTGGTACCGAAGTGGTGCCGATGTGCAGCACCTTCTGCCGAAGCTCGCCACGTACCTCGGCCATATCGACGTCGCCAGCACCCAGCGCTACCTTACCTTGGTACCGGAGCTGCTCAAGGAGGCCAGCGACCGGTTCGAACGCTATGCCATGGGAGGTCGCCATGAGTGACGCGACGGCCCTTGGGTATTGGATCCGACGGTTTCTCCTGGAGCATCTCGTACGAGAACGCAATCTCGCGCGCAATACGCAGCTCGGCTATCGCGACGCGTTTGCTCTTTTGGTACCGTTCCTGGCTCGTGAGACCGGGCACTCCGTAGATACCCTTCAGGTAACACACCTGTCGGCGGATGTGCTACGGAAGTTCCTGGCGAGCCTTGAGAGTACCCGTCAGTGTTCACCACAGACCCGCAACCAGCGGCTGGCAGCTATCCATGCCTTTGCGCGCTTCGTAGGAGAACACAGCGTCGAACACATCGCCTGGTGTGCTCAAATCCGCGCCGTGCCATTCAAGAAGACTACCCGAGCGCTCGTGCCATACCTCGACAAAGCCGAGATGGATGCGCTTTTGGCGGCACCGAACCGCAAAACGGATCAGGGGCGTCGGGACCACGCGCTCATCCTATTTCTCTACAACTCAGGGGCACGTGCCGACGAGGCGGCACAACTTCTGATCGGGGATATAGATAGCATGGCCCACTCGGTGAGCATCCTTGGCAAAGGCCGCAAGCGCCGCCAGTGCCCACTGTGGCCCGTAACTGTCGCCACATTGAGGCCGCTGATCGCCGGTCGCAGTCCAACAGAAAGAGTATTTCTCAATCGCCGCGGACAACCGATTACCCGGTTCGGCATTTACGCCATGGTCCGGCGGTACGCCTCAAGGCTGAAAAACACAAATACGTCAACGGCCAAAAAGCGCATCAGCCCTCACAGCATTCGACATTCCACCGCCTCCCATCTGCTTCGAGCCGGGGTCGACATCAATACGATACGGGGCTGGCTCGGACACGTGTCGCTCGACACGACAAACGTATACGCAGAGATCGATCTGGAGATGAAGGCGGCGGCATTGGCGAAGTGCGACATTGGTACCCGAACGGGAGCGGCCAGCTACAGACGCAGCCCCAGGCTTTTGGAATTCTTACGCAATCTAGCCTGAAAAAATGTGGCGTTCAGTTTCGTCACTCGCCCAGTATGGAAGCGTCAGCGCCCCTGAACGCCACATTTTTCACTCGCTAACATTTCACTTCAGGCCGTAGAGCGACAGCAGTTTCTTGTTCATGGATCGTCTTTCTCCTCGGGAGGTTGTTCATCTTTGGGCAGGTACGCCGGCGGCAGCCCCGTGGCCGCCTGCTGGGCCAGGAGCTTCTCGAGCAGCGGAGCGGCGCCGGTGGCGGCCGCTGCGGTGTGGGCCGGGGGCTGGTTCACCGCGCCGCCCCCGTGGGAGAGCGGCTCGAGCGGGGCGCGCAGGCCCGAGGCGTTGCGCTGCTTGTCCTGCGGGTAGAGCCGGCAGAGCATCCTTCCTGAGCGTTCATCGACGAGGTGCACCTGGGACAGATCCCAGCTGGCATAGCGCACGGTGAGATCGCGCAGATGGCGATAACGGCTCGGGACCTCCAAGCGCCGGGCGTCGATGACGATCGTGCCATCGCTTACGCGCTGTTTGCGCTGCTCGGTGCGAGTGAAGGCCAGACGCAGAGCGGCGCTGTCGGGGCTGCGACGCAAGACATCGGGGCCCGCGAGGAAGCGCTCGAGCGGGGTTTGGCCGATCTCGGAGTGATTGGCGCGGTTGTACTCGTACTCGACCCACGCCTGGGTGGCCTCGTTCAAGGCATCGAGTGTCAGGTCGGCAACGCCCTCGAGCATCGCCATCAGGCGACCTTCCACCTGGCCCCAGATCACCTCGCACTTGCCGTTCTGATATGGGCTGTAAGCGAGCGTTGTTTCGTGGAGGATCCCGAGGCGCGCAAGCCCCTCGGTATTCTCCGCCGCGAGGTTGGCGGCGCCGTTATCGCTGAGGCCAGCGCGGGGCATACCCCGCTTCTGGAACGCCTGCATCAGGCCGTGCGCGACATTCTGCGCGTTCTCAACGAGGTACCACTGCAGATGACAGGCCAGGCGCGAGCGGTCACCGAGCACACCAAAGAGCACCGGCGTGACCCACTGTCCGTGCGCGGTCAGCACCGGGCGGGACCCGACATGACAGTCCCAGTGCCAGAGCGTTCCCACGTACTCGGCCTCGTAGCTGCGCACCTCGCAGCTCATCAGGCGCGCCTCGGCGCGCCGCGCACCGGCGGTGTCGCGCGTGGTCAGTCGCCGGCGCTTGCGCCAGCCCTGAGTCTCAAAGAAGCGCCGGATGCTCGAGTACGACGGTATGGGCCGCAGCGCCGGGTTGCGCTCGCTCTGAGCACGCAAGTTGTCATATTGAAGTTGGGTCGACCAACTCGGGTGAGCCGCGTACTGGGCGCGCAGCGCCTCGCGCACCGCCAGACTCACCGAGTCCTGCCTGCCTGCGTCCGAGCGCACCTTGCGGCGCAGAACGCCGAGCGGATCGCGCCCCTCCCGGCGCGCTCGCGCATACCAGCGCTCGATGCTCGAGAGTCCGAAGCGGACCGGCTTGCCGCTCACCGGATGCCGCCAAGTGCGTGCGGCGAGCGCTTTGAGCTCGCGCTGCAGCTGCCCGCGCTGCGGCGGCGCGGCCAGCAATTGGCCGACCACGGAGAACCGTAACCTCGCCCACCGCTCGTGGACGGTCGGATCTTTCGGCTTGCCCATCCCGGTATCCCCTCTCTGCTTCGGATGGGCGCACCGTAATGGGCACCGCAGCCGCCCGCGACGGGCATCCTCTGCGGGCGAGCATCGTCCCGTTATGCAGCGTGCACGGCGGGGCTCCCAGTACTGATCGGGGATAGCCAGCGCAACAGCGACAACAGCCGTTCGGGGCAGGCACCGGCGAAGCGCTCCAGGAGCGAGGCGGGCAATTCCTGCGCATCCATCGGCGGCATGAGTGCCCCGGCAGCGCCCCGCCAGAAGCGGCTCTCGGGCAGCAGCTCGCACCACCAGCGCCGCCAGCGCGCCACGGTATCCCGGCTCACCCCGATGAGTTCCTGCAGCTCACGCATCCGCCTCGGACTTGGCCCGCAACGCATCGCCGAGATCAGCACCACGACCGCAAACGCGTATACCTTCGGGCCCAGAAAGCGCACCGAGGGCGGCATGCGCCGCTTACGACACTCCCGGTTCGCACAGCAGAAGCTGAAGCGCATGCGATAGTCCTCGCCGACTCCTGCCGGCACACCGCGAGGCTTGCGGGCAAAGTGCCCGACGTGCAGCGCCGCACCGCACACCCGGCAGCGCTGCCTCTGCTCGGCGGCGGCCATATCCTGATCCACACGCAGCAATAGCCGGTAAAATGCCGCATCGTTCAACACCCTCTCACACATCGCCACCTTCTCCCGAGTCATGACCAAGATCGGACGTAATGATCCCTGCCCGTGTGGCAGCGGGCAAAAATACAAGCGCTGCTGCCTGCCGAAGGATGAAGAAGCCGCGAGCGCCGCACTCAAAACGGCGGCCGAGGCTCGCGCCGCCGAGGCGGCACGGCACGCCCACAATCATGATCACGGCCATCACCACTGCGAGTACTGCGGCGATCTCATGGACGATGTCACAGACGAGCTGACCCGCGACTCCAACGCAGTGATCGATCTCGTCCACGAAGGCAGGCTCGAGGAAGCCGAGCAGGCCGCTCGGGCGCTTCTTGAACACTACCCCGAAGTCCACGACGGATACGACCGCCTCGGGATGGTCCACGAGGCGCGCGGCGAGAAAAAGGCGGCCGCAGACTGCTACCGCAAGGTCATCGAGTTCGTCCGTGCCCACCCGGACCAGTACGAACCCACCTTCACGGTCACCTTCGAGCAGATGGTCGACGAACTCGACCCATCGCCGCCCGCCTGATCAAACCGACTCTGCCCGATCAAGATGGATGAGGGCGTCGCGCCCCGTTCCCTCATCAACCGTGATCAGAACAGCCGGCCACACCCTCAATTTGGGTGCGCATGCTCCCGAGGAGCCTGTTCGCACTGCCACAAGCCAGCCCCCGGCTACGACCGGCTCGCCGAGCGGCAGTTTCAGTTCGTGCCGCTGTGGGGTATCCCGACTTACTTTCGCTACGCGCCGCGCCGGGTGCGTTGCCGCGAGCACGGGATCGTGGTCGAGCATCTGCCCTGGGCGCTCGGCAAGCGGCCGCTGACGGCGAGCTTCGCATGGTTCTTGGCTTCCTGGGCAAAGCTGCTGTCCTGGCAGGATGTCTCGCGCACCTTCAAGACCAGCTGGGAGAGCGTGTTTCGCTCCGTGGAGATGGCCGTCGACTGGGGGCGGGCCCGCATGGACCTCACCGGTATCACCGCCGCAGGGGTCGATGAGATCCACTGGCGCAAGGGCCGCTTCCTCACCCTGGTCTACCAGATCAACGAAGGGATGAAGCGGTTGCTGTTCGTGGCCGAGAATCGCGAAGAGACCAGCCTGCGCAAATTCTTCCTGTGGCTCGGCCCGAAGCGCAGCGCCCAAATCCGCTTCATCTGCTCGGACATGTGGCAGCCCTACCTGAACGTGATCGCCGAGCGCGCCCCGCAGGCACTGAATATCCTCGACCGCTATCACATCGCCGCCAAGATGAATAAGGCGATCGATGAGGTGCGTGCCAAGGAGACCCGCGAGGTGCGCGCCCGCAACCGCCTCAGCAAATCCTCCCTCGTGTTGAAGCATTCGCGCTGGTGCCTGCTGAAGCGCGTGGAGAATCTCACCGCCCGCCAGACCGTCAAGCTCAAGGAACTCCTCGCCTGCAACCTGCGCACCGTTCGCGCCTACCTCCTCAAGGAACAGTTCCAGTTCTTCTGGGAGTACGCCTCGGCAGCCTGGGCCGGCAAGTTCCTCGAGCAGTGGTGCGCGGCTGCGATGCGCTCGCGCCTCGAACCGATGAAGAAGATCGCACGCATGTTGCGCACCCACAAACCGCTCATCCTCAATTGGTTCGAGGCTCGCGAACAGGTCTCCCTCGGCGCCGTGGAGGGGCTGAACAACCGCCTGAAAGCGAATCTCAGAAGATCCTACGGCTTTCGAACCTATAGAGCGATAAAAGTCATGCTCTATCATAAACTTGGCGCGCTACCCGAGCCGGAACACGCCCACAGATTCTGCTGAGGAACCGGAATATCGAGGCGGGTGTATTGGTTCGGCGGCGTCCACAGGGTGACTGTGGCGGGTCTGCAGGACAAGCCGGCAAGAGACACCAGCACGATCTTTGTGTAGCGTTTCCTTGCCGCGTCGTTGCCCTGGTCATCGAGAATGCCCACGTTGATGATTTTGCGCGGCGGTCCTTGGAGCTGATCTTGAAGCTTGTGGCAGCGACCCCACCGAATGGAGAAGTGATGATTGGGATTGGTACCGTCGTAGATCATGGTAACGATGATTTGATTCTTCTTCGCGTCGTAGCGCACAGGCCCAAAGGTGTCCGCCTGCACGGCGGTCACCATCATGACCGTGATTGCAAGCAGTGAGCGAGGCACCCATTTCCATCGACGTGCGCGCATCCGCAGGTACGCGCCAGAATTCTGATGCGAATTCATGGCCAACTCTCCGATCCCGCTTCTTGCCACGACCGCAGACCGCGATTCTGGATCATCTCGCAACTGCCCGCAAACGGCCGAGTTCGGCAAGCCAGGAGCCGTGTTCCACGCAAGAAAGCGGTTTGCATCCGCGGCTTCCGCCTGGATGAGAATACGCGTCCGTCCTCCAGTACGCAGGGGCAGGGTCGCGGGACATGGATCAGGGCCGATTGCGCCTCAGAGCGCGCCTGGGACGCGCTCCGCACCATCCGGCGGGGCCTGTGCCGGTGGAATTTCTCCCGTCCGCACGCGCTCACCGCCGGAATCGGCGGTTACAGTTATACCTGATGCAGCCAAGGCCGCCGCAGAGGCGGCGGCGGAGCGCATCAGCGCCCACTTGCGTCGGCGCGTGGCGATGCAGATGCCACGCCGTTCAAGCCATATGCCGACCGTCCGACGGCGGTGGACGATCAGGGTGGCGCGCTGCCCTTGCGCCGCCGCCCGCTGCTGGCGGGCTGGGTCCGGGTCGGGGTATTCGCGCTCCTGGTCCGTCGCCCATATCCGCGCGCCGGTGCGCTCGGCCTCCTCGTGAAATTCCCGGAATTGACCGGCCCGCGCGTGCCGCGCGAGTGAGCGGAGCTCGGCGGGGGCGTCGTCCGGCAATTTGCGGCGGCACTCGCGCCACACCCCGAGGCGGCCCTTCAAGCCGAACAGCTGCCAGCCGCGGATACCCCAGGTCGAGCGCCATGCGTCAACACCGGTGAGGTCATCGCTCGTGATGTGCTGGCCGATCTGGCCGTCGGCGCAGGCGGCGGTCTTGGCCGCGTACGCCATGCAGTATTTCACCGCACCCTCGGCGCTGCGCGCGCGCTCGATGCGTACAGCGGGGCCGAGGTCGCCGAACACGGCGGTCAGGATGTCAGTGACCCGCTGCACCTCGTCGTCGCGTATGAACTGTATGAGGTGCCAATGCACGCAGCCATCGCTATGAGGCTCGACGAATCGGGCGCCGACGAAATCGATACCGGCTTTTTTGGCGCGCGCCCGGGCGAGCGCCCAACGGCGGCACAACTCACGCTGCCCAGCCATGGGCAGGCTGCCGTTCCACTTCGCGCGGCCGAATTTCGGCGAGGGGTGCCAGGTTGCCGGCAACGTCAATGTGATGAAGTAGGGCCAACGGCTATGCGCAATCTCATAGTCGATCATGCCGCGCGTTACCACGTGAAGCTCGGCGCGGCGTTGTCGGGGCTGGCGCTTCACCTTCGCCAGCGGGACGGCCTCGCCGGTCTCGGTATCGACCACCAGCGTCTCATCCGCCAATCGCTGATGTTGCTCCAATTGGTCAGCACGGCGGAAGCGGGCCAAGTGCGAGGCATAGCGGGCCTGATGCCCACGACAGCCTACGTGACCGGCAAGCAGCGCAGAGGCTTCCTCCGCCTGACGTACGCAGCGGCGCATATTGCGTCTCTCGCCGCGCAGGGCGGCATCGCGGTCGAGCCGCATCAGCGGCGTGGGGCCGACGCCATACCGGGCCTTGTAGCTCGAGGCCCAGATGGACCGGCCCGCGCGCCACAGCGTGCGGATCCGATGCCGCGCCTCATCAGCGATCTCACGCTCGATCATGCCGCGATGTCGCCAGCCCCATGCGGTGACGCCGCACGCCATGACGCGGGCGAGGCGCTCATCCGACCAGCACGCCTCGCGCAGGATTGCATCTGCCGAGAGCGGACCCTGACCTTGTGCGGTGGCGCCAAGGTCAGTGATCGTACGACCGGCGTCAGTGCCAACACCAACCCAGTCGACACATAACGGGCGGCCGGGGTTGACTCGGTCGCCCGGTTCTCTTGCCGGCGCTCCGGCACATGCAGGTTTCAAGATCCGGCCCCATGCGCATGGGTCCGGCTGCCTTGCGGCAGCCGGTGGGGCTAGGATTCAACGATTGGGGGCGCGACCGACGCGCGCCGCCTAGCTCAACGCGCGTCAGCCGCGCGCGAGGGACAGAGAGGTCGAGTCGAGTCGGGGCAGGATCATGAGCAGCACTGCGCCGCGACGGCATCGGCGGTAGCCGTCGCCGTGATAAGCACGGGCGCCGATGCTTCCAATGATGGTGAGAGCAAATGCGTTGAGCGCCACTTCGAGTGTGGCGATCATCAGGCTGGCGTGACGGGCAATAGCGGCATCCTGGTCAGCGACGGTGCGGTCGCGGCACTGGAAAGCGAGCAGCGTCAGCCGCATTGCATTCCAGGCCGAGCCGGCGATGAGGATGGCGAGCCCGACGAGCGCTGCGATGCCGTAGATCGCGGCATCAACCATCCTGCCGCTGGTCGCCGACCCTGCGGCGACGCCGGCCCACACCGCCACCACAAACGGCCAAAGTCGCATCAGCCAGCCGTACCCGTCCGTTCGCGCGGCCGCCTTGCGAACCCACCCGAAGCGGGCCGGGACCGCCCGGACAGGCGGCAAGTCTGTGCAGCTGGGTATGATCATGCTAACAGCGAACTTCTTCGGCGCGCCCCGGAGCATACCTGGACCTGAGCATATTGCACGCCGACTGGACGTAGCGTGTCAAGCCTACGACGATAGTCGTAATCGTCATCGGTTCGATGGTTGACCGTGGCAATCAGGAATTACGCACTGGCTACGCATTACCAGTGCGTTTAGCCTAGGAATCTCGGTATTTGTGGCGGTCACCCTCTCCGCCAGTTCTTAAAATTACTTAAAAATCAATAAATTGCACGTTATTGCCTACCATCCGATCTGGCGCGCCACTTGTCTGCCAAAGTCCACGGTAGTCCAATGAATT
>JAJZDX010000009.1 GCA_021805865.1 Pseudomonadota bacterium
GCCATAGATGGAGTGGCGCAACTGCCGTCCGAAGTGCGCAATATCCCGGAAGTTGCGCAGGCCCGCGGCATAGGTGTAAGCCGGAACCGCGAGCGTGTAGCGGGCGCCGGTCAGGTTCGGGCCGATGACGTCGATCGAGCGGTCTTTGAGGTAGGGCTTGATGATCGGCGCCTGGGCGGGCATCCAGTTGCCGAGAAACACATCGATGTCGCCCTGTTTCATCGATGCGAAGGTGACCGGCACCGACAGCAGCGTGACCTTGGGCCGGTAGCCCAGGTCCTGAACGATGTCGCTGAAGACGGCGGTGGTGGCGGTGACATCCGCCCAGCCGATGTTCGAGAGGCGGATGGTGCGGCATTGCGGGCCGTCGCGCACGGGAGCCGGCTGGACGGGAGCTGGCTGGACGGGGGCGGCGGCGGGTGCGGCGGCGGACACGTCCGCCCGGACCGGCCCGAGGGAGGCCAGCGTCGCGAGCGCGAGAGCCGCCAGACCAAGCCCCGGTATACGGATGCGGCGGGGAGCGCGCGAAGGCGGCTTTGCGGGACGCTCGAGCGTGTCTGGATGAGGATTTCGCTCGGACATGGCGCCAGATGTTCGTTGTCGCGGAACGCCCCGATGGACCCGGGTCAGCCCGACCCGCAGGCTCGGGCTATCATGGGGACCTCGGAAAGCGCGCGGCCGCCTCAATCTCATCCAGTGTCTTGGTGTCACGCACGTACTGTTGGCTCGCGTCGATCGTCGGCTGGTAGTCCCACGGGGTGCGCTGTCCGAGGCGCAGGGCCGAGGCGACGAGCCGCCGCCGCCGCTGGCTCGCGAGCACCTGGGCATTCAGCGACTCGAGTGACCAGCGTTCGCGTACCTGTGCCCGAAATTGACCGGCGGACTGCGGATCCGAGCCGGCGAGGTTGCGCAATTCATCCGGATCTTGGGACAGATCGTAGAGCTGGTCGGGATCGGCGGGGCAATGAATGAACTTATGGCGCCCCCGGCGGATCATGACGATCGGCGCCACCGCTCCCTCGGCCAGGTATTCGCCGAGCATCTCATCGTGGCCGCCCCTGCGCTCGAGATGCGGCAGAAGGCTGCGGCCCTCGAGCCCGGTGGCGTACTGCGGCGCTCGCCCGTCACCGGCGATCTCGGCGAGCGTCGGCAGCAGGTCGATCGAGGAGACCGATTGGGAGACCGTGCCGGGCGCGAACCGGCGCGGCGCGTGCACCAGAAGGGGAATCCGGCTGGCGGGCTCGAAGAAGCTCATTTTGTACCAGAGGCCCTTCTCCCCGAGCATCTCGCCATGATCGGCCAGCAGGACGACGATGGTGTCCTCCGCAAGCCGCGCCTGTGCCAGGGCGCTCAACACCGACCCGAACTGATCGTCCACGTAGGAGACCGCTCCATAGTAGGCGTGGCGCGCCGCGCGAATCTGCTGGGCGGTGATCGGCTGCGCATCCATGCCGCACACGTGTCGCAGCCGTCGGGAGTGCGGATCGAGGTCCTCGGGAGCGATCTGCACGCGAGGCATGTCGATCTCGGCATCGTCGTAGCGGTTCCAGTACTCGGTGGGAATCGCGAACGGATCGTGCGGGTGAGTCAGGGATACCACGAGGCAGAACGGCCGCGGGTCGTTGCCCCGCGCGATATCGAACAGCCGGCGCTTGGCCTGAAAGGTCACCTCATCGTCGAAATCGACCTGATTGGTGCGCACGCACGCGCCCGCGCGCGTGACCGAGTCCATGTTGTGGTACCAGCTCGGGCGATCGGCGAAATTCGACCAGTCGGGCGTCCAGCCGAAGTCGGCCGGATAGATGTCGGTGGTCAGCCGCTCCTCGAAGCCGTGCAGCTGGTCGGGTCCGCAGAAATGCATCTTGCCGCTCAATACCGTGCGATAGCCGGCAAAGCGCAGATAGTGCGCGAAAGTCGGTACATCGGCCGGCAACTCCGCGGCATTGTCGAAGGCGCCGATCGCCGAGGGGAGCCGGCCCGTCATGAAGGCGAATCGCGAGGGCGCGCACAGCGGACTGCTGCAGTACGCGGATTGAAAGAGGACACCGTTCTCGGCGAGCGCATCCAGATGAGGCGTCTTCGCCACGCGGTTGCCATAAGCGGGGAGGGCCGAGGCGGCGAGCTGATCGGCCATGAGAATCAGAAAGTTCGGTTTGCGCGCCATGTCTTTTTCCGTCATAAGCCGGGTCGGAGCAGATTCACATCATCCCTTGATCGGGCCAGCGGGTGAAGGAATAATCTCTTCATACTGGTATAAGATCTGGTAATGCCCAGGCGTTTCTCGCGATTGCCGCCGCTCAATACGCTGCTCGTGTTCGAGGCGGCGGGCCGGCATTTGAATTTCAGCGCCGCCGCGGCGGAATTGGGCATGACCCAGCCTGCGGTGAGCCACCAGGTGAGCTTTCTCGAGACCCGACTGGGGCTGCCGCTCTTTCGCCGGCTGCATCGCGGCGTGGTCCTCACCCCCGCGGGCGCGCAGCTGCTCGATGCCGTAAGCCAGGGACTGACCACGATTCATGATGCCGCCACGGCCTTGCGCCGGCACAGCGGGCCGAAGATCCTGCATGTCTTCACGGATTACGGGTTCGCCGCCTGGTGGCTCATCCCCCGGCTCGGGCGCTGGAGCGAGCGTGCGCCGGAGGTGGAGGTGCAGCTCGTCACCGCGCAGCGGCAGGTCGATTTGCGCCAGGCGGAAGCCGACGTCGCGGTGTGGTTCGGAGACGGCGCCTGGCGTGCCAGCCGCATCGTGCAGTGGTTTCCGGAGACCGTCTATCCGGTCTGCAGTCCGGAGCTCGCCCGCCGTCATCCGGTGCCCGACGCCGCGGCCCTTCGCAACCAGCGGCTGCTGCACGTCGCGGAGGTGGATCCGCCCCTGTGGATGTCCTGGTCGGACTGGTTCGCCGCGGAGGGCGTGCCGATGGGTCCGAGGTCGCATGATCTGACATTCAATAACTATCAGCTCGTCCTGCAGGCGGCGCTCCTCGGCCAGGGGGTCGCGCTCGGCTGGCGGCCGCTGATCGACGATCTCGTTCAGAACCGGCAGCTCGTCTGTCTGAGCGAGGCTCCCCTGCGCACCGAGCGCGGCTACTATATCGTGGAGCCCCCCGGCCGGGGGGAGAACCAGGTGGTCGCCGATTTTCACCGCTGGCTCATCGAGGAGCGCGGCGCCGCCGCGCAGTTCCCTTCCTGAGATTCCCCGCCGGCGGCCTGCGCCATCGCCGCCGCATACGTGGATGAGAGCCGGTCTCTTGCCGGGCAGGGATGCCGTCAGCTTGCAGCCCGTGGGTTACGTTGCGTCGCGGCGCGCCCGATCGTGTACCGGGGGTGGGCGCCGGGGGCAAGCGTCGGCGGGCGGCCACGAGGACTCGAGCCTGGCGCATGGACAACGTCGCCGCTTGCGTTGGTCGAGCTCGGTTGTGTTCGGTGTTACGCACGAGCTAGGTATCTGTCCTGATTCCTCAATTGCTGGGGCGGTAGTAGAAAAGTCTCGAACACGCTTTGCTTGAGAGGATGACCGATGAAATCTCTTCTCGTGCTGACGGCTGCGGCCGCGGTGATTGCCCTGGCGTTGCCCATCGCGTCCTTCGCGCAACGCCCCATGCGCGGCGGCTACGGCGGATTGTATGACGTCCAAACCGTTCAAACCGTGTCCGGAGAGGTCATGTCCGTTGAAAAAATCGCGTACGGCAGGCGCGGCTACTACGGTGTGCACCTCCTGTTGAAGAGCGCGGAAGGCGATCTGTCAGTGCACCTCGGGCCGAGCTGGTTCATCGACCGCCAGCCGATGAAGATCGAGCCGCACGATGTCATCGAGGTCACCGGATCGCGGGTGATCTATGCCGGCAAACCGGTTCTGATCGCCGCGCAGGTCAGGAAGGGCGATGAAAGCCTGAAGTTGCGCACAGCCGATGGCTTGCCTCTGTGGCGTGGTCCACGGGCGCGGTGACCGCGCCTTCCGCTGTGGGTTGCAGGCGCTTGCGGGGAACACAGGACCGGGACCATGAACCTCCGCCACATGGGCATTCTGATCCTCATGGCGTGCGCGCTCGCAAGCGGCGCCGTCGGGGCTGAGGACGCGGCTCGCTGGCAGCCATTGCCTACGGTCGCGCCGGCTCCGGCGGACAACCCGACGACGCCGGCTAAGGTGCGTCTGGGGAAGATGCTGTTCTTCGACCCTCGCCTGTCCTCGACGGGCACGGTCTCCTGCTTCTCGTGCCACAACGTCATGGAAGGCGGCGACGATCATCGGCCGGTGTCGATCGGTGTCGAGGCGCGGCGGGGAGAGCGCAATGCTCCGACAGTGTGGAACGCGGCCTTTCTCTCGGTACAGTTCTGGGACGGGAGGGCGGCGACGCTCGAGGATCAGGCGAAGGGTCCGCTGGTCAATCCCCTCGAGATGGGTATGACCAGCCTCAGGGCGCAGATCTTCCGGATTCAACGCATCCCGGGTTACCGTCCCTATTTCGAGAAGGCGTTCGGCCCGGGCAACGTCGTGTCGATGGACAACGCCGCGAAGGCGATCGCCGCTTACGAGCGCACGCTCATCACGCCGGGCAGCCCCTACGACCGCTATGTGGAGGGTGATCACAGTGCGCTAACGGCACGCCAGGTTCGAGGCATGAGGACCTTTGCCGCCGTCGGGTGTGCGAGCTGTCACCAGGGCCCGAACTTCAGCGGCCCGCCGCTGCCGTTGGGTCAGGGGTTTTTCGTCAAGTTCCCGCTCTATCCCCAAAGCCCTTACGTGGCGAAGTACGGCCTAATGAAGGATTTGGGGCGCTACGACGTGACGCACCATCCGGCCGAAAAGAATGTGTGGCGGGTTCCTGGTCTGCGCAACCTAGTGTACACCGCGCCGTACATGCACAACGGCTCCGTGAAGACGCTGCCGGAAGCGGTCCGGGTCATGGCCTCGACCGAGCTGAACCGCACGCTGACGGCGGAGCAGGTCGGGGACATCACCGTCTTCCTCGAGGCGCTGACCGGTCCGTTTCCCAGGCAGACCATGCCGCGCCTGCCGCCGACGCCCGGGGACCTGCTCGGACGATAGGGGAGATGCCATTGCGTCACGGTGCGCGCAGATTCGGTGAACGATGCGGGGGTTCATGGAAATGCGGGTCATGAGCGAAACGACTCGCTGCGGGAGCGTCGCGCAGGTCTTGCATTGGACGACGGCTCTGTTGGTGGTCGTGCTGCTCGGGATGGGAAAGATGGATCTCCTCGCTGCCGATCATCCCGCAAGCGCGGGGTTCATGTCGCACGGCTCCCTCGGGGTGCTGGTGCTTGCGCTGGTGGCAGCGAGGCTGCTCTGGCGCCTGGTGAGTCCGGCGCTGGATCTTCCCGCGACGATGACGCGCATCGGCCGGATCACCGCCAGGGTGATGCACGTCTGTCTTTACGTGCTGCTGATCGCGCTCCCGCTCTCGGGTTGGCTTGCGGCTTCATCCGGGGTCGCCCGTATCAGTCTCTTCGATGTCGCGACTCTTCCCCGTTGGGAGCGTTGCGAGCCGGCGCAAGCGCGGCCGGCTGCTGCGGCGCGCGTGCGTGCCGCGCCGGAAGGCAATGCGGATGAGGGCGAGGACTTTTCGCAAGAGCTGCACAGGTTGCCCGGAGACGCTCTGCTCGTTCTCGTGAGCCTGCATTTTCTCGCGGTACTCAAGCACCAGTTCGTCGATCAGGATGGTCTGATCTGGCGCATGCTGCCCGCCGGCCGGTTGAAATCGGCCGGATCGGGGGACGGCGGCGGATAGTTTCATCGCACAGAGAAGCGCTGTCGGCGCTGCTCGAGGAGCCTGAATTTATGAGTCAGCAACATGGCAAGCGCCACTGGGGAATCGGCATCCTCGTCGGCTGCATTCTCCTCGGGGCGAATGCGGCCGCGTGGGGCCAGGTCAGCGTGGGTGTGGGAGTGGCGGTGCCGGGCTTGAGCCTCGGCATCAATATCCCGGCCTACCCGGATCTGGTTCCGATACCGGGCTACCCCGTTTATTACGCTCCGCGGCTCGGTGTGAATCTCTTCTTTTATGACGGACAGTACTGGCTGTTTGCTGAAGACAACTGG
The DNA here is from genome assembly GCA_021805865.1 of Pseudomonadota bacterium. Classification (GTDB taxonomy): domain Bacteria; phylum Pseudomonadota; class Gammaproteobacteria; order Steroidobacterales; family Steroidobacteraceae; genus 13-2-20CM-66-19. Next base: position 6,059 of record JAJZDX010000009.1, read on the forward strand.
TACTACAGCTCCTGGTACGACGGCCCCTGGTACTTCGCTCAGCCGGCGTTCGTGCCCGATTTCATATTGCGGATCCCGATCTTCTATTATCGCCGGCCGCCCCCGTATTTCCTCCGTTGGAATCGGCAAGGACCGCCGCGCTGGGGAGAGCACTGGGGACGCACCTGGCAGGATCGCCGGCGCGGCTGGGACCGCTGGAATCGGGCGGCGCTGCCGCCGCGGGCGCCGTTGCCGAGCTATCAGCGTCAATATCCGCGCGGCCGCTATCCCGGCCTCGGCGAGCAGCGCAGGCTCGAGAATCGATACTATCCCTTCAGGCCCCGCACTCCAGAGGGTCGTCCTCCGATGCAGCGGGCGCCCCAGGAGAGAAGGCCCTTCAGGCCTCAGCCGTATCGTCCCTCTCCCGAGCGGGGCCAGCTGGAGAGGCAGCCGCAGGTGCATCGAGCGCCGCCGGGTGCGACGCCACGGCCCGCTTTCCGCCGGCCCTCTTCGCCCGCCCGCATCGGGGGCCGGGCACCGCAGGTGAGCCGCCGGCCGGGCGCCGCAGCCGCGCCTCAGCGCAACCCCTCCGGACCTCGAGGTCGTCCGCAGCAGCGGAACGAGGAGCGGCGGCGCGGTCGGCCGCCCGGTTGAGAGTCGGGTGTACCGACAGGGACCCCGTGGTGTCGGGGCCGAGGGGCCAGGTGCTCAACGTCCGCGCCGTTGCCATTCCGGCGGAACTCCGGGAAGCGGAGGAGGCGTTGTCACGGCGCACGTCGGCGCCGCGTGGACGACTGCGGGCCGATGCGCCGACACTGCTCGCCCGGTCCGTGATCGTTCCCGCGCTGCCGCGCTTCTTCGCCCGATACCCTGACATCGAGCTGGCGCTCGCCTGCAACGAGCGTCACTTCGATCTGGTGTCTGAGGGCATCGATTGCGCCCTGTGGATCGGAGAGGTGGACAACGCCGGCCTCGTGGCGAGGCGCGTCGGCTTTCTTTAACCCGAAGTTCCTCCCCGCGTCTGAGCCGCCGGTAGTCAGCAGGTTCCGCATTTTGTAGGGCTTCAAAACGTAGGCTTAGCCGTGTTTGTGTCGCAAAATGTAGTTACTAACAGGATTGCAGTCCGTCCATGGATATGCTACATTCCGTGCTATGTCGCATAGAGGGGGCGCGGTCCACGTCGTCACCACACGGCGCCGCTACAAAGGCCGGGTGTACGCGACGCATCTGCTGCGGCGCTCCTATCGCGAGGGGAGGCAGGTCAAGAACGAGACCGTAGGCAACCTCTCGCATCTTCCCGAGCCGCTGATCGAGGTGATTCGCCGCGCGTTGCGCGGGGAGACCTTCGTACCCGTCGGTGAGCGGCTGCAGGTCGTGCGCTCCAAGCCTCACGGGGCGGTGCAGGCGGTGCGCGCGGCGATGCAGCGGTTGGGCTTTGAGTCCTTGATCGCCTCGCGGGGCAGTCCCGAGCGCGATCGGGTGTGTGCGATGGTGGCCGCGCGAGTGCTCGCCCCGCATACGAAGCTTGCGACCACGCGCTGGTGGCACACGACGAGCCTCGCCGAGGAGTATGGGGTGGAGGCGGCGGACGAGAACGACCTCTACAGCGCGATGGACTGGCTGCTGGAGCGCCAAGGACAGATCGAGCGCAAGCTCGCCGCACGGCACTTGCGCGAGGGGGCGCTGGCGCTCTATGACCTGTCCTCCAGCTACTTCGAAGGCACGCACTGTCCGCTGGCAAAACTCGGCCATGATCGGGATGGAAAGAAGCACAAGCTGCAGGTCAACTATGGACTGTTGACCAGCCAGGCGGGCTGTCCGGTGGCGGTGTCGGTCTACGCGGGCAACACGGGGGATGCCAAGACGTTGATGCCGCAGGTCACGAAGCTGCGCGAGGAGTTTGGCCTGAAGCAGGTGGTGCTGGTGGGGGACCGGGGCATGATCTCCCACAAGGCGATCCAGGAGTTGCGTGATCTCGAGGGGCTTTCCTGGATCACCGCGCTCAAGAGCACGCAGATCCGCACGCTCGTGGAAGGAGAGGCGTTGCAGCTTGGATTTTTCGATGAGCGCAATCTCGTGGAGATCAGCCACCCCGACTATCCCGGCGAGCGGCTCATTGCCTGTCGCAATCCTGAGCTCTCGAAGTTGCGCAGCCATAAGCGCCAGGCGTTACTGGAGGCGACAGGCAAGGAACTCGAGAAAGTGTGCGCGAGCGTTGCAGCCGGCCGGCTCAAGGGCAAGGACAAAATCGGCGTACGCGTCGGACGAGTGATCAACAAGTACAAGGTCGCCAAGCACTTCGAGCTCACGATCGAGGAGCAGCGCCTCGAGTTCAAGCGCCTCGATGAGCAGATCGCCGCCGAGGCGGCGCTCGATGGCATCTACGTGATCCGCACCGCAGTCCCGAAGAAGCGTATGTCAGCGGCCGATGCGGTCAGAAACTACAAGGCGCTCGCGAACGTCGAGCGCGCGTTCCGCTCGCTGAAGACCGTGGACCTGAAGGTGCGTCCGATCCACCATCGGCTCGAGGATCGGGTGCGCGCCCACATCTTCCTGTGCATGCTCGCCTACTATGTCGAGTGGCACATGCTGGAGGCCTGGCGGCCGCTGCTGTTCGCCGATGAAGATCAGGCGGCCAAAGCCGATCGCGACCCGGTGGCCCCGGCCGAGCGCTCCGAGGAGGCGCTACAGAAGGTCCTCACGCATACCCTCCCCGACGGCACGCCGGCACACAGCTTGCGCACCCTGCTCGAGGATCTCTCGAGCATCGTGCGCAACACCTGCCGCATCCCGGGTCCCGTCGAGCGATCCGGCACCTTCGATCTCATCACCACGCCCACCGCCAATCAGCGCCGCGCCCTGGAGTTGATCGAGCAGATCGCCGCGTAGACAGAAACCGCGCAGCCAACTCTCACGTATGTCGCTGAGCCCACAGGAAAACTTCGCCCGGCACGTGGGCGAACTTCAGTTTAACTTCGCCACTTGCGCGGCGCCGGCTTATATCGCGGCGCATGGCGAGCCGGCGCATCCGCGCGAGCTTGCGCGCCATCGCTGCATCAATCATTTCTCGCCGCGCACGGGCGAGACGGTGGAGTGGGTCTTCTGCAAGGACAGCGAGCGCGTGCAGGCCGTGTTCCCCGGCCATCTCTCGCTCGAGGACGAAAACAGCCAGGTGACCGCCGCCGAATCCGGGCTCGGGATCGCCCAGATGCCGGCGTTCGTGGTCAAAGAGGCGATGGAGCGCGGCACGCTCGAGCTCGTGTTGGGCGACTGGTTCCCCGAGCCCTCCCCGCTCAGCGTGGTCTATCCGCAGAGTCGCCACTTCTTGCGCAGGGTGCGCGTGTTCGTCGACTGGCTGGCGGCGCTGATCGGCGAGCACGACGGCATTCAGCTGCGCTCCACGCTGCCCAGGGCGCGTCCGGCCGGTCCGCCGGCCCGACCAGGCCGATGGGGCCGGCACCTGAGGGGAGCGCGGCCGAGCCGCGGCTACGCCGCCGGCCTGCTCGCCGTGTCCGCGCTCGAGGGGGGATACAGCAGCCGGGTGAGGACACGATCGAGATGGCGCGGCCACTGACCCGTCTCGGGCAGGGATTCTCTCACCGTGGTGTCATCGATGAGCGCGTTGCCATACAACAGCGCGAGGGCTCCTGCGCGACGCCCGAAGCGCAGCGCCCGGCCGAGCGGCGTCGCCGGCGCGGAGGAGAGGGTCTGTGCCTCGAGCGCGGCCACCGCCGGCGCCGAGAGCTGCCAGGCGGCCCCGATCCGCCAGGCGAGCACGGCGGATTGCGAATCGAGCAGCGAGGCGATGACCAGCGGGCCCGCCTGTTCCGCGGCCGCGCAATGATCCATCGCGACGCGGAACAGGACGATCTCCGCCATGCCGCTGATGAGGGCGAGCAGTTCCGCCGCGAACGGATCCGCCTTCTCGATCAGGGCCGCGTATGGGGCGGCTGCGTGGGCCGAGCGCAGGGTATGCTCCCAGACGAGCTCCGGGAAACGCGGGGACGCTCCGGTGTTGGACACCTGGAAGATCGGCTGCATCAACGCCGCGGCGATCATCGAGCGCAGGCCATCGCAGCCGAGCAGGGCGATCGCGCCCTCGATCGTCTCTATCGGCTCCGGATTGACCCGATAGAAGGGGCTGTTTGCCATTCTCAGCAGGCCATCCACCAGTGAGGGGTCGTCGGCGACGATCGCCGCCAGCTGCCTGCGCGAGGCGTTCTCGTCCCGGATGGCATGCATCAGCTTGGGGAGCAGGTTCGGGCGCCTGGGGAAGTAGCGCCTTTGCATGGTCGGATCGCCGATCGCCACCAGCGCCGCCGTGGCGATGTGCTCGTATTGCGGCAGCGGCCGCACGGGCTCGGAGAGCCCGAGCTGCAGCTGGCGCAGCCGAGCGAACATCTCGGCGTGATCGAGCGCCTGTGCCCTCGCCCGGGTCTGCGTCTCGGCCGCCGCCCGCGGATCGGGTGGCCGCTTGGGGGCGTGCCCGGGGGGCCTGGATGCCGTCTTGCCGCGCAACGTCCTGCGCAGCACGGGGTATGCGAGGAAGCCGATCGCGGCCAGCAGCAGTGGTGATAACAGCCAGACTGTCATATCCCTGATTCATCCCCGGAGCGGGGCGTTGGCTCCGGACACCCGTGGTTTCGGCAGGCAGGCGGGAAAGTCCATGGTCGTTTCTCACAGTTGTGACCGGCCGCACGGATCACCGGCATCCCGGAGCCTGCGCGGTCGCCGCGGCGCGACACCGAGTTTGTAAGGGCGTGGGGGGCCTTGCCGTCACGGGCGCCCGGGCTCCCCGGGCTTCTGCGGCGCGACGGACTCGGCGTATTGCTGCAGAAGCCTGCCCGTCTCGTCGTAGGCGCGCACCAGCTCCGTCGCCACCTCATCCAGTCTGGCTCGCCGCGAGCGGGCCTGCTGCCGCAGCCGCTCGAACGCCTCGCGCTTGCCGACTCCGAATGTCGCCATCAGCAGACCCGCTGCGGCGCTCACGTTCTGCTCCTTCTGCAGAGCCACGCGCAGCCTCTCGCTCTGCTCGCGCAGCGCATAGGCCTCGCGGGCGCGTTGCAGCGCCGCTCGAACGATCGGCAGCAGCTGCTGCGGGTCGATCGGCTTGACGAGGTAGGTGAGCGCTCCGGCGGAGATCGCCTCATTGACGATGGTCTCATCGCCGTGCTCGGACAGGAAGATCACCGGCACCGCGCTCGAGGCGGCGAGCGCGCGCGCCACTTCGATGCCATTCATGCCGGGCATCGCGTGATCGATGATGGCGAGGTCCGGCTTCTCGGAAGCGCCCGCCGCCAGCGCCGAAGGGCCGTCGAAGGCCTCGATCACCTTGAAGCCGGCGGCGCGCAGCCGCTCACCCAGCGTCGCCACGATCAGCCGGTCATCGTCGGCGATGAGCACAGACTTGGGGTCCGCGCCCCGCGCGTCCGCGGTACTGGTCGAACTGTGTTGCTCTTCAGACGTTGGCATGACGTTTGATATGTCAAATTACAACCGGTCGAGCGCGTGATCCGCGGGTTTCGGGCGCACCGTGCCTCTCCTCTGTCGGGCTTGCGCCTGGTGAGCGCCGTCGAACGCAGGAACCGGGTGGACGCAGACTGAATTGACCGTCCCGCGGGGAGAGGGCGGGGAAGCGGATGGGCCCGGGCATATGCGGCTTTAACGATCCATGTTACCGCAACTGGTGATCCTACCGGGGTTGCGGGCTCAGTCAAGGGCATGTGCTCTTCCCCGGGGCCGCCGGACAGGGCGCGCGCGCGCCCCAAGCGGAAATCTGCGACTTGGCTTCGCGCGCTTTCTTCACGGAAAGCCGATAGTTACGTTGCGGGAGCGCAATCAATGCTCGATCGGCCGACTCAGTCGCACAGGCCGGATGGCCAAGAGTTGCGCGCGCCGTGGCGGTATGCACGGCGCCCGCGCAGACCTTCTCCAAGGGAGACCTTCTGATGGTGATGGCCACAGTCGGTGGGGTGCTGATCGCGGTCGTGGCGTTGTTCGCGACCGCGTGCGTGCGCCGTGGCTCGGGCGGCGGAACCCTTCCCGTGCGGGTCGAGGACCTCTTCGATGCGGGGCCCGATGCGCTGCTGGTCGTGGACCGCGACGGAGTGATCCTGGCGGCCAATCGGCGCGTCGCGGCGCTTTTTGGCTGGCCGGATGCCGAGATCAAGGGGCAGCCGCTCGAGCGGGTCCTGCCGCAGAGCCTGCGCCAGGGACCTCGTGTGCTTCGCCGCAAAGGCCGGGACCATCCCAAGCGGCGCGAGACGGGGTTGGGCAAGCTCGATCTGCTCGCTGTGCGCCGCGATGGCACCACCTTTCCGGCGGAAGTCACTCTCAGTCCGCTCGCCACTGGCGTGCGGATCGCCACGGTGCGCGATGTCACGGACAGGCGGGCGAAGCTGGCGGAAATCATGTTTCTCAACCGGATCTACTCGACGCTGGCGGAAACCCAGCAGCTGGTCGGCCGCTGCGCGGACGAGACCGAGCTGTTCGAGCGGGTCTGCCACGTGGCGGTCACGGTCGGGGAGTTCATGCTCGCGTGGGTCGGCAGGCCCGATCCCAGCGGGACGGTCATCCCCCTGGCGAGCCGCGCCGTCGCCGCCGAGTTCGACGAGTATCTGCGCGGCATCTCCGTTCATATCGACGCCGCCCGGCCCGAGGGCCGGGGGCCCCTCGGAATCGCTTGGCGAGAGGCTCGAGCGGTGTTCGTGCAGGACTTCAGGCGCGATGATCGGGTCGCATTCTGGCGCAGTCCCAGCTGCCCGGTGCCCTGGGGCTCGAGCGCCGGCTTGCCGATCCGGCGCGCCGGCGGCGTCCACGCGGTGTTGTCATTGTACGACACCCGGGCCGGGGCGTTCTCCGACAAGGTGATCGACCTGCTGCACAGGATGGTCTTGCACATCGAGGATGCGCTCGACCGGATGGATCTCATGGCCGAGAGAAGGGATAAGGAGGAGCGGATCTCCCGGCTCCTGAACCTCGATCCGCTGACCACACTGCCCAACCGGCGGTGCATGCTCGAGCATCTCGACCGCGCCGTGTGCTGGTCCGGGCGCGACCGGGGCCACGGCGGCGCGCTGCTGCTCGGACTGGACCGGTTCCAGACCATCAACGACATTCTGGGCCATCACACAGGCGACAGGCTGTTGCAGGAGACCGCCCGCAGGCTGAGCGCCGCGGTGCCCGGCGCGGGCCTGGTGGGCCGCGTCGGGGGCGATGAGTTTCTGGTCGTGCTGGAGGATCTCGGCGCCGAGTCGCGGACCGCGACCGACGCCGCCCGCCGCGCCGCCGATCAGCTGCTCTCGACGGTGCTCCAGCCGCACCTGATCGACGCCCAGGTCGTCTCCTGCTCCGTGAGCATCGGTATCGCGCTGTGGGGCGGGGAGTGCGCAGTCGGCTTCCAGGAGCTGCTCAGGCGGGCCGAGGTTGCGATGCGCGCGGCGAAGAACAACGGTCGCAACACCGCGCGGCTGTTCACGCCGGGGATGCAGCTCGCCCTCGAGCGCCGCTCGCGGCTCGAGGCGAGGCTCCGTCACGAGTTCAATACCGACCAGCTGGAGTTGCATTTCCAGAAGCGCGTCGACGGCGATGGCACGACGCTCGGCGCCGAGGCGCTGCTGCGCTGGCACGATCCGCAGCACGGCCTGGTCCCGCCGGTCGAGCTGGTGCCGGTGGCCGAGGAGATCGGCCTGATTCACGAGATCGGCCGGTGGGTGCTCGGACGCGCCTGCCGGCAGCTGAAGGAGTGGTCGCAGAGCGAGCCGGCGCGGCGGCTGCGCCTGGCGGTGAACGTGAGCCCGAGGCAGCTCGCCGGCGATACGTTCGTCGAGCAGGTCATCGATATCCTCGCCCGCACCGGCGCCGACCCGCATCTGCTCGAGCTCGAGGTCACCGAAGGGCTGCCGATTCAGGACATCGAGGAGGTGATCCCGAAGATGCAGGCGCTGCGCAGCCTCGGCGTGCGATTCGCGATCGATGACTTCGGCATCGGCTACTCCTCGTTGTCGTATCTGCGGCAGCTGCCGATCAGCGTGTTGAAAATCGATCGCAGCTTCGTCGCCGGCATGGCGCACCCGGAAGGCGAGACGCTCGTGCACACGATCGTGCAGATGGCGCGCAGTCTTGACTTGACGGTGATCGCCGAGGGGGTCGAGTCACGCTGGCAGTGGGACATGCTGACGCTGCACGGATGCGATCAGTATCAGGGGTACCTGTTCGGGCGCCCGGTGCCGATCGAGGTGTTCGACCGGGAGCTCGTTGCGCAGCCGCCCGGGAGCGCTCGCGCGCCCCCCTCCCCTCAGGGCCCGCCTGTGCAGCGCCCCGCGGAGAGCGGGAATGTGACCCACTTCCCAGGTGGGATTCGCTTCGGCTGAGGCCGGTATGGCAGGCCCGGCGGCGGCCGATAACCCTTTGGACTACCACTCGGTGACGTGCGCCCATGACTTCCGTGCAAGCGCTTGACATCCAGCCGGCACCGGCGGCCGACCCCGTGTTCGCCTCCTATGCGCAGCTGTGCCGCGCGATACTCGGCGACATCAGCGGAGCGTGCCTGCTCGACGGCAAGCTCGTCAGTCTGGGCGAGCACGGAACGCTGCGCTCGGCGGCCGCCGCCCGGGCGGCGCGCCGGCTCGGGTGGGGCGCCGAGGATGCCGGACCCAGGGAAGCGAGCACCGTGCGCCAGGGGGTGCAGTACTGGCTGACTCTGCTGCCGGTCGAGGCGGGCGGCGCGTTGCTCGGCGTGCTCGCGGTCCTGCAGCCCTCGATACGCTCGGCAGCGCCTCCGGAGGGTTTTGCGGGCCGGCTTCTCAAGACCCTGAAACCGCTGCTCGAGTGCCTGCGCCGCGAGCTGCGGGGCCGCCGCCCGGACGGGGAGGAGAGCGTCCGGTCCCTGACCGAGCGCACCACCGAGCTCGAGTGGCTCCTCGAGGTCACCGGCAATCTGCGAGGGGCGGCTGATGACCGACAGGTCATCGAGGAGCTGCTGGCCGCCGCCGCCGCACACCTCGGCGCGGCCTTCGGCGTGCTTTTCGTGCCGGAGAAGCACCTGTGCATCGAGCAGGTGTGCGATGCCGAGCATGCGGCCGAGATGCGCGCGGCATGGGAGCGAACGCGCAGCCATCTGCTGGTGTGGGCGCAGCGGCAGCGTCGCCCGCTGGTCGTCGACGGTGTGCGCCGCACCGTACCGGGCGTGCCGCCGTGCAAGATTCTCTCCGTGCCGGTCGCGCGGGAGAATGGCCGGGTAACGGGCGTGCTCGCCTTCTTCAACCCGCCCGGAGCGGCGGGATTTCGCAAGCGGCAGATCTTCCTGGCCCAACATCTCGGCCGCCAGAGCGCCGGCTTCATCGACGCGCAGTTCGACGCGATGACCGGGCTGTATACCCGCGAGGGCCTCGAGCACATGTACGCGCGGCTGCCGCAGGATTCGGGCGGCGCCGGCGGCAGTCTGTTATACGTCGACGTCGATGGCATGCGTGATGTCAATGAGCTGCACGGGTTCGAGGTCGGCAACGAGCTGATCGTGCGGGTGGCCGATGTGCTTGCGCCGCCCGAGCTGCCCGAGCAGGCGCTCGCCGCCCGTCTCGCCGGCGACAGGTTCGCGATCGCGCTGCCGGGCAGCGGCACGGGCGAGGCCGAAGCGATGGCCCGGCGCATCCAGGTGGTGATCGAGCGGCTCGCGATCGGTCCGGTGGACGAGCCGATCGAGTTCTCGGTGAGCTGCGGTATTGCGGCGCTCGTGCCCATGCCGCAGGGGCTGGCGCGCGCGCTGGCGACGGCGGAGGTGGCGTGCAAGACGGCGAAGAGTCGCGGCCGCGGCCGGATCGAGGTCTACAGCTGCGATGACCGCTCCATGGTGCGCTGCCATCAGGACGCGGTCGCGGTCGGCCAGTTGCGCGCGGCGCTCAGGGCCGACCGGCTGCTGCTCTATGCGCAACGCATCGCACCGCTGCGCAACACGCAATTGCCCGGAGGGTACGAGATTCTGCTGCGGCTGCTCGACCCGGAGGGGGGGATCGTGCTGCCGAGCACCCTGATCCAGGCTGCGCAGCGCTACCAGCTGCTGCCCACGGTCGATCGCTGGGTGATGCGCCGGGCGTTGCAGGTGCTGTCCCCCTACCGCGGCATGCTCAAGTCACGCGGCCTCACACTGTCGATCAATCTCTCCGGACAGTCGATCGGGGACGAGGAGTTCTTCCGCCAGCTTGCCGAGGCGCTGCAGGCGTCCGGCCTGCCCCCCGGCAGCGTCACGTTTGAGATCACCGAGCAGGCCGCCGTGAACAACCTGGCGCGCGCCGAGGAGTTGATCCGCCAGCTGAGCGCGTGGAAGTGCTGCTTTGCGCTCGATGATTTCGGCACAGGCGCGAACTCGCTGACCTACCTCAAGGCGTTGCCCATCACGCGCGTCAAGATAGACGGCTCGTTCGTCCGCGACATCCTGACCAATCCCCGCTCGCAGGCCACCGTGCGCGGCATCGTGGAGCTCGCCAGGGGCATGTCGCTCGAGACCGTGGCGGAGTATGTGGAGAGCGAGGCGATCGCCGAGCGGATGCGCGAGCTGGGCGTCGACTACGGTCAGGGTTATGTCTTCGGCAAGCCCCAGCCGCTCGAGGCGCTGCTCGAGGAGCTCTCGCGCGACGAGTCGCGGCGGCTGCACCAGCTGTTTCTCGAGACCTAGGGGCCGGCCGCTCGGCTCATTCCGCGCCCGCCGCCGTATCGCGCTCGGTTCGGTCCGGCGGCGGCGGGTCGAGCTCGAGTCCGGCTTCGCTACCGGATGCCGGGCGTTGCCGTATACGGACAGCGGTGTCGTGCAACCGCAGGTCCTTGAGTGCGCGGCAGGGGGGGGGCCGGGCGGGGGCCCGAATTTCCGCTCGCCTGGAACGACTGAGCGCAATCGGCCAAGATGCCGCACAACGGGGCTCGCCGCGGACATTGCGCCGCGCGGCAACCGATTGCTGAGCGGGAAGGTAACGGGGGGCTGATGAATTCTCGACCGGTTTACGGGGCGATCGAGGCCGGCGGCACCAAATTCGTCTGCGCCGCCGGCTACGGACCGATGGAAGTTCCGGACGGCTGGCGCGAGGTCATCCCGACGACGACTCCGCAAGCGACTCTGGGGGGCGTCCTTGCGTTTCTCGAGCGGATCCGGAATGAGGCGGGCGCGCTCGCCGGCATCGGTGTGGCGGCCTTCGGGCCAGTAGACATCGATCGGCGCTCGCACACCTGGGGCTCCCTTCTCACCACTCCCAAGGCGGGCTGGCCCGGCGTGTCGCTGGTGAAGCCATTGGAGCGTTTCGGCCCTGTGGCAATCGACACCGATGTCAATGCCGCGGCCTTGGCGGAGGCGAGGCTTGGCGCGGGGAAAACGGCTGACTCTCTCGCTTATGTTACGGTCGGCACCGGTATCGGCGGCGGTGTCATAGCCGGTGGGCGCACCCTTCGCGGCATGCTGCACCCCGAGATGGGCCATATCCCGGTGCGACGCGATCCGAGAGACGATGGCTTCGCGGGCGTCTGCCCCTTCCACGGGGACTGTCTGGAGGGGCTTGCCAGCGGTCCGGCGATCCTCGCGCGATGGAAGGTCCAGCTGCGCTCGCTCCCTGCGGCACACCCTGCAACCGGCATCATCGGCGGCTACCTGGGGCAGCTCGCGGCCGCAATTGCACTGATGCTCTCCGCCGAGCGCATCGTCTTCGGGGGCGGCGTGATGAGCGATGAGCGGCTCCTGCCGCAGATCCGTGAGGCGGCGCGCCGGCAGCTCGCCGGCTACCTGCCGGTCGAGGCGCGGGCCGGAGGCTTCGATCGCCTCATCGTGCCGCCGGCGCTCGGGGATCGGGCCGGCATCGGCGGGGCCATGCTGCTTGCGGAGCAGGCCGCTGGAGAACGATAGCGGATCCATGACCGCCGAATGCAGCTCGATTGCATTCGTTTGTCTATCATGCTCCGGCGATAAGGCGCCGATTCCGCATCTCGCGACGCACGAGATCGTCGCAGCGGGATCCCGTGAAGAGGTGCCAGCTGCGGATTCGCTCCCAGCCCATTCAAGCGCCGCCCGCGTGCCCGATCCGCAGGGCACGCCTGAGGGATGTCGCCGTCTCGGTCGCTCTCGGCACCGCGAGCCTTGCGTGCGCCGCCAACGCGCGGCTTCCCGCGAGGGTATCGCAGGACCACGCCTCGAGCAGCGCCGCGGCGAACACAGGCAATGCAACATCACGCCCGGCAACATGCCGCAACAGATCGTGGTCACGGCCTCGGTGCAGGCGGGCAACAACCTGCATGCCCCGGAGCAGGTGACGAGCATCCCAAGCAGGCGGATCGTGGACAGGTCGCCGCGCTCGATGGCCGAAATGCCGCGCCTGATCCCCGGCATTTGCGCGCAGGACCCAGGCCGGCAGCGCTGGCAGCGCGAACATCACCGTGCGCGGCCTGCCGGCGGCCACCGGCGGCACTCCTGTCGTGCAGATACAGGAAGACGGCCTGCCGCAGGTCCTCTGCGGCGACATGACGGTGTGCGGTGCACCGCAGCGGTGCCGCGCGGGTCGAGAAAAGGGATACCTCGGATTTGCGCCCGATCCGGCGCTGACCTGGGGCTCGAAGCCCGCAGCGAGCGCATCGGCGCCCCCCCGAGGGACAAGCCCTCAGCGGGGCTTCTCGGGGGAGCGGAAGGCTCCGGTGCCGCCCGGCATGTCGAGGGTGTTCGGCCGCAGGGTGTCCTTGTAGGCTTCCGCGAAGGATTCCAGAAAAGCCCGGGGCAGCTGATCGGCAGGCCCCAGCAGGCTCCGGTAGAAAGTGGTGAACTGCTCCCAGGGGCGGGCCCCGGCCGTGTCGCGGGCCGCGCGGGCGAATCGGGCTTCGAGCTCGGCCGGATCGAGCCGCCTGAGGAACTCCAGGAAAGCGACGCGCGCGGCCTGAGCGAGCGCCTGCTCGCCGGCCTTGATCTCATCGTGACGCTCGCGCAGCCACCGTACGGCATCCAGGCTGTGCTCATCGTGTTGGCGGATCAGGGCAAGCAACAGCTCCTCGACGGTCGATTGTCCAAGCGTCGGGCCCGGGCCGGGCTCGGCCGGCGCGAGGGTGATGCCAAATTGGGAGCGAAGCTGCCCGTGCGCGCGCTCCACGTCCTTCAGGCCCACCAGCGCCTCGCGTAGCAGCTGGCCCGCCAGGTGCAGCAGGCCCTGGGTTTGCGCCGCGACCTGCTCAGGCTTGAGCCCCGCGCCCCGGCAAAAGGCCTGCAGTGCCGGATCGTGCGGGGAGAGGAGTCCCCTGTCTTCGCCTTCGCGGCCCGACACGCGGGCCAGACGCGCCATTCGCCGGGCCGTCGTGTCCTCGGTCGGGTCGGTCCGCCGCGGGCGCGGGGCGGAGGAAGGTGCCTGGGATGATGTGCCGGGCGAGGTGTGAGCCGATGTGGCACGCGGCGGTGTGGCGCTGGGTTCGCGCGGAGCGGGCACAAAGGGCTGTGGCTCGGACCTGGCAGTCCCGAAGGCATCGGCGGTGGGGTCCACGGCGAGCAGGTCGTCCAGATCGAGAACGGCGCCGATATCGGTCTGGGCCGTGCCGACCGGATGCAGGGCCATGATGCTCGAAGGCATCAGGGCCGAATCGCCCGCGGGGGTGTCCTCCAGGGAGACGCTGATGCGGTATTCCCCGATGCGCAGCACATCGCCCTCGCGCAGCCGGTGCGGGTTCGATTCCCGCTTGGCCAGCGGCTCGGTCTCGTCGTTGACGTAAACGCCGTTGGTACTGATGTCCTGCAGGTAGTAGTGCCCATCATGGAAATGCACGCGCGCGTGGTGGGCAGAGACGTAGCGCCGGGCATCCGGGAGCACCCAGTCATTGTCGGTCGAGCGGCCGATCGAGCCGCCCTCGACCCCGAAGGTCATGGTGTCGCTGCCGGCCGGTTGCCGGTGCTCGCTGATGACGCGCAGGCAAAGCGCCATGGTGTGCGGCTCGAAGTGATGGTTCCGGACAAGCGGCGGCACCGGCGAGGGCACCCGATTCCCGGGCGCCTGCGGCGATACCCCCTATAATGTGCGCCCCAAGCTAGCAGCCGGTCATGCGCACTCCATGGCAGCCAGTCACATTTTCCGCATTATGTTCGCCAACCAGGGCAAGGTCTACGAGGTCTATGCCCGCAAGGTGAGCCATGGCGAGCTGTTCGGATTCATCGAGGTCGAGGACCTGGTCTTCGGCGAGCGCTCCTCGGTGGTGCTCGACCCCTCCGAGGAGCGGATCAAGGGGGAATTCGGCGGGGTCAAGCGCACATACCTGCCCCTGCACTCGGTGCTGCGCATCGACGAGGTCAAGAAGCAGGGGGTGAGCAAGATCACCGCGCTCGAGGGCGGCGGTACGGTGGCGCAGTTCCCCATGCCGCTCTACTCGGTCCCCCCTGGCGAGAAAAAATAGCTCCCCATGACCGGGCCCAGGGTTCTCGCGCTGCCGGGCGCCCCGGCGCTTTCCGGCTTCCGCCTCGACAAGCTTCTCGCGCGCCTGCGCCTCCTCGAGCCCGTAATCGGTGCCATCGGCGCGCGATTCGTGCATTTCGTGGCGCTGGGCCGTACGCTCACCGAGCCGGAGCGGGAGCGCCTCGAGCGGCTGCTGAGCTATGGCCCGCGCGATTCCGGTGTGCCAGGCGGCGGGGAGGCGCTGTGGGTGGTGCCGCGGGAGGGAACGATCTCTCCGTGGTCGAGCAAGGCCACCGACATCGCTCACGTCTGCGGCCTGGAGGCCGTGGAGAGGATCGAGCGCGGCATCGAGTACCGTCTGGCGGCCTCCGCCCCGCTTGGGAAGGAGGCACTCTCGAGGCTCGCCCCGGCTCTGCTCGATCGCATGACCGAGGCGGCGCTGTACGAGGCGGCCGAGGCCGGGCGCCTGTTCGGCCATGCCTCGCCCAGGCCGTGCAGGCGCATCGCCCTCTCGGGCGGCAAGACCGCGCTCGGGCAGGCGAACCGTGAAATGGGCCTCGCGCTCTCGGCGGACGAGATCGATTATCTGCTCGCAAGCTTCCGGCAGAGCGGCCGCGACCCCACCGACGCCGAGCTGATGATGTTTGCGCAGGCCAACTCCGAGCACTGCCGGCACAAGATCTTCAACGCCCGCTGGATCATCGACGGCGAGGCGCGCGAGGAGTCGCTGTTCGCGATGATCCGCCATACCCACGCCCGTCATCCGCAGGGCGTGCTATCGGCCTATCGCGACAACGCCGCGGTGATCGAAGGCGCGCACGGGGTGCGCTACTTTCCCGATCCTCGCACCGGGGCTTACCGGGAGAGCGCCGAGCCCATCGACATCCTGATGAAGGTCGAGACGCACAACCACCCGACCGCCATCTCGCCGTTCCCGGGCGCGGCGACCGGCTCGGGCGGGGAGATTCGCGACGAGGGTGCCACGGGGCGCGGCGCGAAACCCAAAGCGGGGCTGACCGGCTTCACGGTATCCAACTTGCGCATCCCGGGGTTCGAGCGGCCCTGGGAGCGCCCGTTCGGGCAGCCCGCGCGCATCGCCCCGGCGCTTGCGATCATGCTCGAGGGACCGGTCGGTGCGGCCTCCTTCAACAACGAGTTCGGCCGTCCGGCCATCTGCGGCTACTTCCGCACCTTCGAGCTGCACGGTCCGCACGACCCGCCCGGGCGCGTGCGCGGCTACCACAAGCCCATCATGATCGCCGGCGGGCTGGGCAGCATCCGCCGCGGCCATGTGGAGAAATCCGAGGTGCCGGTCGGCGGCCAGCTCATCGTCCTCGGGGGACCGGCCATGCTGATCGGCCTCGGCGGCGGGGCCGCCTCCTCGGTCGGCAGCGGCGCCTCGCACGCGGACCTCGATTTTGCGTCCGTGCAGCGGGGCAACGCCGAGATCCAACGCCGCGCCCAGGAGGTGATCGACGGCTGCTGGGCGCTCGGTGAGGCCAATCCCATCCTGCTCATCCACGATGTGGGGGCGGGCGGGCTGTCGAACGCCGTGCCTGAGGCGGTGGCGCACAGTCGCCGCGGCGCAAAGGTGGACTTGCGCGCGATCCCGAGCGCGGAGCCCGAGATGTCCCCTCTTGAGCTGTGGTGCAACGAGGCGCAGGAGCGCTACGTCATCGTGGTTGCCGCCGCCGGCCTCGCATCGTTCAGTGCGATCGCCGGGCGCGAGCGCTGTCCGTTCGCGGTCATCGGCGAGCTCGATGACACGGGCATTCTCACCGTGCACGACCCGCTGCTCGGCGGCGATCCGGTCGATATGCCGCTCGATGTGCTGCTCGGCAACCCTCCACGCATGACGCGCGACGTGCGCAGCGTCGTGCCGGCGACCCGGGCGCTCGACACCGCTTCGATCGAAGTCCGTGAGGCGCTGTATCGCGTGCTGCGACTTCCGGCGGTGGCCGACAAGACCTTCCTCATCACCATCGGCGATCGGACCGTGGGCGGCCTCGTCAGCCGCGATCCGCTGGTCGGGCCCTGGCAGGTGCCGGTGAGCGATGTGGCGGTGACGCTCGCGGATTATCGCGGCCACGCGGGGGAGGCCATGGCCATGGGCGAGCGTACGCCCGTGGCGGTGCTCGATGCGCCGGCCTCGGGGCGCCTGGCGGTGACCGAGGCCATCACCAACCTCCTGGCGGCCGACATCGATTCCCTCGGCAGCATCCGGCTGTCGGCCAATTGGATGGCCGCCTGCGGTGAGCCCGGGGAGGACGCGGCGCTCTACGAGACGGTGCGCGCCGTGGGGCGGGAGCTGTGTCCCGCGCTCGGCATCGCAATCCCCGTGGGCAAGGACTCGCTGTCGATGCGCACCGGCTGGACGGATGCGCAGGGCGAGAAATCCGTGGTCGCGCCCGTGTCCCTCATCGTATCGGCGTTCGCTCCGGTGGGCGATGCGCGCAAGACGCTGACGCCGGTCTTGAGCCCGAAGGAGGGCACGGCGCTGTGGCTGATCGATCTCGCCGCCGGGTGGCGGCGGCTCGGCGGCTCGGCGCTTGCGCAGGTGTACGGCCAGCTCGGCGAGCGGCCCGCGGACCTCGATGATCCGAGCCGGCTGGTGCGCCTGGCCGAAGCGCTCGCCGAGCTGCGCCGCGAGAGCCTGGTGCTCGCCTATCACGACCGCTCTGATGGCGGCCTCATCGTGACACTGCTGGAGATGGCCTTCGCCGGCCATTGCGGCCTCGACGTCGATCTGCCCGCGCAGGGCGGACCGGTGCTCGCGCAGCTGTTCGCGGAAGAGCCGGGCGTCGTGTTGCAGGTCGCCGGGGAAAGCGAGGGCAGGGTTGCGGAGGTTCTCGCGCGGCACGGGCTTGCACAGCTGTCGATGAGGATCGGCGCGCCCACGCGCCGGATGCAGGTGAGGGTTCGGGTCGGTGGCGAGCGGGTGCTGGATGAGCCCTGGACCGAGCTGCGCGCCGCCTGGTCGGAGACCTCCTGGCAGATGCGCCGGCTGCGCGATGACCCGCAGTGCGCCGACGAGGAATACGCCGCGCAGACCGCGGCCGGGGACCGCGGCCTCGCGGTCTCGCTGTCCTTCGATCCGCAGGAAGACGTCGCCGCCCCGTACATCGCCCGCGGGGCGCGCCCGAGGATCGCCGTCCTGAGGGAGCAGGGCGTCAACAGCCACACGGAGACGGCGGCGTTTTTTGATCGCGCGGGATTTGCGCCGTATGACGTGCACATGACGGACATCCTCGCGGGGCGCCACGGCCTGGGGGAATTCGCCGGCCTCGCCGCCTGCGGAGGATTCTCCTATGGCGATGTGCTCGGGGCGGGCGAGGGGTGGGCGAAGTCGATCCTGTTCAACGAGAGGCTGCGCGAGCAGTTCCAGGCGTTCTTCGAGCGGCCGGATACCTTCGCTCTCGGCGTGTGCAACGGCTGCCAGATGTTCGCGGCCTTGAAGAGCCTCATTCCGGGCACCTCCCACTGGCCGCGCTTCGTGCGCAACCGCAGCGAGCAGTACGAATCGCGCTTCACCCTGGTGCAGGTGCTGCGCTCCCCGTCGGTCCTGCTCGCCGGCATGGAAGGATCGTTCCTGCCGATTGCCGTGGCGCACGGGGAAGGGCGCGCGGAATTCGAGGATGAGGCGGCTGCCGGATCCTGCGCCGCGAGCGGACTCGTAGCCTTCCGCTACGTCGACCATGACCGCAAGGTCGCCACGACCTATCCGTGCAATCCCAACGGCTCGCCCTTCGGCATCGCGGCGCTCTCGAGCGCCGATGGCCGCGTGACCATCACCATGCCGCACCCGGAGCGCTCGACCCGTCAGGTCCAGAACTCCTGGCGGCCGCAGGATGCGGGCGAATATACCGGCTGGATGAGGCTGTTCAGGAACGCGCGCAGGTTCGTGGGGTGAGGCTTTGGGCCCGCGAAGCGGAGCTCCTGGCTCGGGCAATCCTGCGGCGCCGGCCAGCGGCTGCCTTGGGCGACCTGCGCGGCCATCCCAGGGCGAATCGTTCCGCCGTATCAGGCGATCATGTTGACCAGGGCGCTCTCGCCGTGGGCCCAGCTCTGCAGCAATTCAGCCAGATGCAGCAGGTCGGGGCTCGGGATCTGCTGCAGCACCTGGCCGGTGGAGGCGTTCGTGATCTCGGCGATGGTCAGGCCCGTCTGGGCATTGACGCGCAAGACCAGTACGCGGTCGACCGCGGCGAGTCGGGAATTGATTTGAGCGACCGACTGCTCGATGGGATCCGGCGCCGTTGGCGCGGGTGAGCCCGTATCCGCGGCGGATTGAGCGGCTCGCGCCGGGCGGGCCGTGCGCTGAGGCATTGGATTCGCCTCGGCGGAGGGCGACCCGAAACCCAGGCTGTCCGCGGCGCCCACCGAAATCGAATCATGTTCCTCGTTCATGGCTCATTCTTCGGAGAGGGAGGCCCGCTCGGCAGGCATTCCTTCAGCCCGGGGGCATCGCCCGGGGTCCCTGGCCTCTCACCTCCGGCCCGATCGCGGCCCAGGCCTCGCGGATCTCCCCGAGAAGGCCCAGCACCTCGCCGAGCGCCGCCCGGTCGTTGTTCAGGTTGGCGTGCAGCACCCGCCGCACCATGTAGTCGTACAGGTCGCTCAGGTTCCGGGCGAGCGATCCGCCCTTTTGCAGATCGAGACTGCCGCGCAGCTCCCCGAGCAGCGTGACCGAGCTGTGCAGCAGGCTTGCCTTGCCGGCGATCTTGCCCTGCTCGATGCAGGAGCGAGCCGCCATCAGGCGCCCGATGACCGCATCGAACAGGGTGAGCACCAGTCCGTGCGGATCGGCACTTGCCACGATGCCGTGGGCGTTGACGCTGCGATACGCGGCAAGGCTCGCTTGCTGGGAGTAAAGGCTCACGTTCTGTCGCTCTTGGTCCTGATGTGCACTGTAGCGGCCCGGGTTCCCTCGACTTGAGCGGTCCGTGCCGTCACCCGCTCGATGTCCCCTTGGGGGCGTTCGGAAGAGTGGCGAACGCCTGCGTCAGGTACGAGGAGGTGCTCTGCAGCTGCGAGAGCAGCGCGTTCAGCGCCGAGTACTGCTGCGTGAGACTCGCCGAGAGCGCGCTCATCTGCGTGCTCAGCTGCTGGCTCTGCTGGGTGAGCGCATTGTTCTGCTGAACCAGCGACTGGCTGAGCGAGGCGATCGGGCCGTTGCTGCCGAGCTCGCCGTTGAGAACCGTGTTCAGGCCGGAGGCGACGCCGCCCGCGCCGCTGAACAGACTGCTCACGGCGCTGAAGTCGGAGTTGAGGGCCACCGACAGCTGCGCCGTGTTGAGGCTCAGGCTGCCATTGCTGTTGCTCGTGATGCCGATGCTGGCCAGGGTGGTGTAGGTCGAGGAGCCGGTGTCGACGACACTGTAGAGCGCCGCCTGAATCTGATTCTGCGCGTCCGTCAAGGCCGTATTGCCCATGAGGGGGCCGGCCGTGCCCGTGGTCGCATCGTAGCCGCCGAGCTGCGCGAGGCTGCTCTGCAGCGTATTGTAGGCACTCACGAACGACTGGATATTGCTCTCGATCGTCGAGGTGTTGTCCGCGACCGTCAGGCTTGCGGGAGATGACGTGGTGGCCTGAAGATTGAGCGTGACGCCGCTCAATGCGCCGGTGACGGTGTTGCTCGGGCTGGTGTAGCCGATGCCGGCGATGCTGAAGCTGGCGTCCTGGGCGGCGGTCTGCTGCGTGTAGTTCGTGCTGCCGCTGCCGTAGGTCAGCGCGGACAGGCCGCCGCCGGTGTCGGTCTCGGCGATCGAGATGGTGTTCGAGGCGCCGGTCAGGGTGGAGGTGAGCACCAGGTGCGCGCCGCTCGTGCCGGTGACGACGCTCGCCTCGATGCCGGGGTTGCCGCTCGCGGAATTGATCGCGGCGGCGATGCCGGACAGCGTGTCATTGCCGCTGCCGATGGTGACGGAGAAGCTGCTGCCGCCGAGCGAAAGCTGCAGCGTGCCGGTGCCGACCGTGGCGGAGCTGCTGCTGTAAGCGGTGCTCGAGACGATCTGCTGGGCCTGGGCGAGCTGGCTGATCGACACGCTGTACGAGCCGAGCGTGGCGCCGGAATCCACTGCGGCCGTGAAGGCCGTGGTGTTGCTGCTCGTGGCGCTGAGCGAGCCGAAGGCGCTCGGCGTATCGATCGCGGCGAGGGAGGACTGGAAGGTGGAGAGCGCGCTCTTCAGCTGCCCGACGGCGGACATCTCCGAGGTCACCGCCTGGGTCTGGGTGTTGATGAGGGATTCCTGCGGCGCCTGAGTCGCAGCGACCAGCTGCGAGACCAGGGAGGAGACATCGATGACCGAGCCGCCGGCGGCTCCGGCACTGCCGCTGCTTGCGACCGAGACGGGTGAAGTGGACGACATCTCAGCAGCTCCTGGGACCGATCGAGGGGCGTCCAGGGATTGAGCCCGCCGCGAGGGGACTCCGGCCAGGCCCGTGACGAGCGGATGCAAAATGCCCCGAGGGGCGGGGCCTTGCGGCGCCCGCCCCCGGGGTCGTCGTTTCCGGGCGTTGGCTCATTTCCTCACGAGCCCGGGCCTTACGGCAGCTTCTGCAGCAGCGTGAGGATGTTCTGCGGGATGGTGTTCGCCTGGGCCACCATTGACGTGCTCGCCTGCTGCAGGATCTGTGCCTTGGCGAGGCTCGAGGTCGCCTGAGCATAGTTCGTGTCCACGATCTGGCTCTTGGCGGCGGACAGGTTCTGAGAGTCCGTCTGCAAGCCCGTGACGGCCGCCTGGAACCGGTTCTGGTAGGCGCCGAGCTGCGCGCCCGTGGTTGCGATCTGCTGCAGCGCGGAGTCGATCTGGATCAACACCTGGTTGGAATTGTCCACGCTGAGAACGTTGGCGTTGTTGACGGTACCGGAGGCCGTGGTGGCGGTCGTGATGGCCGTGCTGCCCCCTGTCCCGGAGAAGCCGAAGCTGGCCGCGGTCTCGGTGCCTACCTGGGCTCCGGTGCCGTTCTTGAAGCTCGCGGTGACCGTCACGGTCTGGCTGGTCTCGCTGTTGAGGTTGATCGACCCGTTGGAATTCACGCTCGCGGTGACACCGTCCGTTCCCGCGGCCGCGCTGATCGCGTTTGCGACGGCCTGCAGGTCGGTCTGCTGATTGCCGGTCAGCGCCACGCCCGCAGTGGTCACGGTCTGCTGGGTCGCGCCGCTGCCGATCACGACGGTGAAGGTCCCGGTGTCCGGGGTATTGTTGACCGTGGTGGCGGTGAAGGTGGGACTGATGCCCAGGGTGCCCAGCGTCTCGGAGCCGGAGGTGGCCGAATAGCTCACCGTCGGAGCGGTCGTGCCGGTGCTGGTCAGCGTGATGCCGCCGGTCGTCGAATCCGCCGTTGCCGTCACCCCGGTCGTGCTCGTTTTCGCGTTGATCGCAGTGATGGCGCTCGCAATGTCGGTCGAAGAAGTGCCCGTCCAGCTGATGGCAATGCCGGTGCCATTGATCGTCAGGGTGCCGGCATTTCCGCTGGTATCCGTTCCCGTCGGAGTTATGCCGGTTGAGGTCTGTGTCGTGGTCGTCGGCGGCGGAATATTCAGGCCATTGTACGTGGTGCTGCTGACGGCGGTGCCCAAGGCGGTGAAGCCGCCCAGCGTGTTGTATTGTGAAAGGCCGAAGGTGGAAAGGCTCTCCGAGCCCGTGGTGCCCGCGTAGGTGATGCCGATCGACTGGGCCGTGGTGCTGCTCAAGTTGATTCCGGTGCCGGTCGAGTTCACCGTGGCGACGACGCCGGAGTTGCCGGTGGCCTGGGTGATCGCCGCGGCGACCGTCTTGAGGTCGGTCGCCTGGTTGCCGGTCAGCGTGATGGCGCCGGTCGTGTATTGCTGACCGCCGAAGTTGACGGTGAACGATCCGGAGTCCCCATTCGCGACGGCGGTGCCGCCTGCGGCGCCGGTGCTGGTGTAGGCGGCTGCGCCCTGGGACGTCGAGGTGTAAAGCTGGCCGAGGTTGTTCGCCGCCGCGCTCGCGACCGAGGCTACGGTGATGGTCTGGCCCGCGTTGGCGCCGATCTGGAAGGTCGCGCCCTGGAAGGTGCCGTCGAGCAGGTTCACGCCGTTGAACGAGGCGGTCTGGGCGACCTGGTTGATGTCGGCCGAGAGCTGCTGGAACTGCTGGTTGAGGTCGGCCCGGTCCTGGGAGCTGTTCGTCGCGTTGAGCGACTGCACGGCGAGGTTGCGCATCGTCTGCAGGTCGTTGGTGATCTGCTGCAGCGAGCCCTGGGCGGTCTGCGTGAGCGACACGCCGTCGTTGGTGTTGTTCACGGCTGTGTTCAGGCCGTTGATCTGCGAGGTCATGCCCTGCGCGATGGCGTAGCCGGCCGCGTTGTTGGCCGCGCTGTTGATCTGCAGGCCGGAAGACAACTGCTGCAGGGCGGTCGTCAGCTGGTTGCCGGAAGTCGTCAGGCTGTTCTGTGCGATCAGCGCGTCGATGTTCGTGTTAAGGACGAGTGACATGGTCTTAAGCTCCTGAAGGTTCGGTCAGGCGCCGGACACCCGTCCGCCGCGCTGGTGGGAGGCGCCGGTTTCGGGCGCGTCCCGTTCAGCGTCGTTATCGGGACGGGCCGGGCGAACTTGAATGCCCTTGGCGCCGGTTTGAGAAAATGCGCGCTGCGTCACAGTCGGGGAGTCTCGGGAGGGCGGTGAGCCACGGCGCTAGATGTACTTGAAGAGCGTCAGGGACATCATCGAGGCATAGGACGATTGCGCCGCCTGCAGGGCGAGCTCCTCGGTGGACAGCTGCGTGGTGGCCTTGGCGTAGTCCACGTTCGAGAGCTGCGAGACGGTGCTCTGGTAGTCGGTCTGCTGGCTCTGCGCGGTGGTCTGGGCCGTGCTCACCGCATTGATCCGGGCGCCGACCGAGGCCTGCACGAGGTCGAGGTGGTTGATGGCGCCGCTCACCTGCTCGAGGCCCTGGTTGAGCTGGGTGGCGATCTGGGCCGGGCTCAGGCTGGTGGAATTCAAGGTCGAGATCAGCCCGGAGATCGTCGAGAACACGCTGGCCGTGCCGGCGGGGGCCACGGTGAACGAGTCGCCTTGGTTCGGGGTGCCGTTGAGCGTGACCTGGATGCCATTGAAGGCAATGGTGCTCGTGGCCCCGGAGCCGCCCGAGAGGGTGCCGGAGGCAACCTGGGCTCCGGTCGTCTGGTCCGTGACCGTGTATTGGGTGGCGCTGCTGAAGGAGATCGTATAGGTGTGCGGGACCCACTGCGAGGCGTTGGTGACGGTGCCGGGACCGATGGAGGCGGTGCCGGTATTGGCGCTCGAGGCGGCCGTGGTGAACGTGCCGTTGCCGGCCGGGATGCTCATGAACACCGAGCTGCCGGTGTCGCCGGTGGAAATACTCTGCTCGGCGCTGAGCTGCACCTGGCTCACCGAGGCCGCGCCGGCGTAGCTCACGGAGTTGCCGCTCTGGGCAAAGGGCTGCGTGGCGGCGGCGTAGCCGCTGAAGAGGTAATTGCCCTGGCTGTCCTGGCTGTTGGCGATGCCGACGAGCTGCTGCAGCTGCTGCTCGAGCTGGGTGGCGATGTTCTGCCGGTCGGTGGCGCTCATCGCGGAATTGTTGCCCTGGATGGCGGCGTCGCGGACGCTCTGCAGCAGGTTCGTCGCGCTGGTGAGCGACTGCGCCTCGAGGTTGAGGTTCGTGCCCGCCAGCGTCCCGTTGGTGACATATTGCTTGGAGGCGGAAAGCGCGGTGTTGAGCGCATCGACCTGGGTCATGGCGACCGGGTTGTCGGCGGCGTTCTGCAGCTTGAGGCCGGTGGACAGCTCGGTCTGCGTCTGCGACATCGCCTGCTGCAGCGCGTCCATCTGGTCGGTGGCGTTCATCTGGAACGAGAGAGTGGAGATGGTCACGGCTAACCTACCGCCTGGATGAGAGAGGTGAACATCTGGTTCGACATGGAAATCACCTGTGCCATGGCCTGGTAGGCCTGCTGGTAGCGCAGCAGGTCCGCCGCCTGCTGGTCGAGGTTCACGCCCGTGGCGTTGCTGCGGGCGGTGCTCGCCTCCTGGTTGACCGTCTTTTGCACGGAGGCGTTGTTCTGCGCCGCCTGGGTGAGCACGCCCACCTGGCTCACCAGGTTGTTGGCCGCATCGCTTACCGAGGCGGTGCCGCCATCGAGCGCCTTGGCGGACAGCGCGTTGACCATGGCGAGCACATTGCTGTTGTCGCCGGTATTGGCCGCGTTGTTGCGGCTCACCGTGAACGTGTCGTTGGCGGCCGGTGTGCCGGTGAGGGTGAGCTGCTGGTTGCCGAAGGTGATCGGGGTGCCGCTCGTGTAGGTGCCGGAGGTCACCGGGGTGGTGACGCCGCTTTCGGTGACGGTGTATTGGGTCGGACCGGTGAAGGTCACCGTATAGGTGTTGCCCTGGTAATTCGCCGGGTTCGTCACCGACACGGAGCTCACCACGGCGGTTCCGGTATTGGATGCGCCGGCGCTCGCCTGCGCCAGGGAGGCGGCCGCCACCTGCGCCGGATTGGTGAGCTGCATGCTGAATCCGGCGGTCGCGCCGGCGGTCGGCTCGATGAGAAAGCTGTCGTTGGCGGCGGGCGTGCCGGCAACCACCAGGGACATGCCGGCCGCCGTGAACGGGCTTGCCGAGGTGCCGCTGCCGTTCGTGGTGACCTGCTGGCCCGTGGAGGTATCGGTGAGCTGCCAAGTGCCGCCCGAGTACTTCAGCTCGTAGTTGTCGTTCGTGAGCGAGCCGAGCGAAGTTCGGGTCGCGGTCACCGTGGCGGCGCCCGTGTTGCCGGAGTCCGGCAGGACCTGCACCCCGCCGACGCTGAACATGGGCTGGCCGGCGGTGCCGTTCAGCGTCATGCCGCTCGTCTGCTGTTGGTTGATCAGGGTCGCGACGGCGACGCTGATGCGCCCGAGCGCGTTCTGAGTGGGATTGAGCACCTGGCTGCGCGCGCTCAGCAGGCCCCCGAGCTCACCGCCGCTCAGCTCACCGGTGAGATTGGTGACGCCGTTGGCGCTCTGGATGCCGACCTCGAGCTGGGTCGGGTTGTAGGCCCCGGGAATGGTGGTGAGCTGCTGTGCGACGCCGCCCGAGACGAGCGCCTGGCCGCTGCCGATGTAGACGTCCGTCGACCCATTGGTCTGCGGTACGGTCTGTACCGAGATGTACTGGCTCAGCTGGTCGATGAGCGTGCCGCGCTGGTCGAGAAGCTGATTGGGGGTCTGGCCGCTGGCGCTCGCCGCGGCGATCTGCTGGTTGAGGTTGGCGATATTGGTCGCCAGGGTGTTGATCTGGGAGACGTCGCTCGTGATTTGGGACTCGAGCTGCGAGCCGTACTGGCCGATCTGCGTATCGTAGGAGCTGAGCTGCTGGGCGAGCGACTGGCCCTGACTGATGAGCGCCTGGCGCGCCGAGGTGGAGGTGGGGGAGGTCGAGACCGACTGCAGGGCGTTGACGAAGCTCTGCAGGCCGGCCGAGAGCCCGGTGGTCGAGTCGCTCAGCATGTTGTCGATCTGCTGAGCCTGGGTGGCGAGCGTATTGTAGCTGGAATAGCTCGACTGCGAGGTGCGCACCTGCTGTGTGAGCTGTGCGCTGTAGGCCCGCGTGACGCTCTGCACCTCGACACCGCTGCCGATATAGCCCGAGCCGGAGAACTGGCCGGGCTGCTCGGCGAGGTTGGCGGTCTCGACGCTGTAGCCGCTCGTGGCCGCATTCGAGATGTTGTTGCTGGTGACGTCGAGGGCCTGCTGGAACGCGAGCAGGCCGGAGACGCTGGTTGAAAGCAGATCAGCCATGCTTTACGGCCCTCAAAGCGCACTACTACCGGCAGTTATCGGCCCGGAAGCCGCGAGCTTTAGCGGGCCGGGGGCTCCCTGGGAGGCGAGGGTGCGGCTCAGCGTGTCGGCGACCGCGGTGAGCTTGCTGGCATAATTCGGGTCGGTCGCATAGCCCGCCCGCTGCAGCGCCGAGGCGAACGCGCCCACGTCATTGCCGGTTCCGAGCGCGGCGGCATAGCGCGGGTCGCCGCTGAGCAGCGCCGTGTAATCCCGGAAGCACTGGCCGCAGCTGCCGTAGGCCCGAAACCGCGCCTGGGTCGCCGTGGCCGCACCGTTGACATACTCTCGCGTGCCGCTGCGCACGCTTGGTCCGCTCCAGCCCCCGCTCGCTTTGATGCCGAACAGATTGTTGCTGCTCGCCCCGCCCGGGGTGCGCGGCGTGCTGCGCCCCCAGTCGGTCTCGAGCGCGGCCTGGGCAATGAGACTCACGGGGCTCACGCCCAATTGGCGGGACGCCCGCTCGGCATCCGGCCACAGTGAGCGGGCAAAGGCCGTCTGCTGCGAGGTACTCACTGCGCCACCGGAAGCCGCGGTGGCGGCCGCTCTGCCCGTCGCCACCGGGCTCGTGGGGCCTGCGGCGGCCGGGGCGCCCCCGGTGCTCACGGTTGCCCCTGGGCTTGCACTGCCGGAGGCGGGCGCCGCGGCGCCGCCCGCCCACTGCCGGCGCAGCTGCTGCACCAGCATCTCGGCGAGCCCGAAGGTGTGAGTCTTGCTCATCTGCGTCGATAACTGCTGGTCGTAGAGGTCCTGATACAGGCGCTGCTGGGAGGAGCCGAACAGCGGGTCCTTGAAGTTCGCCGCCTGGGCGCTCTTCAGCATCATGTCGAGGAACAAGCTCTCGAACTGCTGTGCCGCGACCCGCAACGCCTGTGGATCGTGCGCGGCCGCCTCGCGCTTGAGGTTCGCGAGGGACTGGGCATCGGCGAACAGGCCGGGATCTGCAACAGGCAGGCTCATATCACGATCAGCTGCGCGTGCAGCGCGCCGGCCTCCTTCAGGGCCTCGAGGATGGCCACCAGATCGCTCGGGGTGGCGCCCACGGAGTTCACTGCCCGCACGATCTGATTGAGATTGACGCCGGCGGGGAACTTGAACATGTGCGCCCTCTGTTGCCGCACGTTGATCGAGCTGCGCGGCAGCACTACGGTGCGGCCCGCCGAGAACGGATTCGGCTGGCTCGCCCCGTAACGCTCGGTGATCGTGACCGACAGCGAGCCGCTCGAGACCGCCGCGGGCATCACACGCACCTGCGAGCTGATCACCACCGTGCCGGTGCGGGAATTGATGATCACCCGCGCCGGCGGCGTGCCCGGCTTGACGTTGAGGCTGCGCAGAGCGGCCACGTAAGCGGTGCGCTGACTGGGCTGCATCGGCGCGCGCACGCGCACCGAAACCGCGTTGAGCGCCTCGGCCGTTCCCCTGCCGAAGGTCTTGTTGATGACCTGGGTCAGGCGCGTGGCGGTGGTGAAGCTCGGCGTATCGAGATTGAGCGTCACGTAGGGCCGGCTGTCGAAATCGGTCGGCACGGAGCGCTCCACCGTCGCGCCGTTCGGGATGTTGCCGCTGCTCGGGATGTTGACCGTGACGCTCGATCCGTCGGCTCCCCGTACGCCGAAGCCGTTTACGAGCACGCTCCCCTGGGCCATCGCGTACACCTGGCCGTCGGCGCCGCGCAGCGGCGTCATGAGCAGGCTGCCGCCGCGCAGGCTGGTGGCGTTGCCGATCGATGAGACCGTGATGTTGATCGTCTGGCCCGGCTGTGCGAACGGCGGCAGCGTCGCGTGCACCGTGACGGCGGCCACGTTCTTGAGCTGCGGATTGCTGTTGGCCGGAATCAGTACACCGAACTTGGCGAGCATGTTCTCGATGCTGGTGATCGTGAACGGCGTCTGCGTGGTTTGATCTCCCGTGCCGTCAAGGCCGACGACCAGGCCATAGCCGACCAGCTGGTTGCCGCGCACTCCGGCCACGGTGACCAGATCCTGGACGCGCTCGGCGTGGGCCGCACCGCAGGCGAGCAGCAGCGAGAGCAGACTGAGCAGCACGTAGGCGACGAACAGTCGCCGGTGATCACCGCGATGCTGTGTGGCTGAAAAAGACCTCACATCTGCTCCTGTTCAGAACGGCAGCCAGGAAAAATTGAAGAAGCGCGACAGCAGGCCGGGCTCATTGGCGTCGTTGAGCGCCCCTGTCTGTCCATAGGAGATTTGCGCATCGGCCACCTGCTGTGAGGAGATGGTGTTCTGCGGGGAGATGTCGATCGGGCGGATGACGCCCTGGAGGCGGACATACTCCTGGGCCTGGTTGAGCCGCATCATGGTCTGCCCGCGAACCACGAGATCGCCGTTCGCCAGGCGTTTGATGACCGTGACCTGGATGGCGCCGACCAGGCTGTCGCTCTGGCTGCTGCCGCCGGCGCCGCTGAAGGTATTGGCGTCGTTGACGTTCGCGCCGAGGACCTGATTGCCGTGAAAGGTCAATGGGATGCCGAGCAGCGATGGCACGGACAGGGAATCCTTGGTCGCCTTGGAGTCCGCCGTCGCCGATTTGTTTTGCGCGGTGGTCGACTCGTCGAGGAGAACCGTGACGGTATCGCCGATATTGTGCGCGATCGGGTCCCCGAACAGCCCCCCGGAGTCGTATCCGGCGTGATAGATGGCTCCGTTGACCGGCGGCTGCGGCATCGCGGGCACGTTGAACGCCTGATCGTAGTGCGGCTGATGGACGCTGGCGCACGCGCCGAGCACGGCGGCGAACAGCGCCAGGGCCAGAGCGCGCAACGGATTGCGATACCTCGGGTTCACGCTGCCTCTCACATGTTCTGCGTGGCGTACTGCAGCATCTGCGACACGGTCGAGATCGCCTTGGTGTTCATCTCGTAGGCGCGCTGCGTCTCGATCATGTCCACCAGGGACTCCACGACGTTCACGTTGGACGCCTCGAGCTCTCCCTGGCCGATCGTGCCAAGGCCGTTGGTGCCCGGGGTGCCGGTCTGCGGGGAGCCGCTGGCCGCGGACTGCACCAGCAGATTGTTGCCCATGGGCTGCAGGCCAGTCGGGTTGATGAAATTCGCGAGCTGGATCTGCCCGATCTGGGTCGGGGCGGTCTGGCCGGGGAGCGTGACGCTCACCGTGCCATCGGTGCCGACCGTGACGCTCTGCGCACCCTGCGGGATCGTGATCCCGGGTTGCACCACATAGCCGCTCGCCGTGACCAGCTGTCCTTGAGAATTCACCTGGAACGTCCCGTCACGGGTGTACGCGAGGGTGCCGTCGGGCATTTGGATCTGGAAGAACCCCTGGCCCTGAATGGCCATGTCGAGCGGATTACCGGTCTGGGTGAGGCTCCCCTGGCTGTAGTTCTTTTCGGTGGCGACCAGCCGCACCCCGGTGCCGATCGAGAGTCCGGACGGTGATTGTGTCGACTGGGTGGTGTCGGCCCCCACCTGTCCCCTGTTCTGGTAGAGCAGGTCCTCGAAGACGGCCCGATCGCGCTTGAATCCGGTCGTGTTCACGTTCGCCAGATTGTTGGCGATGATCGACATCTCGGTGTTTTGGGCATCCAGGCCGGTTTTGGCGGCCCATAGAGCTGTGTCCATAGAATTACCCTCTTGCTATCGCTACATTAGCCGGGCTGCAGCAGCTGGCTGGAGGCGGCCGAATTGGTCTTGTCGGCGTGCATGACCTTCACCTGCAGATCGAAGCTGCGGGCGAGGTCGATCATGTTGACCATCGCATCGGCCACATCGACGTTGCTCGACTCGAGCACCCCGGAGGCGAGCCGCACCGAGGCTGCGGCCGGCGCCGTCTTGCCGTTCGCCATGACGAACAGCCCATCGGAGGCCCGCGCCAGGCCGGAAGCCGGAGGATTGACCAGCTTGATCCGCCCGACGCTCACCAGCGTGTTGGGGGTCTGTCCGAGCGGTACGGACGAGACCGTGCCGTCGGAGCCGATTTTGATCGAGGCGCTCGGCGGCACGCTGATCGGTCCGTTGTCGCCCAGAACCAGTTGCCCGGTGCTGGTGACGAGCATGCCGCTTGCCTCGACGTGCAGGTCGCCGTTGCGGGTGTAGGCTTCCTGGCCGTTCGGGCCCTGCACGGCGATGAACCCCTGGCCCTGAACGGCCACATC
The DNA here is from genome assembly GCA_021805865.1 of Pseudomonadota bacterium. Lineage (GTDB taxonomy): Bacteria > Pseudomonadota > Gammaproteobacteria > Steroidobacterales > Steroidobacteraceae > 13-2-20CM-66-19. The sequence continues at coordinate 36,370 of JAJZDX010000009.1, forward strand.
GAGCGGCCGGCCGGTGGTGATCATCGGGCCGGGCGCGCTGTTCCAGCCGGTGGTGTGGTCCGTGGCGTAGACGCGGGACGCATAGCCGCTGCCGTTGACCGCCTGGCTCTGGAACGCGGACAGCTCGGCCTTGAAGCCGGTGGTGTCGACGTTCGCCAGGTTGAAGTTGTTGACCGCCTGGGCGTTCAGTATTTCCTGGGCGCCGGTCATGGCCACGTACAGCGACTTGTTCACGTGCGTCTCTGGCTCGAGTGAGGTGTCAGGCTCTCAGGATCGCCTGCGTGTCCTGGTTGGCGGTGGTGATCACCTGCGTGTTCGCCTGGAAGTCCCGGCTGGCGGTGATCATGTTCACCAGCTGCGCCGTCAGGTTGACGTTCGACTGCTCGAGCGCGCCGGACTGGATGGTGCCGAAGCCGGAGCCGCCGGCCACGCCGTGCACCGCCGAGCCCGAGGCGAAGGTCTCCTGCCACTGCGTGTTGCCGGTCTGGGCCAGGCCCTGGGGGTTCTCGAAGTTCGCGAGCGCCACCTGTCCCAGGGTCTTCGATTGGCCGTTGGTGAAATTCGCCTGCACGACGCCGCTCTGGCTGATGCTGACGCCGGTCAGGTTGCCGGTGGTGTAGCCGTTCTGCGAGATGGAATTGACGCCGAAGCTGTCGCCGTACTGGGTGGAGGAGCCGAAGTTGAACGTAAGGTTCATCGGGCTGGCGCCGGTCGAGGGCGAGTAAGTGCCGAAGTTCACCTGTCCGTTGGCGGGTGAGGTGAGCGTTCCGGCACTGGAATAGGTCAGGGTCTGCGGCGAGCCGGCCGCATTTCCGTCGATGTAGAGGTGCGCGGTCCAGCTGTTCGCCGCCGCGCCCTTGACGAAGTAGAGCTGGGCGGTGTGCGCGGCCCCGAGGGAGTCGTACACCGTCAGCGACGTGGTGTTGTTGTAGCTGGTGGGATCGGTCGGGTTGAAGGTGGTAGTGGTCGGCGCGGTTGCGTTCGACGGGAGGTTCAGGGTCACGTTCGCCGTGGTCGTGGCCTGGGGCGCCACCTCGGAGGTCGTGAGCTGCAGGTCGGAAAGTCCTCCGGTATTGAATCCGCCGTTGCTGAGCGGTGCGTATCCCTGGACGCGATCGCCGGAGGCGGTGACGAGATAGCCGTTCGAGTTGACCTGGAAGGAGCCGTTGCGGGTGTAGGCCAGCGAGCCGTTGTTGCTGACGATGAAGAAGCCGTTGCCGCTCAAGGCCAGGTCGAGGTTATTGGAGGTGGAATTTATGTTTCCCTGGGAGAACTGCTGGGCGATCTCGGAAGTGGCCACCCCGTTGCCGATGGCGGTCTGCGATACCCCCTGCTGAGTCTGGGCGAAGAGGCTGGAGAATTCGGCGCGCGACTCCTTGAATCCGACGGTATCCACGTTGGCGATGTTGTTCGCCGTGGTATTGAGGTCGGAATTGGCTGCGTTGATGCCGGACAGGGCGAGTGCGAAAGGCATGGGTCTGCTCCTTACATGACCTGGCTGACGGAGCTCAGAGGCACCGATCCGCCGTTCGTGTTCAGCGTCAGGCTGTTGCTGGTCGGGTCGAATGTCACGCTGTTCACCTGGTAGGCGAGCTGCGGGGTGACGGCGGTCTGCGTGCCGTTGCCGTTGGCGGCCACGGAGAAGTTGTACACGCCGGCGGGCGCCGCGGCGCCGGAGGTGGTGGTCCCGTTCCAGGTGAACGCGGTGGTCGTGCCGGTGGCGGGGACTGCGAATGTGTCGACCAGCTGTCCGCTGGAGTCGGTGACCTGCACGGTGAGCGAGCCGGCGCCGGCGGGCACCGCGACCGCGCCTGTGATGCTGCCGCCGGAGGCCAGGGCCGCGGAGCTGCCGGAGGCGATCACGGTGTGGCCGATCAGGTTGGTGCCGTTCAGCAGCTGTGCCGAGGACATGGAGCCCGTGAGGCTGCTGATGGAGTTGGACATGTTGCTGATTCCGCTGACCTCGCTCAGCGTCGCGAACTCATTGACGAACTGGCTGGGGTTGGTCGGCTGCGTCGGATCCTGGTTCTGCAGCTGCGTCGTCAGAAGCTGAAGGAAGTCGCTTTGAGTCAGGGCTAGCGAGCTGTTCGCGCTGCCCGCCGACGTGTTGGAGGCGCTGTTGGCCGCGGCGGCCGCCGCGGCGGCCGTTTGGGCCGAGTAGGAGGCGATGGAGTTGTATGACATGGTGTATGTCCGGGTTCGTGTGGCTTGGATGGTTATATCTGGCTGAGCTTCAGGGTGTCGACCATCAGGGTCTTGGTGGTGTTCATGACCTGGGCGTCGTTCTGATAGGAGCGCGAGGCGGAGATCATGTCCACCATCTGCTGCACGACGTTCACGTTGGAGGAGAAGACGTAGCCTTGCGAGTCCGCCATCGGGTTGCCGGGCTCGTAGCGGGCGGTCGGGGGGGCGGTGCTCTGCACGATGCCGTCGACCGAGACCGAGGCGTCCGCGCCCTGCATGGCCGGGGACTGGCCCGGGTTGAGCGCGGCCTGCACGGCCTGGAACACGGGGTAGCGGGCCTTGTAGGCGCTGCCCGGGCTGCTGCTGACGCTGTCGGCGTTGGCGAGGTTGCTCGCGACGGTGTTCAGGCGTACCGACTCGGCGGACATGCCGGAGCCGGCGATATTGAAGATGTTGAAGAATGCCATGACGTGCCTGCCTGAGTCGGATGGTGCGCGGGTTACTGGCCGGTGATGGCGGTCTTGAGCTCGGTGAAGCGCTGCTCGAGGAATGCCAGGGCGGCCTGGAAGCGCACGGTATTCCCGGCGAACTTGGCCTCCTCGAGCTGCGAGCTGACGGTGTTGCCATCGAGGGAGGGCGCGAGCGGTATGCGGTATTTGAGGAATTGCGCGGTCGGCACGCTCCCGTTCGCGCCGCCGGCGGTGAGATCGAGCGGGCTGGTGGTGTGCATCTGTACGGGGCCGGGGGCGGGAACGGCGCCGCTGGGGCTGCGCGTCGGGTCGGCGGCGGCGAGCGCGGCACGAAAGTCGATGTCGCGCGCCTGATAGCCCGGGGTGTCCGAGTTGGCGAGGTTGGCCGCGAGCACCTCGGCTCGTTGCGAGTACACCTGCAGGGCATCGGGTTGGATGCCGAGGTAGGCGTTGAGGTTGAGCGGCATGTCGGAAAACCGGCGGTAGTTGAACCTGCGCAGATAGCAGCAAGAGGCGTGCCAGGGCGGTCGGCCACTGTTTTTCGGTCGCAGCCGCCCCGCGCGGCGGTTGAGACCGTGAGATCGGTCACGCCGGGGCGGCAAGGAGCTGCCGGTGTGCGGCAGAGCGTGGGTGGAGGGGCAGTGTTTCGTGCCCTCAAAGATCGTTCGTGAGGATGGTCGGCGACTCATCGGGGGGGGGAAGCCCGATCCGCGACCCGCAGCCGCGGGGCTGGCCCGCGATTTGCAAGCTCGGAGACATCATGAAAGAGCACGCGTCAACATTCCGTCGCTCCCGTGCGGGGACGGCGCTGGCTGTCTTCGTCGCGGCGAGCCTCGCTGCCAGCACTCTGGCGGCCGCCGCCATTCAGCCGCTTGCCTCCATTCGGGCGGCGGCCGAGGCCTTCATACGCGCTCAGATGCCGCCGGGTCAGGGCGCCGTCGTCACCGCCGGCAGGCTCGATTCCCGGCTGCGCTTGGCGCGCTGCGCGGGCCCTCTTGAGGCCTCGTTGCTGTCCGGTGAGCGCCTGCAGGCGAACGCGTCGGTCGCCGTCGCGTGTCGCAGCGGCGCGAACTGGACGATTTATATCCCGGTGAGCGTGCGGTCTCGCATCCAGGTGTGGGTGCTGCGCAAGCCCGAGGCCCAGGGGGCTCGGTTGACTGCAGCGGATATCGCTCCACAGACACGGCTGGTGTCCGGACTCTCGGGGGGCTATCTCACCAATCTGGCCGTGCTCGGCCGCAGCACGCTGCGGCACGCTTTGCCGGCCGGGGCGGCGCTGCACCTGGATGATCTGCTGGCCGATTTTCTGGTGCATCAAGGCGAGCAGGTTGTTCTGCTGGCCTCGCTCGGGGGGATCCGGGTCCGTGCCCAGGGAGTGGCGCTGCAGGCGGGTCGATACGGTGCGCTGATCCGGGTCCAGAACCTGTCCTCCTCCAAAGTCGTCCAGGGTATCGTTCAGAGTCGAACTGTGGTGGACGTCACGCCCTAAAGTTGCGCTCCGTGCGGCCGATATTCAGCCAGAGGAGCTCCAGGAGATCCGTGATGGCCAACGAAATCAATAGCTTGAGTGGCGCATCGACTTCGGTCGAGGCGGGCCATCGCGCGGGAAAGGCTCGCAGTGCGGCTGTGGCAGGCGAGGGAGCGAGCAGCTCGGCCTCGGCCGGGTCTGCGCCCAGCAATGTCCATATCACCGATTCGGCCAACCTGCTCTCGAGCCTCGCACAGCAGCTGCACAATATGCCGGCGGTGAACGAGGCGCGCGTCGCCCAGTTTCGTACGGCCATCGAGAGCGGCAGCTACACCGTCCAATCCGGGCACGTGGCCGCCCAGCTGATGCAGCTCGAGCGCTCGCTCGCGCAGATCAACGGAGGCTGATATGGACAAGGCCGTCTGCCGCGAGCATCTCTGGGCGCTGCTCGGTGACGAGGCGGCGCTGCTCGAGGAGCTCGAAGAGCTGCTGACACGCGAAGCGCATGTTCTGGAGACTTCGGACATCCGGGCGCTGGAGGGGACGACTCGCGCCCGTCAGGAGCGGATGGGCGCGCTCGCCCGCCTGGAGGAGCAGCGCGGCTCGCTCTGCGGCCTGCATGGCTTTGCAGCGGACCGTACCGGACTTGAGGCCCTGATGGGCTGGTGCGATCCGCAGGGGGCGCTGATCGAGCGCCTGCGCGACTGCGCCACGCGCGCGATGCGCTGCCGGGATCTCAACGATCGCAACGGCGTCCTGGTGAGCGCGCGTCTGCAGAGGGTGCAGAGCATGCTCGGCGCGCTGACCGGCCGCCCGGCCCGCCTGGACACCTACGGGCCCAAGGGCTATTGCAGCGGAGGCACGGCTTGGGGACGGTCGCTCGGGGCGGCTTGACCGATTCACCTTGAAGCGCCGGATCCGGGCATCGTGCCCGGCCCAGCGCGGCGGCGCGCACGTCAGCTCACGCCGGGAAACTCGTGATCGTTGGAGACGTCAGCCCAGCGCTTCGCGCAAGGCGGTGATCTCCTGCGCGGACTCGTCCAGAAGCGCCTGGCAGCCCTCGGGGTCCAGCCCCAGACGCTGCAGGGACTTGGATCCCTCGACGACTTCGGCGAGCGCCAGCGGGTCGCCGATATCCGCAAGCAGCGTGCCGGCGAGCACGACATCGGCGAGTCCCGGCAGACCGCGTGTCTCGCGCTCATAATTTTCCGATTCCTGAACGGCGTGCACGATCTCCTCCGCCATGCCCCAGTTCTCGAGGAGCGCCGCCGCGATGCTGCGGTGCCAGGCACGCTCGATCGCCTGATAGGCCGCCGCGTCATGGAACAGCGAGCGGTGGCGGCTGGCGCGAGTGAGGATATACAGGCGCCCGACCCCTTGCAGCAGGCCCGCCAGCAGAGCCGTATCGGCGATGACCTGTGTGAGCCGTCGGGCGATGACGAAGCTCAGACTTGCCACCAGCACGCAGCGCCGCCACAGCACGCCCAGCTGTGCCTCAAGCCCGCGCAACGTGGGAGCGTTGCGCAGCTGGCGCATCGCGCACGCCATCGTCGCCGTGCGCACGGTGTCGAGGCCGACCCGGGTGACGGCCGAGCGCAGGTCCGTCACCGGCACGCCCTCGGGGTTCAATGCCGCGGAATTCGCCATGCGCACCAGTTGCGTGGCGAGGACCGGCTCACCGCCGATGACCCGCACGATGCGGGCGGTATCGGCCTGCTCGTCGTTGAGGACTCTCTGAATCCGCACGACGATGTGCGGAAATCCGGGCAGCTCCACCCTGCCTCCCGAGAGCTCGGCGGCCAGCGCCTGCACGAAGATGAAGGCGACGTCGCGCTCGGCTGCTCCGGTGGCGCGGCTTGCCGTTGAATCGAGGAGTTGGGCTTGCATGAGTGAGGTCATGAGGTGGGGAATCAGACACCGAGCGCTTCGCGCAGAGCTTCTATTTCGTGCTCGGACTCTTCGATCAGACTGCGGTACCCGGCCGCGTCGATCTGCATGCGCCGGCAGGCGGCGGCGTCGTGCATGTTGAGTTCCAGTGTTTCCGGATGGTCTTTGAAGGCGTTGAGCAGATGGCTCACCGTGAGCACGTCGGTCAGGTCGGGGGTGCCGGTGCCCTTGCGCTCGAGGTCCTCGTGATCGCTCACCGCCTGCACGATTTCCTCGGCCATCTCCCAGTTCTCGAGCAGCGCCTTGGCGATCGACGCATGCCAGTCGCGCACGATGGAGTTGTAGCTGGCCTCATCGGCGAGCAGTCCAGGGTAGTTGCCGACGCGAGTCAGGATGTAGAGCTTGCCGATGCCGTGCAGCAGTCCCGCCAGCATGGCCGTATCGGGATTGACGCGCGAGAAGCGCTTGGCGACCACGTAAGAGGTGGCGGCGACCGAAGCGCTGCACTGCCACAGCTCCTCTAGCGGCCGCTCCAGTCCCTTCAGCTCCGAGGATCTCTTCAGCTGCGACATCGCGAAGGCGATGGCCGCGGAGCGCACCATGTTGAATCCCAGCCGCGCGATGGCGCTGCGCAGATCGGTGATGGCCCGGCCGCTGAAGTTGATGGCCGCGGAGTTTGCGATCTGCAGCAATCGTGCGGCCAGCATCGGCTCGGAGCCGACCACCCGCATGACCTTCTCCTGCGAGACCTCCTCGTCGGAGAGCACCTGCCGGACCCTGAGGGCGATGTCGGGGAAGCTCGGCAGGTCCACCTTGCCGCCGGAGAGCTCGGCGGCGAGAGCCTGGACGAAGGCAAAGACCTCCGTGCTGGCGGTGGAAGCGGCAATCTCTCGGGCGGGACTGTTCAAGCGGGCGGCCTCGTCGCTGGCTCCGTATCGGCAAGCCGATGTTCGGCCCGATGCACCGGTCGCGCCAGTACCTGGCTCACGGTTCAGTCCTCTCCCGGCAGGGCCCGCTGCTCGCGGGTGAGGTCCATGGCATCGGCGAGCTGGCGTATCCGAGCGGCGACAGCCTCAAGAGGCACGACATGCTCGGCCGCGCCGAGGGCAACCGCCTCCCCGGGCATGCCCCATACCACGCTCGTCGCCTCGTCCTGGGCAATGGTGCGGCTGCCGCTGTCGAGCATTTCCTTCAGGCCCCGTGCGCCGTCCCGGCCCATGCCGGTGAGCAGGGCGCCGATGGCGTTGCGACCGGCGTTCTGCGCCACGGAGCGGAACAGCACGTCCACCGAGGGTTTGTGCCGGTTCACGGGGACGCCGTCATCGAGTCGACAGACATAGCGGGCACCGTCCCGCACCACCAGCAGGTGGCGGTCGCCCGGGGCGATGTAGGCGTGGCCGGCGAGGATCTGCTGGCCGTCCTGCGCCTCGCAAACCGAGACGGCGCTGCAGCCGTCCATGCGCCGCGCGAACGGCCCGCTGAACGCCTTCGGAATGTGCTGTGCGATTACGATACCCGGGCAATCCGGCGGCAGGCGGGTGAGCACCTCCTTGATCGCCTCGGTGCCGCCGGTCGAGGCGCCGATGGCGATGATGCGATCGGTCGTGCGAAGCTGCCTCGGGCCGGGGGCCTTCGGCAGCACGGCATCGGCGCTGTGGGCCGGTCCCGGGGAGAGCGCGGCGCGCTGGGGGGCGAGCGCCCGCACGCTGGCGCAGGCGGCGGTGCGGATCTTCTCGATGAGCTCGTCGCGATAGTCCTGGAGTGTCGCAGCGAGATCGATCTTGGGTTTGGGCAGGTAGTCGACCGCTCCCAGCGTGAGCGCATCGAGCGTCACGTCCGCGCCGCGCTCGGTGAGCGAGGAGACCATGATCACCGGCATCGGCCGCAGGCGCATGAGGTTGCGCAGAAAGGTGATGCCGTCCATTCTCGGCATCTCGACATCGAGCGTGAGCACATCCGGATTGAGGCGCTTGATCTTCTCGCGCGCGGCATGCGCGTCGGCCGCGACGCCCGCCACTTCTATGTCGGGCGCGGAGCCGAGCATCTCGGTGAGCAGGCTCCGCACCAGCGCCGAATCATCGACGATGAGCACGCGGATGCGCCGCCGCAGCGGGGCGGCCACACGCCCGGGGAGCTCGCTTTGGCCTTGGTGTGTCATGTGAACAGCTCCACCTCGCCGCCGGCCGCCTGTCTGCCGAGGCTCTCCATGTAGAGCTGCTCGTGACGGCTGATGATGCGATTTTCCACCGGTCGGAGCTTGCGCAGCCGCGCCCGGCCGCTCGCCGGAAAGTAGATCACCTTGCGAGGACTCGTGCCGCCGAGGTCTTCGGCGGCCACCCTGTATCCCTCGAGCGCCATGTAGTCGTGGATGAAGCGGATATTGCGGCCGCCGACGTCGGTCATGGCCGAGAGGATCTTCCCGCCGCCGAACAGCTTGATCTCCAGCCGCTCGCGGGCCGCTCCGAGCTTCAGCAGGTCGTTGATCAGGCTTTCCATCGCATAGGAGCCGTACCGTGTGGCGAGCCCGACGGCCGGATCCAGCCAGTCGTTCGGTCCGCGGGAGGCGTCCTCGGGCAGCATGAAATGGTTCATGCCGCCGACACCGCGCGCCGGATCGCGCACGCAGGCCGACACGCATGAGCCGAGCACCGTGCTCACCGCCTCCTCGTAGCGGGTGACGTAGTACTCGCCGGGCAGGATCTTCACCGCCCAGCAGGCATTTTCGCGGTCCCAGTGGCGCTGGAACTGCTCGAAGCCGGGCAGTGGCGGCGGCGGCTCGGGGTCGGGCGAGTCGGGTGCCTGGCGCGCGCGCTCGGGCGGGCCGTCCCCGTGCCGGTCGGATCCCGCCTCAGACCCGCCGGTAGACCGTTTTGCCAATGAGCCCATAGCTCTCGCAGACCTTGAACAGGCTTTCGGAATGTCCCAGGAACAGCAGATCTGACGGCCGCTGCAGCCGGCAGATGCGCGCAAACAGGTCGCGCTGCGTGTCCTTGTCGAAGTAGATCACCACGTTGCGGCAAAAAATGACGTCCAATGGTCCTTTCATCGGCAGCGGGTGCATGAGATTGAGCTGCTTGAAGGTGACCAGGGAGGCGAGCTCCGGGGCCACCTGGTGGACCGTGGTCCGCCCCTCGGACCGTGCGCTGAAGAATCGCTCGAGGCGCTCGCGCGAGAGGCTGGCCGTGCGCTCCGGGGTGTAGGCGCCGCGGCGGGCACGCTGCAGCACCTCGGAGTCGAGATCGGTTGCGAGGATGCGCACGTCCCAGCTGCCCGGGTGCGGCAGGGTCTCGAGCACGGTCATGGCGATGGAGTAGGGCTCCTCGCCCGTCGAGCAGCCGGCCGACCAGATGCGCAGGCGCCGGGCGGAGCGCGTGTTGGTGAGAAGCGGCTCGAGCCATTGCTCGCGCAGGTACTGAAAGTGGTGCGGCTCGCGGAAGAAGGCGGTGAGATTGGTGGTGATGGCGTTGCACAGCTCGGTGAGCTCGCGTCCGTCGCTCGCGAGCAGCTCCCGATATTCCGCGAAGCTCTTGAGCCCCAGCGTCCGCAGGCGCCTTGTCAGGCGGCCGTACACCAGCTCGCGCTTCTGCTCGGTGAGGTTGATGCCGGTGAGCGACTTCACGAGCGAGCGCAACGCCTGAAAGTCCTGCTCGTGGAAGGCGAATTCCCGCAACCGCGGCGAAGCGGCATCCGGCTGGGAGGCGGCCCGTGCGCTCAAAACAGCTCCACGCTGCCCTCGTCGGCGCGCAGCTGGATGTGGCCGTGCCCCGCCTCGTCCGGCATCAGCAGATTGAACAGCAGCCGGTGCGACTCGGAGGTGAAGCGCGCGCGCAACGCTTCGCGCAGCGCCGGCCAGCCTCGCGGGTCCTGCCGCGCCGGCTCGGCCACGGCGAGCCCCGCGAGCAGATCGCGCACGTGAGTGAGCTGCTGGATCATGCGGTCGTGGAACTGAAGACTTTCGATGCAGGCCGCAACGTCCGCCGCGAGCGGACGCTCGCCGGCCGCGGTCGCCGTGGAGATGCGCCCCAGCGCCTCTGCGAGCGTTTCGACCGGCCGCTGCGATTCGCTGATCGCAAGCTCGATGAGCGCGGCGGAGGTTTCCGCGGAGCGTACCAGCTCGACGGGCCCGCCGGACACGGAGGGGGCGCCCGCTGCCGGTTGGTGCTTGTATGTCTGTCGCGTCATGTCTGGCCATCGCTGCTGGGCCACACGGCGGAGGCGCACGCGTGGGGGGACCTTCGTCCGCCCCCGGGCGCGTGCTCCCGGGAGACGGATGCGGGCGTCAAGGCGGCGTCCGGGCGGGGTGGCGCCTCAACTGTGCTTGGACTTGAAGGTCAGGACCTGCTTGTTGAACTCGGCGGCGATGCGCTTCAGCTGGTTGACCGCGGCGTTGTGCAGGCTCACCTGGTCGTCCGAGCTCATCTGGTTCTGACGCACCTCGAAGTCGAGGCACTTCAGGTAGGTCTGAACGTCGTGGTTGTACTCCTGGATGGTCTGCATGGCCGTGATCATCTGCTGCTTGCTGGCGGTGGCCCCATCGGGAATCTTGCTCGGCGCCGTCGGCAGGCGGCAGTTTGCGTACGCCGTCGCGCTCATGGCGCAGGCGACCGCCAGGGTGGCGAGGATTTTGGGTGCTTTCATGGAAAACCTCGTTGCAAGCGTGGAAGGGAAATCGGCAATCAACTGAGCACTTTGCTGACCGTGGCGAGCAGCCGCTCGGGATTGAACGGTTTGACCAGCCAGCCGGTGGCGCCGGCGGCCTTGCCTTGCTGCTTGCGCTCGACGGTGGCTTCCGTGGTCAGCACGAGAAGCGGCACGTACCGGTAGCTCGCGCGGGCGCGAAGCTCGCGTACCAGCGTGATGCCGTCCATGTTCGGCATGTTGACGTCGGTGATGACGAGGTCGAACGTTTGCCGCTCGGCGATCTCGAGCGCCTCCACCCCGTCGGCGGCCTGCTGCACCTGGTGGCCGGCGCCCGTGAGGGTGATGCCGACCATCTGGCGCATCGACGCCGAATCGTCTACCGCGAGTATCCGCGCCATCTTCGCGCTCCAAATTTCATAGCGGTTCGGGACATGATCAGAATTCCTGCCACTCCGAGTCCTCGGTGGCGACGGGCTCGGCGGCGCCCGAGGAGACGGCGGCGAGCTTCGGCGCCCCGCGCGCCGGCGGCGCGGCGGCCGGGGCCGCGGCCGGGGCCGCGCGTTGCCCCCAGGGCCGGTTGGCCTTGCGCCGCTCCACGGGGGGTCGGGCGGTATTGCGGGCGCCCTTGGTGCGGGCGGCAGCGTGGGCCGTCACCGGCGCCAGGCCGCCCGGCGCGCGCCCGCTCACCGCTGTGCGACTCGCCGCGCCCGCCCGCTCTTCGCCGTGCGACTCGCCCACGTCGAAGCGGTCGAGCGTCTCGTTGAGACCGCGGACCTGCTCGACCATGGACTGGGAGGAGGCGGTGGCCTGCTCGACGAGCGCGGCGTTCTGCTGCGTCAGCTCATCCATCTGCATCACCGCCCGATTGACCTGCTCGATGCCGGAGGACTGCTCGCGGGAGGCCGCGGCGATCTCAGCCACGATGTCCGAGACTTTCTTCACCGCGGCCATGATCTTCTCGAGCGTCTGGCCGGACTGGGTCACCAGGATCGAGCCATCCCCGACCTTGCGCACGCTGTCTTGAATGAGACCCTTGATCTCCTTGGCGGCGGTGGCCGAGCGGCCGGCGAGGTTGCGTACTTCGCTCGCCACGACGGCGAAGCCGCGGCCCTGCTCGCCGGCGCGCGCCGCCTCGACGGCGGCGTTGAGCGCCAGGAGGTTCGTCTGGAAGGCGATCTCGTCGATGACGCCGATGATGTCGGCGATCTTCTTCGAGGCCTGATTGATATCGGACATCGCCGCCACCGCCTGGCCGACCACCGTGCCGCCCTTCTCCGCCTGCTCGCGGGCGGCAAGGGCCAGCTGATTGGCCTGGGCGGCGTTATCCGCGTTCTGCTTGACGGTGGTGGTCATCTGCTCCATGGACGAGGCCGTCTCCTCGAGCGAGGAGGACTGCTCCTCGGTGCGCTGGGAGAGATTGGCGTTGCCGGAGGAGATCTCATCGGCCCCCCGGTGCACCTCGACGGCCACCTCCTTGACCCGCGAGACCACCTCGGCCATGTTGTCGGCCAGACGGTTGACTCCGGAGCTCATGACCTCGAAGAAGCCGCTCTTGCCGCCGGTCGCGATGCGCTTGCCGAGCCGGCCGGCGGTCACGGCCGAGAGCATGTCCTGCATTTCCTTCTCGACGGCGACCTCCTGGGTGCGATCCTTCCACTCGACGACCGTGCCGATGCGCTCGCCCTCGCTCTCGACCGGATTGAAAGTGAGCGCGAAGGCATGTCCGCCGAGCACGAGATCGGTCCGATGCGCGCCCGAGAGCTTCTCGATGAGGCTCCTCTGATGGGCGGGGTCGCGGTGGAAGAGGTCCATGCTCGAGCCGCGAATCGTCGCGGCGCTGAACCCGGGCAGATCCCGGCGGATGTCCTGCTCGGCCGCCGCCAGGACGTTGGCGGCCGCCGGGTTGAGGTAGATGATGCTCGAGCCGGCGTCGGCCACCATCACGCCCGCGGAGACGCTGTCGAGCGCCTGGCGGATGCGCGCGTTCTCGGTGGCGACGAGCCGCTCGTTCTCGATCTGCGCGCGCAGCTTCCCCTGCATCTCATCGAGGGAGCGCAGCACCTGGTTGGCCTCGTCCGATCCGTTGAGCTCGATCCGGTTGTCGTACTGGCCGGCCGAGATGCGCTCGAACACCGTGATCGCCCGCGTGATGAGCGCGGTCAGGGCGGTGGCCATGAACCACGAGAGGGCGATGGCGACCAGCAGAGCCGCGAGGGTCACTCCCAGGGTGAGGGCGCGCGAGGCGGTCACCTGCGAGAGCCGGTGCTTCACGGCGGCGTCCATGGTCGAGTAGCTGGCGTCCAGCAGCTTCTGCAGGCCGGCGTTGACGGACTGCGAGTTGGCGAACAGCGCCGCGGTGGTGATGGTCATCTTGTGCGCGCTTAAAACGCGCCTGCGGATGAGATCGAACGAGGCGTTGAATGAGGCGAGCGCCGATCTCAGCATCGGCTGTATCCGGGCGCGGGCCGCATGCGAGGCGCCGTTGAGGTCGCGCCTCGCCTGGGCGAAATCCTCGAGCACCTGCCGGTGGTAGATCTGAATCGCCCGCGAGTCCCCGCCGCCGAGATACCCCTTGATCGCGGCGCTGGTCGCGTACCACTGGACCTCCCCGGAGGCGATCAGCGCGTTGGGAACGTCCTGGGTGGCGACGCGGATGAGCGCTGCGGTCTGCGGCGAGGGATCGACGTTGAGGGCGGAGCGGGCGACCACGAGCCGGCCGAGACCGACGATCCTCGCGATGAGCGCGTCGTGCTGCGCCGCCGCCTGATCCGCCGTCATCTTCGATTCACCGCTCTTCAGCGCCGCCCAGCCGCTTTCGATCGCCCGCCACTGCCGCGTGACTCCGAGTCTGCCGCCCACGGTGGCATTGACGGCGTCCACTTCGGACAGCAGCTTGTGCATGCGCGCCTCGGAGCTCGCCACGGCGCCGGACTCCGCCGAGTCTCCGGTGAGCAGCGCGAACAGCAGGCTGCGGTGCTGGGACACCTCGGCCAGCACGGCGCCGAGGCGATGCGCATAGTGGGCGCCGTCGAGCTCGTTGCGGGCCTGGGACACCTCATGGTTCGCGGCGCTCAGGTAGAAGAACCCGAGCAGGGCCGTCGGCACCGCCATGGCCGCCACCAGCAGTCCGAGCTTCTGCCAGAGCTTCAGACGATTCAAAACTTGCATGGTGTCGTGTCCTGATGCTGATGGTTCATGGGGCGGTGCGCGCGCTCGTGCCCGCTCATCGGCTCTCACCGACGGCAGCTCTTGGCGTTTCGGAGTCCGCCTCGGCGGGCGGCCGCTCGCCGGAGGTCTCGCGCCGCTCCCCTTCGCCGAGCTTGAAGCGCGCCAGCGTCTCGTTGAGATCGCGCACCTGGCCGGTCATGACCTGGGAGGAGGCGATCGTCTCTTCCACCAGCGCGGCGTTCTGCTGGGTGATCTGATCCATCTGCATCACCGCGCGGTTGACCTGCTCGATGCCCGAGGACTGCTCGCGCGAGGCTGCCGCGATCTCCGCGACGATGTCGGAGACCTTCTTGACGGAGGTGACGATCTCGCCGAGTGTCTGACCGGAGTCGGTGACCAGCTGCGATCCGTCGGCCACCTTCCGGACGCTGTCCTGGATCAGGGACTTGATCTCCCTCGCCGCAGTGGCCGAGCGGCCGGCGAGGTTGCGCACCTCGCTCGCCACGACCGCGAAGCCGCGGCCCTGCTCGCCGGCGCGGGCCGCCTCGACCGCGGCGTTGAGCGCCAGGAGGTTCGTCTGGAAGGCGATCTCGTCGATGACGCCGATGATGTCGGCGATCCGCTGGGCGGACTCGTCGATGCCGGTCATCGCCTGCACGGCCTTGCCGACCACCGTCACGCCCTGCTCGGCCTGGTCGCGGGCGGCTAGCGCCAGCTGATTGGCCTGGGCGGCGTTATCCGCGTTCTGCTTGACCGTGGTGGTCATCTGCTCCATGGAGGAGGCGGTCTCCTCGAGCGAGGAAGCCTGCTCTTCGGTCCGGGTGGACAGGTTCGAGTTTCCGGTGGTGATCTCCTCGGCGCCGAGCAGAATCTCCCGCGCGGCCCCTTTCACCCTGGCGATGATCTCGGCCAGGTTGTCGGCGAGGCGGTTGACCCCCGCGCCGAGCGCGGCGAAGAACCCCGACTTGTTCTCGAGCCCGATGCGCCGGGTGAGGTCATCGCCGTTCACCGCGGCGAGCACGACTTGCAGCTCCTGCTCCACCCGCATCTCCTGTGTCCGCTCGGTCCACTCCATCACCGTGCCCAGGCGCTCGCCGCGCTCGCCGGTCACCGGGCTGGTGGTGATGCGGAAATTCAGGGATCCGAACGCGCGCTCCTCGGTGCGCACGGCATGCAGGCCGTCGAGCATCCGGCGCTCCTCCGCGGCAGAGCTCGAGAGCGCCTCGAGGCTCGAGCCGCGCAGCTTCGCCGCATCGAACCCGGTGAGGCTGCGGCGCAGCTCTGCGGCGTGGCGGGTGAAGCCGGTCTCGGCGGCTTCGTTGACGTATATGATCCGGTGCTGCGCATCCGCGAGCAGCACTCCGGTGGAGGCCTTGTCGAGCGCCTGACGGATGCGCGAGTTCTCGGCGGCCACGGCGCGCTCGTTCTCGATCTGGGCGCGCAGCTTTACCTGCATGGCGGCGAGCGCCTTGAGGACCTGCCCGAGCTCATCCGTCCGATTCGTCTCGACTTCGCTGTCGTAGCGTCCGGCGGCGATGTGCTCGAATACCGCGACCACCCGCTTCATGGGGCTGGTGAGCGAGCGCTCCATCACCCAGGTGAGCGAGTGGATCAGGACGATCGCGATCAGCACCAGAGCCAGGTTGAGATCGCGTTTCGCGCTGAGGGCGGAAACCCGGGCTTTCGTCGCGGCGGTGGCCGCCGAGCTGCTCGCGCCGAGCAGCTCGCTCAATGCTGCGCGGGCGCCCCGGCCCGCCTCGTGCAGCGAGCCGACGCTGATCTTCAGGTTGTTGGCATTGAGGACCTGCGCCGCGACGGTCGCATAGAAGGCGTGCGCCTGCCGGATCGCGGTCCGCAACGCATCGGACAGCGGGCCGGCGGCCTTCGGCGGAACCTGCCCGAGTGCCGTGTGGATCATCGCGAGGTCGGTCAGAAGGCGGCGGTGGGCGATGCGGATGCCCATCCCATCGTCGCCGCCCAGGTAGCCCTTGGAGGCGGCATCCTCCGCATAGCGGCGCAGCGCCGCTTCATCCGAAAGAGCCGCCGGCGCATAACGGGAGACGATCTGCACCAGATTGCGCGTCTGCGGGTCGGGATCGGAGGTGACCCGGGAGCCGGCGGCGACCGCGTCGCTCAAATGGCCGAGACGGGCGAGGAGCGCGGCGTTCGCCGCGGCCACCTGCGGGGCAGGCTGGGTCATGCCTTCGATGGCGGCCCAGCGGCTCTGTACGGCGCGCAAGTCCCGCCTGACCCCGTAGCTCTCCCCGAGCCTCGCGTTGATGGCGGCCAGGCGCCGCAGCGCGCCGGTCACCTGCCGTTGCGCGCCCGACACCGCCGGTCTGGCGGCGGCATCACCGCTTGCCAGTGCGAACGCGCGCCCTTCCCGGGTCACGAGCGCCGTCTCGAGCGATCCGATGCCGCTCAGATAGCGGATGCCGGCAAGCTCGCTGCGCGCCTGGTTCAGGGTGCCGCCGGCGGAGTGCCAGTAGAAGAGTCCGACCAGCGTCGCCGGCAGGCTCATCGCCAGCACGAGAACGGTGAGCTTCTGCCACAGCCGCAGGTGGTTGAGCGTCAGTTTGGGCATGTCGATCAACCCCCGACGGCCGCGCGCCGCCATGTGGACGTCCCGGCGTCGGCCGCGACCGGGTGATGCCTGTCTGCGAGCCGGTAGCGCGCCATGCTCTGATTGAGGCTTTGGGTGAGAGCGGTCATGTTGCGCGCCGCGGTCGTGGCCTGCTCGACGAGCGTGGCGTTCTGCTGGGTGAGCTCGTCCATCTGCATCACCGCGCGGTTGACCTGCTCGATGCCCGAGGACTGCTCGCGCGAGGCGGCGGCGATCTCGGCCACGATGTCGGAGACTTTCTTGACCGAGGCGACGATCTCCTCGAGCGTATGGCCCGATTGGGTGACCCGCGCCGAGCCGTCCTCGACCTTGCGCACGCTGTCTTGAATGAGGCCCTTGATCTCCTTGGCGGCGGTGGCCGAGCGCCCTGCGAGACTGCGCACCTCGCTCGCCACCACGGCGAAGCCGCGACCCTGCTCGCCCGCGCGGGCCGCCTCGACCGCGGCGTTGAGCGCCAGGAGGTTGGTCTGAAAGGCGATCTCGTCGATGACGCCGATGATGTCGGCTATCTTCCTCGAAGACTGGTTGATCTCGGACATCGCGGTGATCGCCTGATTGACGATCACGCCGCCTTTCTCCGCCTGCTCGCGCGCGGCAAGCGCCAGCTGGTTGGCTTGAGAGGCGTTGTCGGCGTTCTGCTTGACCGTCGTGGTCATCTCCTCCATGGACGAGGCCGTCTCCTCGAGCGAGGAGGACTGCTCCTCGGTGCGCTGCGAGAGATTCTCGTTGCCGGTGGAGATCTCCTCGGCCGCGAGCCTGACTTCCTCGGACGTCGTCTTGATCTCGCGAACCATGGCCGACATGTTCTCGAGCAGGGAGTTGATGCCCTCGGCCATGGAGCGCAGCTCGGCGTTCTCGAGGCTGGTGTCGAGCCGGCGGCCCAAGTCCCCCTGCGTGGCCGCCCTGACCGCGTCCCGGGTCGCCGTCACGGCGAGCTCGATCTGCTCGGCGAGGCGGGTTTGCGAGGTGGTCCTCCCGGAGGAGGTCTCGAGCGGTTGGGATGCCGCGGCCGACCGCGCGCGCGCCTCGGCGGCCTCATCCCTCTGCGTGCGCAGCGTGCCGCGCAGCGCCTCGAGGGCGCTCGACAGGGGGGCAAATCCGTGACTCCCCTCGGCAGCCACCGCCTCATCGATCCGGCCCTCGCTCAATGACCGAGCGGCCGCCGTCGCGCGCCTCAGCGCGCCGTCCGCGGACCGTCCGGTGAGGAAGGCGAGTGCGCCGCCGCCCAGCACCGCTGCCGCGGTCAGTCCAAGGGCGAGCCCGCAGCCGGCGAACGGGGCCGCCGCGCCGAGGACGCATGCCGGCACGGCGAAGACGAGCAGCATCTTCGAGCCCAGAGACCGATTTTTCAGACCGTTCATCTTTCCCCCGATCACGCCGCGTTGGCGGCGAGCGAGCCCGCACTGGCGCCGTCGGCGACGTGCTCGTCGTGCGAATCGTCCGCGGTGCCCGGTACCACGGCCAGGTCCCGCCCGATCAGCCGGTCGATGTCCAGCAGCACGACCATGCGCTCGGCGATCGAGACCAGCCCGAGAAGATAATCGGTGGCGGCGCGCGTACCGAGCTCGGGCGCGGGCTTGATTTCCGAGGAATTGACGTCGACCACGTCGGAAACCCCGTCGACGACCACGCCGAAGTCCCTGCTTCCGGATGGAGTAACGACCGACATCACGATGATCACGGTGACCGTGGTGTATTCAGCGCGCTCCAGGGCGAAGCGCATGCGCAGGTCGACGATCGGCACGATCGAGCCGCGCAGGTTGAGCACTCCGAGCACGTGCGCCGGGGCGTGCGGAATCTTGGTGACCGCCGACCAGCCGCGGATTTCCTGCACGCGCAGGATGTCGACCCCGTAAGTCTCGTTTCCGAGCACGAAGGTGAGGACCTGGGAGCTGTCACCGGCTCTCTGCTGCTGTTCGGATGTCGTTTTGGTTGACATGAGTTTGACTCCTGGCCGTTAGGCGATCAGGCCGCCGCGCGCAATGAGGCGACGCGGATCAGGCCGGGGACATCCAGAATGAGCGCCACCGAGCCGTCGCCGAGGATGGTTGCGCCGGAGATACCGTCGATGTGCCCGTAGTTGGCTTCCAGGGACTTGATGACCACCTGCTGCTGTCCGAGCAGATCGTCGACGAAGAGCCCGACTCGGCGACCGTCTCCCTCGGCCACGACCACCAGCCCTTCGTCCAGGGCGCGGGTGTTCGGCTCGACGCCGAACAGCTCGTGCAGACGCAGAATGGGCAGGTAATCGCCCCGGAAGGAGAACACCTCGCCCTGGCCCGACAGCCGGGTGACGCCTGCCGGTTTCAGCTGCATCGATTCGACGATGGAGATGAGCGGCACGATGTAGGTTTCGCTGCCCACCGCCACCGACTGGCCGTCCACGATGGCGAGCGTCAGCGGCAGGGTGATGGTGAAGCGCGAGCCGCGTCCGGGCTCGCTCGCGAGCTCGACCTTCCCGCCGAGCTCCTTGACGTTGCGGCGCACGACATCCATGCCGACGCCTCGGCCCGACAGGTCGGTGGTCTTCTCGGCAGTGGAGAAGCCGGGCTGGAAGATGAGCTCGTGGATCTCCGAATCGGAGAGTGCTTCGTTGGCGCCGATCAGGGCACGCGCGCGCGCCTTGGCGAGGATGCGAGTCCGGTCGAGGCCGCCGCCGTCGTCGCTCACCTCCACGGAGATGTTGCCGCCGCGGTGGCTCGCGTCCAGGTGCACCGTGCCGGCGGCGGGCTTGCCGGCGGCAATGCGGACTTCGGGCGACTCGATGCCGTGATCGATGCAGTTTCGGACCAGGTGCACCAGCGGATCGCCGATCTTCTCCAGCACCGTTTTGTCGAGCTCGGTCTGCTCGCCGGTGAGCTTCAGCTCGATCTGCTTGCCGAGCCGCTGAGCCAGGTCGCGCACCATGCGCGGGAACCTGCTGAACACGAAGCTGATCGGAAGCATGCGCACGCGCATGACGCTTTCCTGCAGCTCGCGCATGTTGCGCTCGAGCTGCGCCAGCCCCGCGCGCAGCCGCTCGGCCTGCGTGCCCTCGATCTGCGCTCCGAGCTGACTCAGCATCGCCTGAGTGATCACCAGCTCCCCGACGGTGTTCATCAGCTCGTCGATCTTCTCCACACTGACGCGGATCGAGCCGGAGTCCCCCAGCGCGCTCACCGTGGCCTCGGGGCGCGGTGGCGCAGCGTGCGCCGGCGGGGGCGGTGTCTGTGTCAGCACCGCCGGCTCGGGCAGGGCGTCATGCGGCGCATCCGGGGCGGCGGCGTTGGCCTGCGTCTGCATGGCGCCATCCGCCGCGCTTGCCGGGGTGGGCAGCGGCTCGGCGCGCGCCGGCGATGGCGCTCGCTCTATGATGAGGTCGCAGTCGCCTTCGGCCCATTCGAACACCTGGCGGATCGCCTCCTCCGCAACTTCTCCGGGCAGCTCGAGCGTCCAGGAGAGATGGCAGTCCTGGGGGTTGATGTCGGTGAGGGGGGGCAGAGCCTGGGTGTCGATCCGTACCTGGAGCTCGCCGAGTTCGGCCAGCTCGCGCAGCATGCGCACCGGGTCGTTGCCGCGCACCAGGAGCTCGCGAAAGGGGCGGAAGCGGATCTGCCAGCCGGGAGCCTGCGCGGCCGCGGGGCTCGAAGGTCCGGCCACCGTGGCCGGGTGCCCGGCGCTTTGCGGTGCGCCCGGTGAGGCGCCGATGGCGGGTCCCTGAGCGCGGCCGGGCGCAGCCGGGGCGGGCTCGCTCTTGCGCGCGATCGCCACTTCCAGGTCGAACTGAAGGTCCGAGACGCGCTGGGCATCGATGGGCTGTTTGCTCTGCACGGCGCGCAGCATGGCGCGCATCACGTCGACCGATTTCAGCAGCAGATCGGATACTTCCACCGTCACCGGCATGCTGCCGCTGCGCAACTCATCGAGCAGCGTCTCGAGGCTGTGGGTGAAGGAGGCGATCTCGCTGAAGCCGAAGGTCGCGCTGCCCCCTTTGATCGAATGCGCCACGCGGAAAATGGTGTTGATCAGCTCCGAGTCCGGGGCGCCGATGTCGAGTTTCAGCAGCGCCGCCTCCATGGTATCGAGCGCCTCGAAGCTCTCCTCGAAGAAAGCATCGTGAAACTGCGTCAGGTCGACGGTCATCGGCTCTCTCCGGCGAGTTCCAGCATGCCATCCATGCCGAGCAGCCGTGCGGCAGGCTCCAACGTCTGGCGCACCCCGCGCCACCGGGTGGTGCGCCCGAGAAGGCGGCGGTCGCGCACGAAGGCCGCCAGGAGTTGCAGCGCCGCGGTGTCGATGCGCTGTACGCCGCCGGCATCCAGCGTGACGGTCTGCGGCTCATCGAGCAGTCCGATGAGCGAGCTCTTCAGCGGCTCGGCTTCCGCGAGCGTGCAGTCCGCGTTCAGCGCGAGCTCGCCGCTTTTGCACGGCCGGCCACGAGCGGAGGAAGCGGCGCGCGCAGCGGGGCTGCGCCCGGACTTGCGGGCCGGGGTCGATCGAGTGCGAGATTTCATAATCGAGTGAGCTATCGGCGTGCGCCGCAAGCTCTTGAGGCGTGTGTCACGAAACTTGACGCAGTTCCGGCCGCGACGGGCCGTGCAGGCGCCGCACCAGCTCCGCCTCCGCGCGCGTGAGACCACAGCCGGAGACCAGCTCCTCGCTGCTCGCACCCCCGCGCGCCAGCCGGATCGCGATCTGGTAGCCGGGCGAGGCGCCTTGGGAAGGGGCGGCGAGCGTCGTGGGGTGCTCGATCCGCTCCGTGAGCTGCGTCACGGAATGGGCGGTGGCCTCGAGGGTGGTTCGGATATCGGCGAGCTGATCGAGCAGCCGCCGGCTGTGCGAAAGCACCTGCTCGGTCTGAGCGCGCGTGGCGCGCCGCCACGCGGTGAAGGTCGTCGCGGCGAGGGCGAACGAGAAGACGAGGAACACCGCGCGCCCCACGATGAGCAGGAATTCGATGTTCGACACATTCATGAGGTTCGTGGCTGCCATGAGGCGCCTCCTGTGATGTCGGTCACACGATGCGCGGCCGCGGCGGGCGTCGGCGACGGTTTCCCGGCGCGGCGGCATCGATCCGACAGGGAAGCTGCAGAAACCGTGCCAGCCGGGTTACGTGCCGGCGCCGGGAACCCAGGCGGGGTCGGCGTGCTTGGCGAGCTTGGTCGAGAGGATGAGCACGACCACCCGTCGGTTGGCCCGCCGGCCCGCCGCCGTGGCGTTGCTCGCGATCGGCCGCTGGTCGCCGAAGCCGATCACCGCCAGGCGCCTCGGTGCGACTCCCTGTTTCTGCAGCACGTGCACGACGCTGCCGGCCCGGGCGGCCGACAGCTCCCAGTTGGAGTGGAACTGCAGGGTCCGGATCGGCACGTTGTCGGTGAAGCCCTCCACCCGGACGGGGTTGGGAAAGCGCACGAGCACCGCGGCGAGCCTGCGGATCGCGCTCACGGCATTGCCCGAGAGTCGCGCGCTGCCGCTCGGGAACAGGATGTCGCTGCGAAACTGCACTTCGATCCGGCCGGGCTTGCGCCGCACCACGACTTGACGGTCGCTGATCAGCTCCGACAGCGCCCGATCGACGTTGGCGGCCACGCGGGGAAGCATGGCATCGTCGGCCGCCGCCGCGGGGACCGCCGCGGGGGGGGCGGCCGCGGGTTTCGGAGGCAGGAGCGGCAGCGGCGTCAGGTACGCCCTCGGCTGGTTCTTGAGGATGTCCTGACGGACGATGCTGATGCGAAGGTCGGCGCCGGACCCGAGCCGCTCGTGTCCGACCTCGATCGGATCGGGAGTGCGCGGCTGGCCGCGGAAGGCGGCGTACAGCGAGTTGGACAGCACCCGGTATTTGCCGGCGTTGACCGAGGAGATCGAGTACATCACCACGAAGAACGCCAGCAGGAGCGTGAGCAGGTCCCCGTACGGGATCGCCCAGCGCTCGTGGTTCATGTGCTCCTCGGGTTGCCGGCGGATTCTGCGCATGGCGGTCTTCTAGTGCAGGTAGCCCTGCAGTCTCGACTCTATTGAGCGCGGGTTCTCGCCCTGGGCGATCGCCATCATTCCGTCGATGATCAATTCGCGGAACTGCGTCTGGCGGTGGATGATCCCCTTGAGCTTGGCGGAGACCGGCAGGAAAAACAGGTTGGCGAAGCTGATGCCGTACACGGTGGCCGTGAAGGCGGCGGCGATGCCGTGTCCGAGCTGGGTCGGATCGGCGAGGTTCTGCAGCACCGCCATCAGCCCGAGCACCGCGCCGATGATGCCGAGCGTCGGCGAGTAGGTGCCCGCGCTCTCGAAAACCTTGGCGGCCGTGATGTCGGCGTGCTCGCGCATGTTCATGTCGACGGCGAGCGTATTGCTGATGTGGTCCGGCTCGTGACCGTCGACCACCAGCTGCAGCGCCTTGCGGGTGAACTCGTCGTGCTCGCCGTCGATCAGCGGCTCGAGGCCGAGGAGCCCGCGCTTGCGCGCCGTGTTGCTCCACTCGATGATCTTGGCGATCAGGTGCCGGCCGTCGCGCGGCGGCGGGCGGATGACCCAGGGGAAAAGTCCGAGCGCGCGCCGCATCACCGGCAGGGGCGTCTGCACGCAGATGGCGGCGATCGTTCCTCCGCCGACGACCACGAACGCCTCGAACGAGATCAGCGCCATGACGCCCGCGCCGCGCAACATGGCTCCGACCAGCACGGCGTTGACGGCGAGCACCAGTCCGATGATGCTCAGGATGTCCATCGATACCCCTTACATGCCGAGGCCCGACAGCAGCGCATCCACGTCCGTCTGGGCGGAAGCGACCTCGCCCTGGGTGACCCCGGGGACCACCGGCCCGTGCCCGGCGCTCGGATTCTCGCCCAGGCTGGCATGCTCGACCAGGCCTCCTGAGAGGCGCGTGAGGTTGCCGAGCGCATTTTCGAGCTCCTCGACCAGCTTGATGACGCTGCGGATGATCTGCCCGGTCAGGTCCTGGTAGCCCTGGGCGAGCAGCACCTCGGCGAGGTTGCGGCGGATCTGCTCCGAGTCGGTGCGCGCCGCCGGCAGGAAGGCCTCGAGCGCGCGCACCACCGGCAGGAAAGCCTCCACCGCGCGGGCAATGCCCTCGAAGCCGCTGGCGGGGGCCCGCTCGCGGAAGGCGCCGAGCGCATCGAGCAGCACGCCCGCCTCGCGCGCGGTGCGCTCGGCGAGCGGTCCGGACCGCTCGACCAGATCGAGCGTGCGGTGCGCGGCCTCATCGGTCATGTTGATGACATGGGTCAGGCGCGCACGGGCGTTCGGGATCTCGTGCTCGGCGATGTCCGCCAGGCGCGACTCGATGCTGAAGCGGTCGAGCGCCTTCTGCAGATCGCCGGTGAGCTTGCGGATCTCGGCGAACATCTTGGGCTCGCGCATGTGCACGATGTGGTCGACGGCGGCGAAAAACCCGGATTCGTCGCCGCGCTCGAGCGCCTCGCTCAAGGTCTCGACGTACGTGCCGTACTCGCCCTTCAGGATTGAGAAATTCGACATCACGGCCTCACTTCCCGGTACCGAGAATCTTGTCGAGCTTTTCCTTGAGCGTCTCGGCAGTGAAGGGTTTGATGACATAACCGTTGACGCCCGCCTGGGCCGCTTCGATGATCTGCTCGCGCTTGGCCTCGGCGGTCAGCATCAACACCGGCATCTTGGAGAGTTTCTCGTCGGCCCTGACCGCCTTGATCAGGTCGAGCCCGGGCATGCCGGGCATGTTCCAGTCGGTGATCAGAAAATCGAAGCTCCCGGCCTGCAGCATCGGCAGCGCCGTCTTGCCGTCGTCCGCCTCGGTGACATTCGAGTAGCCGAGGTCGTGCAGCAGGTTCTTGATGATGCGGCGCATGGTGGAGAAGTCATCGACCACCAGAAATTTCAGATCTTTACTCACTGCATGCCTCGTATTGTCTGACGCGCCGGCGCCGGGCGCATCGTGTGCCTACGCCTCCCGCTTCGCCGCGCCATGCGGATCTCCGCGCCATTGCGCCAGCCGCGCCTTGAGCCGCACGAGCGCCTGCCCGTGCAGCTGACAGGCGCGCGACTCGGTCACCTTGAGCACCGCGCCGATCTCCTTGAGGTTCAATCCCTCGCTGTAGTAGAGCGACATCACCAGTTTCTCCCTTTCGGGCAGACCTTCGATGGCCCGCGCCAGAGCCTGTCTGAACTCCTCATCGGCGGTCTCGAGGAAAGGGTCCGCCTCTCCTTCCACGGTCACCGCCGCATCGTCGAGCGCCGCCAGGCGGCAGCTCGCCGCGTCCTGCACGATGGTGTGATATTCCCCCAGCGGCACACCCAGCCGCTCCGCGATTTCCGTATCGCGGGCATCGCGTCCCGTGCGCCGCTCGATCTCCTGCACCGCTGCGGCCACCGCCCGCGCCTTGCGGTGCACCGAGCGCGGCGCCCAATCGAGCTTGCGCAGCGCGTCGATCATCGCCCCGCGGACGCGGATGCCGGCGTAGGTCTCGAAGCTCGCGCCCCGGTCGGCGGCGTAGTTCGAGGCCGCTTCCAGCAGCCCGAGCATCCCGGCCTGCATCAGATCATCGATCTCCACCGAGGGCGGCAGTCGGCCGGCCAGATGATAGGCGATGCGCTTGACCAGCTCCGCGTGGCGCGTCACGAGTTCGGTCGCACTGCCTGCCTCCCAGGGTGGGCGTGGAGCCCCATATGCGCTTGCGGCATTCATGGCACGACCGCGAGCCGCGCGGGGTTGCGCCGCACCAGCCGCTCCACGAAGAACTCGATGTTCCCTCGCGGACCGGGTGGCACTGGCCATGTATCGGCCGTGTTCGCCAGTTTCTTGAACGCCCGCGCGGCCGGGCTTGCGGGATAGAGTTCACAGACCGGGCGCTGCTCGCGCACGGAGCGCTGCAGGTACTCGTCCTCGGGGACCTCGCCGGCGAATTCGAGCACCACGTCCAGGAAGCGCGTCGTGACCCGCTCGAAGCGCTCAAACAGCTCGCGCCCCGCCCCCGGGGCGCGCACGCGGTTGGCGAGCACGCGGAAGCGATTGACGCCGTGCTGGCGGCTCAGCACCTTGATGAGCGCGTAGCCGTCGGTGAGCGAGGCCGGCTCGTCGCAGATCACCACCAGGACGTGCTGGGCCGCCTGCGAGAACTGCTGCACGCCCTGGGCGATGCCGGCGGCGGTGTCGACGATGAGCACTTCGATCTGCGCGGCGAGGGAGCTGAATGCGCGCACCAGCCCCAGGTGCTCGGCGGCGCCCATGGTGGCGAGGTTCGCCGCGCCGGAGGCGGCCGGAACCACTTGAAAGCCCTGCGGGGCGCGGATCAGCACCTCATCGATGGTGCGCTCGCCGGAGATGACGTGTGCGAGGGTGTAGCGCGGCGAGAGCCCGAGAAACACATCGGCGTTGGCCAGTCCGAGGTCCCCGTCGAGCAGCACCACACGCTTGCGCGCGGCGAGCGCCGTGGCGAGGTTGACCGAGACGCTCGTCTTGCCGACCCCGCCCTTGCCGCCGGTGACGGCGATCACCTGCACCGGCTGGCCGAGGGCCTCGAGTTTGGCGTTGTTGATCAAGCTGAGGTCAGGTGTTGGCATGAGAGGGCCTTCCGAATCGTCGTCGCAGGAGATCTTCGTCGGCGGCCGCGCCGCTCGCTCGGGCGAGCCGCACGGCCTGGGTGATCAGCTCGAGCGAGCGCGCGGGGGAGAGGTCCTCGGGCACCCGCTGCCCCCCGCTCACATAGGACACCGGCAGCCGGGCGCGGATGAGCGCCGAGAGGACACCGCCGAGGCTCGCCGCCTCATCGAGCTTGGTGAGCAGGCACGAGGCGGGTTTGAGCGGCGAGAAGCGCTTCACGGTTTCCTCGATTGCGCCGGCCTGGGTGCTGGCGGCGAGCACCAGCGCGGATTCGATCTGCGCTTCGCACTCGGCCAGCACCGCGAGCCGCGCGGTGAGCTGCGCATCGCGTACGCTGGTGCCCGGGGTGTCGATGAGGACCAGCCGGTGGCGGCCGAGGCGCGCCAGCAGCTCGGGCAGGGCCTCGAAGCGCTCGGGCACGTGCACCGGCACGCCGAGCAGCTGGCCGAGCGCGAGCATCTGGTCCTGTGCGCCGATGCGCACGGTGTCGGAGGCGACCAGGGCCAGCTCCTTCGCTCCGTGGCGCAGCATCCAGCGCACGGCGAGCTTGGCGAGCATGGTGGTCTTGCCCACCCCGGTGGCGCCGACGAAAGCGATGCGCCCGCCGTCGTCGAGCCAGCGGTCACCGGTCACCAGCAGGTACTGTGAGAGTCCGGTGATGAGGGTGCGTCGGCCCTGGGAGAGATCGACCTGGGGGGATAGCTGCCCGACCAGGTGATCGGCCAGGTCCCGCGTGATGCCGATCTCGGTCAGCTCGCGCAGCAGCTCGGTGTGCACGGGATGGCGCCGGGTGCGCTCGTTCCAGGTGAGCTGCGCGAGCTGGGTCTCGAGCATGCGCCGCAGCGTCTTCAGCTCGCTGCCCATCTCCTCGGCCACCGGCTGCGATGGCGCCGGCGGCGCCTCGGGCGAGTAGGTGGCGGCCGCTTCGAGGCGCGCGGCGTCGAAGTCCACGGCGGCGGTGACCTCGACACCCTGCGCGGTGCGCCGGGAGGAGAGGATGACGGCCTCATCGCCGAGTTGCTCGCGCACGGCGCGCAGCGCCTGGCGCATGTCCGCAGCGGTGTGTCGTGTGATTTTCATGATTTACCTGCCGACCGCGGCGACGACGCGGACCTTGCGGTTGTCGGGGATCTCGTTCCAGGCAAGCACGTGCAGATGCGGCAGGCCCGCGCGCAGGAACTTCGCCATCGAGGAGCGCAGTGCCGGGGGCACGAGCAGCACGGGCGCATTGCCCGCGGCCTCCTGGCGCTGCGCGGTCTCGCTCATCTGCTGCTGCAGCCGCTCGGCGAGGCCCGGCTCGAGGCCCGCGCCCGTGGCGCCGGCGGAGAGCGAGCTTTGCAGCAGCCGCTCGAGATCGGGCTCGAAGGTGATCACCGGCAGCTCGGCCGACACCCCGGCGATGTCCTGAACGATCTGTCTGCCGAGGGCGGTGCGCACCTGCGAGAGCAGCACCGAGGGGTCCTGTGAGCGCGGCGCGTGCTCGGCGAGGGTCTCCATGATGGTGCGCATGTTGCGGATGGGAATGCGCTCTGCGAGCAGGCCCTGCAGCACCCGGACCAACACGGACAGCGGCAGCGTCTTGGGGACCAGGTCCTCCACGAGCTTGGGCGCGCTTTTCGCCAGGGCGTTGAGCAGCTGCTGCACCTCCTCGTGGCCGAGGATCTCGTTGGCGTGCGACTGCAGGAGGAAGGACAGGTGCGTGGCAATCACCGTGCTCGGATCGACGACGGTGTAGCCGAGGGCCTGGGCGTGGTCGCGGCTCGAGGGCTCGATCCAAACCGCCTCCATGCCGAAGGCCGGATCGCGCGTGGCGATGCCTTGCAGGGGGCCGAACACGCGGCCCGCGTTGATCGCGAGTTCCCGGTCCGGATGGACGGTGCTCTCGCCGAGCGGTACGCCATTGAAGTTGATGCGGTAGACGGTCGGCGCGAGATCGAGGTTGTCGCGGATGTGCACGGCAGGCAGCAGGAAGCCGAGCTCCTGCGAGAGCTTGCGGCGCACGCCGCGCACGCGTCCCAGAAGGTCCGCGCCCTGTCCCTTGCTGTCCACCAGCGGCACCAGCCGATAGCCGACCTCCAGGCCCACCGGATCGACCGGGCGGACATCCTCCCAGGTCAACTCACGGGCCTCCGGCGCGGCGGGCGCCGGTTTCGGCGGCGGCGGGGCAGCCTTGAGCGCCGCGCGGCGGCGGTGGATCAGCAGGGCCGCCGCGCCGCACACCGCCGCCATGAGCAGGAACGGCACATTGGGCATGCCCGGGATCAGACCCATGATCCCGAGCAGCCCGCCGGCGACGGCGACGGTCTTCGGACTGCCGAACAGCTGCTTGCCGAGCTCCCCGCCCATGTCCTGCGGTCGCGACATGCGCGTCACGATGAGCGCCACCGCGGTCGAGAGCAGCAGGGAGGGGATCTGGGCGACCAGCCCGTCGCCGATGGTGAGCAGCGTGTAGGTGTGCAGGGCGGCGCTGAGGGGCATGCCGTGACCGATGGTGCCGATCGCGAGCCCGCCGATGATGTTGATGAGCAGGATCAGGATGCCGGCGATCGCATCGCCGCGCACGAACTTGCTGGCGCCGTCCATCGCACCGTAGAAGTCGGCTTCGGCGCGCACCTCGGCCCGGCGCGTGCGCGCCTCCTCCTGGGTGATGAGGCCGGCGCCGAGGTCGGCGTCGATGGCCATCTGCTTGCCCGGCATGGCATCCAGGGTGAAGCGGGCGCTGACTTCCGAGACGCGCCCGGCGCCCTTGGTGATCACGGCGAAGTTGATGATGGTGAGGATGATGAACACCACCACGCCGACGGCGAAGTTGCCGCCCACCACGAACTGTCCGAAAGACTCGATGACCCGGCCCGCCGCGCCCGCTCCGGCGTAACCGTGCAGCAGCACCACGCGGGCGGATGCGACGTTGAGCGCCAGCCGCAGCAGTGTCGCCAGCAGCAGCGTCGTGGGGAACACGCCGAACTCGATCGGCCGCGCCACGTAAAAGACGCTCATCAGAATGATGATCGAGAGCGCGATGTTGAAGGTGAACAGCACATCGAGCGCCATCGGCGGCAGCGGCAGGATCACCATGGCGAGCACCCCGAGGACGCCCGCCGGAACGCCGATGCCGACGCGCAGCAGATCCCGCAGGGACGGAAGCGGGCTGGAAGGGGCGGTGGAGGGGGCGGTCGCAGTGGCCATATCAGTGCCGTGTGGTCTCGATCGAGGGGTCGATCACGGGCGGCTCGGGCGGCAGGCCTCCCGAGACCCGCGCCGCCTTCAGCCGATAGATATAGGTGAGAACCTGTGCGACGGCGGCGTAGAGCGCCGCTGGAATCTCCGCGCCGATCTCGACATTGTGATGCAGCGCCCGCGCGAGCGGCGGAGCCTCGAAGACCGGCACCGAATGCTCGGTGGCGATCTCACGGATGCGGGCCGCGATGAGATCGGCGCCCTTGGCGACGACGCGCGGGGCGCGCATACGGCTCTCCTCGTAGCGCAGCGCCACCGCGAAGTGCGTCGGGTTGGTGACGACGACATCGGCTTTGGGCACCTCGTGCATCATGCGCCGCTTGAGCAGCTCGCGCTGGGCACGGCGGACGCGCGAGCGGTTCTCGGGCGAGCCTTCGCTTTCCTTCATCTCCTCGCGGATCTCCTGGCGCGACATGCGCAGCTGCTTGTGGTGCTGAAAGAGCTGCCAGGGCACATCGATCGCGGCGATCAGGCCGAGGGGGGCCGCCAGGAGCAGCAGCGCGTCGGCGACCAGGTCGGCCGCCTGGCCGATGGCCGTCGTGAGCGGCTCGCCGCCGAGGGAGAGAAATCTCGAGGCCTCCTCGCGAAGCACCAGCAGGGCGACCCCGGCGACCACCAGAAATTTCGCGAAGGCCTTGCCGAGCTCGACGGCGCCGCGCAAGGACACCAGACGCTTGAATCCCTCGATCGGGTTGAGCCGCGTGAAATCGAGAGTCAGCGCCTCGAAGCTGAGGTTCCAGCCGCCGAGCGCGAGCGGCGCGGCGAGCGCCGCGACCACGGTGAGCCCGAATATCGGCGCACAGGCGATGAATGCGTGCAGGACGTCCGCACCCGCGGTGGGCACGGCGAGCTGCGGGTCGAGGGACTGGTCGGTGCTCAAGGTGAGCGCCGAGCGCATCACGCCGGCGAGCGCGGTGCCGGCTGCGGCGCCGAACATGCGCAGCGCGCCGCCTGCCACCAGCAGCACGGCCGCGGTGCTGAGCTCCATCGAGCGCGGAACACGGCCCTCCTTGCGCGCCTCCTCCAGTCGCTTGGTTGTAGGTTGCTCGCTGCGTTCCTGATCGTTGTCGTTCTCGGCCATGCGCTCAGGCCCCGCTCAGATGTTGCAACAGGATCAGGGTCTCGGCGAGCAGCCGGGTGAAGCCGCTCTCGAGCGCCGGCAGGCCGGCGATGATCACCACCAGGCCGAACACCAGCGAGATCGGCAGGCCCACGGCGAACAGGTTCATGCTCGGGGCGGCGCGGCTCACCACTCCGAAGGCGAGGTTGGCCACGAGCAGCGCCGTGACTCCGGGCAGCGCCACGGCGAGCGCCCCGGAGAACAGCATCGATCCCCAGGTCACCACCGTCCATATCCCCTTGGCCCCGAGACCGGTGGTGCCGATCGGCAGGGTGCGAAAGCCCTGGACCAGAACGCGGATCAGCGCCAGCTCACCGTGCAGCAACAGAAAAATCAGAGTCGCGAGCACGGTGTAGAGCTGGCCGAGGGCCGGGGTCGCCGCCCCCTGCAGCGGGTCGAGGTTGAAGGCGAGCGACAGACCCATGCCGTTGGCGATGAGCTGACCGCCGAGGGAGATCGCCGCGAAGAGGATCTGCAGGCAGAACCCGAGGGCGACGCCGATGATCACCTGCTGGACGGTGATCAGCGCGCCGGCCGCAGAGAGCGCGCTCACGCCGGGGGGCTGCGCGATGAGCGGCGCGATGAGCAGCGCGATCGCCCCCGCCAGCACGATGCGCAGCTGCGCGGGCACCGACACCGCGCCGAACACCGGCGCCACCATGAAGCACGAGCCGATGCGCACGAACGGCCAGAAGACCGAATCGATGGCGGTGTCGAGCTGCGTGGCGGTGATCGTGATCATCGGGGCGCCGCGGAGCTCAATAGAGGAGGCCCGGAATGCTCATGATGAGCTCGCGGGTGTAGCCGATGAGGGTCTTCAGCATCCACGGACCCGCGATCACCAGCACCAGCGTCATCACGAGCAGTTTCGGGATGAACGAGAGCGTCATTTCGTTGATTTGCGTGGCGGCCTGGAAGGCGCCGACCACGACGCCGGTGATGAGCGCGGCGAGCAGCAGCGGAGCGGCGAGGGCGAGGGCGAGCTCGAGCGCGCCTCTGCCAATGGTCATGACGGTATCCGGAGTCACTTTATCCCCCTCGCCTCAGTGATAGAAGCTCGCGGCGAGGGAGCCCATGACGAGCGACCAGCCGTTGACCAGGACGAACAGCATCAGCTTGAAGGGCAGCGAGATCAGCGTCGGAGTGACCATCATCATGCCCATCGACATCAGCACGCTCGCCACCACCAGGTCGATGATCACGAACGGGATGAACAGCAGAAATCCGATCAGGAAGGCGGTCTTCAGCTCGCTGGTGACGAAGGCCGGGACGAGCACCGAGAGCGGCACGTCGAGCGGTGCGGCATAACCCTTGCCGCCGGCGATGTGCACGAAGGTGGCGATGGCGCTCTCGCGGGTCTGGTGGAGCATGAACTCCTTCAGGGGCACTTCGGCCCGATCGAGCGCGGCTTGGGCGGTGAGGGTCCCGGCGGCGTAGGGCCGATAGGCGAGCTGGTCGATCTGCCTGATGACCGGCGACATCACGAAGAAGGTGAGAAACAGCGCGAGACCGAGCAGCACCTGGTTGGGCGGGGTCTGGCCGGCGCCGAGCGCCTGGCGCAGGATCCCCAGGACGATGACGATGCGGGTGAAGGCCGTCATCATCAGCAGCAGCGCCGGCAGCAGACTGAGCGCCGTCATCAGTGCCAGCACCTGCAGCGTCAACGTGTAGGTCTGCGTGCCGCCGTGGGTCTGGACGCTGAAGGCGGGGATGCCCGGCGCGGCGCAGGCGGCCACGGGCACGAGCGCGAGCAGCAGAAGCGGCCACGCGTTGCGCAATCGGGTCATTTCCCGAGGCTCCGCTTCAGCAGCTGCGAGAAACTCGCGCGGACGGGCTGTCCCGGGACGGCGGTGGGCTTGCCGATCTCGATCGGCTGCTCGAGCACGTGCAGGGTGTTGACCCGTCCGGGGGCGACGCCGAGCAGGACCTGGGTGGCGCCCACCTTGAGCAGCACCGCGCGCTCCTTCGGCCCGAGCGGCAGGTTGGCCAGCACCTCAAGCGAGCCGGCGGCGCGATTGCCGAAGGTGCGTACCCGGCGGGTGAACCAGGCCAGGGCGAAGATGGCCGCGAGAACCCCGAGCAGCGCCAGAGTGACGGACAAGAGCCCGCCGGCGCCGATCTGCGGCGCATGCGCGGCGGCAGCGGGGGGGGCGGCGAACAAGTGGCTCATCTGAGCTTGCGCAGGCGCTCGGCCGGGCTGATCACGTCGGTGAGGCGGATGCCGAATCTCTCGTTGACGACGACCACCTCGCCATGGGCCACCAGCGTGCCATTGACGTACACATCGAGCGGCTCGCCGGCGGTGCGGTCGAGCTCGACGACCGAGCCCTGGTTGAGCTGCAGGAAATTGCGGATCGGGATGCGTGTGCGCCCGACCTCCATCGACAAAGTCACCGGAACATCGAGGATCACCTCGATGTTGACGTCGCCGGCGCTCTTGCCGGACGCCTCTTCGGTGAGGTCGTTGAATTCCGCGGGTTGGGGCTCGATCTTGGCGTTCATGATGAGACTCACTTGGTCAGGGCCGCCTCGGGAGCGGCTTTGGCGCGGCGGATCCGCTCCTCGATCTTCACCGCCTGGTGGCCGTGCGAGATGCCGAAGCTGCCGCGAAATACCGGTACGTCCTCGGCGATGAGGGTGACCTTGCCGTTGAAGTCGCAGGGCACCACGTCTCCGGGCCTGAGGTTCACGAGCTCGGCGAGGGTGAGCGAGGAGCGGCCGAGGAGGGTGGTGATCTCGAGCTCGGCGTCCTCCATCTCCTCGCGCAGCGACTGCATCCAACGCTCGTCCTTTTCCATGCGGTCGCTCGCCATGCCGGCGTCCAGCACCTCGCGCAGCGGCTCGATCATGGCGTAGGGGAGGGCGACGTGCAGGTTCCCTCCCGTGCCGTCGAGCTCGATGTGGAACGAGGTCACCACCACGATTTCCGACGGCGAGACGATGTTGGCGAAATGCGGGTTGATTTCCGACTGCAGGTACTCGAGCTCGATTGCGGCAACGTGCGACCAGGCCTCGCGCATGTCCGCGAACACCCCGCGCAGCACCAGGTGGATGATGCGCTGCTCGGTGGCGGTGAATTCGCGTCCCTCGATCTTGGCATGCCGGCCGGTGCCGCCGAAGAAGTTGTCAACCACCGCGAACACGAGCTTCGGATCGAGAACGATGAGCGCCGTGCCGCGCAGCGGGTTGATCTTGACGAGGTTCAGGCTCGTCGGCACGTGCAGGGTGTGCACGAACTCGCTGAACTTCTTGATCTGCACGGGGCCGACGCCGACCTCGGGGGAGCGGCGCAGCAGGTTGTACAGGTTGATCCGATGCAGCCGCGCGAAGCGCTCGTTGATCATCTCGAGCGTGGGCATGCGCCCGCGCACGATGCGCATCTGATTGGCGAGGTCGTACTGGCGGACCTCATTCGGGGCGGGCGGCGCCTCGGTGCTGACTGCGCCGGTATCGACGCCGTGCAGCAGCGCGTCGATTTCGGCCTGGTCGAGTATCTTCTCGTTGCTCATGGGGTGAGCCCGACGCGGCGGCTTACTGCATCACGAAGCTGGTGAAGTAGACCGCCTCGATGCGGTCGGGCTTGCCGCCGTTCTGCGCGGCCACGTTGCGAATCGCAGCGAGCACTTCGGTGCGCAGCTTCTGCTTGCCCGCCTCGGTCTCGAGCGTCGTCGACTTCTGGCTGCCGAGCAGCAGCAGCAGGCTGTTGCGCACCATCGGATCGTTCTGCTTTAGCAGCCCGATGGCCTTCGGATCGCGCGACATCACCTCCACGGTCACCTGCAGGAAGCGCACCATCTGCCCGGCCTGGAAGTTGACGACGAAGGGCTTCAGAGGCAGATAGATCGGTGGGCCGGATGGCGCCTGCGGCTTGCCGTGGCTCGCCGCGCCGGATCCGGACAGATGCAGCGCCATGGCGCCACCGGCGCCGAGCACCACCGTTGCAATGACGATGATCAACCACAGGGGCGGCTTGCGTCTTTTCTCCGGCGCCGGGGTGGTCTCGGTGTCGGCGGCGGGTTCAGTGGCCATCGGTCTTGCGACTCCTGTGTGTCGTCAGGTATTGCGCCGGAAGGAGTGCAATGCCTGTGCCACTCGCGTTCGCGCCAATCTAACTACATGATTGAGAAAAGAATTGGGTCTGCCGGGCAGTGTGAGGCGCGTCACAGCAGCGCGCCGGTGACGAACTTCCGGCGCCCGCGGGCACTGCGGTTAGCTGAAGAGCGGTGTCGGGGGTTGTCGCCAAGTGTGGACAATCTGGAGGCCGGTCACAGTATCCGGCCCGGCTCTCGCGCACCATTGCGCCGTGGGCTGATGAGGCGCCGGGCCGCCGGTGCAGGCCCCGCCCGTAAGAAGAGCCGCCAAGAAGAGAGTGAAGCTGTCATGCCTGCAACCGAATGTGTCTCGGAGCTTGCTTTCCCCGGGGAAAGAAGACAGACAGACGCATGCGGCGCCCCAGTCGCCCCGGCCCAGGCGGTGCGACTGCCGACCGGCGGCTCGAGCGCCATCCGCGGCGTGATCGGCCTCATCCGCCAGGTGGCGGTATTTGACTCGACGGTGCTCGTGCTCGGGGAGTCCGGAACCGGCAAGGAAGTCGCCGCCCGCGCCATTCACGACCTGAGCCCGCGCCGCAACCGGCCGTTTGTGGCCGTCAACTGCGGGGCCATTCCGGCCGAGCTCCTGGAGTCGGAGCTGTTCGGTCACGAGAAGGGCTCCTTCACCGGCGCGATCGCGGCCCGCAAGGGGCGCTTCGAGATCGCCGAGGGCGGCACGCTGTTCCTCGATGAGATCGGCGACATGAGCCCATCGATGCAGGTGAAGCTGCTGCGTGTCCTGCAGGAGCGCGTTTTCGAGCGGGTCGGAAACCATGCCTCCGTGCGCTGCAACGTGCGCATCATCGCGGCCACGCACCGGGATCTGGAGGGAGCCATCGAGCGCGGCACGTTCCGCGAGGACCTCTTTCACCGTCTGAACGTCTTTCCGATCGAGATGCCCCCGCTGCGCGCCCGGGCCGAGGACCTGCCCGCGCTCGTGCGCGACTTCGTGGTGCGCAACGAGGCCGAGGGACGCGGCCGGGTGCAGTTCTCCCCGCGCGCGCTCGCGGCGCTGGCGCGCCACCCGTGGTCCGGCAACGTGCGCGAGCTCGGCAATCTCATCGAGCGGCTCTCCATCCTCGCCGCCGGCGCCGCGGTCGATGTCGTGGATCTGCCGTCGAAGTACCGGCCGCCGCAGGACTGGGAGTTCGAGGAGCCGGCTGCTGCGCAAGCCTCGATGGAGGCTCCGTGCGCGCCGGAGTCGTGCCTCACCGGGCAGGCGGCGCTTGCGCTGCTCGAGTCCGTCGCGCCGCCCGCCGGGCGCTGCGAGGCCGCGGACGATCAGATTCCCACGCTGCCGCCCGAAGGGCTCGATCTGCGCGAGCACCTGCAGACGATCGAGCGCGCGCTGGTCCAACAGGCGCTCGCGCGCGCCAATGGAGTCGTGGCGCAAGCGGCCCGTCTGCTGAGTCTGCGCCGCACGACCCTCGTGGAGAGGCTGCGCAAGCTCGACCTCATCGACGCGATGAGCGGGAGCGCGACGGAAGTTTGACGGCGCAAGGCGCGTGGCCGGCCGCGCCCGTGATCCCCGTCACGTTTTGCAGCCGGTTGCCGCCCGGCACGGCATTTGCATTCCTCCCCCGTGAAGCATCCCGGAGTTTGGAGGGGAGCGATGCCAGAGAATCAAGATCCAGTGACTCACCGAGACAGCGCCGCGCACGGCGGGCCGGAGCCGGTGGCCTGCGCCACCCACTCGCAGCGCCTCCTCGAGCTTGCCCGTCGCGTGGCGGTCACCGACTGCACGGTGCTCATCTGCGGCGAATCCGGCACGGGCAAGGAGGTCCTTTCCCGCTACGTTCACCGCCGTTCGCAACGCGCCAAGGGACCGTTCGTCGCCGTCAATTGCGCGGCGATTCCCGAGAACATGCTCGAGGCGATGCTGTTCGGCTACGAGCGTGGCAGCTTCACCGGCGCGCACGCCGCTCACCCGGGCAAATTCGAGCAGGCGCAGGGCGGCACGCTGCTGCTCGATGAGGTGAGCGAGATGCCGCTCGGCCCGCAGGCGAAACTGCTGCGCGTGCTGCAGGAGAGGGAGGTCGAGCGTCTCGGCGGCCGCGATCCCATCAGCCTGAACGTGCGCGTCGTCGCGACCACCAACCGCAGGCTGCGCGAAGAGGTGGTCTGCGGGCGCTTCCGCGAGGATCTGTATTACCGCCTGAACGTGTTTCCACTCGCCATCGCGCCGCTGCGGCAGCGACGCGACGACGTGTTGCCGCTTGCCATGCAATTGTTGACCGCCCATTGCCGGCCCGGCACGAGCATCCCGGCGCTGAGCGCCGAAGGGGCGCACCGGCTGCTCACCTACCCCTGGCCCGGCAACGTGCGCGAGCTCGACAACCTGCTGCAGCGGGCGCTCATCCTGGCCAATGGCCCGGTGATCGGCCCCGAGCACATCCTGTTCGAAGCCGCGAACGGCGCCCCCGCCGGCGAGCCGCACCGCCTCGAGCGGGGCCCGACACCCGCCGGTCAGTCATGGGGATTTGAGGGCGGCCGGGCGGGGCAAGCCTGTGCGCTTGATTCCGCCGCGACCTCTTCGCACGCGATCTCATCGGTCGGCTCGCTCGCCGGCTCGCTCATCCAGGCCGAGCGCGATCTCATCCTCGATGCGCTCAAGTGCGGCCAGGGCAGCCGTCGCGAGGCGGCCGAGAGGCTCGGCATCAGTCCGCGCACATTGCGCTACAAGCTCGCACGCCTGCGTGAGGCGGGCGTCGAAGTGCCGGCGGGCTGAGGCGGGTCCCATGAGTCAGATGGCCATCGATCAGGTGCTGGCACAGATCCGCTCGCTCTCGGCGCAGACGCGCCTCGATGCGCCCCGGCCGCCCGGGGCGCCGAGCATCGGCGCCCCGGGCGTGCGGGGCGGGACCCCGAACAGCGCGCCGAGCGAGTTCGCCTCGCTGTTGAAGCGGGGAATCGACGCGGTGAACAGGAGCGAGCAGCGCGCCAACACGTTGGCGGATGCCTTTTCGCGGGGCACTCCGGGCGTATCGCTGCCGCAGGTGATGGTGCAGATGGACAAGGCGAGCGTGTCCTTTCAGGCCCTCACCGAGGTGCGCAACCGCCTCATCACCGCCTACCAAGACATCATGAACATGCAGATGTAGTGAATCCACATGGCCGCTGAATCCACCGCCCTGCCGGCGATGCCGGCACTGCCCGCGAGCCTGCGTCCCCTGCTGCTGCTGGTCGGCATCGCCGCGGCGGTGGCAGCCGGTGTCTGGATCGTGCTGTGGTCGCGAGGCCCGACCTACAGCCTCCTTTACGCCAATCTCTCCCCGCAGCAGGAGTCCCAGGTCGTGCAGGCGCTGCAGGGGGCGCAGATACCCTACCGGCTCGATCCGGCGACCAATGGGGTCGAGGTGCCCGCCCAGCAGCTCGATGCGGCGCGGCTGAAGCTCGCCGGCCAGGGCGTCGCCGGCGGCGACAGCTTCGCCGAGTTCGACAAGGGCTCGGGCTTCGGGGTGAGCCAGTTCATAGAGAACATCCGCTACCAGCATGTGCTCGAGTCGGAGCTGGCGCACACCATCGCGAGCCTGCAGCAGGTGGCCTCCGCGCGCGTGAACCTCGCCGTGCCGCGCCAGTCCGTGTTCATCAGTGATCAGACTCCCGCCAGCGCCTCGGTGTTCGTGCAGCTGCGCGACGGCAGCGCGCTCGGGCCGGAGGAAGTCCAGGCGATCGTCAACCTGGTCGCCTCGAGCGTGCCGAACCTCTCGGCCTCGCACGTCACGGTGGTGGACCAGAACGGCCAGCTGCTCTCGAGCCCGCAGGGTGCCAGCCCGTATGCGCTCGATGAGCGGAATTTCAACATGGTGCATCGTCTGGAAAGCGAAGACCGGCGGCGCATCGTGGCGCTGCTCACCCCCCTGGTCGGTCCCGGTCTGGTGCATGCGGATGTGGTCGCGGCGCTCAACACGGACTTGAGCGAGCAGGCGCGGGAGCTCTACAAGCCCGGCAGCCAGATCGTGCGCAGCGAGCAGATCTCCGAGCAGAGCGCCGGCGGCGGCCCCGGTGGGGTGCCGGGCTCGCTCTCGAACGAGCCGCCCACGCCGGGCACCCTCGCTGCGCCCGCGGCCGCCAAGCCGCCGGCCTCGCGCAGCGGCTCGGGCGCCACCTCCTCCAAGGCCAAGGCGGCTTCCGCCTCGCAAAGCGCAACGACCGCCTCCCGCGCAAGCGGCGTGAAAGGCCCGGTGGAGCCGGTGGGAGCGCCCGGAGGCGCCGGCCACATGCTCTCGAGCAACATCACGCGCAATTACGAGATCGACCGTACGCTCGATTACTCCCGCCAGCCGCCGGGTCAGATCCGCCGCCTCAGCGTCGCGGTGCTCATCGGCTATCGCCCGGTCAAGGGCGCCAACGGCAAGGTCACCGAGGTGCCGCTGTCGGCGCAGGAGCTCGCCCGCGTCACCCAGCTCGTGAAGGATGCGGTGGGGTTCGATCCTGCCAGGGGCGACAGCGTGAGCGTGGTCAACGAGCCGCTCAATCTGCCGGCGGCGGCCGCCGCCGGCGGACGATACGTGGGGCCCTCGTTGTGGCAGCGGCCGATTTTCTGGAGCCTGGTCAAGATCGTCGCCGGCCTGATCGCGGTGCTGGCGCTCGTGCTGGTCGTGTTGCGTCCGATGGTGCGGATGCTCCTGACGCCCGCCGCGCACGCGCTGGCGGCGCCGGCGCAGCTTGCGATGCAGACGGAAGGGGCGCCGCAGGCGCAGAAGGAGGCGGTGGTCAACGCGCTCTCGCACGAGCAGCAGCTCGCGAACGCGCGCGCTCTGGTGAGCCAGGATCCGAAGCGGGTCGCACAGATGGTGCGCGGCTGGGTGGGCAACGATGAATGACCGCAGCAAGGCGGTCTCCCGCAACGGCACCGAGCGCGCGGCCATCCTGCTGCTCACGCTGGGGGAGACCGAGGCGGCCCAGGTGCTCAAGCACATGGGCGCCAAGGAGGTGCAGCGCATCGGCGCGGCCATGGCCAAGCTCACCAACGTCTCGAAGGAGGAGGTGCAAGGTGTCATCTCCGAGTTTCACACCACGGTCGAAAGTCAGACTTCCGTCGGCGTGGGCGCGGACGAGTTTCTGCGCAAGGTGCTGGTTGATGCGCTCGGGAGCGACAAGGCCGAGAGCATCATCGACCGGATCAACATCGGGCGCGGCACCAAGGGTCTCGAGGCCCTCAAGTGGATGGACCCGCGTGCCGTGGCCGAGCTGATCCGCCTCGAGCATCCGCAGATCATCGCCATCGTGCTCGCCTATCTCGATGCGGACCAGGCGGCCGAGGTGCTGCAGCTGCTGACGATGTCGGTGCGCTCCGACGTCATCGCGCGCATCGCGCTGCTCGATGGAGTGCAGCCAAGCGCGCTGAGCGAGCTCGACGAGATCATGGAGAGGCAGTTCGCCGGCAAGTCCACCGGCAAGACTTCCGTGCTGGGCGGGGCGAAGGCCGCCGCCAATATCATCAACTTCCTCGATCCCAGCCAGGAAAGCGCCCTCATGGAGCAGGTTGCCAAGAGCGACGAGGCGCTTGCCGCGCGCATCGAGGAGCTGGTGTTCGTGTTCGATAACCTGCTCGATCTCGATGATCGCGGCATGCAGGAGCTGCTGCGCAACGTGCAGTCGGATCAGCTGCTGCTCGCCTTGAAGGGCGCCGATGAGGGGATGAAGGAGAAGATCTTCAAGAACATGTCGCAGCGGGCCGGCGAGACGCTCAAGGAGGACCTGGAGGCGAAGGGGCCGGTGAGAGTCTCCGAGGTGGAGAACGCGCAGAAGGAGATCCTCAAGATCGCGCGCAAGCTCGCCGAGAGCGGCGCAATCGCCCTCGGGGGCAAGGGGGATCAGTATGTTTGAGGTACGGCAGGGTCCCGCGGAATCCACCGAGGCCATGGCGCGGGCCGCCCGTGCCAGCAAGCCTTCCGGCCCGGACGTCGTGTCCGGGCGCACATCGGGCCGCGACTCGCCCACGGTGGTCGAGCGCTGGCGGTTGCCGGAGGTCGAGGGTCCTGTCGTGGGACTGAGCGATGCGCGGCGGCGCCAGGAGCTCGAGGCGCTCGCGGCGCTCAAGGCGCAGCAGCAGGCCGAGACCCGCGGGTACGAGGCGGGGCTCGCCCGCGCACAGGCCGAGATGCATCCGCGCATCGCGGCGCTCGATG
Organism: Pseudomonadota bacterium; assembly: GCA_021805865.1. Taxonomy (GTDB): domain Bacteria; phylum Pseudomonadota; class Gammaproteobacteria; order Steroidobacterales; family Steroidobacteraceae; genus 13-2-20CM-66-19. Next base: position 76,964 of record JAJZDX010000009.1, read on the forward strand.
AGCGGGTCAGGCGCCTCGATGAGGTGCTCGGGCTCCTGGCCCGGCCTCTGGCGCAACTCGATGCCGAGGTGGAGCGGGATCTGGTGCAATTGGCGCTCGCGGTCGGCAAACAGCTTGCCCGCCGCGAGCTCACCGTCGATCCGGCGCAGGTGATCGCCATCGTGCGAGAGGCGCTCGCGCAGCTGCCGGCCGCGGCCCGCGAGGTGAGGGTACAGCTGCATCCGGAGGATGCCGCGACGGTGCGTGAGCGCTTGAGCGCCTCCGCTGAGCGGGTCTGGACCGTGATCGAGGACCCGACGCTCTCGCGCGGCGGCTGTCTGGTGCAGAGCGAGTCCTCACGCATCGATGCACGCTTCGAGAGCCGCGTTGCCACCATCGCCGCCGGCGCGCTGGGCGATGAGCGCAGCGCCGCGAGGCAGGCGCCATGAGTCCGGTCGATTTGCGGCGCACGGCGCGCTGGAGCGAGAGTCTGCGGCGCAGCCGCCTCGCCGTGGAGCAGGCCGCGCCGCCGGCCGTGGAGGGCTCGCTGACGCGCATGATCGGCCTGACGCTCGAAGCGGCCGGTTGTCAGGCCGCGGTCGGCGACTACTGCGACGTCATCGCCGGCGACGGCTCGCGGATCGAATCGGAGGTCGTGGGATTCTCGGGCGACAGGCTGTTCCTGATGCCCTCGGGCGATGCGCACGGCCTGGGGCCGAACGCGCGGGTCATTCCGCGCCAGCGCGCCGGCAGCGTGCGCGTCGGCCCCGAGCTGCTCGGCCGGATCATCGACGGCGGCGCGCAGCCGCTGGATGGCTTCGGTCCCCTCTCGTGCGCCGCGACCGTGCGCCTGACCGGCAGACCCATCAATCCGCTCGCCCGCCAGCCGATCAGCGAGCCGCTCGATGTCGGGATTCGCGCGATCAACGCGTTGGCGACGGTGGGCCGCGGGCAGCGCGTCGGATTGTTCGCCGGCAGCGGTGTCGGCAAGAGCGTGCTGCTCGGCATGATGGCCCGCTACACGAGCGCGCAGGTCATCGTGGTGGGACTGATCGGCGAGCGCGGGCGCGAAGTGAAGGAGTTCGTCGAGCGCATTCTCGGGCCCGAGGACCGCACCCGGGCGGTGGTCGTCGCCGCTCCGGCGGACGCCCCGCCGCTGATGCGCCTGCACGGAGCGTGGCTCGCCACCGCCATCGCCGAGTACTTCCGCGACCAGGGCGCGAGCGTGCTGTTGCTGATGGACTCCCTCACGCGCTTCGCGCAGGCGCAGCGCGAGATCTCCCTGGCGATCGGCGAGGCGCCGGCCACCAAGGGCTATCCGCCCTCGGTGTTTGCGCGGCTGCCGCAGCTGGTCGAGCGCGCGGGCAACGGCGCCGAAGGGGCGGGCTCCATCACCGCCTTCTACACCGTGTTGACCGAAGGCGACGATCACAACGATCCGATCGCCGATGCCGCCCGCGCCATCCTCGACGGGCACGTGGTGCTCTCGCGCCGGATCGCGGAAAGCGGCCAATATCCGGCCATCGACATCGAGGCCTCCGTCAGCCGCGCGATGCACGAGATCGCCTCACCGGAGCATTTTGCGCGGGCGCGGCAATTCCGCCAGACCCTCTCCACGTATCAGCAGCACCGCGATCTGATCGCCATCGGCGCTTATCAGAAGGGCAACGACCCGCGGGTCGATCAGGCGATCGAGCGCTGGCCGCGCATGCAGCGCTTCCTGCAGCAGGACATGCGCGAGAGGGTCGACCTCCACTCGAGTCTCGCGGCTCTCCAAGAGGTGCTCACCGGTAGCGAAGCATGAAGAAAACCCAGCGGATCGATATGGTGCGGCGCGCGGTCGATGAGTTCGAGCGGCGCAAGGCCGAAGCGCTCGCCCGGTGCGAACAGCGCGTCCTCGAAGCCGAGAGCCGGTTCGGGGAGCTCGAGCGCTACCGCGCGGCCTATGTGCAGGACTTCAACCGGCGCGCTCAGGCCGGTCTTGACGGCGCCGGCGTGCGCGAATACCAGGTCTTCCTCGGCCGGCTCGAGGAGGCGCTGCGCCATCAGGATCAGATCGTGGCCCAGGTGCGCTCGCAGCGCAGCGTCGAGCTCGAGAGCTGGCGTCTTGCCGCCCGCCGCGCCGCCGCGGTCGACACCCTGGCCGAGCACTGGCGGGCCGAGGAGCGGCGCACCGAGGACAAACGCGAGCAGCACGAGACCGACGAGCGCTCGCAGCAGATCTGGAGCCGAAGGAGTCATATCCGTGTCACTTGAGTCGATGCTCTTCCGCGCGGCGCCCGCCGCGCCCGCCGCGCCCAGCGCGCCGGCGCCGCCGCCGCCGGCCGGACCGGCCATGGCTGGCGCCAGCCGCTCCGGCGGGCATTCCCTCCCCGGCGCCGCTGCCCGCATGCCCGAATCCGCCTCTTCCGCGGCTCCCCCCGGGCAGAGCGCGCAGAACCCCCCGGCATCGCGCTCCGCCCGGCCCGAGACCGGACGCTCCACGGGCCGCAAATCCGCCACGGAGCAGGGCCGCGCTGCGTCCAAGGCTGCCCGCGCTGCGGGCGGCCCCGGCTCGAAACCTCAGGCGGGGGAGACGAGCGGGAGTTTCTCCCAGGCCCTGGCGCAGTCACAGGCCGCTTCCGGGCACGGCGCCGGTGCGGGCCCTGGCGCGGCCCACGCTCCCGGCCTATCCCCAGACAGGGCCCTCCTGACGGCGGGCAAGTCCGACCCGGTGGGGACTGCTCTGGCGCTCGTCTCGCGGGCTGCGCCCCCCGCGAGTCCGTCGAGCGGCAGCGGCGCCGGCTCGGGGAATGCGCAGGGCGGGGCGGCCGCCAAGGGTGTCGGGCGCGCCGCCCAGGCGCTGCTTGCGCACGCGGCCGCGCAGGATCTCAAGACGTCCGGTCCGGCTGCGGGGCCCACCGTCACTTCCACCGGAACGGCCTCGCTCAACGCCGCGGGGGCCCTGAGCGGCGCCCAGGCAGGTCTCGCAGCCCGCTCCGCGATGCCGACTCACGCCGCGGCGGGCGAGGCCGCCCGGCTGAGCGTGCCTGTTGGAACCGAAGGCTGGACCGAGGAGCTTGGCGCGCGGCTCACCTGGATGACGCACCAGGGCGTGCAGTCCGCCACGCTGCAACTCTCGCCCGAGCACCTCGGGCCGCTGCAAGTGAGTATCTCGGTGCAACACGGCGAGGCGAGCGTCTGGTTCGGCGCGGCCCACGCCGACACCCGTCAGGCTCTCGAGCAGGCCATGCCGCAGCTGCGGCAGATGCTCTCGGGTCAGGGGCTGACATTGACCGACTCGGGTGTGTCGCGCGAGGCCCCCCCGCGGGAGCAGGCGTCGCGCAAGGGCTCGGCCGGGCCCGTCGGCGCCATCACGGAGGAATCCTCCGGGGGGCCATCGAGCGCCTCGCCGGCGCACCCCGGTTTGGTGGACGCCTACGCCTGAGCGGCCGAGCCGCGCAGCGGCGAACGGCCTCGAGGGCCGGGGGGGCTGCCGCCACCGCAAGCCCGTGCGGCTCGCCGGTGCGGAAAAATCAGGATCACGGGGCGCGCTGCGGACCGAGCCGGCCGGCGATCTGGCGTCGGTGGCGGCGGAAGGCAACCCTGGCGATCAGAGCGGCAACGGCGTCCTCGAGGGGCAGAAATCGCACCGTGATGTCCCCCGCGGCGCTCGCCTCGGTCACCCTTGCGGCAAAGCGCAGCGGCTGAGCGACGCACTCGTGCAGGTGGATTTCCAGCGTTCCCGCGGCTCCGGCCGCGGGCGCCGGCCCTGCGGCACGCCAAGCGGCGCCGAGCGCGTTGAAACAGACCGGCACCGGGGCCGGCCGGGGGCGGTTCGCCGCGAGGATCTGTCCGACCAGATCGAGCAGCAGCGTGAGCTTGCGATCCAGGCGCTGCAATTCCCCCGAGAGAGGCGAGCTCTCGTCCGGCTCGACCCGGCTTTGATCCGTCAGCGCCTCCCAGGTCTGCAGGATCTGCAGATTGCGCTCCGACAGACTGGCGAGGGCTTGTGGATCCGGGCAGGCCGGCGCAGGCCGCCACAGCACCGGCAGCACATCCTGGAATGCCAGCTCCTCGTACAGAACGACGGTGTCGGTGGTGTCGGTCATGTGCTCGTCGCTGCCCGGGGCGGAGTGCGCTCTCAGGAGCGGGCGCTGGGCAGCGTCGTGACGTTGGTGCGGGCCTTCGCCTCCTCGTGAAAGAAGCGGCGGACCAGCATCGCCTGTTCCAGCCTGCCCCGCCGCACGTAGGCCTGGTAGAGCAGGTCTTTCATCACCTCGAGCAGGATGCCGGCCTCTTGGCTGTCGAGCAGCGGAATGCCGGGACGCGGATCCGAGGCGATTCCGAACAGGACGCTTCTGACTTTGTTGAAGACCTCCGGCGTCAGCGTCGCGAGCTCGCGCACCTCGTTGAGGGCGTCGAAGAACTTGAGTTTCCCCGCCTCGCCAAGATCGGCGAACGCCGCGCGCGCGGTCCGGCGGCACATGGAGGCAAAGGCGTTGCTGGCGCCGGCGCTGAAGCACTCGAGCGCTTCCTTGAACAGTATCGCCACCTCCTCGGGCAGGTGCGTGAAGTCAAAGCGCTCCCGCGCCCGCTCGATCTCGGTGAACTGCGCCGAGAGCTCGATCCTCGTCGGGCCATACGCACGAGCCGAGAAGCGCAGGAACACCGGCGCCTGGCAGGCGTCACAGCGAAACACCATGCCGAGCTGGGCCGGCCGGGCGGCCTGCAGCTCCTCGAAGCGCGGCACGGCGACGGCCGTGACATGGGCCAAAACCTGGCAGTGCGGGCAGGTCAGTGCCAGAGACCTGCCCGGTTCCAGGATCAGACGGCTTTCCGGGTCGATGTAAGCCATGGTGTGGCGATTGTTGCTGGTGTATGCCCACCCCGGACTGCCACTATAGCCGATTTTCAAGCCGCCCTCGCGCCTATCCGGCGCCGATCGGGGCCGCTCAGCGGGTCAGCGGTTTGTAACGGATGCGATGCGGCTGCGCGGCCGCCTCGCCCTTGCGGCGCTTGAAGTCCTCCATATAGTCCTGGTAATTCCCCTCAAACCACACCACCTGCGAATCGCCCTCGAATGCCAGGATGTGGGTGGCGATGCGGTCGAGGAACCAGCGGTCGTGTGAGATCACCACCGCGCACCCGGGAAAGCTGAGGAGGGCCTCCTCCAGCGCGCGCAGGGTCTCGACGTCGAGGTCGTTGGTCGGCTCATCGAGCAGCAGCACGTTGCCACCGGATTTCAGCACCTTGGCGAGATGGACGCGGTTGCGCTCGCCCCCGGAGAGCTCGCCGATCGCCTGCTGCTGCTGCGTGCCTTTGAAGTTGAACCGGCCAACGTAGCCGCGCGAGGCGGTCTCGTAATTGCCCACCTTGATCAGATCGAGGCCGCCGGAGATCTCCTCCCAGACGCTCTTGCGGTCATCGAGCGCCTGGCGAGACTGATCGACGTAAGCGAGCTTCACCGTCGGGCCGATGCGGATCTCGCCGGCGTCAGGTTTTTCCGCGCCCGTGAGCATCCTGAACAGCGTCGTCTTTCCCGCGCCATTGGGACCGACGATACCGACGATGCCGCCGCGCGGGAGGTTGAAGGACAGGTTGTCGATGAGCAGACGCTCCCCAAAGCCCTTGCGCAGGCCGCGGGCCTCGATCACGAGTTCGCCCAAGCGCTCGCCCGGGGGAATGTAGATCTCATTGGTCTCGTTGCGCTGCTGGAACTCGCGCGAGGCCAGCTCCTCGTAGCGCTGCAGGCGGGCCTTGCTCTTTGCCTGGCGCGCCTTGGGGTTCTGGCGGACCCACTCGAGCTCGTGCTCGAGAGTCTTGCGCAGCGCCTCCTGCTCACGCTCCTCGATCGCCAGGCGCTGCCCCTTCTGCTCGAGCCACGAGGAGTAGTTGCCATGCCAGGGAATGCCGTGGCCACGATCGAGCTCGAGGATCCACTCCGCCACGTTGTCGAGGAAGTAGCGGTCGTGGGTCACGGCGATGACGGTGCTGGGGTATTCCTCGAGATAGCGCTCGAGCCAGGCGATGGACTCGGCATCCAGATGGTTCGTCGGCTCATCGAGCAGCAGCATGTCCGGCGCGGACAGCAGCAGCCGGCACAGCGCCACCCGCCGTTTCTCGCCCCCCGAGAGGGTGCCAATCCGCGCATCCCAGGGTGGCAGGCGCAGGGCATCGGCGGCAATTTCCAGTTTGCGCTCGAGCTCCCAGCCGCCGGCGGCATCGATAGCGTCCTGGAGCGTCGCCTGCCGGGCGAGCAGGGCGTTCATCTCGTCCTCGCTCATCGGCTCGGCGAACCGGTCGCTCACCCGATTGAATTCCTCGATCAGCCGCATGGTATCTCCGACGCCTTCCATGACGGTGGTTCGGACGTCGCTGTCCGGGTCCAGCATCGGCTCTTGGGGCAGAAAGCCGATGCGGATCCCGCTTTGCGGGCGGGCCTCGCCGTCGATCTCCTGATCCAGGCCGGCCATGATCCGAAGGAGGGTGGATTTGCCGGCGCCGTTCAGGCCGAGCACGCCGATCTTCGCGCCGGGGAAGAAGGACAGGCTGATGTCGCGAAGGATGACGCGCTTGGGCGGCACGACCTTGCTGACCTTCTGCATGGTATAGATGTATTGAGCCATAATCCCATTGAGCCGGTAATGAGGCCGCGGCCCGTGCCGCGGTAAAGGGTACGCGATGGATCGCGTGTCGAAAGGGGCGCCGCCGCCCCGATGAGGCCGGGATCTTCCGGAGGATGGGCTGGCGACCCCTTCGTCCATTATCGTCGAGTCGATGCCCATTGGGCCAGATGCGGTTCAAGCGGCCGCGGCGGCAGGCCCCGCGCGGCGCCCGAGCGCCGGTCGAGATTCTGCTCGCCGGCGGACGCTTCGGTACAATTGCCCCCTTAGTTCCGCCCGGTACAATCCGCGCCCCCACACGCCCATCGGAGGCCCCGCATGCTGTCAAACACCCAGGACATTCGAAGCTTCGACCCCGAGCTGGCTCGGGCGATCGAGGGCGAGCGCCGCCGCCAGGAGGACCACATCGAGCTCATCGCCTCGGAGAATTACGCGAGTCCGCGCGTGCTCGAGGCGCAGGGCTCGGTGCTCACCAACAAATACGCGGAAGGCTACCCGGGCAAGCGCTACTACGGCGGCTGCGAGTTTGTCGATGTCGCCGAGCAGCTGGCCATCGATCGGGCGAAGAAGCTCTTCGGCGCCGCCTACGCCAATGTGCAGCCGCACTCCGGCTCACAGGCCAATGCCGCCGCCTACTTCGCGCTGGTGCAGCCGGGCGATCCCATCCTCGGGATGAGCCTCGATCACGGGGGGCACCTCACCCATGGCGCGAGGGTCAATTTCTCAGGCAAATTCTTCCAGGCCGCGCAGTACGGCATCCGCCCCGATACCGGTGAGATCGACTACGAGCAGGTCGAGCGCCTGGCGCAGGAGCACCGGCCGAAGATGATCATTGCGGGCTTCTCGGCCTACTCGCGCGTGGTCGACTGGGCGCGCTTCGCGCAGATCGCCAAGAGCGTCGGCGCGTATTTCGTGGTCGATATGGCGCACGTGGCCGGCCTGGTCGCGACGGGCATCTACCCGAGCCCCTTGGCGCATGCCGATGTCGTGACTACCACGACTCACAAGACGCTGCGCGGGCCGCGCGGCGGAATGATTCTCGCGCGCGAGAACCCGGAGATTCACAAGAAGCTCAACTCGCTGGTCTTCCCCGGCACCCAGGGCGGGCCGCTGATGCACGTGATTGCGGCCAAGGCCGTCGCGCTGCTCGAGGCACTGCAGCCGCAATTCGCCGACTACCAGCGCCAGGTGCTCGCCAACGCGCGTGCCATGGCTGCGCGATTTGTTCGCCGCGGCTACGATGTCGTATCCGGCGGCACCGACAACCATCTGTTCCTGCTGAGCTTGATCGGCCGCGAGATCACGGGCAAGGAGGCCGATGCCGCCCTCGGACAGGCCAATATCACGGTCAACAAGAACGCGGTGCCGAACGACCCGCGCCCGCCGGCGATCAGCTCCGGCCTGCGCATCGGCACTCCGGCGGCCACGACGCGCGGCTTCCAGCAGGCCGAGGTCGAGCGGGTCGCCGACCTCATCGCCGATGTGCTCGATGCCGGCGGCGCGCAGCAGGCGATCGCGCGCGCTCACTCGGAGGTGATCGAGCTCTGCCGCCGCTTCCCGGTGTACTCGGTCTCGTAGAACGACCGGGGCCGCGGGCTGACCATGAAGTGTCCGTTCTGCGGTCACCTCGAGACGAAGGTCACGGATTCCCGGCTGGCCGGGGAGGGCCGTCAGATCCGCCGCCGCCGGGAGTGCCTGGCATGCGGTGAGCGGTTTACGACCTTCGAGACCGCTGAGCTCGTGATGCCCGTGGTCGTCAAGGGTGACCGCAGCCGCGAGCCGTTCGATGAGGCGAAGCTGCGCGCCGGCATGGAAAAGGCGCTGGAGAAGCGCCCGGTGCCGCGCGAAGCGCTCGATGAGGCGGTGAGCCGCATCGTCCACCGTGCCCGCACGCTCGGGGAGCGGGAGATCTCCTCGAGCGGGATCGGCGAGCTGGTCATGGACGAGCTGCGCCGGCTCGATGAGGTGGCCTATGTCCGCTTCGCCTCCGTGTACCGGCATTTCGAGGATGTCGAGGCCTTCCGCGACGAGATCCGCAAGCTGCGCAACCGCCGTGACGGCCGGCCGCGCGCGCTTCGGGCGGCCGCCGGGCCCGCGACGGATCGCGGCCAGCTGCCGCTGCTGCCGGCCGAGCCACCGCCAGGCGGGCCGCCCGGGCACAAAGAGGGGGAAGATCCATGACCTCCGGGCCGTTTACGGAGTTCGACCGCACCGCGATGGCGCGCGCGGTGGTGTTGGCCGGGAAAGGCCTTACGACGACTCATCCCAACCCCCGGGTGGGATGTGTGATCGCGCGGGGCGAGCGGATCGTGGGCGAGGGCTGGCACGAGCGCGCTGGCGAGCCGCATGCGGAGATTCATGCGCTGCGCGCGGCCGGTCCGCAGGCGGCCGGGGCAACGGCGTATGTGACGCTCGAGCCGTGCAGCCATCATGGGCGAACCCCGCCGTGCGCGGATGCACTGGTCGCCGCGCACGTGGGGCGTGTCGTGTTTGCCGTCGCGGATCCGAATCCGAGGGTCAATGGGCGAGGTGCGCAGATCCTGCGCAACGCCGGAATTCAGGTCGCTTCGGGCCTGCTCGAGCGGGAGGCCGCAGAGCTCAATCCGGGGTTTCTCAAGCGCATGCGCACCGGCAGGCCCTGGGTCCGGCTGAAGCTCGCCATGAGCCTGGATGGCCGAACGGCGCTCGCCAACGGCGCCAGTCACTGGATCACCGGCGAGGCGGCCCGGGAGGACGTGCAGCACTGGAGGGCGCGCAGCTCGGCCATCCTGACCGGCATCGGTACGATGCTCTCGGACGACCCCCGGCTCGATGTGCGCCTGCCCGAGCCGCCTTCGGGCCCGCGACCCAAGCCTTTGCGCGTGGTGCTCGATTCGAGGCTGCGCACACCGCCGGATGCGCGGATTTTCTCAACCGGCGGCGCCGTGCTGATCCTGACGTCGGAGCCCGCGGCCGGTCGCGATGGCGATGTCGACCTCAAGCGCAGGCGCCTCATGGAGCATGCGGCGGTCGAGGCGATGGGGGCGGATGGGAGCGGCAGGCCGCGGCTGCCCGATGTGCTGGATCGGCTCGGCCGGCAGGAGGTCAACGAGCTGTGGGTCGAGGCGGGAGCGACGCTCGCCGGCGCGTTTCTGCAGCAATCCCTGGCCGATGAGCTGCTGTTGTACGTCGCGCCGAAGCTGCTCGGCCCGCAGGCGCGGCCGCTGCTCGACTGGGAGGAAATCCGCGACCTGCGCCAGGCGCCGGGGTTTGTTCTCCTGGAGGTCGGCCGGATCGGTGCGGACCTGCGGCTGAGGCTGCGGCCGGATCACGATGAGGGCGGCACGGCTCTATAGTGTGCGGCCCGCGACCGGGGTGGGCCGGAGAGGTATTGGATATGTTCACGGGTATCGTTCAAGATGTCGGTCGGCTGACGGCAAGCGAGGCGCGCGGTGGGGATGTGCGCATGGTGTTCGCCTTCGACCGGCTCGACCCGGCCGGGATGCGCATCGGCGACAGCATCTGCGTGCAGGGCTGTTGCCTGACCGTGGTGCAGTTCCAGGAGCGCGCGTTTGTGGCGGATGTGTCGCGCGAGACGCTCTCGCTCACCACGCTCGGTGCGCTCGGGCCCGGCTCGCGAGTGAATCTCGAGCCCTCGCTCAGAGTGGGCGACCCGCTGGGCGGGCATCTGGTCTCGGGCCACGTCGATGGCGTGGGTCAGGTCGTTGGGATTCGCGAGGATGCCCGCTCGAGCCGCATCGAGATGACCGTTCCGGTGCCGCTCGCGCGCTACATCGCCCGCAAGGGCTCCGTGGCGGTCGATGGGGTCAGCCTGACCGTCAATGAGGTGCGCGATGACCTCTTCGGCGTCAATCTGATCCCGCACACGCAGCAGGTGACGACGCTCGGTGTGCTCGCCGTGGGCACTCGCGTCAACATCGAGGTCGATCAGATGGCGCGGTACGCAGAACGGATTCTAGGCAATTCCGTATCGGTCCGCTAATCTGCTGAAAACCCTTGATTTTCTACCGTAAGCATTACTTCCCGTTCCGAGCCGTTCCGCTGGATTCTAGCACATCTTGACGGTATCTTTGACGGTATTCCTGGTCTACCTATGACCGATACCGTCATTTTGAGGATTCCGGCATGCTAAGCGATAGCAAGGTGCGACAGGCCAAGCCCAAAGACGGCCCCTACAAGCTTGCTGATGGGGGGGGGCTTTATGTCTACGTCAGTCCCACGGGGGCGAAAAGCTGGCGCTATGACTATCGGTTCCATGGGCGCCGCAAAACCGTCACCTTTGGTTTGTATCCCGAACTTTCCCTGGCCATGGCCCGTGAGCGCCATCATGAGGCGCGCCGGTTGGTGGCCTCTGGATTCGACCCAGCGAGCAAAAAACAGCAGGACCGCCGCCAGGCCATCAAGGGCGCCGCGAATACCGTTCGGGCGATCGGGGAAGACTGGTACGCCGAACTCTCGCCGCACAAGAGCGAGACATGGCGGCAGAACGTGCGCCGCTGGCTCGATCAGCGGATCTATCCGACCATCGGGGAGCGGCCGGCATCCGATGTCACCTCGGCCGACGTGCTCGCGCTCGTGAAGGACATGGCGAGGAACCATCCGAAGTCCGCCGAGACCGTGCGGCAGATGCTCTCGCGGATTTTCGTCTATGGCGTGCGCAATCAGCGTTGCGCGGGCGACCCCGCACATGCGGTGCGAGGCGCCGTCATCGTTCCCCCGGTCGCTTCGTATCAGCCCATCCGGGTCGGTGAAATCCACGGCTTCCTGGAGAGTTTGCGCGCCTATCAGGGGCGCCGCCCGACCATCCTTGTCGCCGAACTCCTGCTGCTTACCTGCGTGCGCAAAACTGAGCTCACCGAGGCCCAGGTAAGCGAGATCGATTTAGAAGCCAAGCTGTGGCGTATTCCGGGCGCCCGCATGAAGAACGGCCTGGATCATGTCGTGCCGCTCTCTCGCCAGGCGCTCGAACTATTCCGCGAGGCTGTCTCGCTTAACTGCGGCTCCCGCTTCCTATTCCCGAGCTTTTCCCGGCTCGATAAACCGATGTCCAGGAGCACGTTGAATGTGATGTGGAAACGCTGCGCCCTGGCCACCCCGCCGCATGCGTTGCGCGCGACGTTCTCGACTGCGGCGAACGAGTCCGGGCGCTTCCGGCCCGACGTGATCGAGAAGACGTTGGCTCATGTCGAGCGCAATCGGGTCCGGCGCGCCTACAACGCGGCCGCGTATTTCGAGGAGCGACGCGAACTGCTCCAATGGTGGGGCGACCTTGTAAACTCCAGGCGAACTGAGGATGCGGCATAAAGTTTGAATTGCAATTCAAAATATAGAAACTGTGCATTGTGGCCAAGATGCGAGGCGGCATAAAGTTTGATGCCGGCATCTAAATGTAGAAACTGTGCATTGTGGCCAAGATGCGAGGCGGCATAAAGTTTGATTCCGGAATCTAAATATAGAAACTGTGCATTATGGCCAAGATGCGAGGTGATGCCGATGCGCGCCGCGCCGTAAGGGTTGCCGGCCTCACTCGATTGGGGACTACATCGCCGGATGCTCTGATGAACGTTCAGCGGCGTGACTCTGTTATCCGGATAATTCCCATGCGATTCTGAAAGTATAGACTTAACCCAAGCAGCGTAGGGCTATTGTGTTCACAATTCCCGTGCGACTCTGTAATTGATGGGAAGCTAAAGATTCAGAGCGATTGGCTGAGATCCCGGAATGCACGCGGACAATGCATGCAAAGAGCTTTTCGCAATGTTGGTACTGCGTCCGTAGTGGTTCACTACTCCAATCCATTTCACGCAGGAACTTATCTGCCAGCTCGAGTGGATTCTCCGATTTGGACTCCGAAATCAGATCATTCAGCATCATTTCGGCACGCGCGAGAAACCGCTTGACGTATGGCGTCCCGGGCACGTAGGCGTCTCCGCTGGTTTGCCGATGCTCTCGAAGCGCCTTTGAGCTGCGGCTCTGTTGGAGCCGGGTTCCGAGAACCTTCTTGCGCTCGTTTTTGTCCTGAAGCTGCACGATCTGCTTTTGCGCATGCGGCTTCAAATCCACGATGCGCGCGCCCTCATTCACCGTGACCCTGCCGTCCTCAACCGCCTTGAAGACTTCGGGGATGCCCTGCTTTTTGACCTTGATTGCGCGCTGCACTGTGTTCTCGCCTATACCGAGTTTCTTTGCGATGATTTCTGCTGTACCGCCCGTCTCAACCTTAGAACCATGTGGTTCTAAGGTTGGCCGAGTTCCAGCAAGCGCGACTTGCCGAGCCTTCGCCCGCTTGCTCTCCACCTCCGCCAAGGCTAGGCACACATGCAAATTTCCCAGCGGGGCTATTATTCGAATAATTCCCATGCGATTCTGAAAGTATAGCCTGGACAGAATGAAGCCCCGTTGGGCTATTGTTCGAACAATTCCCATGCGATTCTGTAAGCGTGGACTGAACCGGATGAAGTCCCGCCGGGGATATTGTTTTAACAATTCCCATGTAATCCTGAGAGCATACCCTGAGCCAGCCTGGTGGACCCAGGTGGCATGAATCTATCCTGCGAGCATACCCTCGGCAGCTGAAGCAGCGGCTTCAGGCGGGACGTTTTTTTGAGCTTTAGATTCCTTCTGACATTTCGCTGAACCATACGTAATCGCTTCATCGATGACGATCTGACCCCGCATCTGCGGGGTTTTTTTTGGCCTGAAAATCTTCCGCGCGCCCTCGGCGCACCCATCGGCCCGCACACGCGGGCTTTTTTTTGGAGACCCGAAAATGGTTTCGCCAGTCGCTAACTTCGATTCCGCAAAGATTGCCTGGGACGCCCCGTTGTTGAACCGTGCTCAAGTTTTGAGAGCGTATGGCGGCAGGTCCGTTTCCTGGTTGTACGCCGAGATGACGGCCGGACGGATACCACGCCCCGTTCGGATTGGGCGTGCTGGTGTCGCGTGGCCAACGGACCAAATCAGGGCGGACATTCAAAAGAAACTGGCCGCCGGGCCGGTGACTTATCCGCCCAGGGCAACGGCGGCCTGAAACAAAAATGCCCGGCAGGCTGGCAGGCCGCACCGGGCAATGAGGATTCAACGTGCGAATTCTACGACATCGCTACGTCCATGTGAAGCGGAAACAAAGGTGCGGTACGTGCTCGCGACCGGCGCATTGGCCGGTTTGCCCGGCACGTTTGTCTGCGTTTCCGGCGCTCATGCGGCTGCTGGCTGGAGGCGCGCGATGAGTACCAAACGTGCGCCTTGCCCGGTCTGCAACCGGGGCTCAAAAGACTCCGCTCTTGCAATCACGGAAGATGAACGCGGGACCGTTTCCTTTTGCCATCGATGCGGGTACACCAAAGCCGAGAACTTCGAGCGCCGACCTGACATTACACCGGCGCCGACTCGTTCCGCCGAGCCGCTCGAGTGGTCCGAGCGCGCCGAGTCAATTTGGCGCCGCACCCAAGCGCTGCGGGGAACCGCAGGTGAAATCTATTTGCGGCACCGTGGTTGTATGTTGCCGCCGCCTGACAGCGACCTGCGGTTTCTCGAACCGACAGACCGACATCCGCCAACGCTGTGCGCACGGATCACCGACGCCAGAACCAACAAGCCGTTGAGCCTGCACTTTACGAGACTTGCGCGCGATGGCCGAGGAAAGGCCGGATCCGAACAAGACAAACTCTTGCTGGGGGGTCACCGCAAGAAAGGCGGCGTCATCAGATTGTGGCCCGATGAAGCCGTGACCTACGGGCTTGCCATCGCCGAAGGTGTAGAGTCGGCTCTCGCGGCAGCGCACCTGCTCAGCCCGGTATGGGCGGCCGTCGATGCCGGCAACCTGGAGTTGTTCCCGGTGCTCCCCGGCATCGAGGCGTTGACAGTTTTTGCCGATCACGACCCGGTCGGGCTCAAGGCCGCTCGGACATGCGCGCGACGCTGGGCCGATGCCGGACGAGAGGTTGAAATCGCCACCCCAATTCTGGACGGCGCCGACGTGGCCGATGTGGTGACAAGATGACGCCCGAGGAAAAAATACGCGCTGGCACGCGCATCGAGCGCATCGCGAGCGCATCGGGCTCCGAAGTTGCGGCGCTCGATATAGGCGAGCCGCCGACTTGGATGGATGAAGGGCCCCCGCTCGAGGAGCCGAGGGGGTCGGATGGGCGTCCGGATAAATCTGAATCGACGCCAGCCGTTTCGCATCGAGCGCTCGTGCCATGGTCAGCGCTTGAGGGCCGCGAACCGCCAGCGCGCGAGTGGATCATTCCGCACTGGATTCCTCATCATCACATGACCCTGCTCGCCGGCAGGGGCGGCGTCGGCAAAACCTTGCTCGCGCAGCACATCGGGACTGCGCTTGCGATCGGGCGCGAGTTCATCGAGCCGCTCGAGCCGCGGCGGGTACTCATGTGGGCAGGCGAGGATGATCAGGCCGAACTGTGGCGTCGGCAGATTGAAATTTCGGGCTGGATGGGCTCGCCGCTGCCGGCCCTGACCGACCGCTTCTTCCTTCAAAGCTATACCGGCGTCGATATCACGCTCTGCGCGACGATTTACGGCGCGCTCACGGCCACGCCAGTACTCCATGAACTGCGAGGGCAAGTTCAGGACTACCGGGCCGATGTGGTCATCTTGGACAACATCGCCCGCCTATTCGGCGGCAACGAGAACGACCGGCATGCCGTCACAACCTTCTGTGCGCTCGTGCAGGGCGCGTGCGCCCCGGCCGCCGTAATACTACTGGGACACCCCGCAAAGGCCGCCGGGAGCGAATACAGCGGCTCTACGGCGTGGGAAGGGGCTGTCCGCGCCCGCCTTTATCTAGGGAACCGCCCCCCTGACCAGGATCAAGCGGACAACGATACTCCCGCTGATGACAACGTGCGCTATCTCGCCCGGCGCAAGGCGAACTACTCCCCGCTCGATATTCGACGCTTCACGCTGGCAGACGGTGGCGTGCTAATTCCGGATGAGGCGCAGATCACTCATGGCAAACAGCCCACGGGCGAGTTCACGAAGGACATCGTGCGGCGCGCCGTCACCAAGCTTGCCGCACGGGAGATCTTCGGGACCGCCAGTACAGCCAGTCCGAGCTACCTGCCCAGACTCGCCAGGCAGTACAAGCTGCTCGAGACCACCACCGAGAAAAGCTTCGCCGCCGCGATGCGGGAAATGGTCATGGCGGCCGAACTCATCAGCCGCGAAGTGGGGCGCACCGCCGATCGCCACCCGCGGGCTGGGCTGGTGCTGCCATGAGTTCGCCGGCCGGCTTGCTTCTCTGCGCCTATGACAGGTGCGGGAGTGCGGGAGTGCGGGAATGCGCGGGCACCCCCCCTATAGGGGTGTGTGCCCGCCGCACCCATTTACGCATTCCCGCGGCATTCCCGCAGGCATTCCCGCAGGCATTCCCGCAGAGCATGGCCACCTGCGGCGATGCCAGCAGCCCCGTGAAGGTCGGATACTGGCTTCGAGAATATCGAGACCGAGTCGCAGCCGGGCGAAAGCTCGTCCATGTGGGGACACCGCATGGGCGCGCTCAGTGGCGCTTACGAGAGGTGGCGGCATGAATGGGTTGGGATGGTTGGCATGGGTTGGCATGTTTCCTCTCAACTCATGGAATTTGGCAATGCCAAATAATATGGAGCTGGGGAAAACATCCCCACCTATCCCAACCATCCCAACCAAAAGTGGCAGTAGAAGCCCCTTCGAAGCCCATTCCAAGTCCATGCGGAACCCCTTCGAAGGGGCTTCGAAGGGCATCCGAGACGGTTTGGGGCCGGATGCGGGAATAGCGGAGACACTCTCCGTTTCCGCGCCACGCCCTTGGCCGGCTCGCGCCTCTCGCTGGCGCTTCCCGCTATTCTCAAAACCTAAAGTTTTTGATAGACTCTTAGCCCACGATGGGGCTGTAAGCGACTCAATAGCTTGCAGCGCTGAAACAGCGGCACGGGCCGCAGGGGTTTTGAGAGATGGCCGAAAAGCACGAAATCCGGAAGGTCGCGGCCTATGTCCGCGTGAGCACTGGCGGACAGGATACCGCCATGCAGATGGCCGATATCCACAAGCTGGCGGACCTGCGGGGCTGGGAAATTGCCGCTGTCGTCGAGGAGAAAGCCTCCGGTGCCAAGACCCGGCCGGCCCGGGAGCGCCTGATAGCCGAGGCGAAGGGCGGCGCATACGACGCTGTATGCGTCTGGAAGCTCGACCGCTGGGGCCGCTCGACCGTGGACGTACTGACGACGGTCATGGATCTAGACGCGGCTGGCGTGGCGTTTGTGAGTGTGCAGGACAGTATCGACATGACGACGGCCCAGGGGCGGCTCATGGTGCAGCTCCTCGCGGCCTTCGCCGAGTTCGAGCGGGCACAGATTCGCGAGCGCGTCACGGCTGGATTGAAACACGCCAAGCGGGCCGGTACGCGATCTGGCAAGGCTATCGGCAGGCCACGGACGGCGGAGGAGCGCCGGCCGCGTATCGAGGCTTTGGTGGCTCAGGGAGTGCCGTTGCCGGAGATTGCCATGCGCCTCGAGATGCCCTACAGCTCCGTGCATCGGATCGCGCGCCACAAGTAACTCTCGCCTCGCCGCCGGCCTTCAGCGCCGCGATCATTCCTTGTCGGCATCCTGACACTCTCGAAGCGATCGCCGCTCCTACGCCATCCTGCGCGGCCCTGCAGGGTGTCATTGCTCTCGCGCGGCTGACGGAGGAGACGGAGTCTCAATCGGCGCAATCTGCGCCAATTGAAAGCAAGCGCAAAGACGGTAAGGGCCACCGGAAAGAATCCGGGGTACGGAAAGCCGCTCGCGAGCTTGGCGTCGAAAAGGAGGACGCCCGCCGTGCCGATGAGTCAGTTTCGGCGCAGATTGCGCCAAAACTCAGGGAGGGAAAACCGGGTCAAAATGGCCCAGTTTCAAAACCCAAAGGCGGAAGAGATAAGACATCTGGAATCCGGACGCCATCTCGCGAGTGGATCGGATTTACAAAGCAGGCGGATCAATCGACACAATCTGTGTCAATTGAAAGCAAGCGCGCGGATAGACGCAGCCATAGGAAAGTGGGGCAATCTGCCCCACTAAAGCCCCGCCTGCGGGGTGCCGCATGAGCGTCTCTGCCGACCGCCCCGAGCCGCCCGACTATCAGCACGCTCTAGCCGCTGCCATCGAGTTGGCCAAGCTCGGTTTATCCAGTACTGACATCGCCGAACTACTGGGTATGAACGAGCTGGCCGTGGCGGCACTCCTTGAGGTGCCTACATGAGCGGCCCTCGCAACAAAGCAGCCTTCCGGAAAGGCCAGCGCAATCGGGCGATCTTGCGGGAGATTCTGTCGAGTCGCAATCCGCTGTTGCCGCCCATGACGCTCGGCGACCTGCAGGTGCTCCTCGCCCGGCATGGAGTTTTCTTAGCGCGAAGCTCCATCGCCTATCACCGTGGAAAAATTCACGAGGCCGAGGCCCTAAAAGACTGTAACGGCAACTATTCATCTTCCAACAATGAGGCCGCATGATGACATTCATGAGCACACCAGTTTTGCGCGGACATAGGAGTTGACGTGAGCGCAACAAAGGGCCGGAGAACCGGCCGCTGCACAATCTGCCAGCATCCTGAACGGTTCCGGATGGAGCTTCTGCTCGTGTCCGGCGCCGGCCGGCGGGCGATTGCCCGTAAGTTCCACGTGAGCGCCGACGCTGTTTGGCGACACGGCAAGAGTCATATCACCGACGAGCAGCGAGCACAGATGCTCTGCGGCCCGGTGAAGCTCCGCGAGCTGGCCGAGAAGGCCGCCGACGAGGGGTTGAGCCTGCTCGAATACTTGAATCTTTTGCGATCGTCTGCCTTGACGCATTACTTGGCCGCTGGCGAGGCGCACGACATGCAGACGGTCAGCGTCCTGCTCGGACGCTTGACAGACCTCCTGCGGCTCCAGGGCCAATTCACGGGCGACCTCGGGCGGGCGACGGCGAACGTCACGAACAACACCCTGGTCCTGGCATCCCCGGCCATGGCCGACTTCGAAGACCGGCTTATCGGCTGGCTCAAGCCGTACCCCGACGCGCTACGGAGCGTGCTGGCCGGCCTGCAGGAATGGCGCACCGCCAAGCTCGGACTGCCCGCACCGGGCCGTGACCCGGCCATCTTGGAGCACTGCCCATGACCCACGAAGATGATGATTTTCTGCGGCGCCTCGAGCGGCGGCTCTCAGGTGAGCTGACGCGCGATCGCGCGACCCTGGTTCCCGAAGCGTTTCGGGTGCTTTGGGAAACCGTCCGGTTCATCGTGCTATATGGCGGTCGCGCCGCTGCCAAGAGCTGGTCGATTGCCCGCGTGCTGCTCGTGCAGGCTCACGATGCGCCGCTGCGCGTGCTCTGCTGCCGCGAGATCCAAGGCAGTATTCGCGAGTCCGCATATCGACTTCTCGCCGATCAGATTGTGATGCTTGGTTTGGATGACTTTTACGAAGTGCAGGCCGACCGCATCATCGGCAAGAACGGGACCGTGTTTTACTTCGAGGGCTTGCGCTACAACGCTTCTAAAATTCGCAGCTATGAAGGCGTTGACATTGTTTGGGTCGAGGAGGCGCAGTCGGTTTCTGAGTTGAGTTGGGAGACGCTGCTCCCGACGATCCGCAAGCCGGGCAGTCGATTCTTCATCTCGTTCAACCCGATGACGAAGACCGACCCCGTACTGCTGCGGTTCGTCGAGAATCCGCCGCCCGGCTGTCTTGTCAAAAAAGTCAGCTATCGCGATAACCCGTATCTGTCCCCCGAGGCGGAGGCCGAGCGCCAATGGCTCGAAAAGACCGACCCCGATGGCTACCGGCACGTTTGGGAAGGTTTCCCGCGCGAGGTATCGGATGCGCTGATTTTGCGAGGCAAGTACGTCGCAGAATCCTTCGAGGTATCGCCAGCCTGGGCCGGTCCATATCACGGGCTTGATTACGGCTTCGCCCGCGACCCCTCCGCTGGGGTCCGCTGTTACGTTGCCGATGTAACTCGCACGCTCTATGTCGATCGGGAATTTTGGGCACTCGGGGCGGATATCGACGCATTGCCGGGATCACTTGAGAACTCGATTCCCGGTATCTCTCGCCATGTTGTCTACGCCGACAGCGCGCGGCCCGAGTCAACGTCCTACATCGCGCGCAATGGGATACCGGGCTGCCGCTCGGCCGACAAGTGGCCGGGGTCCATCGATGATGGAATCGCATACTTGCGATCATTCGAGCGCATCGTTATCGATCCGTCATGCCGACATCTTTTGGACGAATGCGGGGCATACTCATTCAAGCAGGATCGGCTAACCGGCGCGCCGCTCCCCGAGGTGCTCGACGCCAACAATCATTGCATCGATGCACTGCGGTATGCGTTGAGTCCGCTCATTCGGAACAAGGCAGCGGGGGCTGGTTCTTACTTCGCTCGTTCCGCCTTGCTGGTCAATGGCGAGGCCCTGGCGATTCCGCGACCGTATGCGGAAGGCAAGCCCCGTTATGTTGCCGTCATCGCCGCAGTCACGCCCGAGCCCGGAAGCGCCATCGGATTTGTGCACATCGGCTGGTCTGTCGGCGTTGGTTGGCCGCTGCTGATTCTCGATTGGAGCGTCATCGAGTACGCCGACCTGCGCGAGGAGACGCTGGTTGATGTATTCGTGCGCGCGCAGGAACTCAGCGAGATCACCGGCGCTGCCGATCCGGTCACGACGATCTTTGCCGAGGAGCCGTTGTGCTCGGCGCTCAAGACGGTCTCATGGCGAATTCTCGGAAACCGGGCCGGTCCGCCGTGGGACCTGCGCCTGCTTGTTTCAACGGAGTTGCCGGCAACGCTCGATGAGCGCGCCGCTCAAGTGCGCGAGATGGTCAATTTGGGGCTGAGCACCAAGATTGCGCACCCCGCCTACGCGCGGCAAACGCCATTCCGCGCGGTTACGGGCAATCACTTGATGAGCCAAGTTCTGGGTTACAAGCCCGGAAACACTGACACCGAGCGTTCATTGCTGGCGGCCTTCGTCACTGCCGCGTGTGGTTGCCTCCTCAATTCGCCGCGATCGGCTAACACGGCAGCCGTGCCTCCCGTCATCACTCCTTCAACGCATGACTCGGAAGTGAGGACGCATCGCGTTATGCAGTATGAGAGCGACCTGGCGGCGTACCGCGAAAAGGAAAAAGCCGCGATTGCCGCGATTCAAAAAAAACTCGGCGATCCGACTTGGCGCCCGCTTTCGCGGCTCGCACTGGGGCTCGGGCCGCCGCCGATCAATCCCGCGTATGGCGCGCGGCTCCCTGGCGAAGTGGTGCAACACATGATCGATGAGGGCTGGTCATGAAGCGCACACTGTCCGACGTGATCGAGCGCTTGGCTCGTGTTCCAGATCCTCAAAGTCCCGACGTGCTCGCGACGCTCGCGGCACTGCGGGCGGCAGTCATTGAAATGGCGGTTCGCGGCCTCAATGTTGCATCCGTCATTGAGCTGACGGGACTGCGCGCCGTTTTTGTGCGGCGCGTGCTTCACAGCGAGGCCATCCGGCTCATTGATGTCGTTATGTCCACCCTTGATTCCGAGCGCTCGCAGGCGGCGCTCGATGCGTTGGGCCGAGCCCGGCGCTTGCTTGATTCGCCTGCTCATCCTGACTCCCCTGCTCATCCTGACTCCCTGGAGTAACACATGTCTGACGATACCCCCCGAAAGAAAATCCCCGCTGCGCCGAGTAAGCGCGAACTTGCGGTGCAGGCAATCGCCGCCTACCGCGACGAGCTGACGGAAAACTACAAAACCGATCTCGCGACCTGGAAGGCTCGCCGCGCAGCCGAAATCGAGCGAATCCGCACGAAGCTCAATCGCCCCGGCTGGGCCCCAACAACCCAGCAGGCGCTCGCGCACATCGGCACCCCGCCACTGAACCCGCTAACACTGCCCTTTTGGAGTTTCAAGCTGCCATGAACCTGGATAACTGGATGACCGCGATTGGCGAGCCCGCACCCTTCAGGGCGTGCGGTAATTTTCAACACCCATAGGTAATTGCAAATGGCTAACACAAACTTGAGAGAGATTTCGGAAGACGGCCCGGCTTGGGCAACGACGTTGCGGCGCTCCATTGCGGACCTGGAGCGACGAATCAAACAAGCCGAGCGAGACATGCCCGGTAGCGAGCATGATTCTATTCCGAGTGAGTCCGCATCGGCAACGACTCGCATGTCCGGCGCCCGCCAACGTGGCGTCGATCGCGACCTGGAAAACGGGATTGTGCATCTCACGACCTCGGGCCAGCGTCGCCAGCCGACCGAGGCGGACCGGGATTTTCAGTCCGGCCGCATGCAGCTAAACAGCTCGGGGCAACGGCGCATGGAAGCAGAGGTGCGTGAGTTGCGTGCGATGTTGGCCCGACTTCAGCGACAGGCCACGCCCGAAGAGAGGAATCAGCTCGCGGATGCCTATCACCGCGCGGATGCCATCTTTATGAAGTTTGGTTATCAGACCCCAGCGCCCATGCCGGGGGAAAGTCCGACGGCCTACCGGCATCGGCTGGCGGACGGGCTTAAGCGTCACTCACCGATGCTGAGTCGGACTAACATGGACGCATTGCGGGATGATGCGTTCGGTGCGGTCGAGGCTCGGATCTATCAGGATGCAACACGGGCCGCAAAAACGGGGATCGGATCTGCGCCGATGACCTTACACCCGCACGAGCACAGCGAGGGTGGTCATGTCGTTACCGAATATTTCGGTGATAACCGCGCCTGGATGGCGCCCTTCATGACAGGCGGAACCAAGTTGAAAATCAACCGGACACCGGGAAAGGTGGCGTGACATGTTAAGTGCAATCAGCGAAACGATGCGCAATCTATTCGGTCCGCAGGCTATCAACGGCGCCCTTGCTTCGACCGTTGATGAGACGTGCGAGGCTCGTGCGATCATTTCTGAGGCAACGGCGCAAATCAGACAGTGGCTCGCCGAGCGCCAGAGTCTGGAGCGCGAACTGGAAGTTGCGAAGGAGCGGCAGCAGTCCATCCGGGCACAACTTGACCTCGTGGCTCCAGCGGCCGAGCGTGCGGCCAAGGCTCGTGAAGCGGACGCGGCGGACCGCAAGAAACGGATGGAAGCCGGCAATCCTTGCGCGGACACGAAACTGACCGATGCAGTCGAGACGGCGGAGCGGGAGCTGCGGGAGGCCGAGCGCAATGCCACGGCGGCCGAGGCAGCATTACCGGCGCTGGAGGAGCTAACGAGGGAGGCGCAGGCGGCGCTCGCGCAAAACATCGATGCGGTCGATTTAGCGATCTGGCGCCGCCGCCTCGCCGAGCTGTCTTTGCAGCTCCCCGAGGTGCGTTCCGCAGCGGCCATCGTCGCTGAGTTTGCGACCCGTGTTGCGACGCTGAAGGATATCGGCATTCGGCACAGACTGTACAACACTCCTCGCGGATCGGTTCCCGCCGAGTGGTCCGAAGTTTGTACGATCGAGCCTCCGACCGTCGAGCCGTGGTCGAACGGCATTCTGGCGGAAATAGATTATTTGCGCCGTCTGCGCGAGGACCCCGAGGCAACATTTGATTGAATGTTAGCCATCCCGCCGTTTTGCGTTTCGCGGCGGGCGTGACCAGCCGGAGGTGTCATGTCCAAACAACACCGGCTACCCAAGCGTTCGGTTTCGCGGTGGCATGCCACCTCATCCTCCTCGGGCGGCTTGGGTCGCTACCTTGAGCGCAGAGCAAGAGCCGGCGCGGTCTGTTTGACCGGCGGCCGGCACTCCATCATCACTGAGAGTTTCCATGAGCAGGCCATCATCGAAGTGGGCGCGTCGGCTGGTGCGCCGCCTTCGGACGGAGCTTGATCGATCAAACTGCCGCCCTCGCAGCCGGTCGGCGAAATTCTGGCGTTCCCGGCCAGAACCCGGATGGGCGCCACGACGTGGAGAAATCACGCAAGTACGGCAGATAGCCGACTCGGCGGCCGGATTTCCGGGGGTGCCAAGGTAGCGACCCCCCTGCCGATCGCCGCTCTTATCGCATTACAGGCGGTCGATTTTAGCGGTATCGGGAGCTGTGCAATGGAGCGCCGCCCCTATACCCGCCGAAACGAAAACCCCGGCGCGTGGCCGGGGCTTCGTGGTTCCATTTCAGGCTCGCAAGCCGTCAATCGGGGTGCGCGTCGCCTCCGGCCTTGAATGCCGCCCAGGCATCGGCCGGGATCGCGCTCCTTGCGACCGCGTGCCACTGCCGGCGCTCTGCGGGATTGAGCCCGTTGTACCAGGCTATGCCCAGCTCGGCGTCCTGCGGGATGACCGGCTGGCTGGCCGGCTCAATGACGAGCACGCCGCGATCCCGATCGAAGCGCCCGACGATGCCGGCCCGCGCGAGCGCTTCTGAAAAGGCCATTAAATTGACCGAGCCAGCGATTACAGCCGGCACCTCACTTGTGTCCGTGCGCATGGTGCCGGGCCGCAGTTCCACGATGACAGCGCTCACGGCTGCTCCCCCATGCCTCCAACGATCACCGCTGTCTGCGCCCGGATTTCCTCGTCCGTGAGCGGCCGCTTTGGTGCGTGAACGTGGCGGGTATGCCAAGCGTCGATTTCATCATAGAGGCTGTCCAGGACTTCGGTAGCGTCATGCAGGACGACCCCGGCTGGCTCCAGGTCCCGCGAGACGTTCTGGAAGTCGTAGAGACGTTGATCGACGAGCCGGAGATGCTGGAGCACCCCGAGCAGCCGGCGCTGCAGCTCGTCGAACTCGGACGGCCCCTGCGCCGCATCCAGGATGCGGGCATCGGTGCGATCGTTCGGGTGGACGTGAGACGGTGCGCCGGCTGGCGCGGTAGACTTGAACGTAGCCATGACTGAACCTCACTCGTTCGGTTGCGGTGAGCCGCTCGGCCGTGAGAGACGCGGCCGGGCGGCGCTTGCGGCGCGGAGGGGCAGTGCTGAATCCTGTCGGTATCCAAGACGGTATCTGCGCCAAGTAAGCGCGAATCATCCGTTGAAAATCATCTGGTTACAGCGTTCTTCAATCTAGTGGCGCGATATGCCGAGCGGCTGCTGACTGCGCAGCCGGATATCCCGTAACGCTGAGGGCGGCGGCGCTCGTGCGCAAGCCCGGGCCGCTGTGTCCGGGCAAGCCCCGGTATACTCATAGGCCCTACGCACCAGGCGCCCCGCCCATGTCCCAAGTGCTTCCCCTTTCCGGCCAGGCTTCGCTGGAATGTTCCACGGGCCTGAATTCCATCGAAGACATTCTCCAGGATCTCAAAGCCGGCCGGATGGTGGTCATCATGGATGATGAGGATCGCGAGAACGAGGGCGACCTGATCATGGCCGCCGAGCTCGCCACGCCCGAGGCCGTGGCCTTCATGATTCGTCATGCCAGCGGCATCATTTGTGTGCCCATGGAAGAAGATCGGCTTTTGAAGCTTGATCTGCCGCAAATGGTCGCGAACAATAGCGAATCGCATCGAACAGCATTTACGGTATCGGTCGATCTCATCGCCGGAACGACGACGGGCGTGTCTTCGCAGGATCGGGCTGCCACCATCCGGGCATTGGCCCACCCGAACGCCGGGTCTGCCGATTTCGCGCGCCCGGGACACATCTTTCCGCTGCGCTCGCGCTCCGGTGGAGTACTGGTGCGCACGGGCCACACCGAGGCTGCCGTGGACCTGTGCCGGCTCGCCGGGCTGGCCCCGGCCGGGGTGATCTGCGAGGTGATGAACGATGACGGGACGATGGCCCGCCGGACGGAGCTGCAGACCTTCGCTGCCCGGCACGGGCTGAAGATCGGAACCATCGCCGACCTGATCCGCTATCGCTTGCGCAATGAGCGGTCGGTCGAGCGCATCAGCGAGCAGCTCGTGCACACCGAGCTCGGCGAGTTCCGTCTCTATTCCTACCAGGACCGGGTCAGCCAGGAGGTGCATCTGGCGCTCGTCAAGGGGAGCCTCGCCGGAGGCGAGCCGCCACTGGTCCGGGTGCATGTGGCCGATGCCCTGCGCGACCTGCTCGGTATCCGGGCTGACCCCCTCGCCTGGACGCTGCGTGCCGCGATGGAGCGGGTCGCCAGCGCCGGCAGCGGCGTGATCGTGCTGCTGCGCGACCGGGATTCGCCGGAGGACCTGCTCGAGGCTGTGCGGGGGCTGTCGCTGCCGGCGGAACCGGACGCCGGCTCCCCCCGGCTGGCGCGGCGCGATGGCGAGGTGCTCAAGACCTTCGGTATCGGCGCCCAGATCCTGAAGGACTTGGGCGTCCACCGCATGCGCGTACTGTCCGCACCCAAGCAGATTCACGGGATCGCCGCATTCGGTCTGGAGATCCACAGCTACGTTGGAGAAAACGCTTGAGCGCAGTGCGCATGGTGGAAGGGGAGATTGCCGCCGGTGGTCGCAAAGTCGCGATCGTCGCGGCGAGGTTCAACGATTTCATCGTCGCGAGCCTCCTCAAGGGCGCCACGAGCGCTTGGCTGGAGCGGGGCGGGGCGGCGGAGGACCTGCTGGTCGCCCGCGTTCCGGGTGCTTTCGAGCTGCCCGTGGCCGCCCGCAAGCTCGCCGCCGCCGGCCGCTACGATGCGGTGGTCGCGCTCGGCTGCGTGATCCGCGGCGGCACGCCTCATTTCGAGTACGTCGCGGGCGAGTGTGCGCGGGGACTGCAGCAGGCGGCCCTCGAGAGCGGCGTTCCGGTGATTTTCGGTGTGCTCACCGTGGACACGGTGGAGCAGGCGATCGAGCGTGCGGCGGTGGGCGCCGGCAACAAAGGCGGCGAGGCGATGGAGGCAGCGCTCGAAATGGCCGCTCTCCTGGCGCGGCTCGGGACCTGATGACCGCGCACCCCTCGCTCCGACAGCTCTCGCGCCAGAGATCCGTGGCGCGCAAGCTCGCGCTGCAGGCACTGTATCGGTGGCAGATCAACGAGTGCCCGTGGCAGGACCTGGTACAGGAGTTCGCCGGCGCCGAGGACATGGCGCGCGCCGACCCGGAGTATTTTCGCGAGCTGGTCGAGGCCATCTCGCACTCGCACACGGCGCTCGATGCGCGGCTTGCGGCCTGGATCGACCGCCCCCCCGCGCAGCTCGATCCGATCGAGCACGCCATCCTGCTGATCGGCCTGTACGAGCTTTCGGCCCGCCCCGAAGTGCCGTATCGCGTCGCCATCAACGAAGCGGTGGCGCTGACCAAGCGATTTGGAGCGACCGACGGCCATAAGTACGTCAACGCGGTATTGGACCGGGCGGCGCGCGAGCTGCGGTCCGGCGAGGGCTGAGGATGCGAGGCCGCTCGAAGTCTGGAGGCACGCTGGCATGCCGCTGTCGGAATTCGGCCTGATCGAACGGTATTTCCGCCACTGCGGCGTCACGCGGGAAGATGTGCGCCTCGGTGTGGGCGATGATGCCGCCCTGCTCGAGTGTCCGCCCGGACAGCACCTGGTCGCGGCCATGGATACCCTGGTCGACGGGGTGCATTTCCCGCACGGCGCGCCGCCGGCCTCCATCGGCTACCGCGCGCTCGCCGTCAACCTGAGCGATCTGGCCGCCATGGGGGCGCGGGCCGCCTGGGCCCTGCTCGCCCTGACCTTGCCCGAAGCCGATGAGGCGTGGCTGTCGCAGTTCACCGCTGGTTTCGCCCGGTTGGCCCGCCTTCACCGCGTAGCCCTGGTGGGCGGGGACACGACGCGCGGGCCGCTCTCCGTCACGGTGCAGGTTCTGGGCCATGTGTCGGGCCCGGCCATGCTGCGGTCGGGCGGCAGACCCGGGCATGCCTTGTTCGTCTCGGGGACCCCCGGCGATGCGGCGGCGGGCCTCGCCCTCGAGCAGGGGCGCTGGCCCGAATCCCAGGGGGCGCAGTACCTGCGCGAGCGGTTTCTGTTTCCCACTCCCCGGATGGAGCTCGGCGAGCGGCTGCGGGAGTACGCGAGCGCGTGCATCGACGTATCGGACGGCCTGCTCGGGGATGCCGGTAAGCTCGCCGCGGCGAGCGGCTGCGGCGCGCAGATCGCCTATGCCGATCTGCCGCTCTCGGAGCCGTTGGTGCGGGTGGCGGGTGCCGAGCGCGCCCATGAGCTCGCGTTGACGGGCGGCGATGATTACGAGCTGTGCTTCAGCGTCGGCCCGGGGCAGCTCGAGAGCCTGTTGGCGAAAATGCCGCCGCAGCGCTGGGGCTACACACGCATCGGCACCCTGCGGGAGGCGCCGGGCACCGAGGTCGTGCGCGATGGCGTGGCGGTGAAACTCGCCCATTCGGGATACGATCACTTCTCAGAGCCGGCCTGAGTCGGCGTTATGTGAAATCTCGGCGCGCGCCGGGCCCGGCCAATCCTAGGGGCGTATCACAGCCCCGCTGAGCGGGCGAAGCGTATGCTGCGACACACCCTCTCATTCCCCCTGAGACATGTCCCAAGCCTCTCGATCCGCCGTCTCTCCCGAGGCCGCCGCGCGCAGCGTCCCTGCACGAATCGGCAAGTACGAGGTGATCAAGGAAGTCGGCCGCGGCAGCACCGGCGTGGTCTATCTGTCGCACGACACCTATTACGGGCGCGACGTCGCGATCAAGGTCTACAACATGGACGCTGGCGCGGACGCTCAGCGCCTGCGCTCCGCACGCAAGATGTTCCTTTCCGAGGCGCACCTCGTCGGCATGTTGCAGCATCCCTATGTGCTGCCCATCTTCGACGCTGGCGAGGAGAACGGCCGCTGCTACATCGTCACCGAGTATGTGCATCACGCGCGGACGCTGTCGACGTACTGCCGCCCGGACAACCTGCTGCCTCTCGATGACATCATCGAGATCGTCTTCAAGTGCGCCAAGGCATTGCATTACGCGCACACGCGCGGTGTGATCCACCGGGACATCAAACCCTCGAACATCCTGCTGACCCAGGACGGGGAGGTGCGCATCATCGACTTCGGCATCGCGCTGGTCTCGGATGCCGATATCTCGCGGATTGAAGGCATCGCCGGCAGCCCGTCCTACATGTCCCCGGAGCAGGTGCAGAGCCTGGAGCTGACCCCCCGCTCGGACATCTACTCCCTCGGCGCGGTCATGTACGAGCTGCTCACCGGCGCCCGTCCCTTCCGCGCCGGCAACCTGCAGAAGCTCCTGCACCAGATCGTCTACGCCACGCCGCCGCCCGTGCACAAGCTGCGCCGGGAGGTGTCCGAGGAGCTGGAGAACGTGGTCGTCACGGCGCTGCAGAAAGATCCGGCCAAGCGCCAGAGGAGCGGCCTCGAGCTCGCCGCCGAGCTCGCCCGGGTGCACCA
This sequence comes from Pseudomonadota bacterium, assembly GCA_021805865.1. GTDB lineage: Bacteria > Pseudomonadota > Gammaproteobacteria > Steroidobacterales > Steroidobacteraceae > 13-2-20CM-66-19. Next base: position 105,759 of record JAJZDX010000009.1, read on the forward strand.
GCGGCTGCGCCAGAGCAATACCCGCATCGACCTTCAGGAGCAGTTCGGTGTGCTGCGGCGCCTGAAATTCTTCCACGAGTTCTCGCACGTCGAGGTCCGCGAGGTGTTGCAGGCAAGCGCCTGGCAGCACTACGCCGAAGGCGAGGAGATCGTGCGGGAAGGCGATCTCGACGATCGGTTCTACATCCAGGTGTCGGGCCACTGTGTCGTCGAGCGCCACGGGCGGCGGATCGCCGTGCTCGGCACGGGTGACTGCTTCGGTGAGGCGAGCTACGTCCCGGGGGCCAAGCGCACCGCCACGGTCCGCGCCGCCAGCGCGGTGACGGTGCTCAAGGTGAGCGCCACGCAGCTCGAGCAGGTCTCGATATCCTGCCAGCTGCGCTTCATCCGCGTGTTTCTGCGCACCCTGATCGGCCGGCTGCAAAGCGCCGAATGAGCCGCGGTCGGGAGCGGCCGGGCAGGCCCCTGCCCCGGACGCAGCGCGCAGCGGGCCGAGGGTAGCGAGCGGTGCGGCGCGATGGCCGCCGCGGCTCGCCCCCTGCGTGTGCGCTGCGGCTGCTGTACCCTTGGCCGCCGTGCACATCCTTCTCATAGAGGACGACATCGAAGCCGCCAGGTTTCTCGTGAAGGGACTGCGCGAGAGCGGCTATTCCGTCGACCACGCCGCCACCGGTCGCGACGGGCTCGCGCGCGCCCTCGCCGGCAGATTCGACCTGATCGTCACCGACCGCATGCTGCCGTACATGGACGGCCTCACGATCATTCAACACCTGCGCGAGGCGGGCCTCACCACCCCGGTGCTGGTGCTGAGCGCCCTCGGCACGGTCGATGATCGCATCCGGGGCTTGAAGGGCGGCGGCGATGACTACCTCACCAAGCCCTTCGCTTTCGATGAGCTGCTGGCGCGCATCGAGGCGCTGCTGCGCCGCCATGCCAGCGGCGCCGGGGGGGCCTGTCTGAAGGTGGGGGACCTGGAATTCGATCTGCTCAAGCGGCGCGTGACCCGCGGCGGGCGGGAGATCGTGCTCACCTCGCGCGAGCAGAAGCTGCTCGAGTTCCTGATGCGTCGAGCCGGGCAGGTGATCACCCGCACCATGCTGCTCGAGGGGGTGTGGGATCTGCATTTCGACCCACAGAGCAACCTGGTCGATGTGCACATCAGCCGGCTGCGCCAGGCGATCGACCGCGGCTCGGACCGTCCGCTCATTCACACGGTGCGCGGCTCGGGGTACGTGCTCGGGGAGGAGCCATGAGCAAGGCGTGGGGGAGGGATCTCCTTCACACCACCGCATTTCGCATGTCGATGGGCTACACGTTGCTGGTCACCCTGGCCGTGGGATTGACACTGGCCAGCACCTACCTCCTGACTCAGCGCATCATCCGGGGCAACACCGACCTGATCATCGACACCGAGCTCAACAGCCTGGAGAACCAGTACGTCCGCAGAGGCCTGCCGGGGGTGACCCGGGAGATCAACGTGCGCATCGACAGCTGGGGCCGGATCGGCGCGGTGTACATGCTGGCGAGCCCCACGTTCGATCGCCTTGCCGGCAATGTCACCAACTGGCCGTTCGACGGAGCGCCGGCCGAGCGCTGGAGCGAGTTTCGCATCGAGTCCATCGAGTCCGGCCCGCGCTCGGTGCATCCGGTGCGGGCCGCGGTGCGCCGGCTCCCGAACGGCGATTGGCTGCTGGTCGGCACCGACATGTCGCAGGACCGGCGCTACTCGCGGACGTTCCGGACCGCTACGCTCTGGGGAATCGGCCTTTCGGTCCTGGTGGCTGCCGTGGCCGGTTTCGCCTTCAGCTTTCGTCTGACGAGACGGGTGAGCGACGTCACGGACACCTGCGTGCGGATCATGGCGGGGGAGCTGGGGCACCGCCTGCCGGTCGGCGGGGCCAGCGACGAGTTCGATGCGCTGGCCGTGTCGGTCAACCGCGTGCTCGACAGGCTGGAGGAGCAGACACGCACGCTGCGTGCGACCTTCGACAGCGTGGCGCACGACCTGCGTGCGCCCCTGCACCGGCTGCGGGCACGCATGGATGCGGCGCTGCGCCTGCCGGGCCTCGAGCCGGCCGTGCGCGAGCCGGTGGAGGCCTCGCTGAAGGAAGTGGATCGCCTGCAGCGTACGCTCGCGACCCTGTTGCAGATCGCGCTCGCCGAGTCCGGTGCGCCGCTCGCTGCGGTGGTGCCCGTGGACCTCTCGGAGCTGGCCGGTGAGCTCGTGGAGCTGTTCGAGCCGGTGGCGCGCGAGCAGGGTCAGACCCTCGCCGGGCGCACCGACCCCGGTGTGACCGTCGAGGGCAATCGGCAGCTGCTCGCTCAGCTCATCACCAACCTGGTGGAGAATGCCTTGAAGTTCGCGCCGGCGGGCGGGCGGATCGAGGTCGATGTGCACCGGCGGGACGGACTGGCGCGATTGATCGTCAGCGACAATGGACCGGGCATGGCGCTTGCGGAGCGCATGCGGGCCGGCCAGCCGTTCGTGCGTGTCGGTCACAGGGCCGGTGGGGATGGCGGCGGGCTCGGGCTGTCGCTCGTATCGGCCATCGCACGGCTGCACCGCGCCGAGCTCAGGCTCGAGAGCAATGAGCCGGGCTTGCGCGCGGTGGTGGACTTTCCGTTGGCCGCCGGTCAGGCGGTCTTGTCGCGCTCGATGAGCGCGTAGGCGGAATGGTTGTGAATGGACTCGAAGTTTTCCGATTCCACCACGTACGCATCGATCCGCTCATCGGCATTGAGCCGAGTCGCGACGTCGCGCACCATGTCCTCGACGAACTTCGGGTTGTCGTAGGCACGCTCGGTGACGTATTTCTCGTCGGGGCGCTTGAGGATGCCGTACAGCTCGCAGGAGGCCTCGCTCTCGGCGACCTCGATGAGCTCCTCGATCCAGATGTGGTGGCGGAGCCTGGCGGTGATCGTCACGTGCGAGCGCTGGTTGTGGGCCCCGTAGGAGGAGATTTTCTTCGAGCAGGGGCAAAGGCTGGTCACCGGCACGACGATCCGGATCCACATGTCCGTATGACCGTCGCGCCGCTCGCCGATCAGGCTCGCCTGGTAGTCCATCAGGCTTTCCACCCCCGAGACCGGAGCGCGCTTCATGATGAAGAACGGAAAGGTCATCTCGATGTGGCCGGCGTCCGCCTCGAGCCGCTCGGTCATGCTCTCGAGCATGCCGCGGAACGACTCGACGGAGATCTCACGCTCGGCGTGAAGGATCTCCACGAAGCGCGACATGTGCGTTCCCTTGAAGTTGTGGGGAAGGCTGACGTACATGTTGAACGTCGCGATGGTGTGCTGCTCGCCCGCCGAGCGGTCTTTCACCCGCACGGGGTGGCTGATGTCCTTGATGCCGACCCGATTGATCGGCAGGTGGCGGGTGTCGGCGCGCGCCTGGACGTCCTCGACTTCGGCGAGAACCGTGCGCGCCGTCTTGGCCGTGCTGCAAGGGGGGTTCATGAGGCCAAGCCTACAGGATTGCAGGGCTTTCCACCTATACCAAACGGGGGATCGGCGTGGTGTGCTCTGCGAGCCCCCGGGTTGGGCGGGCTCCTAAGCGCTGCCGACCGAGCGGATGCGATCGCGCACCTGCAGGGCCCACCAGTGCTCGACCGTTGCGGTGAGACTGGCGGGGTCGAGCCCTGCGGCGGCAAGGCAGGACTCGCGCGAGCCGTGCTCGATGAAGCGGTCGGGAATGCCGATCTGCAGCAGCGAGGGCGTCAAGCCCTCGGCGCAGAGCACCTCGGCGATGGCCGAGCCGGCCCCGCCCGCGACGGCGTTCTCCTCCAGCGTGACGAGGGCGCGATGCCGGGTGGCCAGCTCGATCACGAGCGCCTCGTCGAGGGGCTTCACGAAGCGCATGTTGACCACCGTGGCGTCCAGCCGCTCGCCGATGCTCAGCGCGCTCTCCAGCATGGGCCCGAAGGCGAGCAGCGCGAGGCCGCTGCGGCCCTCGCGCCGGATCTGCGCCTTGCCGATGGGCAGCGCCTGGAATTCCTTCTCGAGCGCCACGCCCGGCCCGCTGCCTCGCGGATATCGTACCGCGGTGGGTCCGTCCACCGTGGTGGCGGTATAGAGCATCTGACGGCACTCGTTTTCGTCGGCCGGCGCCAGGATGACCATATTCGGGATGCAGCGCAGATACGATAGATCGTAGCTGCCCTGGTGAGTCGCGCCGTCGGAGCCGACCAGTCCCGCCCGGTCGATGGCGAACACGACCGGCAGGTTCTGCAGCGCCACGTCGTGGATCAGCTGATCGTAGGCGCGCTGCAGGAAGGTCGAGTAGATCGCGATGACCGGCTTCAGCCCATCGGCCGCGAGGCCTGCGGCAAGCGTGACGGCGTGCTGCTCGGCGATGGCGACATCGAAATAGCGGTCCGGGAAGCGCTTGGAGAACTCGACCAGGTCCGAGCCCTCGCGCATGGCCGGCGTGATGCCGATGATGCGCGGGTCCTGCTCGGCGATGTCGCACAGCCACTGTCCGAAGATCTTCGAATACGCCGGACCGGAGGGGGCGCCCTTGAAGATGGTACCGCTCGCCGGATCGAAGGGGCCGGGACCGTGCCACTTGATGGGATCGGCCTCGGCCGGGGCGTATCCCTTGCCCTTGCGGGTCACCACGTGCAGGAATTGCGGGCCGCGGAGCTTGCGCACGTTGCGCAATGTGCCGACGAGCGCACGCACGTCGTGGCCGTCCAGGGGCCCGATGTAGTTGAAGCCGAGCTCTTCGAACAGCGTTCCGGGCAGCACCATGCCCTTGAGGTGCTCCTCGGAGCGGCGCGCCAGCTCCCACACGGTGGGCATCTGCCGCAGGACCTTCTTGCCGCCCTCGCGCAAATGCGCGTACAGCCGTCCGGAGAGCGCCGAGGCGAAGTAGTTTGAGAGCGCGCCGACGTTCTCCGAGATCGACATGTCGTTGTCGTTGAGGATCACGAGCAGATCCGTCGGCAGCGAGCCGGCGTGATTCAGCGCCTCAAACGCCATGCCGGCCGTCATGGCGCCGTCGCCGATGACGGCCACCACGCGGCGTTGTGAGCCTTGACGCGCCGCGGCGATGGCCATTCCCAGCGCGGCGCTGATGGAGGTGCTGGAGTGGCCGACGCCGAAGGTGTCGTACTCGCTCTCGGCGCGGTTGGGAAACGGCGCGAGGCCGCCGTGCTGCTTGATGGTGTGCAGCTGCTCGCGCCGGCCCGTGAGCACCTTGTGGGGGTAGGCTTGGTGGCCGACGTCCCAGACCAGCCGGTCATGGGGCGTGTCGAACACATAGTGAAGGGCGATCGTGAGCTCCACCGTGCCCAGCCCGGCGGCGAAATGCCCGCCCCGCGTGCTGACGGTATGGATGAGGAACTGCCGCAGCTCCTTCGCCAGGGCCGGCAGCCGCGTCTCCGGGAGCTTGCGCAGGTCGGCCGGGGAGTCGATCTTCTCGAGGAGGGGGTGAATATGCGAGTCGCTCATCGGAGGCAGTGTACACTGCAAGTAGAGTTATGATCCTTTCTGTTGTGTATCGGCAACAAAAGGATCAGGTCTGTTACCTGGGAATAGGGGAGGAAGGCTCGGGTCCTTCCGGTACGGCGAATGGCTCGGTTTCCTGACGCCCATTGCGTTTCAGCAGGATTTCCACCCGCTGCTGCGCCGCTTTGAGCGAATTCTGGCAGAGCCGCGTGAGCTCGACGCCCCGCTCGAAAGTGCTCAGGGCCTCCTCGAGGGGCAGATCGCCACGCTCGAGCCGCTCGACCAGGGACTCGAGCTCTGCGAGCGCTTGTTCGAATTCGGGGGGCTGTGGGTCTTGCGCCAAGATATTTCTCACCGCCTGTGGCCGGGACTTGTGGGACTCGACTCGCGCCGCGGGTCCATCCCTATACTGGCGCGCGAAGCGCCGGCAAAGAGCTTAAGTCTGAGGCCTCGTACGAGAGCGCGCAATACGCTCAATTGCCGTTGACGGGTCGCGAGCATGCGCTTAAAGTCTTGTACTCGGTTAGAACCAGTCTAAATCGGAGAGCGGCATGAATCTCAAAGGCAGCAAGACCGAGCAGAACCTGAAGGACGCGTTCGCGGGTGAGTCCCAGGCCAATCGCCGGTATCTGTATTTCGCATCCAAGGCGGACGTAGAAGGCTTCAACGATGTGTCGGCGGTGTTTCGCTCCACGGCGGAAGGCGAGACGGGCCACGCGCATGGCCACCTCGAGTACCTCGAAGCCGTGGGCGATCCGGCTACGGGCCTGCCGATCGGCGACACCAAGCTCAATCTGAAGGCGGCGATCGCCGGTGAGACCCACGAGTACACCGACATGTACCCCGGCATGGCCAAGATGGCGCGCGAGGAGGGGTTTGCCGAGATTGCCGATTGGTTCGAGACGCTCGCCAAGGCCGAGCGCTCTCACGCCAATCGCTTCCAGAAAGCCCTCGACGCGATTTGAGCGCATGGCTCCTGCGGCGCGCATTGCCGCATTGCGAACGGGGTTCGCGTCCGCGCGAACCCCGTGACCTGCGTGACGGCGCATGTGAAGATCGGCGGTCCCGCAGGTATGGAGGCCCAGGGGAGTTCTCCGAGACCCGCCTGAGCGGCACGGAGGGTCCCAGTGAGAGGCCGAGTGATCCCGCGGCGGCTGCGTGACAGCGCATGAGCCGGCGGGCGGCCCCCCCTTGAGGGGGTGGGAGCGGCTGGTCCCAAGGCCGCCTGGCACCTTCGGAATGTGACCTCGCCATGAGCACCCCTTCAGACTCGAGCGGCCCCGGCTCCTTCGCCCGTGAGGGCAGTCTCGAGGCGCCCACGCGCCATCCCATCGATTGGCGTGCAGCGGCCTTCTACGACGAGGCGGCGCTCGAGCAGGAGCTCACGCGCGTGTTCGACATCTGCCAGGGCTGCCGGCGCTGCTTCAGCCTCTGCAACGCCTTCCCGACGTTGTTCGACGCGATTGACGCCACGGAGACCGGCGAGCTCGAGGCGGTGCAGAAGAAGGTCTTCTGGCAGGTCGTCGACCACTGCTACCTCTGCGACATGTGCTTCATGACGAAGTGCCCCTACGTTCCCCCTCACCCGTGGAGCGTGGATTTCCCGCACCTGATGCTGCGCGCCAAGGCGGTGCGGGCCCGAAAGGAGGGCATCAGCTTGCGCAACCGCGCTCTCGCTGCCACGGACATGGTCGGCAGCATCGCGGGCATACCTGTGGTCGCGCAGATCGTCAACGCAGTCAACCGCTCCGCTCCGGGCCGCGCGGTGCTGGAAAAAGCGCTGGGCGTGGACGCCACGGCCCCTTTGCCGAAATACCATTCGCGCACGGCGCGCAGGCGCTTGCGCCGGCTGGGAACCGTCGAGACCCCGCGGGCTGGCGCGGGCGTGACCGCGACGCCGGAGACGACAGGCCGGGTCGCGCTGTTCACCACCTGCTACGGCAATCGCAACGAGCCGGATCTCGCTGAGGATCTGGCGGCCGTGCTCGAGCACAACGGCATCCCGCTCGTCCTGCTCCGGCAGGAGCGCTGCTGCGGCATGCCCCGGCTCGAGCTCGGCGACCTGGAGGGAGTGGGCCGGCTGAAGGAGCACAATATTCCGCAACTGATCGGCGCGATCGATGCCGGCTACGATATCGTGGCGCCGATCCCGTCCTGCGTGCTGATGTTCAAGCAGGAGCTGCCGCTGCTGTTTGCCGATGAGCCCGATGTGCGGCGCGTCGCCCGGGGGATCTTCGACCCGTTCGAGTACCTGATGCTGCGCCATCGCGCAGGGCTGCTGCGCACCGACTTCAAGACATCGCTCGGCAAGGTGAGCTACCACGTGCCCTGTCATCTGCGGGTTCAGAACATCGGCCTGAAGACGCGCGAGGTGCTGCGGCTGATCCCCGACACCACGGTCGAGGCCATCGAGCGCTGCTCGGGGCACGATGGCACCTATGGCGTGAAGAGGGAATTTCGCGACGCCTCGGTGAAGATCGGCCGCCCGGTGGTCGAGCGCATCGGAAGCGGTGGCGCCGATCACTACAGCAGCGATTGCCCGATGGCCGGACACCAGATCGAAAGCGGCCTCCCGGCCGGCCGCGAGCCCGAGCATCCTCTGCGGCTGCTGCGGCTCGCCTACGGGCTGTGAGCGCCGCCGGATTGGGATGGTAAGGAGAGCGCCGTGCTGAAGCTGACCGCCAAAGACCTGTTGAGCCTCGAGCAGTACGCCCGCGAGCGCGAGGCATTTCGGGCCCGGGTGCTCGGGCACAAGCGCCATCGCCGGCTCGCGGTTGGACCCAACATGACCTGGTGCTTCGAGGATCGCCTCACCATCCAGTACCAGATCCAGGAGATGCTGCGAGCCGAGCGCATCTTCGAGCCCGAGGGCATCCGCGAGGAGCTCGAGGCCTACAATCCGCTGATTCCCGACGGCGGCAATTGGAAGGCGACGCTGCTCGTCGAATTCGCCGACGTTGCCGAGCGGCAGCGGCAGCTGGCGCTGCTGAAGACCCTCGAGAGCCGGTGCTGGGTCGAGGTGCGCGGGCATGCGCCGGTCTACGCGATCGCCGACGAGGACATGGAGCGGGAGAACGCGGAGAAGACCTCCGCGGTGCATTTTCTGCGCTTCGAGCTCGCCCCCGAGATGATCGCGGCGCTGCGCTCCGGGGCGGTGCTCGCCGCCGGGGCGGATCACGAGCACTATCGCCATTGGGTGGACCCGGTGCCGGAGCCGGTCAAGGCCGCTCTGCTGGCAGATCTGGACTAGCGCGAAAGCAAAACCGGGTAAGATTCGCGGCTTCGAGCCCTGGGCCGAGCAGCCCGGGGCGGCCAGCGCGAGATCTTCTACCCAGACGATGAGCACCTCTTATACCGCCTCCGACATCGAGGTCCTGAGCGGCCTCGATCCCGTACGGCGCCGCCCGGGCATGTACACCCATACCTCGCGGCCCAATCACCTGGCCCATGAGGTCATCGACAACAGCGTCGATGAGGCGATCGTCGGGTATTGCAAGCAGATCGACGTGACGCTCTACAAGGACGGCTCGCTGCAGGTGGCCGACGATGGCCGCGGCATGCCGGTCGACATCCACCCCAAGGAGAAGGTGAGCGGCGTCGAGCTGATCCTCACCCGGCTGCACGCCGGCGGCAAGTTCTCCGACAAGACCTACAGGTTCTCCGGTGGCCTGCACGGCGTCGGCGTCTCGGTGGTGAACGCGCTCTCGAGGCACCTCGATTGCCGGGTCAAGCGAGGCGGAAAGGAATACAACATCAGCTTCAAGGACGGCAAGGTGCACTCGAAGCTCGCGGTGGTGGGCACGGTCGGCCAGCGCAACTCCGGCACCACGGTGCGCTTCTGGCCGGATCCGCAGTTCTTCGATACCGAGAAGTTCTCCGTGCCTCAGCTCAAGCACACGCTCAAGGCCAAAGCCGTGCTCTGTGCGGGGCTGCGCATCACGTTCACCAACGAGGCGACCGGCGAGAAAGACGAGTGGTTCTACAGCGGCGATCTCGGCGCGTACCTGCTCGAGGAGCTTGCCGACAGCGAGCGGCTGCCCAACGAGCCGATTACCGCCGCCCGCGACAGCGAGAGCGATGCGGTGAGCTACGCGCTCGTTTGGGCGCCGGGCGCCGAGACCTCTCTCGGGGAAAGCTACGTCAACCTCATTCCGACTCCCGAGGGCGGCACGCACGTCAACGGCCTGCGCTCCGGTGTCGCGCAGGCGGTGCGCGAGTTCTGCGAATTCCGCAATCTCGTTCCTCGCGGCATCAAGCTTTCCCCCGAGGACGTCTGGGACAAGGCGAACTTCGTGTTGTCGGTGAAGATCCACGAGCCGCAGTTCGCCGGCCAGATGAAGGAGCGGCTCGCCTCGCGCGACGCCGCCGGGACGGTGGAGTCCTTCGTGCGCGACTCCCTGGCGCTGTGGTTGAACCGTCATCCGGACGCCGGCGAGCGGATCGCCCAGTTCGCCATCGCCAACGCCCAGGAGCGCGCCAAGGCCGCCCAGCGGGTCGTCCGCAAGCGCATCGCGGGCGGGCCCGCGCTGCCGGGAAAGCTCGCCGACTGCGCCAGCCAGGACCCGCGCCGCTCGGAGCTGTTCCTGGTGGAGGGGGACTCCGCGGGCGGCTCGGCCAAGCAGGCGCGCGACAAGGACTTTCAGGCGATCATGCCGCTGCGCGGCAAGATTCTGAACACCTGGGAGCTCGAGCCCGGACAGATCGGCGCCTCGCAGGAGGTGCACGACATCAGCGTGGCGCTCGGTGTGGATCCGGGCGCGCACGACCTCAGCCAGCTCCGCTACCACAAGATCTGCATCCTGGCGGACGCCGATTCCGACGGGCAGCACATCGCCACCCTGTTGTGCGCGCTGTTCCTGCGCCACTTTCGTCCCTTGGTGACCAACGGTCACGTCTATGTGGCCATGCCGCCGCTTTACCGTATCGATGCCGGCAAACAGGTGCACTACGCGCTCGATGACGCCGAGCGCGACCAGATCCTGCAGCGAATCGGGAAGGACAATTCCCGCGCCAAGCCCACGGTGACCCGCTTCAAGGGCCTGGGCGAGATGAACCCGGGGCAGCTGCGCGAGACCACCATCGATCCGCGCACCCGCCGCCTGGTGCAGCTCACCGTCGAGAGCGAGGACGAGACCGACAAGCTGATGGACATGCTGCTCGCCAAGAAGCGTGCGGCCGACCGGCGCGAGTGGCTGGAGCGCAAGGGCAATCTCGCCGAAGTGCAGGTGTGACCTGAACGATTCACGAAACGCTGCATCTCGGCGCCGGAACGCGACCGCGGAGTCGATTTTTCGGGGCGCTCGAAAACACGGATGTTTTTGCGCGAGTCCCCGGGGAGGGGTTTGCGACGTCCCGGGTAAATCGACTCAAGGGAACGGTCCGGTCCGGCAGCAGACGAAGGGTTCTTAATGCAAGATCAGGAACTGAATTTCGAGGGCGTCGAGCGCCAGCCGCTGCGCACCTTCACCGAGAAGGCCTACCTCGATTACTCGATGTACGTCATCCTCGATCGCGCGCTGCCCTCGATCGGCGACGGGCTGAAGCCCGTGCAGCGGCGCATCATCTATGCGATGAGCGAGCTCGGCCTCTCGGCCGCCTCCAAGCACAAGAAGTCCGCGCGCACCGTGGGCGATGTCATCGGCAAGTTCCATCCGCACGGCGACTCGGCCTGTTACGAGGCGATGGTGCTGATGGCGCAGCCGTTCGCATACCGCTACCCCATCGTCGATGGTCAGGGCAACTGGGGCTCGCAGGACGATCCGAAGTCCTTTGCCGCCATGCGCTACACCGAGGCGAAGCTCACCCCCTATGCGGAAGTGCTGCTCGGGGAGCTGGCGCACGGCACGGCCGACTGGACGGCAAACTTCGACGGCACGCTCGAGGAGCCGGTGATCCTGCCCGCGCGGCTGCCTAACCTGCTGCTCAACGGTACTTCCGGCATCGCCGTCGGGATGGCCACCGACATCCCGCCGCACAATCTGCGGGAAGTGGCGAGCGCCTGCATCCAGCTGCTGGAGGACCCGCAATCGGGCACGGCGGCGCTGATGAGGCACGTCAAGGGGCCGGATCTGCCCACCGGCGCCGAGATCATCTCGCCGCGCTCGGAGCTCAAGGAAATCTACGAGACGGGCGTCGGATCCTTCAAGGCGCGCGCGACCTACGAGGTCGAGGACGGCAGCCTGGTCATCACCGCTTTCCCGTACCAGGTCTCGCCGACCAAGGTCCAGGAGCAGATCGCCGAGCAGATGCGCGCCAAGAAGCTGCCGATGATCGAGGACGTGCGCGACGAGTCCGATCACGAGCACCCGGTGCGCCTGGTGCTCGTGCCGCGCTCGAGCCGAGTGGATCTCAAGGAGGTGATGAATCACTTGTTCGCCACCACCGATCTCGAGCGCAACTACCGGGTCAATCTCAACATCATCGGCCTCGACGGCCGGCCGCGGGTGCTCGGACTGAAGAGCATCCTCGGGGACTGGCTGCAGTTCCGCGTGCACACCGTCAGGCGCCGCCTGCAGCACCGTCTGCAGAAGGTGAGCCGGCGGCTGCACATTCTCGAGGGGCTGCTCATCGTCTATCTCAACCTCGATGAGGTGATCCGCATCATCCGGCGCGAGGACGAGCCGAAGCCGGCGCTCATGAAGCGCTTCAAGCTCTCGGAGGAGCAGGTCGAGGAGATCCTCAACACCCGGCTGCGCCACCTGGCGCGGCTCGAGGAGATGAAGATCCGCGAGGAGCAGAAAGCGCTCGATGCCGAGCGGCGGGGCCTCGAGGCGGTGCTTGCGAGCGAGGCGAAGCTCAAGGGGCTGGTGGCGAGCGAAATTCGCGCCGACGCGGACAAGTACGGCGATGCCCGCCGCACCCGCATCATCGAGCGGGAAGCGGCCCAGGCCATCGATGAGACGACGCTCATCCCCAACGAGCCGGTGACCGTCGTGCTCTCGACCGGAGGCTGGGTGCGCGCGGCCAAGGGGCACGAGATCGATCCGCGTACGCTCTCTTACAAAGCCGGTGATGCCTTCTGGGCGATGGCGCACGGGCGGAGTCTGCAGCCGGCGGTGTTCCTCGACAGCACCGGGCGCACCTACGCGCTGCCGGCGCATTCGCTGTCCTCGGCGCGAGGGCAGGGCGAGCCGCTTTCCGGCCGGCTGAATCCTCCGGACGGCGCCAGATTCGCCGGGGTCATGATGGGGGAGCCCGAGGACCTGTGGCTGCTCGCGAGCGATGCGGGCTACGGCTTCACGGTACGCCTGAAGGAGTTGATCACGGACCGGCGCGCGGGCAAGACGGTGCTCAACGTGCCGGAGAATTCTCTGGCGTTGCCGCCGGCGCAGGTGACATCGCCCGATGCCCTGGTGGTGGTGGTGAGCAGCGAGGGCAAGCTCCTTGCCTTCCCGGTGGCAGAGGTGCCGGAGATGCCTCGCGGCAAGGGCAACAAGCTATACGACATTCCGGGCGGCAAGGCCGCCGCGCGCGCGGAGCTGCTCGCGGGTGTCGCCGTGGTTGCGCCGAAGGGGAGCCTGGTGCTGTGGTCGGGCGAGAAGCAGAAGATCCTCGAGTGGAGCGAGCTCAAGCCCTACCTCGGTGAGCGCGCCCGGCGCGGCGCGGTGCTGCCGCGAGGCTGGCCGCGCAGCATCGATCGGCTCGAGGCGCAGCGGCCCGGCTCTTGAGCGCGCTTACCGCGAGCGCGGCTCCCCGAGGCTGCGCACTTGCGCCGTTTCGCTCAAGGAGCGCAGCCGGGCGGAGCCTTCGTCGGCTTTCAGCACGACTTCCTCCGGGGCGTTGACGAAATAGCCCTGGATGTACTCGATGCCGAGCTGCCACAGCACCGCCATGGTGTTTGCGTCCTCGACCCGCTCGGCGATGGTGCGGATGCCGCGCCCGGCGGCCCCCTCGGCCAGCGCCCGCACGCGCTGCTGAATCTCCTTGTCGCGCGAGAGCGCCTGCACGAGCGAGCCGTCGATTTTCACGAAGTCGAGCGGCATCGACTCGAGCAGAAGCGGCGAGTCGGCACCCGAGCCGAAGCTCTCGAGCGCGAAGCGGAATCCCCACTGGCGCAGCTTCTCCGCCAGGGCCCTCGCCTGCGGCTGGGCGGCGCCGACCGCCTCGGTCACCTGGAAGCATACGCGTTGGGGGTCGGCGCGCGTCGAGCGCACGTGCCCGTCGAGCCAGGCGAGGAATGAGGCGTCCTGCACCGTTTCCTTCGAGAGCCGCACGAACAGGCAGGCGGGCCGGTGCTGCGCGGCAAAGGACAGCGAGGCGGCGACCACCCAGCGGTCGATGTTCTTCAGCAGACCGTTGCGCTCGGCCGCGGGCAGAAACTCCCCCGGGAGCACCTCCTTGCCCTGGTTGTCGAGCATGCGCAGCAGCACGTCGAACATCCGCGGGTCGCCGCCGCCCAGGCTCGCCACGGGTTGTTTCACCAGCCGGAAGCGGTTCTCGAGCAGGGCGCTCTTGATCCGCTTGATCCAGATCTCCTCGTGCGCGCCGCCGGCGCCGCCACCTGCGTCCCACGCGGCGAGCGCCTGGTTGCCGCCGCGCTGCATCGCTCTGGCACAAACCTCGGCCGCCGCGGCGATACCCGAGTCGATGTTCGTCGACCCGGGTGGCAGGATGGCGAGGCCGATCGTACACATGGCCGTGACAGTCTTGTCTCGCACGCGCAGCGAGCGCCTGGCGGCTTGCGCCACCAGCAGCTGCGCCCAGGCCGTAAGGTCGCGCTCGTTGCCGCGCTGCAGTAATAAGAGAAATCGCACGCCGCCGAAGCGGCCGGCAATCTCGCTCGGGTGAAGCGTCTCCTTCAGCAGGGTGGCGAAGTGGGCGAGCACCTCTTCGCTTGCCGTGGCGCCGACCTCACGCTCGATCGCCGCGAAGCCGTCGAGCCTCACGAGGGCGAGGCATCGCACCCCGCCCTGCAGGGCAACCGCGAGACGGCTGCGCAGCGTTTCCAGCAGCTCCCGCCGGTGCAGCAGGCCCGTGGTGCGGTCGATGCACGCGGCCTGCTCGAGCTTCTCGATGCGCCTGTGCTCATCGGGCGGCTCGTGCCGGGCGGCCGGTACCGTAAGCTGTATGCACAGTCCGTACGGCGCGTATTCGGCGAGCCCGAGCACGACCTCGGTGCTCACCGCGGGCCGATCCGTACGCAGCACACCCGCCTTGAGCGCATGGCCGCTCCAGCGGCCCTGAAGGCAGGCGGACAGCGCTCCTTTCAGGGCCGGCCGGCAGGTCTCCTCGAACAAATCCATGACGGGCTGGCCGATCAGCTCGCTGCCGGCACCGAAGAGGCGGACCCATGTGGAGTTGGCATCGACCACGATGCCCTCCTGGACCTGGATGATCGCATCGGCCGGGCGGCTCGAAGCGTCAGGCACTTCATGCGGCTCGGTGGAAGGTGCAGGCTCGGACAAGCTGGCTCCTGAAGGTCTCTCATCCTTGACGATCGGTCCCATTCTAGCGGGCCGCGGGGAGCCGGTCGGCCCGGACTCTCATTTATGTGCAATTCCGCACACCGGTTTGGCGAGGGAACGGGCTGGGGGATGGCGCGGCGCGCCTCATAATTGCGGCGAAAGCGCGACCTTCGCCGCCGCCCCGGGCGTTTCGCGCACCAGACGCGGGACGAGGTAGCCGGGCAACCGCGCGGCGAGCGCGCCGGCAAGCGTGCGGGCGCGCTCATCCGGCACCGCGAAATGCGCCGCCCCGCGCACCGCGTCGAGCGTGTGCAGGTAGTAGGGAAGCACTCCAGCCCGGAACAACTGCTGCGACAGCTCCTCGAGCACATCGGCGTCGTCATTGACCCCGGCGAGCAGCACCGACTGATTGAGCAGAGTGATTCCCGTGGCGCGCAGGGCCGCGCACGCCTCTGCCACCGCTTCGTCCATCTCACGCGGATGGTTGATGTGCAGCACGAAGACGATCGGAAGCGATGCCGAGCGCAGCCACTGCAGCAGTCCCTCATCGACCCGCGAGGGCAGCACCACGGGCTGACGTGTGTGCACGCGGAGGCGGCGCACGTGGGAGATCGCCGCCAGCGAGCGGCTGAGGCTCGCAAGGCGGGCATTGCTCAGCGACAGCGGATCCCCGCCGCTCAGGATGATCTCCTCGAGCGAGGCGTCCCGCGCGATCTGCGCGAGCGCCTCGCTCCAGCGCGGGCCATCACCGATCTGCTCCGTGTACGGGAACTCCCGCCTGAAGCAGTACCGGCAGTGCACGGCACACGTGGAAGTGGTGATGAGCAGCGCTCGGCCCCGGTATTTCTGCAGGAGACCCGGGGTGCGCACAGCCCCATGCTCGCCGAGCGGGTCGGCGCCGAATCCGGGATGCTCGGCCAGCTCTTCGGCCACGGGCAGGATCTGGCGCAGCAGCGGGTCGTCGGGATCGCCCCGGCGGATGCGGGCCAGGAAGCTGCGCGGCACGCGCAGCGGAAAGAGGCGGGCCGCCGAGGCTGCCGCGGCGAGGCGCTCGGGCGGCAGGTCGAGCGCCTGCGCGAGCTCCTCGGGTCGGGTGAGGGCCTCGGCGAGCTCCTGCTGCCAGGCGGAGGCGGAATGCTGGCGGGGCTTACCCGATGCCGTTATCATACGCGGCCCTTTGATCGGAGCGGGCGCGCATTCTGCCGCTCCGCGTGTGAGAAAGAAATGGCCAGCTACACCACCGCCGAGATCCGCTCGGGTCTCAAAGTTCTGCTCGATGGCGATCCGTACTCCGTGGTCGAGAACGAATTCGTCAAGCCCGGCAAGGGCCAGGCGTTCAACCGCATCAAGGTCCGCAACCTCAAGACCGGCCGGACCATCGAGAAGACCTTCAAATCCGGCGACTCGCTGGAAGCGGCGGACGTGGTCGACTGCGAGATGCAGTACCTCTACCAGGACGGGGATTTCTGGCACTTCATGGTGCCGGACAATTTCGAGCAGTACACGGCGAGCAAGTCCGCCGTGGGCGAGAACGCGCAGTGGCTGAAGGAAGGGATCGTCTGCATCGTGACACTGTGGAACGGCGAGCCGCTGGTGATCAACCCGCCTGCGCACGTGGAGCTCAAGATCATCGAGACCGACCCCGGCCTGCGCGGGGATACGGCCACAGGCGGCCAGAAGCCGGCCAAGGTGGAGACCGGCGCGGTGGTGCGCGTGCCGCTTTTCATCGACCAGGGCGAGGTCATCCGCATCGACACGCGCACCGGCCAGTACGTCTCGCGCGCCAAGCAGTAAGCGTCACGCGAAGTCGCGGACGGCGCTGGCGGCGAGGAACAGGGCCGCCAGCTGCGAAAGTCCGCGCGCATCCTCATCGTCGAAGCGCGCGGGCTCGGGGCTGTCGATGTCGAGCACGCCCAACAGCCGCGCACCGATCAGCGGCACCACGATCTCGGAGCGTGACGCGGAATCGCACGCGATGTGCCCGGGGAACTCGTGCACGTCCGGCACGAGGATCGTGGCGCGCTGCGCGGCTGCCGTCCCACACACGCCCCGGCCCAGGGCGATGCGCACGCAGGCCGGTTTGCCCTGGAAAGGGCCCACCACCAGCTCCTCGCCGCGCAGAAAGTAAAAGCCGGCCCAGTTGATCGCGGGCAGCGCATCGAACAGCAGCGCCGCGGTGTTGGCGGCGTTGGCGATGAGGTCGGACTCTCCGGCGAGCAGCGCCTTGAGGTCCGCCGCCAGCTGCCCGTAGCCGCGGCTCTTGTCCTGGAAATCGTACCGTTTGGCGGTGTATGTCATCCGGGAACCTCCGCTAGGCCCGCTCGATGGGGAAGGGCAGGACCTCGTCGATGCACTCGGCGCCCGCCGCGAGCATGACCGTGCGGTCGAAGCCGAGCGCTACCCCGCAGCAATCCGGCAGGCCCGCCTGCAGGGCCCCGAGCAGCCGCTCGTCGAGTCTTTCCGCGGAAAGGCCGAGGCGCCGGCGCTCGGCGAGGTCGCCTTCGAAGCGCGAGCGTTGCTCTGCGGCATCCGCAAGCTCGTGAAAGCCGTTGGCGAGCTCCACGCCGTCGCAATACAGCTCGAAGCGCTCGGCGGCGCGCGGGTCGGCCGCATCCAGGCGGGCGAGCGCCGCCTGGCTCGCCGGGTACCCATATACGAACGTCAGCTTCCCGCGTCCGAGGCGCGGCCCGATCCGCGTGCCCATCAGGAACTCCAGCAACTCGTCGCGATCCGCGGTCGCAGCGGCGAGCCCCGCCTCCCGCGCCGCTTGCGCGAGCGCTTCCAGGCACACCGAGAACGGGTCGATTGCGAGCTCCCGAAGGAAGACGTCGCGATAGCTGATCCGCTCCGTGGGCCGTTGCGCGCCCGCGGGCGCGAGCAGCCGGCGCAGCAGCGCATCGACTTCCTCCATGAGCGCATCGAGCGAGATCCCCCGACGATACCACTCGATCAGCGTGAACTCGGCATTGTGCAGCCGTCCGCGCTCGAGCGAGCGGATCACGTGACAGATTTGATAGATGTCCCCGGCGCCCGCCGCGAGCAGTCGCTTCATGGCGTATTCCGGCGAGGTGTGCAGGAAGTACGCCCGGGAGGAGCTTCCGCAGTCCTCAAAGAGCACGCGCGCCGAGTGAATGTGCACATCCGTCACCGGCGCATTGATCACGAGCGGGGTGTCCACCTCGAGCACGCCGCGCGCAAAGAAGAACTCCCGTGCCCGGGAAAGAAGGTCCGCGCGGCGCTTCAGCATGGCCGCCGAGGCGGTGGGTCGCCAGTCTGCCGTCATCGCGCGGCGCCCGCGGTGCCGGCCTCGAGCCAGCCGAGCGTCTGACCGACCTTGACGGAGCCGCCGGGCGCAAGCTCGGGCCGCCATCCGACCGCCCCGCCCGCCAGCAGCACGATGACCGTCGAGCCCATGTTGAACCGACCGAGCTCGGCGCCCTTCTCGAGCCGCGCCGCAGCGGCCTCCGGCGGCGCGAGCCGGGTCGGAACCCGAGGACCGCCCGGGTCGATCTCTCCGTGCCAGACCGTGCTCATGCTCCCGACGAACAACGCACCGACCAACACCACGGCAAAGGCGAGCGGCCCGGACTCGAATATCAGGACCACCCGCTCGTTTCGCGCGAACAATCCGGGCACCGCCGCCGCCGTGGTGGCGTTGACGCTGAAGAGCGTGCCGGGGATGAACCAGGCCTCGCGCAGGGCGGCCGAAGCGGGCATGTGGATGCGGTGGTAGTTGTAAGGAGCCAGGTACAGCGTGGCGAAGGAGCCGCCCGAGAAGCGCTCGGACCATCTCGATGGGCCCCCAAGCAGCGCCTCCACGGTGTACTCATGCCCCTTTGCCTGCAGGATCCTCGCGCCCTCGAGCCGGCCGATCCGGCTCACCGTTCCGTCGACCGGGGAGGCGAACACGCGCGCATCCGGGTCGCAGGGGCGGGCGCCGGGCTTCAGCGCCCGGGTGAAGAAAGCGTTGAACGTGGGGTAGCTCAGTGGGTCGGGATCGGCCGCCTCGCTCATCTCGGGCTGGAAATGGCGCATGAAGGCGCCGATCAGCGCGTTCTTCAAGGGCCGCAGGCGCACACGCGTCAGCCGGCGCACCGCCCGCGACAGCAGATGCTGCGGTAAAAGGTACTGCATGGCGACGAACGCGCGTGCGCGCAGCGTCGGCGATCCCGTGGCGCCTTTCATTCTGGCTCGAGTCTCCGGATCTCAGGTCGGGGCGAGCAACCGCGGCTCCATGCGCCGCAGCACCGCGGCGAGCCGCCGGGGGTGGAAAGGCGGCAGGAACACCGCGGCCTCCCGCGCGTGCGCATCGAACAGGAACACCGCCACGGTATGCTCGAAAGTATAGCCGCCGCCGGGCAGTGTGACCTTGCCGAGCGCGACTCCGAGGCCGCGCGCGAGGCGCCGCAGCCCGGTTGCCGAGCCCGTCAGCCCGATGAAGTCAGGGTCGAAGCGGCGCAGGTAGCGGGCCAGTACGGCCGGGGTGTCACGGCGCGGATCGATGGTGACGAACAGCACCTGCAGGCGCGAGAGCCCGAGGGAGCGCTGCACGCGCGCCAGCATGGCAAGCGTGTCGGGACACTCGTGCGAGCAATGACTGTAACCGAAGTACACCAGGCTCACCCGGCCCTCGAGATCGGCGCGGGTGAACGGCCGCCCGTGGCTGTCGGTGAGGCGGAAGCGCTCGAGGGGCTGCGGCTGCGGCAGCCAGGTGCCGTAGCCGGGAGCCGGCTGCCGGTTGTCCGGTGCGCCGGCCAGCCGGTACCCTGCGAGGGCGGCGGCGAGACACAGCAGTCCGACCAGGGGCCAGAAGAGACGAGAGGACATGACCGGATTATTTCATACTGACCGCGCGCGCAGCGCCCGGGGGCGTGCCGGCCGAAAGCTCGGTGCCGGGGAGCACGACCGGCCCTCTGCGCCGCGGCGTCCGGCGCCGTCGGTGCGAGCGCTCATCGAGCGGGGCGCGCGCCGGCTGCAGCGCGCCCGCGTTTTTTTCGGCCATGGCACCGACAACGCCTGGGACGAGTCGGCGGCGCTGGTGCTGCATGCGCTCGGCCTGCCGCACTTCGACGCCACCGTCTACGGCCGGCGCGTGAGCGCAAGCGAGGAGCGGCGCGCCCGGGAGCTCATCACCCGGCGCATCCGCGAGCGGGTCCCGGCGGTCTACCTCACCGGGCAGACCTGGTTCGCCGGGCTTTCCTTTCAGGTCGATCGCCGGGTGCTGATTCCCCGCTCCCCGCTCGCCGAGCTCATCGAGCGCCGGTTCGCGCCCTGGATCGATCCGCCCCGGGTGCGCCGGATCCTCGATGTAGGCACCGGCTCGGGCTGCCTCGCCATCGCCTGCGCCAAGGCATTCCCGCGCGCACGCGTGGACGCCGTGGACATCTCGGCCGATGCCCTCGAGGTTGCCGCGCTCAACGTGCGCCGCCACCGCCTCGGCAGGCGGGTGCGCCTCATCCGCTGCGATCATTTCAGCGCCCTGGGCGCCGAGCGCTACGATATCATCGTGTCGAACCCGCCCTACGTGGGCAAGGGGGAGTTGGCGAGCCTGCCGCCCGAGTACCGTCACGAGCCGCGGCTTGCGCTGGCCGCCGGCCGCGCGGGCCTCGATTCCGTGCGGATCATCCTGGGGCAGTCGGCCGCTCACCTGCTGCCGAAGGGGCTGCTCGTCGTGGAGGTCGGCAATACCGAGCGGGCCGTGCGCCGCGCCTTCAAACAGCTTCCCTTCCTGTGGCTCGAGTTCGAGCGCGGCGGCGGCGGAGTGTTTCTTCTCAGCGCCGAGCAGCTGCGCGCTGAGGGACAGTGAAGCCCCCATGATTGCAGATCCGGCCGAACAGATCGGCGGAGCGGCATCGGGTGCGGGGTTGGAGGCCTCTTAAATGTCCGGCAACACCATCGGCAAGCTGTTCACGGTGACCACCTTCGGGGAGAGCCACGGTCCGGCGCTCGGCTGCATCGTGGACGGCTGTCCTCCGGGGCTGGCGCTCGAGGAGGCCGATCTGCAGCAGGACATCGACCGGCGCCGCACGGGCACCTCGCGCTTCGTCAGCCAGCGTCGCGAGAGCGATCAGGTACGCATTCTCTCGGGGGTGTTCGAGGGGCGAACGACCGGCACTCCGATCGGGCTGCTGATCGAGAACACCGATGCGCGCTCGCGCGACTACGAGAAGATCAAGGACCGCTTCCGTCCGGGACACGCCGATTACACCTACCAGCAGAAATACGGCCTGCGCGATTACCGCGGCGGGGGGCGCTCCTCGGCACGCGAGACGGTGATGCGCGTGGCGGCCGGAGCGATTGCCCGAAAGTATCTGGCGGGCCGCCTGGGGGTGCGCATTCACGGGTACCTCAGCCGGATCGGCTCACTCGTGCTCGAGCCGCGGGAGGTGGAAGCGGCGTACCGGAACCCGTTTTTCTGCCCCGACCCGGCGCGTCTCGAGGAGCTCGAGGCGCTGATCTGGCAGCTGCGCGAGGCGGGTGACTCGATCGGAGCGCGGATCACCGTGATCGCCGCGGGGGTGCCGCCCGGTCTCGGGGAGCCGGTCTTCGGCCGGCTGGATGCGGATATCGCCGCGGCGTTGATGGGCATCAACGCGGTGAAGGCGGTCGAGATCGGCGCCGGGACCCTGGCCGCCGCCCAGCGAGGCAGCGAGCATCGCGATGAGCTCACCCCCGAGGGGTTCGCCAGCAACAACGCCGGGGGCATCCTCGGGGGCATCTCTTCGGGGCAGGACGTGGTGGCGCATCTGACCTTGAAGCCGACCTCCAGCATCCAGCTGCCGGGCCGGACCATCGATACCGAGGGCCGGGCGGTGCAGGTCGTCACGACGGGCCGGCACGACCCCTGCGTCGGCCTGCGTGCCACACCCATTGCCGAGGCCATGCTCGCGCTCGTACTGATGGACCATTACCTGCGGCATCGGGCGCAGAATGCGGAGGTGCGCTCGGTGACCCCGGACATCGCGCGGCGCCGCTGAGTAGTGCTCGTGAAGAGCCGCTCGCACAGGGCCTTGATCAGAGCGCCGCACGCACATTGCGCTGTCGCCGCCGCGGGCAAGACCCAGTCTGGACTGCCTCTGCGCCCGATCCGCGACGCATGGCTCGCAGCGCCGGACCACGACTCATTTCCGGGGGCGGTCCCTGCGCCTCGGGGCGCTCAAATAGGCC
This sequence comes from Pseudomonadota bacterium, assembly GCA_021805865.1. Taxonomy (GTDB): domain Bacteria; phylum Pseudomonadota; class Gammaproteobacteria; order Steroidobacterales; family Steroidobacteraceae; genus 13-2-20CM-66-19. Next base: position 127,781 of record JAJZDX010000009.1, read on the forward strand.
AGTCTACGAAGCACGACACAGTTTGCCGTGCCAGAATGAGTAAAGATCGGCGGGCCGGCGGGGGAATTTGACTTAGGACCGCCGGTGGCTTTGGTATGTCAGCCAATATTAAGTTATATTGCGGGCCGCGCACGATGAGCCGCCAGGTTCGGCCATCTATTTGTTTTCATAAAGGGTTTTGCCCACCTATGCCTTGCGGGGAGTGGTAATGGTCGCCAAACGCTCAAGCCTGGCAGTGCTGCCGCTGCTGGCCGTGCCAGGGGCGGCGCTCGCTCTGGGTCTCGGGAACATCCACGTACGGTCCCATCTCGATCAGCCTCTCGATGCGCGGATTGCGTTGATCGGTCCGACCCCGGGCGCTCTCCAGAGCCTCACGGTGGGGGTCGCCTCGAGTGCCACTTTTGCCCGGTATGGACTGAACCGCCCGATCTACCTGAACGGCGCGCAGGCCAAGGTCGTGCGAGCCGCAGGCGGCCGGACGATCGTGCACATCACCTCGGACCACCCGGTCACGGATCCCATTCTGACCCTGCTGGTGAAGGCCAGCTGGGATCGCGGAGTCATGATCCGCGAGTACACACTGCTCCTCAATCCTCCCGTGTACCTGCCTCACCACGGACAGGCCACTCGGGCGATCGCAGCGCCGGTCGTGGGCGCCGGGAAGCGGGTGGGGGAGATCCGGGGGCCGGCCGCTGTCGCGCAACCCCCGGCTTCGCCCGCCCCCGCGGCTGCGGCACCGTCAGTGGAAGGATCGACCGCGAGCTCCCCGCACTCGGTGCCGGTACGGCAGGGCGATACGCTCTCCGGAATCGCGAGCCGCATCAGTGGCGCCGGCTTGGATGCCGCCCGCACGCGCCAGTGGATGGTGGCCATCTATCAGGCCAATCCTCAGGCCTTCGATCACAACATGAACCTGCTGCGCTCGGGCACGGTGCTCACCATCCCGGCCCGCTCCTCGATGCAGCAGATCTCCCCGGCGGCGGCCTGGGGCGAGATCCGCCACCAGACCGAGACGTGGGACAACGGCCTACAGGCTCACAACGCCGGTCCCGGAAGGCTGCGCCTGGTGGCCCCGAAGAGGGGCGCCGGTGCGCACAGCGGCGCAGGCACTGCGGCTGCGACGGGCGAGGTGCAGGCGCTCAAGGCACAGCTGCAGACGCTGCAGGGCGAGCTCGCCAAGGAAAAGCGGCTGCTACAGGTCAAGAGCGTTGCGCTGGCGCAGCTTCAGGCGCTGGCGGGGCGTAAGCCCGCCTCTGCGGCGGCCCGCCCCGTGGCCGGTAAGGCCGCCGGTGCGGCGGCGGTCCCGCGCCTTGCGCGCGCGGCTGCGACCGCCTCCGGCGCGGCGAGCACGCCGCTGCGCAAGCCGGTCAAGGCCGCGGTGCTCCGCCCGCAACCGCAGCCGGTGGCGCAGCCCTCTGCGTTGAATTTCCTGCTCGGCACGCTGCAGCGCTACTGGTGGGCGGCGGTGGGGTTGGTTGTCCTGCTGGCGGCATTTCTCGCCTCCCGCCGCCTGCGTACGCGCCGCGAGGCGGCGGGCGATGAGCTGCTCGAATCGGCCTCGGCCGAAAGTGCGATGGAGTTGCCGGTCGCGCCGGGCCATGCCCGCGCGGAAAGCGGTTTTGACGTGGGGGAGACGACCCTCGAGCACCCGCGCTTTGCCGCCGAGGGGGGCGTCGCTCCTCTGGTGGCCAGGCATGTCACCACGGACGAGACGATGAGCAGCGAGACCGCGCTCAACCTCGAGCAGGGCGACCCGCTCGCCGAAGCGGATTTCCACATGGCCTACGGCCTGTATGACCAGGCCGCCGACCTGATCCGTCTCGCCATCGGCCGCGAGCCGCAGCGGCGGGATCTGAAGCTCAAGCTTCTGGAGGTGTTCTTCGTCTGGGGGAACAAGGAGCAGTTCGTGCAGACCGCGCACGAGCTGGCCGAGTCGCGCGCCGAGGCAGCCCCGGGAGAGTGGGAAAAGGTCATCATCATGGGCCGCCAGCTGGCGCCCGAGGACCCGCTGTTTGCCGACGCCGGGGTGAGCGGCGCGGCATCGGGCGGCGTGGACCTCGACCTCGAGGGCGGTCAGGCCCGGGTGGATTTCGATCCCGTCGGCACCGCGGTCCCGATTGTCGCAGCGGGCGCTGCCGGCTCGCTCGACCTGGATTTCGATGCCGCGCTCGGGGAGGCCGACATCGACGGGCTGAGCAGTGCTCACTCCGATACCGCCACCGTCACGGATATCAACGCCGCGCTGGCCGATCTGGACTCCACCGCCTCCGAGACGGGCCTGACACGCGAGATGCCCGATCGCCTGGTGCCCACGGCCGACGTCCCGGACGGAGCCGAGCCGACGGTCGAGCAGCCCGCGTTGCCGTTGGCGGAGCACGCGGCCCTTCGCCAGAAGGTCGAGGCGCTCAGCCAGGGCTCGGATCGCACCGCGGAGCTCGCGATCGATGACCTCGGGCTGGATCTCGGCACCTTCGAGACGGCGATTCATCCGGGTGCCGAGGCCGATGCTCCAACCCTGGTGGCCGGATTGGACGAGCACTCGCGCAGGACCCTGGCCCTGGCCGATGCCGCCGGTGAGGCAAGTCCCGCGCCCGAGCCGACCGGCACGACGAGCTCCTGGCAGATCGACGAGAGCGAGCTCGAGTCGATCCTTTCCGGCGAATCGCCCAACGGTCACGACGCCGCGGCCACGTCCCGCCTGAGCGCCCTGGACACTCCCGATGTCGACTTCGATGTCGGTGCCGAACCGGTCCGGGCCGCGGGCGGGATCGACTTCGACGTGGGCACCGTGACCGTGCCGCACGCCGATCTCACCCAGCATCACGAGATCTCGGTCGATCCGGAGATGGCGGACCTTGAGCCCGTCACGCCGAGCGAGGTCGGCACCAAGCTCGATCTGGCCCGAGCCTACATGGACATGGGCGATCCGGAGGGTGCGCGCAGCATTCTCGAGGAGGTGATGCACGAGGGCTCGGCCGGGCAGCGCCAGGAGGCCGGCCGCCTGTTGGAGTCCTTGCCCGGTTGAGGCTTGGGCGCGCACTGCGGCAGGCGCGGGCGCCGGTGATCGCCTCGATGCCATGACGCGCATCGCCGTAGGCTTGGAATATCAGGGAAGCGGTTATGTCGGATGGCAGGCTCAGCCCACGCGCGCGAGCGTGCAGAGCCTGACCGAGGCGGCATTTTCGGAGGTGGCCGCCGAGCCGGTGAGCCTCGTGTGCGCCGGACGGACCGATGCCGGCGTGCATGCCCGCGCTCAGGTGGCTCACTTCGATACCCGCGCCGAGCGCACCCTGCGCGCCTGGGTGCTCGGCGCCAACTCACAGCTGCCGCGGGACATCAGCGTCTCGTGGGCACGGCCGGTGCCGGCGCACTTTCACGCGCGCTACTCGGCCGAGGCGAGAACGTACCGCTACCTCATCCTCAATCGCCAGGTCCGCTCGGCGCTTGCCGCGCGCCGGGTGACCTGGGTCCATCGGCCGCTCGATGAGCGCGCGATGGCGCAGGCCGCCTCGCTGCTGATGGGCGAGCATGATTTCAGCGCATTTCGCGCCGCGGAGTGTCAGGCGAAGTCCCCGATCCGGCGCCTGGAGCGTCTCACGGTGTGGCGGGAGCAGGACTCGCTCACGATCGAGGCCACGGCGAACGCCTTTCTGCATCACATGGTGCGCAACATCGCCGGGCTTCTGATCGTCATCGGCAAGGGGCAAGCGCGGCCGCAGTGGGCGGCAGAGGTGCTGGCCGGGAGGGATCGGCGGCTCGCCGCGCCGACGGCGCCGGCCGATGGGCTGTACCTGTGGACGGTCCACTACCCCGAGGCGTTCGCGCTGCCCGGTGGGCCGGCACAGGAGCGATCGGCTATCATCGCGCGCTAGAGGAAACAGCGGAAAGCCTATGTCCTGGTTCGAGAAGATCATGCCCTCGCGCATCAAGACCGAGCGGCGCACTCGCTCGGTACCCGAGGGGTTGTGGATCAAATGCCCCTCCTGCGATGCGGTGCTCTATCGCGCAGAGCTCGAGCGTAATTTATATGTGTGTCCCAAGTGCTCGCACCACATGCGTATCGGAGCACGGGAGCGTCTCGATGCTTTTCTCGACCCGGACTCGGCCGAGGAGCTCGGTGCGCAGATCAGCCCCGAGGATCCGCTGAAGTTCCGGGACAGCAAGCGCTACAAGGATCGTCTCGCGCAGGCACAGAAGGCCACCGGCGAGGCCGATGCGCTCATCGTGCTCGCCGGCGCGCTCCAGGGACTGGCGGTCGTCGCCTGCGCGTTCGAATTCCAGTTCCTCGGCGGCTCGATGGGATCGGTGGTCGGGGAGCGCTTCAAGCGCGCCGTGGACCACTGCATCGAGCACCGCAAACCGCTCGTGTGCTTCACGGCAAGCGGCGGAGCGCGCATGCAGGAGGCGCTGTACTCGCTCTTGCAGATGGCGAAGACTTCGGCGGCGCTCGCGCAGCTCAAGGAGGCGCACCTGCCGTTCGTCTCCGTGATGACCGATCCGACCACCGGGGGGGTGTCGGCAAGCCTCGCCATGCTCGGGGATCTGAACATCGCGGAGCCGCTCGCGCTCATCGGTTTTGCGGGTCCGCGCGTGATCCAGCAGACGGTTCGTGAGACGTTGCCGGAGGGCTTTCAGCGCAGCGAGTTCCTGCTCGAGCACGGGGCTCTTGACATGATCGTCGATCGGCGCCAGCTGCGCGAGCGCATCGCCGCGATGCTGCGGCTGCTCATGAGGCTTCCGCAGGCGCCAGCCTGAGCCGGCAGAGCGGGCGCGAGGCGCCCGCGGGAGATGCTCCTCGCATGAGTGCTTCGCTCGAGCAGTGGCTCTCGCGCCAGGAAGCGGCGCATCCGAAGGCGATCGACCTCGGCCTCGAGCGCGTCTCACGGGTCGCGAGGCGGCTCGGGCTGATGCGGCCGGCCGCCACGGTCATCACCGTCGCCGGCACCAACGGCAAGGGCTCGACGGCGGCGCACCTCGAGGCGCTGCTGCTCGCGGCGGGCTGCTCCACGGGCCTGTTCACCTCGCCGCATTTCATCCGCTACAACGAGCGTATCCGCATCGAGGGCAGAGAGGCGGATGATGCGCAGCTCGTGGCGGCGTTCGAGCACATCGAGGCGGCGCGCGAGGGCATCTCGCTCACCTTCTTCGAATACAACACGCTGGCGGCGTTGTGGCTGTTCGCCGAGCGGTCGGTGCGGTTCGCGGTGCTCGAGGTCGGCCTCGGCGGCCGGCTCGATGCCGTCAATCTGGTGGATGCCGATGCGGCGGTGCTGTGCTCGGTGGGCTTCGATCACCGCGACTGGCTCGGAGACACGCTCGATGAGATCGGCGCGGAGAAAGCCGGCGTCTTTCGGACGGGCCGGCCCGCAGTGCTCGGCACGCCCCGCATGCCCGAGAGCGTGTACTCGAGCATCGAGCGCCTCGGGGCGGTGCCTCTCGTGGCCGAACGGGACTTCTCCTGGCGCATCGAGGAGAGCGGGCGCTGGGGCTACCAGGGGCCGAGGCTGCACCTGCGCGACCTGCCTCCCTCGAGTCTCGAGGGGCCGATCCAGTATCGCAACGCGGCCACCGCGCTCGCGGCGCTCGAGGCGCTCACGGGGCGCCAGGCGCCCGGGGCGAGCGGTCCCTTGCCGCTCGAGCAGGCGACGGTCGCCGCGGCGCTCGGCCGGGTGCGCCTCGCGGGCCGCTTTCACGTCGTGCCGGGCCCCGTCGAGTGGATTCTCGACATTGCGCACAATCCGCCCGCCGCCGAGGTGTTGTGTGCACAGTTGCGCGAGCGGCCCTGTCGGGGGCGCACGCTGGCGGTGATCGGAGTCCTCGGCGACAAGGACGCGGCGGCCATCGGGGCGGCGCTCGCACCGGCGGTCGACGGCTGGTTCCTGTGCGGCCTGCCGCCGCCGCGGGGCATCGATGCCGCGGAGCTGGCGAGGCGGCTCGCGGCCGTGGCGGTTGATCCCAGTCTCTCGGGCTCGGTGCGCGAGGCCCTCGAGGCGGCACGCCGCGCGGCTCGCCCGGGCGACCGGGTCATCGTCTGCGGCTCGGTGCTCACCGTCGGACCGGCGCTCGAGTGGCTTGGGGTATACTCCATCCGGTGAAAGAGCGACTGACGGGCGCCATCATCCTGGTGGCGTTGATCGTGCTGTTGGTGCCGGAGCTGTTGAGCGGACCGCTTCGGACCAAGACGGCAGGGGCAATGCCAGGGTCGTCTCTGGAACGCCGACCTGCCCGGCCCTCCGTGGGCAATCGCTCGGTGCTGCACAGCTCGCCCGCGCTCCCGTTTCTCTTCGCCCCGCATGGCCCCCCTTCCTCTTCTTCTTCTCCCAATCCTTCTCCCAATCCTTCTCCCAAGCCTTCTCCCAAGCCCAAGGCACGGCCTCCGATTCGCTCCTACACGCTGACGCTCCGTCCATCCGACCCGACGCGCGGCATCGACCCGATCGGCGACGAGGGGGCATTGCCGGACTCGTCTGCGCAAGGCTCCCCATCACCCATGGCCGGGCGAGCGCTGCTGCACCGCTCTCCCTCGAGCGTCTCGCCGCGGGCTCCTGCACCGATCGCTCCGGCGCCCCAGCCGGCGCGCGCCGCCTCGCCGGGCGGAGCGCGAGCGCTGTCTCGGCGAGCAGGTCCGGCCCCCCTCGCCAGGGGCCGGGCACCGAGCCGGGGCAAGCCGCAGGCTTCGGCCCGATGGGTCGTGCAGCTTGCCAGCTTCACCGACCACACCAACGCGCTGCGCCTCGCCCACCGGCTGCGCCTGAAACACCTTCCCGTGGCGATCGCCCCGCTGCGCTTGAGGGGACGGATGTGGTGGCGCGTATGGGTCGGTCCGGTCAGCCGGGCGGCGGCGGGGCGGCTGGCGCAACGGTTGCGACCGATCGCCCAAGGCGAAGTGCTGCGGGAGTGACACGGTGCCGAGCGGCATATTCCGCCCTCTTGTACAATCCGCGCCGTCTCCTTTTCCGGGTGCTTCGTACTTGCGATCACGGATCTGAGAAGGCTCCCTGGCAAAACACCGCTCCATGAACACAGCCGATTACGTGGTGATCGCCGGGATCGTCTTGTCGGCCATCGGCGGGGCGGTCAGGGGGTTTCTGCGTGAGGCGATCGCGCTTGCCACCTGGTTCGTCGCACTGTTCGTCGCCTGGCATTTCTCCGGCCTGGTCGAGCCGCATCTCGGCGGGCTGCTCGCGGGCTCCGCGGTCAGGCCGTGGGCGGCGCGCGTCATCATCGTGACGCTGATCCTGCTCGCCGGCATGGTGATCGGGGCGATCGTGGCCCACTTCGTGCGGCTGTCACTGTTCAGCGGCACGGACCGCTTTCTCGGCTTTCTGTTCGGCGCCGCCCGCGGTGCGGTGCTGCTCGGCGTGTTTGTGATCCTGGGGCAGCTGCTGCATCTCGATACGGAGGGGTGGTGGCGGCGTTCCTCGTTGATCCCCTATGGCCAGTCGATTGCCAACGGGCTGCGCGCTCTGGCAGGGGCTGGGGGGGTGGGCGGCGAGAGCCGCGAGCGACCGCACTTGGACGGGCGGGCCGGGCCGAAGATCCAGGGACGGGTGCTCGGGGTGAGGTAGCGCATGTGTGGAATCGTCGGACTCGTCGGCACCGGTGCGGTCAATCAGCGGCTCTATGATGCGCTGACGGTGCTGCAGCATCGCGGCCAGGATGCCGCCGGCATCGTCACCAGCGGGGAGGCGGGCCTGTGCGTGCGCAAGGGCAGCGGCCTGGTGCGCGATGTGTTTCAACAGCAGCACATGCTCGGCCTCAGGGGCAATATCGGCATCGGCCACGTCCGCTACCCGACCGCCGGCCGCGACGGCGCCTCCGAGGCTCAGCCCTTCTACGTCAACTCGCCCTACGGCATCTGTCTCGCCCACAACGGCAATCTGACCAACGCCGCGGAGCTCGCCGAAGTGCTGACCGGCGAGGACCGGAGGCATCTCAACACCAGCTCCGACTCCGAGGTGCTGCTGAACGTGTTTGCCTCCGAGCTGCAGCGCATCGGCATCCAGCGGGTGGCCTCCGCCGATGTGTTCACGGCGCTCGAGGCGGTGTACCGGCGCTGCCGAGGCGGCTACGCGGTGATCGCCATGATCATCGGCCACGGCATCGTGGGTTTCCGTGATCCCAACGGCATCCGACCGCTCGTGCTCGGCCGGCGCGACACCCCCGGGGGACCGGAGTGGATGCTCGCCTCCGAGAGCGTGGCGCTCGACAGTCTCTCGTTCCACCTGGTGCGCGACATCGCCCCGGGCGAGGCGGTGCTGATCGATGAGGCCGGGCGGCTGCATTCGCACCAGTGCGTGACGGGTGCGCGTCACACCCCGTGCATCTTCGAGTACGTCTACTTCGCACGCCCCGACTCGAAGATCGACAACATCTCGGTCTACAGGGCCCGCATGCGCATGGGGGACCGCCTGGCCGAGAAGATCCTGCGGGAGCGCCCCAACCACGGCATCGACGTGGTGATTCCCATTCCGGACACCAGCCGCACCAGCGCGCTGCAGCTGGCGCAGCGGCTCAACCTGAAGTACCGCGAAGGGTTCATCAAGAACCGCTACATCGGCCGCACCTTCATCATGCCCGGCCAGGAGCAGCGCCAGAAATCGGTGCGCAGCAAGTTAAACGCCATCGATCTCGAGTTCCGCGGCAAGAACGTGCTGCTGGTCGATGACTCGATCGTGCGCGGCACGACTTCCGCGCAGATCATCGAGCTGGCTCGCGAGGCGGGCGCCCGCAAGGTCTACTTCGCCTCGGCCGCTCCCCCGGTGCGCTACCCCAACGTCTACGGCATAGATATGCCGGCGGCGCGCGAGCTGGTCGCGAGCGGGCGCCGGGTGGACGAGGTGGCGCGCCTGATCGGCACCGATTGGCTCATCTACCAGGACCTCGAGGATCTCATCGCCGCCTGCCGGCACGAGGACTCGTGTGTGGAGGAGTTCGATACCTCCTGCTTTTCCGGAGAGTATGTGACCGGCGACGTCACGCCGCAGTACCTGAAGCGGCTGCAGATGGAGCGCTCGGATGAGGCGAGGATGCTCGGCCGCGAGGGACGCGAGCCGCTCAAGGTCATCCACGCCTGAGCTGCGCCGCGGCGAGACACCCCACCCGATGGGCCGCGTCGAGCGTCGCGAGCTGCTGCTCGAGCTCTATCAGGCGGGTCTGGCCCGCGTCGATGGACGGCCCTGTGTGCGAGAGGCCCTGAGCCGTCCGCCCGGGCGCCCCGAGGGCAAGGTGTGGGTGGCGGCAATCGGCAAGGCGGCCAGCGCAATGGTGCTGGGCGCGCACGAGGTGCTGGGCGAGGCTCTCGGGGAGGCGCTGCTCGTGACCAAGCCGGGGCACGTGGCGCAGGAACTGCGCGAGATGCCGGGGGTGGAGATTCACGAAAGCGGCCACCCGGTGCCGGATGAGCGTTCGCTGCGCGCCGGGCAGCGGCTGCTCAACTGGCTCGAGATGCTGCCGCCGGCGGTCACGCCGCTGTTTCTGATCTCGGGCGGGGCGTCGGCGCTGGTGGAGGTGCCCAAAGCCGGGGTCAAGCTCGAGGATCTCGTGCGCGTCTCGCAGCAGGGGCTGGCCACGGACCTGACGATCGCGGAGATCAACAGCCAGCGCACGCGCCTCTCGCAGATCAAGGGCGGGCGGCTCGCCGCGCGGCTCGGGGACCGGGAGGGAAGGGCGCTGCTCATATCGGATGTGCCCGGCGACGATCCGGGCTTGATCGGTTCCGGGATACTGGCGCCCGCGCCCGGCGGAGACCGCATTCAGCGTCAGGTGATCGCCTCGGTGGACGATGCGATCGAGGCCATCCTCGCCGGCGCGACCAGGCGGGGGCTCACCGCGCGGCGCGCGGCGCGGCGCTTTGCGGGAGACGCATCCCGGCTCTCGGTGCAATTCACTCATGAGCTGGCGTTGGGTCAGGTGCAGGTGCGTGTCTGGGGCGGGGAGTCGACCGTGCGCCTGCCCGAGCATCCCGGCCGCGGCGGGCGCAACCAACATCTGGCGCTCACGGCCGCCAGGCTGATCGCGGGCTATCCGGAGCTGATGCTGCTCGCGGCCGGCACGGACGGCAGCGACGGGCCCACGGAGGATGCCGGTGCGGTGGTCGATGCCGATACCTGCGGGCGGATCGCCCTGATGGGGCTCGACCCGGACGATTGCCTGCGCCGCGCCGACTCCGGCACCGCGCTGGAGGCCGCCGGCGCACTCGTGCGCACCGGTCCGACCGGCACCAATGTCGCCGATCTGGTGATCGGCCTGAAGTTGTCGCCCTCCTGGGACGGGCGTGAGCCGTCCGATAACGATTCGTAACAATCGTCCGCGCCTCGTGGAGCGGATGCGGCCTTCCCGGGGAGTCGAAGCCCGTTTTTTCCCACGATTCGGTACATTGCGCATGCCCGATCGCGCAAGTCGCACGATCCTCTGGCGCGGCGGGCGCAGGGTCCGGTATCTTTTACCATCACGAGGCGAGGCAATGGCCGACCGATCCCATCTGTTGATCGTCGATGACGATCGCGAAATCCGCACGCTGTTGAGTCAGTACCTCGACAAGCAGGGTTTTCGCACGACCGCCGTGGCGGATGCGCGCGAGATGCGCCGGGTGTTGGAGCGCAGCCATGTCGATCTGATCGTGCTCGACCTGATGCTGCCCGGCGAGGACGGGCTGTCGGCCTGCCGGGAGCTGCGCGTCCGCTCCCAGGTGCCGGTGATCATGCTGACCGCCCGCGGCGAGGACGTCGACCGGATCGTGGGCCTGGAGCTCGGCGCGGACGACTATCTGCCCAAGCCCTTCAACCCGCGCGAGCTGTTGGGCCGCATCCGCGCGGTGTTGCGCCGGGCGGCCCACGCCCCGCGCGATCCCAACCCACAGACGGTGCGCGGCTTCTCCTTCGGCGGATGGCGGCTCGATACCACCCGCAGGACGCTGACCGGGGGGGAGGGCGAGGTGCCGTTGAGCGGCGCGGAGTACCGACTGCTCGCGGTGCTGCTGGCCGCGGGCAACCGTGTGCTCTCGCGCACGCAGCTCGCGGAGCTGCTGCGGGGCCGGGAGGCCGACCCGTTCGACCGCAGCATCGACGTGCGCGTCAGCCGCCTGCGCCAGATCCTCGGCGATGAGGCTCGCTCGCCGCGCATCATCAAGACCGTCTACGGCGAGGGATACGTCATCGGTGTGTCTGTAGAGACCGACTGAGCGGCGGCCGGGACTACGAGTGCGTCTCACCCCCTGGCCCCAATCGCTGTTCGGTCGGCTGATCGCGGCCACGGTGCTCGGCGTGCTGCTCGCCCAGGCCGTCACTCTCTACCTGCTCGCGAGCAACGGGCAGCGGATCTTCGTGCAGGCCACCACGCGCAGGTGGGCGCAGCGCATCACGGGGCTCACGCTGCTGCTCGAGCGGCTGCCGGTCGCCCGGCGGACCGAGGTGCTCGAGCAATTGCAGGGGCGGCCAATGGCATTCGGGCCCCTGGGTCCCGCAGGCCCTCCCGGCGCCGTGCGTGCGCGGGCGATGTGGTTTGGGCCGCGCATGGTCTTGCGGCGCTGCGCGGCCGCAGCGGGACCGTGCATGGCGGGACCACCCGGCGCCGGGGGCCGCTTGCGGATGCGGCAATGGCCCGGGGGGCGGTTGTGGCGATCCGGGGAGACCCGGGCGTCGGTGAGCGCTCCTCCGGGCGGCCCACAGCCTTTGTCCGGTCCGCCGTCTGCTGAGCATTCGCCTCCTGCGGCGAGCGTCTTGCCGCGGGCGGGGCGTCTCGATCCACTGCGGGGCGGGGCCGGGCGAGCGGTCCTCGTCTATCGGCGGGGTGCGCGTGCGCGCCTGCGTCCGCTCATGAGGTGGCGCATCGAATTCGGCGCGTTCAGATTCGGGGAGGTGTCCCATCGGCTCGTGTTGCGGCTGCCGCTTCACATCATGGTGCGGCTGCCGTTTCGGACGGATGAGCCCCTTCTGCTGGCGAAACATCTGCGCACCGACCTCGGCAGGGGATTCCGGGTCGAGGTGAAACCGGCCACCACCCCGGCCGCGGACGTCATTGAGATTCCCTCGCCGCTGTTCCAATCGGCCGTCGGTCCCGGCCGGTTCTACGACGTCACCGTCCACTCGGCCGCGCATGCGCCCCTCGTTTTCCGTGTCGCCCGATTGTCGCCGGAAATCCCGCTCCCGCCCAGCCTGATTCTCAACCTGGTGCTGCTCGTGTTGGTGCTGATCGTGGCGCTCTATGTCGCAACGCGCGGCATCACGCGTCCGTTGTCGCGCCTCGCCCGGGCCGCGGAGGCGATCGGGCAGGGCGGCCGGGCGGCGCAACTGCAGGAAAAAGGCGCCCGCGAGCTGCGCCACGCCGCGCGCGCGTTCAACACGATGCAGGACCGCCTGCACCGCTACCTCGACAGCCGCACCCGGGTGCTCGCCGCCATGTCCCATGACCTCAAGACGCCGCTCACGCGGCTTCGCCTGCAGGTCGAGACCCTGATAGAGGATCCAGCGCTGCGGGCGCGCCTGGGCAGGGAGCTCGATGAGATGGAGAGCATGGTGCATGGGGCGCTCGCGCTGTTCCGGGGCCTCAACGAGCGCGAGCCGAGCGAGCCGGTGGATGTCAACGCGCTGCTCGAGTCGGTGCGCGAGGGATTCGCGGCGATGGGCGAGGAGGTCACCGTGTCGGGACGGGCGCTCGCGCCCTTCTCCGCCCGGCCTCAGGCACTCAAGCGCTGTCTGACCAACCTGGTCGCCAACGCGGTGAAATTCGGCAGGCGCGCCGATATCGCCATCGAGGACGGGGAGGCCCTGCGGATCCGCATTCGCGACGAGGGGCCCGGTGTCCCCCCCGATGAGCTCGAGCGGGTCTTCGAGCCGTTCTACCGCCTGGAGTCCTCGCGCAACCGGGACACCGGCGGCACCGGGCTCGGCCTGAGCATCGCCCGCGACGTGGCCCAGGCGCATGGCGGCAGACTGGTGCTGCGCAACCGGCCGGAAGGCGGGCTCGAGGTCGAGCTCAGCCTGCCGAGGCGTTGAGGCTTCTCGAGGGAGCTTGAGCCCCCGCGGGCCGGTGTAACCATTGCTTACTGTGCGGCGGCGGCTCAGCGGGTACAGTGTGCACCGCTTGATCGAATGGCAGGAGAATTGATGATGAGACGCAGTCTGGTCCTGTTGGTAATGTTGGGTATGACGAGTGCGGCGCTCGCAAGTCCGCCGCCGGCGCCGGGCCGGCCGGCCTGTGCGGGGCATTTCCGGATGATGATGCACCGCGTGGAGCAGCGGCGGATGAAGCGGCTCACCGTACTGCTCGGTCTGACGCCGGCCGAGCAGGGCAAGGTGAAGGCGATCCTCTCCGAGGAGCACGCCAAGATCCGCCGCAGCATGTGGAAGATCATGGAGCAGGCCCGCGCCACCCACAGGGCGGCGCGCCGCGAGACCCTCGAGAAACTCTCCGCGGTGCTGAGCCCCGAGCAGATGAGAAAGTTCAAGCTCCTCATGCCCGGGCGGATGATGATCCGCCTCCATGGAGGGCCTGCTGCGCGGGCCTTCGGACCCGGAATGCCCTGATTCGTCGCTTCTCCTCCCCGCCCGCGATGGCCGGGCTTCCCGGGAGGGCTCCGCTGCCAGGCGGCACTTGAGAGCGGGCCCGGCCAGGCGCGAGGCCTCGCGCCTGGCCGGGCTCCTTGGATGATTCGACGGATTGGCTCGCCCGCAGCGCCGGCAGCGGGCCCGTCAACCTACCGGGGCAAGGTGCGCAGCTCGTAGCGGCCACCCTGGTGGAGCAGGTAGCTGCCTTGCTCGTACCAGGCTCCGAGCACGATGCGCTGGACGGGGCGACCCTCGATCAGGGCGTCGTGCACGGCCGGCCGATGGGTATGACCATGGATCAGTCGCCGTGCCCGCGTGGCGCGAAAGGCCCGTTCCACGGCCTGGCCATTGACGTCCATGATGGTGGGAGTGGTGCGGGTGGTGTGAGCGTGGCTGCCGGCGCGTGCTTCACTCGCCAGCAGCGAGCGGGCGGCCAAAGGCAGATCGAGGAAGCGGCGCTGCCAGGCGCCAGCCCGTACGACGGTGCGCAGCTCCTGATACGCATGATCGTCCGTGCATAGCGCATCCCCGTGGGTCAGCAGTACCCGTTCCCCGCCGAGCTCCATGGCCACCGGATCAGGCAGCAGCCGGCAGCCGGTCCGGTCGCAGAACTGCTGCCCGAGGAGAAAGTCCCGATTGCCGTGCAGCAGGAAGCAGGCAATACCCCGATCGGTGAGCGCGGCGAGTGCGTCGAGCACCGGCTCGCCATCCTCGGCGTCATCGCCCACCCAGGTCTCGAAAAGGTCTCCCAGGATGTACAGCGCACCGGCGCTCGTGGCTTCGGTGTGCAGGAAATCCAGGAATTGCCGCTGGCTCTCCGGCGCGCGGACATCCAGGTGCACGTCCGAGACGAAGAGGGTCCGCTGGGCCGGGCGCGACGGCTGACTCGGCTGCGCAGCGGCCGGCCCGGGAGTCATGACCTCGAGTTCGAGCTTCCGGCCGCCTGAGGAGGCGCTGTGGCCGGCTTGTCCGCAGCCTTGGCGCTCGCGGGTGTGGTGGTGGAGCCTGTGGTGGCGGAGCCTGAAGCGGGAGGTGCAGAGGCCTTGGCCGGCGGTGGCGAGGGGGTTGGGGCGCTTGCCCCGGCAGGCGGCGTGCCCGCGCCCGGCTTGGCCGCGGTCCCGGAGGGCGCGCTCCCGGGCGAACTGAGCCCGGGCGGGCGGATGACCTCGATGCTCTGGATCACCACCGGTTTCAGAGGCGCATCCCGTTTGAACGGCCCGAACGAGCCCGTGGGCACTTCACCGATGGCGTCGACGACGCTCATCCCTTGGATCACCTTGCCGAAGACGGTGTAGCCCCATCGGGTAGGCAATGGGTTGAGCTCGGGATTGTCGACGAGGTTGACGTAGAACTGCGAGTTGCCGGTGTCCGGGCCGACTGCGCGGGCGAGGCCCACCGTGCCACGCTTGTTTTCCAGACCGTTTCCCGATTCGTTGACCACCGGCGGGCCGGTGGGCTTCAGCGCATAGGGCGGGCTCGCCGCGTGGCCGCCGCCCTGGATGATGAAGTTGGAGACCACCCGGTGAAAGAGGGTGTTGGTGTAAAAGCCTTCGCGCACATAGCGCAGGAAGTTCGCCACCGTGAGCGGCGCCCGGTTCGGCCTGAGCTCTATGACGAACGAGCCCATATTGGTCGTCACCCGTACTTCCGGATTCGGTTGCGCGTTCTGCGCCCGCACCGCCGGCCCCGAGAGCAGGCCTAAGCCGAATAAGACCGCCATGGCGCCCGCGAGCCGGCGTGCCCGAGTCCAAGACCGCTTGTGCATCTGTCCTCCTAGCCATCCGGGAAAGCGGGGCATCTTATCAGCGCCTCGGCGCAACCGTCAGATGAGCCCGAGTCCGGCGTTCGAGTTTCTCGTACTATTGTGGGCTATGACCGGAATGGACAGCACAGGCGGCGAGGCGTTCGCCCGCGGCCCCACGACGCGCTTCGCGCCCAGCCCCACCGGGGAGCTGCATCTCGGCAACGCGCGCACGGCGCTTTTCAACTTCCTGCTGGCGCGCCACGGGGAGGGGCGCTTTCTGCTGCGCATCGAGGACACCGACGCGGAGCGCAGCGATGCCGGGCAAACCGCGGCGCTGCTCGGGGACCTCAAGTGGCTGGGACTAGCCTGGGATGCCGGTCCAGGCCTCGAGGATGAGCGCGGCCCGTACCACCAGTCGCAGCGCGGGGCCCTGTACGAGCGGCTCTTCCAGACCCTGGAGGACCGGGGGACGGTCTACCCGTGCTTCTGCACGCCGCTCGAGCTCGAAGCGTCCCGCCGCGCGCAGCGCTCCTCGGGCCGCCCGCCGCGCTACGCCGGCACCTGCCGCAATCTCACATCCGAGGAACAGCAGCGCCGACGGGCACAAGGCCTCAAGCCCACGACGCGCTTTCGCGTGCCGCCGGGCCGGCGGCTCGAGTTCATCGACGTGGTGCACGGCCCGCAGAGTTTCCTCTCCGATGACATCGGGGATTTCGTCATCCGGCGGGCGGACGGCTCGGCGGCGTTTTTCTTCTGCAACGCCGTGGACGATGCCTGCATGGGCGTCACGCAGGTGCTGCGCGGGGAGGACCATCTGGCGAACACGCCGCGGCAGCTGCTGGTGCTGGAAGCCCTGGACCTGCCCGCGCCCCGCTACGGGCACGTCTCGCTCATCGTGGGGCCAGACGGCTCGCCGCTTTCCAAGCGGCACGGGGCCGCCAGCGTGCGCGAGTTTCGCGAGCGCGGCTATCGTCCGGAGGCGCTCACGAATTACCTCTTTCGCCTCGGGCATTCGGGTGCCGAGCACGCTCTGCTGGATCTTTCCGCCATGGCCCGTGGGTTCGATGCGGCTCACCTGGGGCGGGCGCCGTCGCATTTCGATGAGCAGCAGCTTGCGGTCTGGCAGAAGGAAACCGTCCATCACCTCTCCGGCGCAGCGGCGCGCTCCTGGCTCGGCGCGGTGCTGCCGCCGGGGCTGGACCCAGCCGCCGCGAGCGCGTTCATCGCCGCCGTGCTGCCCAACGTGGTGCTACCCGAGGACGCGAGGCCGTGGGTCGAGGTCGTGTTCGGCGCCCCGCCGGCGCTTTCGCCGGCGGCCGAGCAGACCGTGAAGGCCGCCGGCAGCGCCTACTTCGCAGCCGCCGTGCAGGCCGCCGCGCAGTGCGGGAACGACCTGCCGGCAATCGCCGCGGCCGTGCGCGCCGCGACGGGCAGAAAGGGTGCGGAGCTCTATCTGCCGCTGCGCCTCGCGCTCACCGGCTGCCCACACGGCCCGGAGCTCGCCCCGCTTCTCAGGGCCATGCCGGCCGGCCAGGCGCTCGAGCGCCTGAAACGCTTTGCATGAGCCGGGCGCGACACCCATCCGGCACACAGGCTCCGCACGACCGAGAAAGCGCCATTTCGCCCATGATCCACATCCACAACTCGCTCACCGGTGAGAAGCAGCTTCTCACGCCCATCGTGCCCGGTGAAGTCCGCATGTACGTCTGCGGCATCACGGTGTACGACTACCTGCACATCGGCCATGCCCGCATGCTGATCGTGTTCGATGTCGTGGCGCGATATCTGCGCTGGCGCGGCTACCAGCTGACCTACGTGCGCAACATCACCGACATCGACGACAAGATCATCCGGCGCGCCGCCGAAAACGGCGAGCCGATCGAGGCGCTGACCGGACGCTTCATTACCGCCATGAACGAGGACTGCGAGCAGCTCGGTGTCGCACGGCCGGACTTCGAGCCGCGCGCCACGGCCTACCTGCCGCACATCATCGACATGGTGGGCAGGCTCATCGAGCGCGGCTACGCCTACGTGGCGGCGAATGGCGATGTGATGTACGCGGTGGCGAAGTTCCAGGG
Source organism: Pseudomonadota bacterium (assembly GCA_021805865.1). Taxonomy (GTDB): domain Bacteria; phylum Pseudomonadota; class Gammaproteobacteria; order Steroidobacterales; family Steroidobacteraceae; genus 13-2-20CM-66-19. The sequence goes on from JAJZDX010000009.1 coordinate 145,150, forward strand.
CTACGGTCAGCTCTCGGGCAAGCGCCTCTCGGACCTGCGCGCCGGAGCCCGTGTCGGGGTGGACGAAGCCAAGCGCGATCCCCTGGATTTCGTGCTGTGGAAGCACGCCAAGCCGGGCGAGCCGGCGTGGGACTCGCCCTGGGGCCGGGGGCGCCCCGGCTGGCACATCGAGTGCTCGGCCATGTCGATCTCCCTCCTCGGGGCGCATTTCGATATCCACGGCGGCGGCATCGACCTGAAATTCCCGCATCACGAGAACGAGATCGCGCAGTCCTGCTCGGCCACCGGCGAGCGGTTCGCCGAGATCTGGATGCACAACGGATTCGTCAACGTCGACAACGAGAAGATGTCGAAGTCGCTCGGCAATTTCTTCACCGTGCGCGAGGTGCTTCCCGGGCTGCGCCATCCGGAGGTGGTGCGCTATTTCGTGCTCTCGAGTCATTATCGCGGGCCCATCAATTACTCACTCGAGCAGCTCGAGCAGGCCGATGCGGCGCTGCAGCGGATTTATCTCGCCCTGCGGGGTCTGCCCGAGGCGGTGCCGGCCGAGTCGCGCTACACCGGGCAATTCCGTGAAGCGATGGACGATGACTTCAATACTCCGGAGGCGCTGGCGGTCCTGCAGACACTCACGCGCGAGGTCAACTCGGCGAAGGACGCGGGTGATGAGCGGCGTGCCGCCTCGCTCGGTGCGGAGCTGAGGGCACTGGCGCACGTGCTGGGTCTCGCCGGGGTGAGCGCCGAGCAGTGGCTGCGACAGGCGAAAGGAGGTGCGCGCGCAATCGCTCAAGCCGCTTTGGCCGGCAGCCCGGCAGCCGCGCTCGAGGATGCAGAGATCGAGCGGCGGATCGAGGCGCGCGCCGCGGCACGCACGGCGAAGAACTGGACCGAGTCCGACCGGATCCGCGATGAGCTGGCAGCCCTTGGGGTGGTTCTCGAGGACAAGCCCGGCGGAGCGACGATCTGGCGCCGGGCGTAGGCCCATTCCGCTCCGCCCGCCGCTCGCCTTACGCGGTGGTGTTCAACCCCGTGCTGGACGTGGAGGCGCTGCTGCCGTTGGCCGTGGGGTCGGTGCTTGACCGCTGCGCCAAAATACTCATGAGCGCTGCGCTGCCGTGGTGGCCGTGGTGCCCATGGCGACCCGGGTGAGCCGAAGCAACCTGATGGGGGGTGACGGAGGCGCCGGCCGCTGTGTTCGCCGCTGCCGTTGCGCCGGAGGCGGGTACCGAGGCGGCGCCGCCCGCTGCGGAAAGGGAAGCCGATGCGGCAAGTTGGCTGCGCAGCGTGCTCACGAACGTGCTGACGAGGCTCTGAAGGCTCTGCGAGCCGCTCGTATTGACGCCACCGGCAGTCACCGCGGACAGGGTGCTGCCCGCACTGGCGCTCGGGTTGGCGACGCCCGCCCCGTCGAGCGCGCTCAGAAAGCTCATGAGGCCGCTCGGGGCGGCGCTGCCGGTAGAGCCGAGTCCGGCGAGCAGCGTATTCACGCTTTGTGTGAGACCCGATGTGCTCGAGGTGCTCGATCCGCCGGCGGAGCAGGTGGCCGGCCAGGGACTGGGATTCGCGGTGAGTGCGTTGATCATGAGGCGGTCCTCGCTCGATCGGAGTGAAGGCTCTGCGGCGCCCGCCGCTTGTTCAGCCTTGGTCCGTACTCTACCCGGGCGCTGGCCCGGTTGAGGATCCAATCGACAGATCTGTGAGGCGCGCGGTGCGGCCGGCAGGATCCTGCCGTCTGCGTGGGAGCCGGCTTGCCGCCGCGCCCGGCTAATGCCCCGGTTGATGGCGGCGGTGGAACGCTTCGAGGGTGTTGTGCATCAGCATCGCCACGGTCATCGGGCCGACGCCGCCGGGGACCGGGGTGATCCAGCCGGCACGCTCGCGGGCCTGCTCGAATTGCACATCGCCCACCAGCTTGCCGTTGTCCAGGCGATTCATGCCGACGTCGATGACCACCGCGCCGGGCTTGACCCACTCCCCGGGCACCAGGTCGGGTTTACCCGCCGCAACGATGAGGATGTCCGCGCGGGTGACGTGGGAGCGCAGGTCGCTCGTGAATCGGTGGCAGACCGTCGTCGTGGCCCCCATCAGCAGCAGCTCGAGGGACATTGGGCGGCCGACGATATTGGAGGCGCCGATGACCACGGCATTCTGGCCCTTGAGCGGGGCGCCGATCGACTCGAGGAGCCTGATGACCCCATAGGGCGTGCAGGGCCGGATGAGGGGGATCCGCTGGACCAGTCGCCCGACGTTGTACGGGTGGAAACCGTCGACGTCCTTGGTCGGGTCGATCTTCTCGATGATGGCGGTGGAGAGGATCTGATCGGGCAGCGGCAGCTGCACCAGGATGCCGTCGATCTCAGGATCGCGGTTGAGCTCGTCGATGAGGGAGAGCAGGGCGATTTCCGAGGTGGAATGCGCTAGATCGTGGGCCACCGAGCGGATGCCGACCTCCTCGCAGGCCTTGCGCTTGTTGCGCACGTAGACCTCGGAGGCCGGATTGTCGCCGACCTTGACGACGGCGAGCGCCGGACGCCGCCGCCCCCGGGCGAGTGCCGCATCGACGGCGGTGCGGACCTGATTTTTGACCTCGGTGGCCAGTTTTCGCCCGTCGATCACCTGTGCAGTCATGGGCCTCGTGGACCTGTGCTTTGAGGGAACGGGCATTCTCGCATATCATCCCCGGATGGCCGAAAGATCAGATCCGTCGCCCGGGCTGTCCGGGAGCGTCACGGCGCGGGTCCGGTGCATGCGGCGAAGTTCGGGGCATGGCGCAGTCTGGTAGCGCATCTGCTTTGGGAGCAGAGGGTCGGGAGTTCGAATCTCCCTGCCCCGACCAATCCTTACGAGCGGTCTTATGGGATGTTTTGTACGGGGTCTTGTACGGCTTCAGAGGAAGCCCTATAAGGCTGTCCCGGGTGCCGGGGGTGGGAAGAGAGCAGAAGCTGATCGGCGGTCCGCTTGAATTTTGCTCCCACCGAAAGCGATCGGCCGATTCGGCCAATCACTGCGGAGGGCAGCTTCCGACCTTTTTGAGACGTTCGGGGCGCGCGTCGGCATCAGCGTAGGAGAGCTGCAGCGTACATCCCAGCGTCCGCTTCAGGGACGCCGTCCCGGGGGTTGGCGCATTGCCTGCACCGTGAATTCCGGTTTCGATCGCGCGCTCCGTGATATCCGCGAGTGCCGGCATGCGACCCGTCAGACTGGCGCTCGGCTTGAGGCGATCCTCCAGCGCGTACTCGCCGAGTCCTCCTCTTCGGCAGCGACCGCCTGTGAGATTCCCTCCTCCCGGGATTCCTGTTGCAGGGGGAACGGTCAGCCGACAGGGGATCCGAGCGGACCAGCACCTGTGGCATTCCTGCCGTGAGGCGTGGCTGCATTTCGCGGTATTGCGCAGGCCCGCGCTGCCACGCAGGACGGCCGAGGCATGGATCACTAACCAACGCATCCTCAACCTGCGTTGTCTGCTGCCGTTTCGCACACAGGGTGCAAGAAGCTGCGCTCGGTCAACCCTGTTGCCGTCGAACATGCGACAATGAATACAGACCTCCTGACATAGCCCCTTGCCGTGGCCAAAATCCGGAGCTTTTTGGTGCTGGGGATTCGGACCAATACCTGTCCGGTTTTTCGACCCGGTAGCGGGCAAGTGCCGGATACAGCGGGC